>CAINDA010000001.1 GCA_903847205.1 uncultured Bacteroidota bacterium
CAAAACAAAAGTTATCAACACCTTTAACAAATGGAGCTTCCTGCTTCTTACCCTCTAAAAGCCCTGATTTTATTGAAATAGCATCAAACCATTCCCCAGAGAAATCAAAAACCCCGCTATCTCAATGATAACGGGGTTTTTCGTGTTTTAATTTGCGGACCGGACGGTACTGGCAAGTCACAGACAATATCCAATCTGATAGCTGATTTTGTGGCAAGAGGGAAAAAAGTATTATTTGTATGTGAAAAAAGAGCAGCTATTGATGTTGTATATTATCGCTTGAAACAACAGGGATTAGATCAGCTTTGCAGTCTTATTCATGATTCTCAAACAGATAAAAAAGGGTTTATTTTAAATCTTAAAACAACCTTCGAACAATTCACTAAAAAAGTTTTATCAATCAAAGAAGCCGAACAAGAAAGAAATGAGATCATTTCAAAAATAAATTCAGAGCTTGCCCTAATCAAAACGTTTCATACCGCAATGCAAAGTCGTTTGGAAGATGCAGGTTTAATGATAAGTGAATTATTGGAAGTACTTGTTGATACAAAACAATACCTCTCTACAGAGAACACTTCAGTAACCGAAAGTTTAACAGGATACAAAGAATGGCTAAGTTATGGTGAAACGGTAGAAAAAATTTCACTCACTGTTAAAGAGCTTTCAGGTACCCCGTTTTATTCAAAACATCCGTTCAGATATCTGAGTGAGAAAGTTATTTATTCAGAAAAAACAGCTTTTGAATTAAAAGAAGAACTAACAAAGTCTGTTGAGATATTAAGCGAAATATCTGAAAGGCTTGAAATGGCTGACATTCCTGAATCGAGTAAACAAAACATTCATGGGTTAAAAGATTTTTTAATAAATACTTCATCATTGATCCCATTCAAGGAAAATGATAGACTAGATCTTTTAACAAAAAATAGCGAATTAAATATAAAGCTGTCAGACTCCATCCAATTATTAGAAAATTTGAAGTCCAATGTTATAGACGCATCTGAAAAGAATATGTTTTGGATCAATAAGTTTTCTCAGACAGATGCCGCTAATGCTTATGAGATTGTTCTAAAGAATGAAAAATCATTTTTCTCTTTCTTAAATTCAGATTTTAGACGCACAAGAAAATCGATTCGTCAGTCATATGATTTCTCAAAACATCAGATAAAACCATCTTTAACTCAATTGGTAGGCAATCTGAAAACAGAATATGATCTTGCCGCTAATTTTAATAAAGAAAAACAGAATATTGAACAGTTTTTCAGATTGGGCGATCTTTTCGAATTAGTTAATAAACTCAAAGTACTTGAAGTGAGCATAAGTGCTCAGGTTGTTCAATATGCAAAACTCCCTGAAACAACTATGAATACACTAAAAGAAATACAACAAATAAATCAGTTGTTAGAAAAGCTAAATATAGGGTTAAACAATACCATTGAAAATATATCAGATAAAAACCTTGAGATTATTGAAAAAATTCTTCAAAATATTATTGATAAATCAAAGGATCTTACCGCTATTGCGCCTTTAATGAAAGAACTTAATGGCGCACATGATACGTTGAAGAAGCTGATTTTAAATTATAATTATTCTCCTATACAGATAAAAGGCTTATTGGCAAAATCAAGTATAGATAAATTTTATAATATAAATAGGGAAGTAAAAAAGATCGAGGCAGATCAGATCCTGTATCAGATTAATAAAGTTAAAAAACTATATAAAGATTTCCTGCGGGTAAATGCCGCATTCATTATTGCCAAACAGCAGGAACGATTGAATAAAGTAATTCAGAAATCGGAAATGTCTATGGCAGGAAGATCGGCTGATGAAAAGGAGGAAAAACGTTCACTTGTAGAAGGAAGAAAAATTCTTGATAATGAATTCGGAAAAAGCATCCGTTTTAAATCTATCCGTGATCTGGCCACTTCAGACTCGGGACAGATCATAAGAGAAATTAAACCTGTATGGTTAATGAGTCCTTTAAGTGTTTCGGATACGCTGCCATTGAAAACAGAATATTTTGATGTAATTATATTTGATGAAGCGAGTCAGATTACTCTTGAAGAAGGAATTCCTCCCATTTACAGGGCATCACAGGCAATTATTGTAGGTGATGAGATGCAGATGCCGCCCAGTAATTATTTTAGCAGTTCCACTTCTGATCCTGATGATCTGTGGGCAGAGGATGAGGAAGAAGGAAAATTATTGACATTAGATGCTGATAGTTTTCTGACACAAGGAGCAAGAAAATTTCCTTCAGTGATGCTTGGCTGGCATTACAGAAGTCGTCATGAATCGCTGATTGGTTTTTCCAATGCCTCTTTTTACAGAAATGAATTATTGACTATTCCTGACGCGCAGGATAATCATCGCGATCTAAAGGAAATAAGTGCTGATAAAACAACTGACGCTGTTTCAAATACTTCATTATTATTGGAACGACCAATCAGTTACCATTTTCTTAAACAAGGTATATATGAAAGCAGAAGCAATATTGCAGAAGCGGATTATATTGCAGAATTGATTCGGACGCTTCTTGCCCCAAAAAATGGGTTGAGTATCGGAGTTGTTGCATTTTCAATGGAACAGCAAGGAGAAATAGAAAATGCTGTTCAACGCCTTTGTAATATTGATAAGGAATTTGAGAAAGTAATGGAAGAAGAATACAAAAGAGTGGAAGACAATCAATTTGTTGGCATCTTTTTTAAAAACCTCGAAAATGTGCAGGGAGATGAACGAGACATTATAATAATGAGCACTTGCTATGGATATGATCCGAAAGGTAAAATGATTATGAATTTTGGACCGATTAATAGAAGAGGTGGAGAAAAAAGATTGAACGTAATTTTTTCAAGAGCAAAAAAGCATATGTGTGTGGTAAGTTCTATTAAATTTACTGATATTAAGAACGAATACAATGAAGGAGCAAACTATTTTAGAAAATATTTGCAATACTCTGAACAAGCCAGTAAAGGAAATATGGAAATGGCTAATTTAGTGCTGCAGTCGGTTATTCCGGATGAAAATAAAAAAACACTGACTCCATACAAAACCGTTATAATTGATCAGATTAGTGAGGCTCTAAAAGAGAAGGGCTATTTTATAAAAACACTCATCGGACAATCCCATTTTAAATGTCATATTGGAATTAAGAATACATCTTCTGATACTGCTTATCTGGCAGGTGTCCTAATAGATGACGTACTTCATTATTCCAGTAATGATTTGCTTGAACAATATTTGTTTAAACCTGAATTACTACGTTACAGCGGCTGGAAGATAATCCAGGTGTTTTCAAAAGACTGGTATGAAGATCATGAAAAAGTAGTAAAGAAAATAGTGGCATTGATAGAAACGGATTCTTTAACTAACCAAATTGAAGAAATAATAGAAAAGATCAATGTTTCAGTAATTGAAATCCCTAAAGAAACAGAAGAAAAAAAAGAAACGATTTCTGAAAATCAGAACTCGTTAGTTCGATTATTTAATATTGAGAATAACAGCAATAAATTCTGGGAAGTGTTTATAGAGAGCACAAATTTGATAATCTCATATGGTAAAATAGATACCAAGGGACAGCGGATTATTAAACCTTTCGATAATTTAAAAGATGCTGAAAATGAAAAAGGGAAATTGGTACTGCAAAAACTAAATAAAGGATATAAATATCAATAAATGTTTTTTTAGTCTGCAATTATTTTCCAAATTACATAACGTAACCTATAAACAGTAAACTAAATTATTTCAATCAGACTTTTGAGTATTCTACTTTGTCATATACTTCTATCGCTAAAAAGAATATTTTTCTCCAAATGTAATTGAGGTGTTTTAAAATATGATTTAGGGCTTTCCTGTTTAGAATCTTTAAAAATTGGATTTAGGAATGGTGCAGAGAGTTGCATTGTATTTTGTTTTTTTTAAATCATATTTATTGCACTCAAATATGTTTTTTGCAGGCAAATGTGCAAAAAAATATTCGGGTGCAATATTGGTATCGAACCAATTTCTTTCGCTTCACAGGCGAACGCTTTAACCATTTAAGCTAAAAGCACCATTTGTGCGGATAACAGGAATCGAACCTGTACGCTTTCGCAATAGTTTCTAAAACTATCGTGGCTACCGTTACACCATATCCGCTTTGTGTTTCCAACCCGAATCGAACGAGTATCTAGAAGTTCGTAGCTTCTTATTTTATCCAATTAAACTATGGAAACAATTTGTTCTCCCCTGTGGATTCGAACCACAATTTACAGTGTCAAAAACTGCCGTCCTGCCAATTAGACGAAGGGAGAGTTTGTGCGAAAAACAGGACTCGAACCTGTGTCTTCCGGGCTTCAACCGAACGCTTGAACCAACTCAGCTATTTTCGCAATTTGTCGGGGAAGCAGGACTCGAACCTGCAGCCTGATGGTTCCAGACCACCGATTCTACCAATTGAAATACTCCCCGAAATAAAAAAGCCCATAAGTGTTATCTTATGGGCTTTGTACTAAAGTTTAAAAAATATTAAACAATAAAGCATATGCCCATCAACCGCATCGGCAGTTGTTGAAATCGAAATTGAAAATGGTTGTTGTGTATAGTAAGATCGATTATATTTTTTTGCTTATAATGTTATTAATATATATGTAAATAAATAACACAAAACAAAACTAAAAACGTTGCACCAGCATTAACAAAACAACATAATAGAAGAATAAATTTTGACACCCAACCTAAATAAGATTCTCAATGCTCTTGCAAAAGAGTTGGCCGTTGATGTAGCTAAAAAAGTTACTGAACAGTTAAGGGAATCTTATGTAGCTGATGTAACTGCAATCGTAAAGGAGTGTCTTAACAGCGATGAAATATATAAAAGTTCTGGTGTCGGCTTCCTCACTATTGAGGCAATCTGTCTTAAGTATAAAGTTAGTCGAAAAACTGTCAATAACAAGTGTACCCAATTTGCAGTAGAAAGGAAACAGGTAGGAAGGCATAATTTAGTAAATGAACTCCAATTTGTGAGGGCTCACGATAGACCGACAGAAAAACCAAGCTTCTTAAAAGACCTAGACACTGCCTTTAAAATTCCGTAATTTTTCCTATAACC
>CAINDA010000002.1 GCA_903847205.1 uncultured Bacteroidota bacterium
GGCGATGAATAAGTATGATTGGGGTTCTGAACAAGGCCTGATGGACTGCCGTCACCAAAATTCCATATCCTTCCTGCAATGCTGCCGCTTGAAACAATGGATGAATCATAGAAATTCATTACCTGCTCCAAACATACATTGTTAAAACTGAAATTCGGAACAGGCATTGGATAAACAACTATCGAATCATGTAAAGTATCCGCACAGCCGAGATTTGAGGAATGTGTAATCAATGTAATGTTGTAAGTTCCGGGAGCGCCGTACAGATGATTTGGACTCCATGCCGTTGTATTTAAACCAGAAGCATCGCCAAAATTCCACGACCAGTTTGAAATGGTTCCCATAGATGGGCTTAAGGATGTATTGGTAAATGAAGCAGAGTCTGTCAAACAGGCGTTGGGGAATGTGAAAGCGCTCACGGGCCTGTCAAACGTTTGTACTGAAGCAGTAAATGCATTGGAACAGCCGTTAATAGTTGTTGCTGCTAAAATAACCGCGTATGTTCCCGAAGCAGTATAATAATGGCTGGGGCTCTGTAAAATGCTTGAAGCGCTGCCATCCCCAAACACCCATAAATTATGGATTATAGAGGATGATGTATCAACAGTTGAAGTATTAATAAAATGCATTGAATCACCAAAGCAAACGTTACTGTAGGTGAATCCTACAACGGGATTGTAATAAACCTTCACTGGTTTTGTAATTGAATCTAAACAGCCGCTGCTTGAAGTAACTACTAATTTAACATTATATGTTCCTGAGTTTGCATACATATAACTTGGATTGATGCTTGTGTTCACTGCGCTGTTATCCCCGAAATACCAGCTACGCGAAACAATACTGCCTGTGCTCGAATCGGCAAATACAGTTGACTGATTGCGGCATACGGAGCTCGCGCTGAAATTTGCTCTTGGCAGACAGTTTACTCTCACTGTTTTTTGAGTACTGTCCTTACATCCATTGTTCGACAGCGCAATTAACTTCACTCTGAATGTATCGCAGACAGCATAAGTATGAGAAATGTTTTGCAAAACAGAATAGTTTCCGTCGCCAAAATTCCATTTCCATGAACTGAGAGCTCCGCCTTGAGGCAGGGTAGAGCTGTCGGTAAACACCATTGGTTTTCCAAGGCATACCTCAGGAGAAGTGAAATTAACAACAGGTTTGCCTGAAATATGTATTGTTTTAAAAATGGAATCTTGCTGCGACAAACAGCCGTCAGCATAGGCAGTTACAAGTGAAACTATATAAGTTCCAGAATCCGCATAAACATGTTTCGTGTTTTTCTGATAGGCTGTTGCTGTATCGCCGAAATACCATTTCCATGAAGTTGGTACATCTGATGCATCGCCGGCAAAACTTATTGTATCCCCATTGCAGGCTGGCTGAGGGTTTACAGCCATTGTCTGCTGCTGCAGGTTTCTTATTCTGGTGCCGCCCAGATAGCCGTATGATTCAATACTTCCAAAGCCGTAAGCAATGGAATTAAAACCGCTGTCAGCCGCAAGCGTGTGACTGCCCACAGCAACAGTACTTTGTGAATAAGAGTATAGGGGGTTGGCAGGCACAGGATTAAAAACTACCGGAGCTCCATCCAGCAGGAAACTGCCTATGTCAGCGGTTTTCATTACGGCATTAATATATTCTCCGGTAATGTTTTGTTCGGGAGAAGAATAGAGAAGCACATTATTGATTGCCTGTTCAACAGGGCTGAGAATGATCATCAGAGGATCTCCCAGATTACCATCACAATTTTGTGTCCGCGCATATTGGGCAAGTGTAATAGGTTTGTCAGCACTGATATATGCTGGAACAATTAATAAGGTATCGAAGTACTGTGTTTGATTCAAAGAAACTGCCGCCCCGTTAATTGTTACTGTTGTACCATTAGATCGGGCCATCACGCGGAACATGTCTCCCACACGGGTTTTAAAGGGAGATGTAACAAAGTTTTTCCCCCAGGTGTTGGGAGGATACATCTGTTCGTATAAATTGTCTCCGCTGCTTGCACCTCCGCATCCAAGCGATGTCCAGGTGCTGCCGGCAAATACAGCCAGCTTTTTACAGCTGTCAGTATTGAGTGCGAGAATCTTGCTTCCGGTAAGGTCAGTATGAGACTGTACCTGATAAACTTCTCCCCGCTGCAGGGTAACAACAAAAGGCACATTGGCGGCATGTCCGCCAAGAGTATTTGCCGTTGGGGTTATTTCAACTTTCGAACTATCGTCTGAAGCTGCAATCAAAAACTCCGATTTTTCCGAGCCTTCCTGCGTAAAGCACATCGCATAATATTCTTTTCCTAATACCTGGGTGGGAAGAAGCAAAGTGGCGTCTGAACGGGCACTTGCATATATATGTGCATAGGCCGCCACACTGTCATTTGAAGTAATATGAATTCCTTTTTGCTGAATACAGTCGGAGCAGCCAACGTAAGCTGTTGCAGAAGGAACCTGAATAATAGTAAATGTATTTGCAGTAATAGTAAACGGCATCGACCAGCCCTGAAGCGGCACAGAAACTACCCCGGAAGTATTTACTGTTGAGGATATATACAGCTTAAAGTTGGAACCAGCCCCATCAATATGCCCCATGTGGCCGACCCAAAAATCTTTACCGAGATTAGAAAAAACCTGGGAAAGTATTTTATCGGGACAAGAGATTAAAATCACAAAACATAAAACGGATGCAAAAAATATTTTTCCTTTTCTCATTAATCTATCTTATTGAACTCATACTAATCTTGAAGAGACAAAAAACTTCAAAACGTTGCATTTATGACTCAACCTTTTGAAACAGTGTAATAAACTTATTTTAAAATTAAGATTCGATTTTTATCAAATCAATTTTATCTAACCAATGTCACAGCACCTTTATAAACATGTTTCTGCCTTTTAATATCAGTAACTGTTATTGAATAAACGTATGTATCTCTCTGCGAGGTTTCAGTTCCATGGTTTGCTGTGCCGTCCCAGCCTTTATTGATGTCATCAGAATAAAAAATTAAATTTCCCCACCGATCGAATATCATCATCTCATATTCTTTTATAAAAATACCTTTGCCTGTAAATGTATCATTTATACCGTCGTCATTGGGAGTAAAAGAATTTGGAATATAAAACACAAAATCCGGTTCAATTATAATTGTGTGATGTATACTGTCGAAACAGCTGTAACGAGTGGATGTAACAAGTGTTATTTTATACGTTCCTGTATCGGCATACGTATGCGGTAAAGGATGTTCAATTGAAGTTGTATCATTTCCTCCGAAATTCCAAAGCCAATAATCAGCTCCTGTAGAAATATCTGTTAATGAAATTACAGGATTTACAATACTTGTACTTTCCGGTAAAGCAGTAAAACCTGCAACAGGAGCCGGATACACGGTGATAAAATGAGGTTTTGTTTTTGTGCTACTGCATCCGCTGTCGGAAGTTACTGTGAGTGTTACGTTTATAATACGCGGCGCAAAAACTGAATCATTAGTATAACAATGCTGAGGCGTCAGTCCGGTTCCTGATGAACTTCCATCGCCGAAATTCCAGCTCATTGCAGTGTTTACGCCGGATGCTATGGCTGAAGCATTTTGAAAAGTAATGCAGAGCGGTTCGCATCCCGCACTGTCACTGCTTGTAAAAGCTGGAACAGGATTTGGATTTACTGTCATTATTTTAACGACCGAATCAACACATCCGAAATTAGAAGTGATAAAAAGCTGAACAGGATAACTTCCGGAAGACGCATATAAATGAGAAGTATTCTCAGTTGTACCAAGCGGACTGCTGTCGGAATAATTCCAGCGCCAGCTGTGTATTGTATCTGTTGTTGCAATAAAAGAAGAATCATTAAACAGCATTACAGTTCCTTTACATACATCAGAAGCTGCTATTAGGGCATGCGGAAGCGGATGAACTACAGCGGTTTTAACGATACTGTCCTTACATCCAAAACTGCTGGTTATAATCAATGATACATGGTAGGATCCGGGAGAAGCATACAGATGGCTCGGATTGGTATTTCCATTCGGGAAGGTGCCGTCGCCGAAAGTCCAAGAATGAGAAGCAATGCTTCCTACAGCAATTGAAGAAGAATCATAAAAATTCATCGGCTGGTTTAAGCAGACATTCCGAAAACCGAATCCTGCAACAGGCATAGGATATACAGTGATACTGTCTTTAACCGTATCCGCACAGCCAAGGCCTGATGAGCGTGTGATAAGAGTAATATGATAAATGCCGGGAGAAGCATAATGATGAACCGGGCTCCAGGTGCTGGTATCAGCAAGACTGCCGTCGCCGAAATTCCAGCTCCATCGGGCGGTACTTCCCATTAGCGGTGTTGTAGTAGTGTTGCTGAATACTTCAGAGCCAGACAGGCAGATATTACTTTTGTTGAAGGACGACTGCGGTGCATCATAGGCCTTTACAGTATGTGTTGATGCATCGGAACATCCGTTAGCAGTACTGCTTAATAAAGTAACCGTATAGGTTCCTGACTGAATATAATAGTGAGAAGGGCTGAATGCACTGCCTGTAGGCCCAGAATCACCGAATACCCATAAGTAAGAAGAGAGTGATGCCGGCGGATTTACAGTGCTCGTATTTGTAAAACGCAGACTGTCGCCGAAACAAACATCAACATGAGTGAATTCAGCCACAGGGTTGTAATAAACCTGCACTGGCTTTGCAACGGTGTCTGCACAGCCGAAATTATTATTTACAATCAATGCTGCATTATACATACCTGCAGCAGCATATAACCTAGAAGGATTCTGAAAAATGCCTGCCGAGCTTCCATCACCGAAATCCCAGTTCCAGAAATTGATAATTCCTGCCGAAGTAGTTGAACTATCCGTAAACTGCGTAGGGACGCCCTGACAGACTTTTGTACTGCCGAATTTTGCAATAGGAAGAGGGTGAACAACAACTACAGCGCTTCCGCTTTGAGGCTGTGAGCAGGCTCTTGAGCCGGCATCCTTTACCCTCAGCAGTGTGTAAGGATATGTTCCGGCAGTTCCTGAAGGTACTGTTATGTTCACGCTGTTTCCAGTGCTGACAATGGTCTGCACTGCTCCCCCGTTGATATTATAAGTAAAGGTATAGGGTGCAGTACTGCTGGAACCTGTTAAAGTAATAACAGGCGCAGGAGCGTTTTTGCAAACTGATGCTGTTCCGCTGATTAGGGCTGTGGGAAGCTGGTCCACCTCCACTGTAACGCTCTGCACAGCTGATAAGCAGGATTTACTGTCCATCGCAGTTATGCTGTACGTGGCTGTGTTCATAGGTGAAACAGTATTAACAGCACCGTTATGAAATGGATTCCATGTGTAAGTATATCCTCCCGGATTTCCGCCGTGCGCAAGGGCTGTCAGCGTACTGCTTAATCCGGCACAAATGGTATCAGCCGGAATAGGATCAATAAATACCAGCGAGGGCTGGCTGAATGTAACAGATGTGTCTGCTGTACAGGCATGGGAATCAGTAACAGTGCAGGTGTACGAGCCTAATGCTAAATTTACGGCTCCAGCGGAAGTCTGTACAGGGCTTGTGTTCCAGGAATAGGTATAAGGAGATGTTCCGCCAGTGGCTGTAACAGTCGCCGTTCCGTCAGCGCCGGCAAAACAGCTGATGGGCGTCTGCGAAGGAGAAGCTCTCAATACAGCCGGTTCAGTAAGAATAATGTGTGCCCTGACTGAGCAGCTGTCGGCATCTAAAACAGTAACAATATAAGCGCCTGCCCTTAGCCCTGAAGCAGTATCATTTGCCTGAGGGGGCGAAGTATTCCAGGAATACCTGTAGGGCGGTGTACCGCCGGAAACATTAACAGAAGCTGAACCATTGTTAAAACCAAAGCAGGCTGGATTATGAAGCAGATGATCGGCATTTGTTATAATGTTTGTGTCACTTATTATTTTAAGAGGAGTGGTTTGTATAACAGTTACACTGTCAATATGCGACTGACAGAAGGCATCATTTACGGTATAGGTATAGGTTCCTGCAGTTAAGTTTGTCGCTGCTGCCGTTGTTTGTCCGCCTGGCTGCCAAAGATAGCTGTAAGGAAGAGTACCGCCGTTTGCCAAAATATGCGCTGTTCCCGGCTTACAGGAAACATTGGTTGAAACTGCTGAAGCAGCTAAATGAGGGGGAAATGGACAGGTAGGTCCGAAATTGCCAACAAAACTTTGTCCGCAAACTAAAAGATCCCCATTACCGGCAAGCGTAATATCGTATACAATGTTGGGTGCAGCGATGGAAGAAACAGGATTGAGAAGCATATCATACTTTTCTATTGTACTCATAGTTCCTACATAAATGTTTCCGCAATAATCAAAAGCGATACCGCTGCAGTTATTTGCTGTGCCATTAGGGACAGAAACACTGTTAACCAAAGTGAGCGTACTTTTAAGAAACCTGCGTAATTCGAGCCCGTCATATATATATAAATACGGGCCGCTTATTGTAATGGCGTTATACCCGCTTGCAGCTGCGCGCACATTGGAATATCCTGTTATACAAAAGGCAGGAGTGGTAACTAAAGACAATGCAGGAGTAAAATCAGCATTTGTTTTACGCAATATACATGGAGATGTACCATAATGTAATGAATAGATATCGCCGTTACAATCGGTTGCAATAGCCCATGTATCGGAAGGGTAGCTGACTGTGCTGCCCATAACTCCAGTTGCTGTATCAATTTTTGTAAGACTGCTCGCACCAAAGTTACCACCCATTGCAAGAATGGTTTTTGATCTATTAAAGCTAAGCCGCCAGTTTTCCTGTCCTTCGCTTACTGAATAAATTACAGAACCTGCACTGCTTAGTTTTGTAACTTTCCCGGGGATCCCATCTGAATAATAAATACTTCCCGAATTAGCAGCAGCAATGGCACCGTAATAAGAGCAGCTATAATTGTGTGACCATACCAGAACTCCTAGAGAAGTATATTTCTGAACCTCGTAATTACCTACCCCGCTTGTACCGCCATTTACATAAACATTTCCAATTGAATCCTCTTGTAGATCGCATGCAATATTCGGGGCAGGCAATGCAGGGACAATGATCCATGGATCGATAATCAGATCTTCAGAAAGAGCAGGCGTATTTGTGCTTACGGCAATTTCAACATGGTTTCCCTGAAGAATGTATTTGGCAGGAATTGAATTGCTTTGCGTATTTGCAGAAGGTGCTTTATCGATTAGACTGCCTAATATGCCATCCATTTTCAAATTTCCCTGCTCATCTATAAAAAATTTTTTTGGACCGCTTATACTGTAGGTTATTTTAGGAATATTATATCCGGCGCGGACAATAAAGCGATATTTGATGCCTCCGTTTTCAGGGAATTCAAATTCTGCATCTACACCTTCATAAATATTTGAATAGTAAAGTTTTTTAAAGGCTGAAACATGATCATATTGGCTATTATCGGAGTATCTTCCAAAAGTATAATAGCTGCTTTCTTTTTCTTTAGCACTAATATGCATGTTAGGGTTGTTATTCACCCATTGCATATTAACAATTTCCCATCTTGTCTCCGGCCTTTTGCTATCGGCTTCATCTTTCTGGTCTTCTTCTTCCTTGTCGGTTTTTTCTGTTTTAGAAAACAGAAAGGTTATTCCGGTGCTTGTAAAATAGGCTTCAAATTCCGCGTTATTTACAGCATACAATATCTTCCCTGGGAAGGATATTTTTTTCTCATCTAAACTTTTTTTAAACTGCCCCTGCTCTTCAATGAATACTTTGTTTTCAAATGGAGCTGTGATAAATGTCCTTTTACCTTTTGAGGATAAAGCCGATTCCCCCTTACCCGATTGGCCCAGAGCATAGGAAATATTCCATATCAGGCTGGACCAAATGAATAGAATAGCAGCAACAGATTTAAATATTTCAGAGGTTTTCATTTTTTATCTTACTAATGTTACAGTCCCTTTATAAAGATGTTTCTGTCTTTTTATATCAGTAACCTTAATCGAATAAATATAAACATCACTTTGTGCAATTTCATTCCCATGATTTGCCCTGCCATCCCAGGGTTTATTAATATCATCAGAGAAGAAAATTAAATTACCCCATCGGTCAAAAATACTCATTTCAAATTCTTTGATAAAAATTCCTTTGCCTGTAAATGTATCGTTAACGCCGTCACCGTCGGGTGTAAAAGCATTCGGAATATAAAACAGGAAGTCCGGTTCAATAGTAACACTTTGATGAGTTGTATCAAAACAGCCGAATTGAGTTGATGTAATTAAGGTTACCAGGTAAGTACCCGTATCGCCGTATGTATGAGATAAAGGATTTGCTATTACAGACGTTTGAAGATCTCCAAAATTCCAATTCCAAAAATCAGCTCCGGCAGAGAGATCAGTTATTGAAATAAGAGGATTTATAAAACTTGCTGTTTCTGGGAGCAGCTTAAAATCCGCTTTCGGCTTTGGATAGGTTGTTATGTAGTTATTTTTGGTAACGATTGTAACACAGCCGCTGTCTGAAGTAACCTTAAGAGATGGAGTATATAAGTTAGGTGAATACACAGAATCATTGCGGTAACAATGAGATATATCCTGAGAACTGCCTGCCGGGCTGCCATCACCAAAACTCCAAGCCCAGGAAGAAATATTACCGCCGGAAATTGATGATAAATTTTGAAAAGTCATACATAAGGGAGCGCAGCCAATAGTATCAGATGAAGTAAATTTCGCAATTGGGTTAGGATTAACAAAACTTATTTTAGTAACAGAATCGGCGCAGCCAAAATTAGAGACTACTAATAATTGAACAGGATACACACCCGATGATAAATAAAGATGAGAAGTGCTTGGAACGCTGCTATAAGTTCCGTCGCCAAAACTCCACGTCCAATGCGGTATTGCATCTGGTGCAGCAATGGTTGATAAATCAGTAAATGACATAGCTGCTCCATCGCAGACATTTGCTCTTTTGAATATTGCAGCAGGAAGCGGATGCACTATCGCATTTTTTGCAACAGTATCTTTGCAGCCTCGGTTTGTTGATGCAATTAAAGAAACACCGTATGTTCCAGGGAGAATAAACAGGTGAGCGGGATTTGGAGATGTATTCAGTGTTATACCATCGCCAAAACTCCAAGACCAGCCCGTAACAGTGCCGCTGGAAACAGTAGATGCGTCTAAAAAATTAACAGCCTGATGTAAACATACATCTGTAAAATTAAAATCAGCCAAAGGCATAGGATACACTGTAATTGAATCTTTTAAGGTATCCGGACAGCCAAGATTGGATGAGTGAGTTATTAAAGTTACCTGATAATTTCCAGGGACAGCGTACAAGTGGCGCAAGCTCCAGACGGCAGTGTTCAAAGGCGATCCGTCACCAAAATCCCAGGACCAATTTGCCATACTGCCCATAGAAGGGCTGAGTGATGTGTTTGTAAATTTTGCTGAATCAAACAGGCAGACATTGTTGTAGGTAAACATTGAATGCGGCGCATCAAAAGTTTTCACAGGAATAATTGATGTATCAGCACACATATCAGCAGTTGTAGTGAGCAGCCTGACATTAAAAGTTCCATAAGAAGTATAATAGTGATCAGGGTTCTGCAAAGTGTCTGTTGCGGCTGCATCGCCAAATGTCCATGAATAATGGGCAATAGAAGCATTCGGGTCAACGGAAGATGTATTTAAAAAATGCATAGTATCATGCAGACAGATGTTGGTGAAAGTGAATCCGGCGGTTGGTTTATAATACACCTGAACAGATTTAGTAATGGTATCGGCACATCCAAAGCTGTTGTTTACAATCAAAGTAACATTATAGTTTCCTCCGTTAAGATAAGTACACGAAGGGCTTTGATTCGTATTTAGTGCTGTGCTGTTCCCGAAATCCCATTTCCATGTGCTTAGAGTTCCTGAAGACGGAATTGAGCTGTCAGTGAATTGCGTTGTATTTCCTTTACATACTGTTGTATTGCTAAAACCCGCTATCGGAGCCAGTTTTCTGGTGATAACAATGCTTATCGTATCCCTGCAGGTATCTGCGTCAACAACAGTTGCAAGATATCTGCCCGCAGAAAGACCAACAGCAGTCTGAGTATTCTGCACCGGCACAGTGTTCCAAAAATAAGAATATGGGCCTCGTCCTCCGGATGCAGTTACTACAGCAGAACCATTGAGACTATTGGGACAGCTTTCGTTGCTGATTACACCAGGTGAAATCACATTGGATAATCCAGCTGCAATTGTCAATGGCGGAGTTTGATTTACTGTTATAGTATCCCGAAAAGAATGACAGAAAGGATCAGTAACAATGTAAGTATAGGTACCAGCAGTTAAATTAACTGCAGTTGCTGTTGTCTGCCCGCTTGGTTCCCACAAGTATGCATAAGGCGGTGTTCCTCCTACAGGGATTACAGTTGCACTTCCTCCTTTACAGGAAGCATTTATTGATGTTGCTGCTGCTATTAATGGCGGAGGGGCAGTACAGTTTGTACTGAAACTTCCCACAAATCCGTTTCCGCATGCAAGAAGATCGCCGTTGTTTCCGAGAATAATATCATACACAGCATCCGGTGCAGAAATTGCTGAAACATAGGTAAGTGATGAATCGAATTTTGCAATTCCGCTCAAAGTGCCTGCGTAAATATTGCCGCATAAATCTGCGGCAATACCGCCGCACATTGCGGTTGTACCATTAGGCACTGCTACACTGTTTATAATAGCAAGTGTTGTTTTATTAATCCTTCGGATGGTGGCGCCGTCGAAAATAAAAACGTAGGGTCCGTTAACAGCAATTGCATTAAACACCTGATAAGTGGATGCTGCGGAGTAGGCTGGATTCAGACCGTAAGCGGTGGCCGCTGGCTGAGCTTCAGATAAAAGAAATCCGGTTCCCACGGAACCCGCAGGAGTGAAATTAGCGAACGTTTTTTTAAGAACATTAGAAGCTGCAACACCGGAATAACCAAAAGTTACATGGAGAGAATAAATATCGCCGTTGCAATCCGTTGCAAGACCTCTTGTTTCGGCGCCATATATAATTTCATTGCTTACCGCACCTGTATTGGTGTTTAACTTGCACAAATTATTTGAGCCTGGGTCAACAAAATAACCGCCTTCCGACAATATTGTTTTAGAGTAATTAAACGCCAGCCTCCATTCTTCAACTAAACCGCCAAACGACCACAACTGAACACCTGTGCTGTCCAATTTTTGCCGTTTACCAGCATTGTACCCGCCTACTATATAAACATTGCCGGGGTTATCAACTGCAATATCGCCCATCAAAACTGCATAGGTAATGTATGTCCAAAGCACTGTACCCGCGGAATTATATTTCTGTACCTGCCAATTAGTATTATTTCCAATAATAAAAACATTGCCGATGGAATCTTCCTGTATGTCAAAGGCTTTGTTTACACTGGGGAAGCTGGTGTTTGTAATCCAGGGATCAATAACTATTCCCTCAGGGGAAGAAACACTGTTATCTAAAAATTTAAATTCAACCTTATTTCCAGTAAGATCATATTTTACAGGAATATTTGTATGTGAAGCTGCAGAAAAGGCGTTAGGAGCATGATCAAGAATATGCCATGGAGAGCCTGAACCAAATGAATTGAATTTGCTTATGAGATTCAAGTTTCCTTTTTCATCGATACTTAATTTTTCTAATCCATCCCATTGAAAAGATATTAAAGGAACAACAGCGTTGGGCTGCACTAAAAATTTATATTTTATTCCTCCATTTTCAGAAAATTCAAATTCTGCATCTACTCCGGGATAAAGGTTTGAATATTTTATTTTTTTATAAGCCGGAACATGATTGAAGGAGCTATTGTCATCAAATCCCCCGTAATTGTAGTATTCGTTCTCTTTTTCCTCCGGAATTAATACTACAGCCGGATCAGCATTAAGCCAATTCATATCCGCCGTATGCCAAATGGTTTCGATATCTCTTTCACCTTCATCCCGTTCTTTTCTTGCCGACCCTTTTCCTTCTCGTTCACGTTCTTCTCTTTTCTTTTCCCAAAAGCCCTTTTTTAATTTTTTTCTTTCCGGAAATTGAAAGATGATACCACGAGTGGTAAAGTATGCATTAAACTCCGCATTCTCAATTCCATAAAGTACTGGCTTTGTAAAGGGTGTTTTTGTTTCAGCAGCATGTTTACTAAACTGCCCCCGCTCTTTAATAAAAACATTGTTCTGCATCGGCGTGATGAGAGGCATTCTGTGAGCTGTCTGCGCAGCAGCTATCGGCCGCAAATTTAAAATAAACAGAAAAACAAATGCACTACTCCACAAACCTCTCCATAGTGGAAGGAAATGGCAGCAGTAATATTTATTTTTTTTAGTTTCCATTTATAGTTTTTCAATTCATATTCTCAAACTAATGAATCTTTTATTCGGGCAGGTGTAATTTTTTTTATCTCAGCAATGCCACTTTCCCTTTATAGCTGTGTTTTCGTTTATTAAAATCTGTAATTTTTATTGAATAAATATATTCATCCCTCTGCGCTGTTTCAGTTCCATGATTTGCTCTGCCATCCCAGCCAATGTTTTTATCATTGGAATAAAAAATCAGGCTGCCCCAGCGGTCGAATATCATCATTTCATAATCCGTTATAAACATGCCCTTCCCTGCAAAGGTATCGTTTATGCCGTCACCGTCGGGTGTAAAGGCATTCGGAATATAAAATACAAAATCAGGTTCAATAACAATTGTTTTATAAGCTGTATCAGCACAATTGAATAAAGTTGATGTTATCAGTGTAATAACATAAGTACCAGTATCTGTATATGCGTATGATGCAGGATTGTGTAAAAAAGTTGTATCACTGTCACCAAAATTCCAATGCCAGAAATTTGTGCCTGCAGATAAATCAGTTATTGATATAACAGGGTTGATTATTGATGCTGAGTTGGGCTGTGCGGCAAAAAGCGCAGCAGGTTTAGGGTAAACTGTAATGTAATTATTTTTTGTAAAGATTGTTACACATCCGCTGTCAGAGGTTGCTTTTAATGTGATATTGAATGACACAGGAGAAAAAACAGAGTCATTGCTGTAACAATGACTTGGATCCTTTAAAATACTTGTTCCGCTGCCGATACCGAAAGTCCATAACCATGCGGTGTTTGTGCCTGTTAAAACGGATGATAAATTCTGAAAATTTACACATACCGGTTCACAGCCGACTGTATCATCCCCTTTAAAATTTACCACCGGGTTAGGATTGACCACACTTGTTTTTATAGTAGAATCAACACATCCGAATTTAGAAACAATAAATAATTGCACAACAAAAGAACCCGGAGATGCATACAGATGCGTGCTGTTTTGATTTGTATTAAATACAGTTCCGTCACCGAAATTCCATCGCCAGTATTGTATTGTATCAGTTGCAAGGATATGTGAAACATCATTAAAATGAACTGCAGTACCGCTGCATACACTGGCTGTATTGAATTGCGCCGCAGGCAGTGCATGAACCACCACATTTTTTATAACGGTATCTTTGCATCCATCGCTGCTGTTCACAATCAGTGTTACATTATAATTTCCCGGCAGACTGTAAGTATGACTTGGATTTTGAAGGGCAGCCACAGGCGTTCCGTCGCCAAAGCTCCATGACCAGCCTGCAATGTTTCCGCTTGAAACAGTTGAAGAATCGTAGAAATTCATCGGCTGATTTAAACAAACGTTTCTGAAAACAAATTTTGCGGCCGGCAGAGGAAACACAGTTATAGGGCTTTTCAGCGTGTCGGGGCAGCCGAGATTGGAAGAATGGGTAATTAAAGTAACCTGGTAATTTCCTGGAGAAGCATACAGGTGATAGGGGTTTCCGGAGGTTGTATTTAAGGGTGAACCATCCCCGAAATCCCAAGACCAGCCAGCTATACTGCCCATTGAAGGACTGATTGAGTTATTAATGAAATGCGCTGAATCATGCAGACAAATACTGCTTGATGCAAAAACTGCCGCCGGCGCATCAAACGTATTTACAGAAATGTTTGCCGCTGCGGAACATCCATCCGAAGTTGTAATTACTAATGTAACCTGGAAACTTCCGGAATGTGAATAGTAATGATCCGTATTTTGAGAACTGCCTGAGGGGCTTGCATCACCATATATCCAGAGGTAATTTGATATTGAAGAAGGTAAATTTACAATTGAAGTATCTGTAAAATGTATGGTATCTCCATAGCAGACATCGCTGTGGATAAAGCCTGCAGAAGGATTATTAAAAACCGCGATCTGATGTATAATGGTGTCTGCGCAGGAATTAGCGCTGTTTACAATTAATGATACATTATAATTTCCAGGGCTGCCATAGATATGAGAAGTGCTATTAACATTGGCACTGGCATTGTCTCCAAAATTCCAGCTCCAGTTGGTAATTACACCCGGGGTGATAATTGTTGAAGTGCTGTTAAAAGGCACAGCTGTTCCATCGCATTTATTGGTGAAGGTGAAGCCCGAGGCTGGTTTAGGAAACACTGTTACGTTTTGGCTAAGAGAATCTTTACAGCCGAACGTATTTGTAACTACTACTTTGTAATTGGCTGTTGATGCAGGCGTTACGGCTATAGCCGCATTTGCCGACCCTGTGCTCCAAGCATACGTTCCTCCTCCCAAGGCTGTAAGCGTAGTACTTTCATTTACACAAAGCAGTGTATCGCCCGTTATAGAAATTAATGGCGGTTGACGTACTGTTACATTAACAGCAGACGAATCCTTAAAACCGCTTGAAGTAGTAACAACTACATGGTAGACTGCCGTTAATGCTGGACTTATTGTTATAGAGGAATTAGTTGAACCGGTATTCCATAAATAAGTACCAGTGCCGGTGGAAGTAAGTGTAGTGCTTTCGCCTTTGCAAATAATAGTATCACCTATGATTGAAGCCGGACATCCATTAGCTAATGACCCTGGAGTACAAGGACATTGATCATTAATATCGGCAGTACCATCGCCATCGCCATCTGATAAAGAACTTGCAGTTGTATTTGCAACTAACAATAAACCATAAGGTCCGCCTCCATTATATACTAAAACATCAATGTAATTAATACCTGCAACCCAGGGACCAATCAAAGTAATATTAAGCTGTCCCCCTGCCATAAAGTTTCCGCCATTGATACCAGTGCTATTTCCATTAATAAAAACATCAGAGATGCCATTATCAACATATCCTGCAAAATATAAAATATAGTTTCCTGCTATGGTTACACTGTTACCATTACAATCCGGCGGCAAATCAATTGTTAACCTATAATAACGGTATCCAGCTTGACCGGTGCACGGGGTATTGTCAGAACCTGTTATCCAATTTCCATTGTTTACGGGAGAGGGAAGAGCCGCTGGATTAACCCAGGCGCCGGGTGCACAATTATTATTAATCAATGCGGGATTATAGCTGAGCCCAATTGGATTAGGAGGGCTGCCAGTATACCAAGAAGAAATAAGCCATAGCGGATCAAGAGTGTTTGTTGCTCCCTGCCCAGTTGACAATGTTGCTGGATTTGGAAACATTTGAGCCGCCCCATTTCCAATCAAAGTAATTATTAAAACAGTTACTAGTACTAATTTTTTCATGTTTGATTCCGACCGTTTTACCTCACCAATGTGACACTTCCTTTATAGCTGTGTTTTAATTTATTGTAATCTGTAATCTTTATAGAATAAACATATACATCTCTCTGTGAGGTTTCTGTACCGTGATTGGCAGTGCCGTCCCAGCCTTTATTGATATCATTGGTATAAAAAATTAAATTGCCCCAGCGGTCAAATATCATCATTTCGTAATCTTTTATAAAAATCCCTTTGCCTGAAAAAACATCATTTATGCCGTCATCATTGGGAGTAAAAGAATTTGGTATGTAAAATAAAAAGTCGGGCTCAATAACTATTGTTTGAAAAGTACTGTCGATACAATTAAATAAAGTAGAAGCTTTAAGTGTTATTATGTAAGTGCCGGTATCGGCAAAGGTATGCGGAGATGGATTGTGTACAGAAGTTGTATCGCCGTTTCCGAAATTCCAGTGCCAGAAATCTGTTCCTGTAGATAAATCCCTGACTGATATTATTGGATTTATTATTGATGCCGATTCAGGAAGTACTGTAAAAACCGCATTAGGATTGGGATATACAGCGATATAATTATTTTTTGACAGTGTTGTTACGCATCCGCTGTCGGAAGTTGCTTTTAATGTAACATTGAAAAACATTGCAGAAAAAACTGAATCATTGTCATAACAATGACTTGGGTCTTTTAAAATACTTGAACCATTACCGCTTCCGAAGGTCCATAGCCATGCAGTGTTTGTGCCTGTTAAAACGGATGATAAATTCTGAAAATTTACACATACCGGTTCACAGCCGACTGTATCATCACCTTTAAAATTCACCACCGGGTTAGGATTAACCACACTTGTTTTTATAGTAGAATCAACACATCCGAATTTAGAAACAATAAATAATTGCACGACAAAAGAACCGGGAGCTGCATACAAATGCGTGCTGTTTTGGTTTGTATTAAATACAGTTCCGTCACCGAAATTCCATCGCCAGGATTGTATTGTATCAGTTGCAAGAATATGAGATACATCGCTAAAATGAACCGCAGTACCGCTGCATACACTGGCTGTGTTGAATTGCGCCACAGGCAGTGCATGAACCACAACATTTTTTGTAACAGTATCTTTACATCCATCACTGGTTGTAACAATTAAAGAGACAGTATATGTTCCCGGCAAGATGTAAGTATGATTTGGATTTTGAAGGGTAACCAAAGCTGTGCCGTCGCCGAAGCTCCATGACCAGCCGGCAATACTTCCGAGCGAAACGGTTGAGGAATCAAAGAAATTCATAGGCTGATTTAAACAGACATTTCTAAAAACAAATTTAGCGGCCGGCATAGGAAACACTGTTATAGGTCTTTTCAGCGTATCGGGACAGCCGAGATTTGAAGAATGCGTAATTAAAGTAACCTGATAATTTCCGGGAGAAGCATAGAGGTGATGCGGGTTTCCGACAGTTGTATTCAAAGGTGAAGTGTCGCCGAAATTCCATGACCAGTTTGAAATGGCTCCCATTGTTGGATTGGCGGATGCATTTACAAACACAGCGGAATCAAATAAACATGTATTGCTGAAAGTGAATGCACTGGACGGAGCATCAAATACATTTACTGGAACTGCAAGTGCATTGGAACAGCCGTCGGCAGTGGTTGCTACTAAGGTAACATTGTAATTTCCATGACTTGTATAATCATGAACAGGGCTCTGCAAAATGCTTGTCGGTCCGTTATCGCCAAAATCCCACAAATAACCAGCTATCACCGCAGGTAAACTTACCGTTGATGTATTTGCAAAACGCATGGTATCTCTAAAGCAAACATCACTATGCATGAAGCCTGCAGCAGGATTATTGAAAACCTTAACCTGCTGCATAATAGTATCTGCACAGAAATTGCTGCTGTTAATTATAAGCGTCACATTATAGTTTCCCGGGCTGCTATATGTATGTGATGTACTGCTGCCTGAAGCGATTGTGTTGTCTCCAAAATTCCAATTCCACTGCGCGATTACGCCTGGTGTGTTAATTGTTGAAGTGCTGTTAAAAGGCACTGCTGTCCCGTTGCATTTATTGGTGAAAGTGAAGCCGGCTAAAGGTTTAGGATAAACTGTTACATTTTTACTGTTAGAATCTTTACAGCCATCGGTAGTTACTACTAATAGGCTGACATTATATGTTCCGTCTGCAGCATACGTGTGAGCCGGGCTTTGCAGGATAGCAGAATTACCATCGCCGAATTTCCATGACCATGAATTGATACTTCCGTGATTAACACTTGAAGAATCAACAAGAAGCATCGATGACGGAGAGCATACATCATTAAAAGTAAACGCGGCTGATGTAGTAATGGAGGGTACAACAATTTGAATAGAATCAATATTCGGTATAGGGCATTTGTTATCAGTGTAAACGCATTTATAAGTTCCGGGGGTTAAATTGCCTATGCTGTCCGTTGTCTGGGCCAGGGCTATATTGTTTTTTGACCAGGTATAGGTATAGTCCGGAACGCCGCCGCTCAAGTTCAGCTTAATATAACCATCTGCAAGCACCCCGCAGGAAGGCTGTACAACCTGCTGCGTTTGAAAAACACAGGGCGGAATTACAAATGCCAGTTCTGTTACATGCCCGGGTCCGCAGGCACTTATTGTCTGATTAAAAGAGTTAAAGGCTAAATCATATACAGCACCAGTTGTTGCTTTAAAGTCGACCTGGTTAAAATTCATGTCGTACATATAAACGCCGGTACTTGAACCAACAAATATTTTTCCGCAGCTGGTAATATATATTCCGCCGTTTTGTTTATTCAATCCCCCTGGTACACTCACTTGTGTTAAAATTGTACCGTTTGTTTTATTTACTTTAAATAAAGCGGCACCATCATAAATATAAAGGTTGTTGCCTAAAATGGTCATCCCGTTAAGGCCTTGCCCTAAGTTTCCCACTTTTGTATAATAGTTAGGGGTTACAAAATAGCCATAACCCCAATTACCAATTGCAGGATAGGTTGCTGCAATTGTATTGGAAGGTGTCCATTTATAAATTAAACTAACCCCGGCTTGATAGTCAGAAGCAATTGTATAAACATCGCCATTATAATCAATAACGCCGCAATGAGGATCCTGACAGCAAGTACCGCTTTGAGTATAACCGGTAAGAGCCCCGGTTGAAGTATTTATCCTTGCAAACCCCGTGGCACTATGCCGATAGCCTGTTAAAGACAAAACCTGGTGATTACATTCATTTAATACGAAACGCCAGCATTCATTAATTCCAAAACTGTCCCACAAAAAATTACCCGCAGAATCAACAGCACTGGCATCTCCCCTTGGATGAGAGCCCATGGTATTGAAAAAACAATAGCCTCTGGAGTCGGTTAACATATCTCCGTAATACGGAGCAGAACCGCCCATTATATCAGTAGATGCAATCAAAATGCCAGTCGGCGAATATTTTTCCAAAATATAACCAGGGCTTGTTATATAACTGTTTCCGTATTGATCTACCCCGTTGTCTACAGGAGCAGCGGCCATAGTCGGGACTGTTACCCAGGGATCAATGGTCATCGGCTGATTGAAAGTAATCGCCCCGTTTTCATTTGCCAGAAGCGGATTTTTTTCTAATTTAAAGGAAACACTATTTTTGTTTAATACAAATCTGCAGGCTGTTTTTTGCTCCTTATTGTCTGTGGAGAAGCTGATAGGTGCATGGTCAATTATATCTCCTTGTATTGTTTTTATTACAATGCAGTCCTCCTTTAATTTTATATTTTCTGCGCCATCGTAATATTGCTGTATCTGGCTTACATCTGCACCAGCAGCTATATATAAATTATATTTAAATCCTTCTTTCTCAGTAAAAAAATATTCAACATCAATGCCGTTGTAAAGATTTTTTATTTTTAGTTTCCCATACCCTTTGCAGTGCGCGGTGTAATTCTTTGGGACATTTTTGCATATCACATATCCATAATCGGAGGTTTGTTCATCACCTGCTTCAATCACTGCATCGGAATTTGCATTTAGCCATTTCATACTTATGAATTGGGTTTCTTTTTTTTGCAATTCCATTTCACGACTTCGCTCCTCATCGGGATCTTCC
The DNA here is from genome assembly GCA_903847205.1 of uncultured Bacteroidota bacterium. Lineage (GTDB taxonomy): Bacteria > Bacteroidota > Bacteroidia > 2-12-FULL-35-15 > 2-12-FULL-35-15 > 2-12-FULL-35-15. The sequence continues at coordinate 19,641 of CAINDA010000002.1, forward strand.
TTCTCTTCCATTTTTTCTTTTGTCAAGAGCGATTTCGTAAAATAAAAAAGCACTTCATTGCGGTAAAAAAATATTTTTGCCCCGTTATCAATACAATAGCTGAAATTGTTTTTCGACGGCGGTAATTCCGATGCATACTGCTCTTTATTTTCTATGAAGACTTTCCGTTCAAAAGGCTTTTTGCTCCAGTCGGCCTTACTATCAGTTTTTTCACCAAGTTCTTTCAACCTGCCTGTCAGATCCTGTGAGAATATAAGAACCTGAGAAAAAAGGAGAATAGAAAAAAGGAGAAGTTTAGAGCGCAAATAAAACAGATATAACAAAGAATTAGGTTTCATTTGCAAGGAGTACTATGTTTATCAATAAGAACAGGCTTTACAAGATTTTAATTCCGTTTCGTATTTAAAAATAATCCTTTTATTATGTGTCCTTTTATGACAAGAAGAATTAATCCTAATACAAGTTACAAATTATTTTTAAGTCAGGCAGCCGATTGCAAAAAAATCCCGCCCTTATCCTAATTGGGAAGGAGAGTAATACTTGAAGCGTATAACTATTTTGATAGTGACAAAAAGAAGCAGTCTCCTTCAGTTTTAATTGCTCTATAAAATGTCTTTTTTGATTTTTTTATTTAAAAGACGTTTTTTATAAAAATACGCAGTAGAAATCATCCCTGCAGCAAAGGGAATGCCTGCATAATCTTTTATTACTTCATAATGAAAAAACTCACAGAGCATCCAATAGGAATTGCCTGAAATCCAAAAAAGAACTGCCAGGTTAATCCAAAACTCATCATCTTTTTCGCGTCGGCTTCTGATTGTAATAATTGCGGCAACTGTTACCGTTGGTATTATCATGGTGATGCCCATTGCACGCCATTGAAGCATCCAGCAGGTATCTTTCATTAACCAAAGCGGTATGTGCAGGTTTTCGAAGTGTCTTGTTTTAAACATGACGCAAATTTATAAAACTAATTATGCTGTGAAAGGAATTTATTGGCTGTTATTTATTTCTCAATAAAGATATTATTCTAAATTTATTTTCAAACATGCTTCTTTATCTCTTTGATTTCTTCGTAAACAAAAATCCTTTATTTAGGCAAAAATCAGCCCAAGCGGGGCAAACCATTTAATATCCTGCCTGAATAAATAAAACAGAAGCACCTAATATTGTTATAAATAAAAAATTATCCCCCTGCTCTGATAATTTTGCATTAATTTCGCAGCAGATTAATTAGCAGCAAACAGATTTAAGCATTTTTTTAATTGAATTATTTATGAAAGTCTTACGTTTTTACATTTTGTACCGTCTCCAATTTATTATTGTGTTAACAGGCCTCGGTATTTTATCGCATATTTATTATGATGCTGTTACAGCCTGGATCTGCTATATACTTGCAGCGATTTCCCTGGTACTTTATTTTATGCTGGGAACCATGCGTATTGTTCAGGAAGCTGTAGCAGAAGGGAATGTAGAGGCGGCCACCAGTTACATTAAAAAAATTAAATTTCCGCGTTTATTATTTAAACCTGTACGTTCAGGATATTATATGCTGCAAAGCAATCTTGCAATGGCAACGGATGATTTAACAAGTGCGGAAAGCAATATCCGAAAGAGCTTAAATACAAAATCATCCATCATAGGCAATATGAAGGGAGAGAATCTATTGCAGCTCGGCTTTATACAGCTGAAAAAAGGAAATCACAAAGAAGCCCGCTTAACAATTGTTGAAGCTGTTAAAGCCGGGATAACAGACAAAGAAGCACTTTCTATGGCATATCTGCAGTTATGTTCTTTAGAAATTCAGCGTACCCAGAACAGGATAGCGAAAGATTATTTTAGAAAAGCAAAGGCCCTAAAACCTAAATCGGAAGAGCTTGTGAAGCAGATAAAAACAATGGAAAAACAAATTGCACGTATGCCCGGGTAAACGTTTTATTGTTTTATAGTTTCGAGATATAAGCTTTCCACTTTTTTGCGCGCCCAAGGCGTTTTTCTAAGAAATTTCAAACTTGATTTTACACTCGGATTATCAGTGAAGCACTTTATGCTGATGCTTTCTCCCATCTTTTTCCAGCCGTAAAAAGCAACTAAATGATTTAATATCATCTCAAGTGTTTTGCCATGCAGCGGGTTATTTTGCTGAGCTTCACTCATTGAATTATTTCCTTTATGAATTTCAGAAAACACTGCATTTGCTGCTGTGAAGGATTATTAAAATTATTTTAAACTAAAAAAACTCAATATTTTTCAACAGGAAAACTAAGAGTAAATTTGGTGCCATTTGTCCTGTCTAAAACCAAATTTCCTCCTATTTGGCAGCCAAGCATTTCGAGTAACTGCAGTCCTAATGAATCCGTTTTTTTTATATCAATTTCCGCCGGGATTCCGATTCCGTCATCTGAAACCTGCAGAATAAATTGATCAACGTTTTCAGAATATTTTTCAACACCAAAATATAAATAGATATTACCAATGCGGTCTTCAGGAAAAGCATATTTGCAGCTGTTTGAAACAAGTTCATTTAGTATTAATCCGCAAGGAATTGCAGTATCTATTTTAAAATAATGAGGACGCTTATCTGCATCCAGATGAATCGTAATTTTTTCAGGATTGAGATTATAGCATTCGTTCATGTAGGTAAGAAATGACGATATATAATCTGTAAAATCAATCCGTGATAAATTTTGAGATTGGTATAATTTCTCATGAACTAAAGCCATTGCCCTAATACGGTTTTTGCTTTCCATGAAAATTTCAAACAGCCCCGGCTGCATAATTTTTTCGGATTGCAGATTGAGCAGACTTGAAATTACCTGCAAATTATTTTTTACCCTGTGATGTATTTCTTTAAGCAGAATTTCTTTTTCATTCAATGAAACCGTTGATGCCTGAAGCTCTTCCCCCAGCATATTGATGCCCAAGGCGAGCGCATCAAAATCATCTCTTTTTCCTGAAACGTTCGCTTTGTCATCATAACGGAGGTTAGCGAGAGATACTACCACATTTAATATGTCATGAATTCGTTTGGAATTTTTTTTCTCCTCGCGTTTCACCTGATTTAATTTTTTCTCAATCTTTTCAAGCCCCTTTATAATCGCCTCTTTCTTATCGGCATCAGTAACAGGTTTATTCCCCGTTAAACGGCAGACTGCATTGTATATATCATTTAATTTATCAGACATTGCTTTATTTCAGCGGTAACGCAAATCGTTTTAACCAGGAAATTGCCTTTTCCTCATTTGTAAATAATTGAACCGGCACTGCAGACTTGTTGAGCCCCAGAAAAAAATTACCTATGATACGGCTCGAGGGTGACTTAATCAGCAATGCAATAGCGCTTATTGCGGGAGTGCGTTCCCGCATGGCAAAATGATCACGGGCTTCTTTAGTAATCGAGTTGATCCCTTTTAGGTTCACAAGCAAAGGATAAATTCTATCTCCTGAAATTTTTTTTATAGCTTCAGTATTTCCGCACGCATCGGCCAGTTCAACGGATGCATTTAATTTTACTTCGGTATAACAGATGCCGTTATCTCCAAGCCATGTTGTGAAAGCCCTTGATTCGACAGAGTTGTTTTTTATTGTATCTGAAATTTTAGTCATGCTTTTATTCTTTTTCTAAAGCAGCCATCATCCTTCTTTTCTATCTCCTTCTTTTACTATTATCTTTTCTTGTTGATTTTCCTTTTTTAGGATCCTTGATGCTGGGGCCTCCGAGATTTACTTTTTTATTTTTTTCTTTTTTCTCGTGAAAAGCACCCTGCCCCTGAGGTGTTTTAATTGCTACAATCCTTTTTAGATTTTTATCTATCAGTGCAGGCCTTTCTTCTTCAGTAAATATTTTAGAAATCTGCACGCCTTCAGGCATCGGCATCATGGGGATTTCTTTATTCATTAACTTTTCAATTTCAAGCTGATATTCCTGTTCTGCTTCGTTAATAAAAGAGATAGCAATACCTGCCTTATTCGCTCTGCCGGTACGCCCGATACGGTGAATATAATCTTCGGGCAGCCTTGAAGTATCGAAATTAATTACGTGGGTTACATCTGAAATATCTAAACCGCGTGCAATGATATCAGTTGCAATTAAAACGCGTTTTTTTCCTTCATGGAAATGTTTCAATGCGCTGATTCTATTGTTCTGCGATAAGCTTGAGTGAATGACGCTTGTTTGGTCAATAAATTTTTTTCCAAGCTGTTCAAATAATTTATCCGCTGTTTTTTTATTTTCGGCAAAAACCAATACTTTGCTTAATTCATTATCAGAGGCAAGCAGGTATTCAAGCAGATTTACTTTTGTATTAAAATTCGGAACATGATACGCCCTTTGAATAATTTTATCAAGCGGAGTGCCGTGTGCAGCTATTTCTATTTTTTGAGGATCATAAAAGTATTTCGCGATTACTTTCTCAACATCTTCAGTGATTGTTGCAGAAAACATAAGGTTCTGCCTTTTGGAGGGCAGTGTTTCCAGGAAGGCGATTAACTGCTGACGGAAGCCGAGACTCAGCATCTGATCCACTTCATCAATTACTAATTTTTGAATGTCCTTTAACCGCAGCAGTCCGGTAAGGGCTAAATCTACTAAGCGTCCTGGGGTTGCAATTAATATATCAAGTCCGTTATAAACCAGCTGTTTTTGGGTATTGATGTTGGTTCCTCCGTAAACGCCCTGATAACGCACATTCATATAAGAAGTCAGCTTTTTGATTTCGCCTGAAATTTGGAGCACCAATTCCCGGGTAGGCACAACAATTAATATCCTCGGATGTTTTTGATCGGAATATTTCAGCTGCCTGAGCATAGGCAGCAGATAGGCAAATGTTTTACCTGTACCGGTCTGGGCAATGGCAACTAAGTCTTTCCCCGACATAATTATCGGGAACGCCTTTTCCTGAACGGGGGTTGGGTTCACATAGCCTAAGTCGTCTAAAGCGCTCAGCAGGGGTTTATTTAAATTCAGCTCGTCAAAAGTCACAATACTAATTTTCGTTGGCCGCAAAGGTAGGTGAATCAGATTAAAAGACAGTGCTTTTAAATTTATATTATTCTCCGAAGGATTGTGAATAATTTGCTGACTAAAGACAGGAATTTAAAATCCCTTTTTATACAACGCTTTTAACATCTTCTCGTCGCGTTTATAAACATCAATAAAAAGAAACAAATGATTGTCTTCATCCACTTCAGCAGTAAAGTAATTAATATAAATAGGTACCGGATGTCTTAAATAAACATATTTCTGCTCCTCTTTTAACAAATCCATTTTAAAGTGATTTAAAGGATACTTAACGCTGTCGTCGCGGATTAGAAATTTTGCTAAGTCAATAAATTTTTCGAGTCGCACACAGCCGTGGCTGAGGGCGCGCATTTCGCGTTTAAATAACCTGTGAGCATCTGTATCATGGAGATACACACCGTATTTATTATCAAAATTAAATTTTAAAATACCGAGTGAATTATCATCACCCTCGCGCTGGCGGATTCTATATGGGAAATATGTTTTAGAATATTTTTTCCAGTTAATATGTGTTTTAACAATATTACCGTAGCCGTCAAGAACATCAAAATTTTTCCGGCGGAGATAAGAGGTGTCGCGTTTTAGAATCGGCAGAATTTCTTTTACAGCTATGCTGAAAGGTACATTCCAGTAGGGATAAATTAACATGTAACGGATGGTGCTTTTCAAGAGCGGTGTTTTATGATCCGGCTTTCCGACAATAACGTGCGAAGACATAACAAGGGTATCTTTCTCTATCACCCGCAATTCAAACTTTGGAATATTTACCCACACAAATTGTTTTTCGGGAGGATAATCATACAATCTCCAGCGCTCTATATTTACTTCAATCTGTCGGATATAATCTTTTTTTGTGCGCTGCAAGGCACTGAAAGTAAGCTTTCCCAATTTCCCGTCTTCTTCGAGATTATGCATATGCTGAAATCTCTTTATAGCTTTTATTAATTTTATTGAATCAGTACCTTCTTCATCTTCAAAATAATTATAACTGGCCGAAAGTCGTTTTCTTAAGCGGTCTTTAAAAGTGAGGCTGTCGGATTCCCGCGAAGCAAGGCTGTCCCAGTCGGTATATCTGAATCTTGTTCTGAATTTTTTTAGAGCTGATTTTAATGCATTGTATTCTTTATTGCGGGGTTCTAATGAATCAATTGCCGTGTGGATAGTATTATTTTTTATTGCATTGTTTAAAATAGAAACTGCATTTGCATTCAGTTTGGGACCTTTCCATTCCCGCACCAGGCTGTCGGTATTCAAACGGCCCCTGCTGACATGCACAGCGAACGCAAAAAAAGCATCTGTTAAAAGTATATCAGCATTGGATATTTTTACGGCATCAAATTTTTTCGATGAGGTATCTTTTTTGGTTTTAAGTAAACTATCAATTTTATTGAAGTGGTATTCATTTGCAATCAGACCATAATCTGCAGCATTCTTTATCAAATTAAAGAGTGAATCACCGGGCAGGGTCAGTTTTCCTTCATCCGACCAGGCAGGATTGAATTTGCGTTCAACATAAAATTCAGAAGTTAATTTTGACGCCCAAAGGCTGTCGCGGTCAACAACAAATATTCTTGTGCTGTCGTAATCTTTTAACTGCTTCCGAATTAATTCTGCTGCCTCTTTGTTTACCTGCTCCGGGAGATCAACTAAAACAACCGGCTTCTCATTTTTCTGCAAACAGCTGCTGCATGTAATTATACATACTGAAGCTGCAAAAAAAAAGAGAAGTTGAAAACGTTTCAATGGATAGATATATTATTCACCAAAAATAAGAAACATTTAACAGCATCGTTAAATCATTTCAAATTTTCGGTTACTTTTATAAAATAATGTAATCCAAAAAATAAAATGTCTGAAAACAATAAAAAACTTTTTTTGCTTGATGCCTTTGCATTAATCTACCGTGCTTATTTTGCGTTCGCCAACAATCACCGCATCAATTCAAAAGGCTTAAATACCTCAGCAATACTTGGTTTTACAAACACTTTGCTGGAAGTGCTAAAAAAAGAAAAACCATCGCATATTGCTGTTGTATTTGATACATCTGAGCCTACAGTGCGCCACATAGAGTTTGCAGAATACAAAGCACACCGCGAAGCGATGCCTGAAGACCTTTCTTTATCTATACCCTACATTATCAAATTAATTGAAGGGTTTAATATTCCTGTTTTGTATTCGAATGGTTACGAAGCGGATGATGTAATTGGCACGCTCGCCAAAAAGGCTGAACAGCATGGTTTTATCACGTATATGATGACTCCTGATAAAGACTACGGCCAGCTGGTTTCTGATAATATTTTTATTTACAAACCTGCACGCTTAGGAAACGGGGTAGAAATAATGGGCGTGAAAGAAGTATGCAAAAAATGGGATATTGAAAATGTAAATCAGCTTATAGATATACTTGGACTGATGGGAGATAAGGTGGATAACATACCTGGCATCCCCGGAGTGGGCGAAAAAACAGCCATTCAGCTGATTAAAGATTTCGGGAGCATAGAAAATTTACTGCTGAATACGGATAAACTAAAAGGCAAGCTGAAAGAAAAAGTTGAGCAGAATACTGATAAAGCGGTGCAGTCGAAATGGCTTGCAACTATTATCTGCGATGTGCCTATTGAGTTTAATGAAAAGGCTTTGGAGATGGAAGAGCCCAACAGAGAAGTTCTCAAAGAACTTTTTACAGAACTTGAATTTAGAAGATTAGCAGAACAGATGGATCTTGGTGCTGTAAGCTCCTCTCCTGCCCTATCGCAAAGGGAAGAAACTTCTGTTCTGAAAAGTACAGCTGCAAAAAAAACAAATCCCGACCAGACGGATTTATTTGCCCAGGCCGACAGCGACACAATAATTGAAGAGGCTGAAACACTTATCGCGGTTACCGAAGATGGGGAACGGAAAGCAGTGAATTTAAAAAATATTTCGAATGTAAATCACAGCTATCATTTAATTGATACAAAAGAAAAGCGCAGCCAGCTGATTGCAGACTTGTGCATGCAGCCTGAAGTCTGCTTTGATACTGAAACAACCGGCCTTGATGTGCAGCAGGCAGAGCTGGTAGGGATGTCGTTTGCATATAAAAATTCAGAAGCATTTTACATTCCGTTTCCGGAAAATTTTGATGAAGCACAGACATTAGTGAATGAGTTCAAACCTTTGTTCGAAAATGAAGACATCGTAAAAATAGGGCAGAATATAAAATATGACCTTGCGATTTTAAAAAGATATAATCTTGAAATAAAAGGAAAATTATTCGATACAATGGTAGCGCATTTCCTTATTCAGCCGGAGATGCGGCACAATATGAATGTGCTTGCCGAAACGTATCTGAATTATTCTCCGGTATCAATTGAAACACTGATCGGTAAAAAAGGAAAAGGGCAGATAGGTATGCGCAGTGTGCCTTTGGAAGAAATAAAAGAATACGCGGCCGAAGATGCGGATATTACTTTTCAGCTTAAAAATGCATTTGATCCGATGCTCACAGAGGCGCATACAAAAAAATTATTTGAAGCAATTGAAATTCCGCTTATCCCTGTTTTAGCTGATATGGAAGCGGAAGGCATAGCATTGGATAAAAATGCTTTGAATGAATTATCAGTTGAATTAAAAAAAGATATTTCGGCAGTAGAGCTAGAGATTCAACAACTGGCGGGGACTCCGTTTAATGTATCATCACCGAAACAGGTGGGCGAAATTTTATTTGAAGTGCTGCGCATTGTTGAAAAACCCAAAAAAACAAAAACCGGACAGTATGCAACCGGTGAAGATGTGTTAACAAAGCTTACGGCCAAACATGATATTGTCGGGAAAATTTTAGATTACCGCGAATTGGTGAAATTAAAAAACACGTATGTTGATACGCTTCCAGAATTGGTGAACGCCCGTACCGGCCGTATTCACACATCATACAACCAGGTGGTAGCAGTTACAGGGCGTTTAAGTTCTGATAATCCAAACCTTCAGAATATTCCTATCCGCACAGAGCGGGGCAGAGAAATAAGGAAGGCATTTATTCCCCGCAACGAAAATTACATTTTACTTTCTGCGGATTATTCTCAGATTGAACTGCGCATCATTGCTGAGCTAAGCAAAGATGCAGGAATGATTGAAGCATTCCTCTCAGGACATGATATTCATAAAGCCACTGCAGCAAAGGTTTATAACGTAAGTTTAGAAGAAGTTACTTCTGATATGCGGCGCAATGCAAAAATGGTAAACTTCGGAATCATCTATGGAATATCAGCTTTCGGGCTTTCGGAGCGATTGAATATTCCACGTAAAGAAGCCGCTTTAATTATCGAAAACTATTTCGAAAAATATCCCTGCATTAAATCCTACATGGATGAAAGCATTGAAATTGCAAGGGAGAAAGGCTATGTAGAAACTATTATGGGACGCCGCCGTTACCTGCGCGACATTAATTCAACTAATCATACAGTAAGAGGTTTTGCCGAACGCAACGCCATTAATGCGCCTATTCAGGGCAGTGCAGCAGATATGATAAAGATTGCTATGATTGATATTCACAGCGATTTTAAAATTCATAATTTTAAATCAAAAATGCTATTGCAGGTGCATGATGAATTGGTGTTTGATGTGTGGAGAGAAGAGCTCGAATTAGTGAAACCGATTATTGAAAGCCGTATGAAAAATGCTATTCCATCATTAACTGTTCCGATGGAAGTCGGTATGGGTGTCGGGAAAAACTGGCTGGAGGCGCATTGATATTATGTATAAAGAAAGACCTGTCAGGTTTTAAAAACCTGACAGGTCTAAAACTCAATCAACAACAGATTTTAATTTTTAACAAACTTACCTCTTGCAATACTATTTTTGTTTGAGACAATTTCATAATTATAAAATCCTTTTGTAATATCTGCAATTTCAATTTCGGGAGTACTGCCTGATAAAAAAACATTCTTTACAAGCCTGCCTGTTAAATCATAGATGAATAAGGTGTTTCCGAATTCAGCATTTAATCCTGAAATAAAAATTTTATCACTTGCCGGAATAGGATAAAGTGAAATCTTCTGCCGGTTGTTTGAAAGATCGCTGATGCCGGTGAAAGATGAAACGCAGTCAATTTGAAAATCGCGGATTACATAACCTATCTGGATTCCGTTTCTCCATTTTTTAACTTTAACGGCAAAATTATATGTGCATATCATGTTAGGCATATTCCAATTTATTTGGCCTGTTAAACTATCTATAGTAAAACCCGAAGGGTACGTATAACCAGCGGTGGCAAGGCCGCCTGTCCCCTTGCATGCAGCAAGTTCATACCTCAGCATATCACCGTCCGGATCAGCTGCCGCTGCACTTTCAACGAAATTTGTACCCACAAGCGCATAAAAAATAGGAACTGAAATAAACTGAGGGGAACTGTTTATAAATGTAGGCGTGTAAGCGAATAATTCGGCGTCAATGTAAAATGATTGATCTATAGAGTTGGGAATATTACAAATCCCTCCATTGCGATTTGGATCTTCCATTGTGATTGTATATTTAGTATAATTTCGATAGGTATGTATCGTTTCGTAAATATTTTTTTTAATATTATTACCAATGAATTCTCCATCCGCAGCGGCAGTGCATTCATTAGATAGGCCGTTTATACGCGGAGCCGCAGCACTATCCCCGTCGCCAAAATAAATTATTAATTCACAACGATCTGTCTGCGTTGTTAAAGGATTGACACCAGTGTACGTGGTTACCCTAATTTTATATTGCAGTCCTGAAATATGAGTATAAGTTATTTCGCCCGCTCTATTATGAGTCGCAAAAACGTTAAAACACAATATTGAAAACAGAAATAAAATCCAGATTTTTTTCATTGCATTAATTTTAATAACATAAATATTGTTACGTGAATTTACGAATAAAAAAACTTTATTCCACCCAGCTCTTATAATATTTACCATCATCAACGACCATTGCATCTTCGGTAACCATCAATGGGCGGAAAGTATCAACCATTACAGCTAACTCCTGAGTTTCTTTCTGACCGATGCTGCGTTCCATTGCTCCTGGTGCAGGGCCGTGCGGGATTCCTTTCGGGTGTAAAGTAATATGTCCCTGTTCAATATTATTGCGGCTCATAAAATCGCCGTCAACATAATACAGCACTTCATCGCTGTCGATATTGCTGTGATTGTAGGGCGCAGGTATGGCTTTCGGATGGTAATCAAACAAACGCGGAACAAATGAACATACAACAAACGCTGCTGTTTCGAAAGTTTGATGTACAGGAGGCGGCTGATGCACACGGCCTGTTATAGGTTCGAAATTATGAATACTGAAACCGTAAGGAAAATTATATCCATCCCAGCCTACAACATCAAAAGGATGCGTGGCATATACTATTTCATGAATCATTCCTTCCTTTTTTATTTTGATAAGGAAGTCGCCTTTTTCATCATGTGTTTCTAAATCCTGCGGCAGTTTATAATCACGCTCGCAGAAAGGAGAATGCTCCAACAGCTGTCCGGATGAGCTTTTGTAACGTTTTGGCGTATAGAAGGGCGAATAAGATTCGACATAAAATAAGCGGTTTTCTGTTGTGTCAAATTCTATCTGATAAATCATACCGCGCGGAATGATAAGGTAATCGCCGTATTCGAAAGGGATGTTACCCATGAAGGTACGCAGCGTTCCCTTGCCTTTGTGGATAAAAATCATTTCATCAGCATCGGCATTTTTATAAAAATAATTTTTTACAGAATGACGCGGTGCTGCCAAACCAATGATGCAGTCGCTGTTTACAAGCATTGATTTGCGGCTGTCTAAAAAATCATCGGCAGGTTTAACCTGAAAACCTTTTAATAACAATGATTTAATATTTTTGTCAATTGCAATTTTCGGCGCAGCGCTGTAGGATGTTATAATTTCTTTTACCTGTGTAGGGCGGTGTACCTGGTATAACAAAGATGAATGCCCGTTAAAACCTTCGGTGCCGAACAACTGCTCATAGTAATAGCCGCCTTTCGGCTTTTCAAAAATAGTGTGCCGCTTTTGAGGAAAGCTCCCCAGCTTATGATAAATAGGCATGTTTAAATAAATTAAATTGTTTGGAATAGCGTACTGCAACAAATCTAATACAAATTAAAGAAAGTATGAAATGATTTTTGTTACTCAGAGTAAGCTTTTTGTTTTCCACCTTTGTGTCATCCCGAACTTTTGAGAGGGATCTTTTTGGTATTAATGATACTGCTAATGATTCAAAAGATCCCTCTTGGCGAAAAGCCAATCGGGATGACAGTGCTAATAAAAAAACCGCCTTCTTCGCACTCACCTAAACAACACCCGTAATAAACATTGCATCATTGAATTAGTATGCACAAATTATTAAACACTCACAAAATCCGTAATTTTGCAGAATGATTATAACTGATACACATACTCATCTTTATTCAAAAGAATTTGATGCCGACAGAACAGCACTGATTGAAAAGGCTGTAAATGCAGGCATCACCCGATTGTTTATGCCTAATGTTGACAGCCAATCTATTGCAGGCATGCTGGAAACAGAAAAACAGTTTCCTGAAAATTGTTTTGCAATGATGGGACTGCATCCCTGCTCTGTTAATGCTGAGTATCTGAAAGAGCTGCAGACAGCAGAAGACTGGCTAAGCAAACGAAAATTTGCTGCCATAGGCGAAATAGGAATTGATTTATACTGGGACAAAACTTTTTTTCAGCAGCAGCAGGATGCTTTCAGAACGCAGATACAATGGGCGAAGAAATATAAGCTGCCTTATGTGATTCATTCGCGTAATTCGTTTGATGAGGTAATGGAAATTGTAAGCGAATTTAAACAGGATGATATTAAAGCAATATTTCACTGCTTCAGCGGAACTATGCAGCAGGCGGAACAGGTGATTGCAGCCGGCAATTTTAAATTAGGCATAGGCGGTGTGGTAACATTTAAAAATTCGGGATTGGATAAAGTTGTGGAGGCTATTGATTTAAAACACCTGGTATTAGAAACCGATGCTCCCTATCTTGCACCGGCACCTCATCGCGGAAAACGAAATGATCCTGATTATTTATTTTTAACGCTTCAGAAAATTGCTGCGATAAAAAACATTGCTATTGAAGAGGCTGCTGCTGTTACTACTCAAAATTCTATTGATGTGTTTGGGTTTTGATGAGTAAGTATTTTGTTTTTAATAATCACTTAAGAGCGGTGAAACAACTTCTTTTTGCCGCTCTTTTTATTTTAGTTTAAAACTTTTCTCTTTCACACTCATTGCAGACAGCACGAAATCTTTAATTTCCGGCGGAAGCTGCTTAATCTGCCATTTTTTTTCTACATCAATTGATTTACCTGCACTTTGAACTGCTTTCAATGCATACAGCGCTCCCCCTAATGAATGGTCGGCCATGTGAGCTGTTGCCACTGCGTGTCCCGCAGCACGGGCTATTGCAATTGAAGCCGTGTCAGATGATTCTCTTGCAGCAGCATGTGCAGCAACAGAAGCTTTTCTAGCATCACCCGCTGAAGCTTTTCCCTGCTCCCAATCTTTGGCTGTCTGCATTGCGTTTTTAATCCGCTCATCTATTTTTTTATCTGTAAGATGCAGTACGTGCTTTACGGAGGCGCAGGCCCATTTAATTAATTGATACTGCTGTTCCTTTTTCAGAGGGCCGCCACGGTGTTCTGCGACAAATCGTTTGTCTCTCATTTTTGTGCTTGTCAGCAAGGTTTTAATGTGAAAGAGCAGAATAATTGCCAATTGCTTTTCCTTTTTTTATCAGCTGTTAAAATAATAATAAAATCAAGTAATTGTATGTGAGATAAATCACATGAATGATTTAATTCTGTCATTGTCCTCTGCTTTTGCTCCAGAAGTTTTGGTTTCGACTTTAAAGCCTGAGTATGTTCAAGAAATGCATCAGGTCTGAAATTATTTTATTGTTAAAAATCTTTAAAATGCTTCATTTAGCAATGTAAAAAGTATTAATATTGTATCCGATATTTTCAATCAAAATTTAAACATTAAAAAACTAATTACATGTCACACAATCTATTTAAAATATTCACAGGAAAACTTGAATCATTAGCTGATATCAAAAAGAAAATGGAAACATTTGTAAGCAAAAACAAAGTTTCGGCAAAATCAATAGGCATTGAGTTTATTGAGCATAACAAAGAAATTTTTGTTTCTTTAGGTTACAATACTACCGGTAAATACAAAGCAATTTCAATTGACGGTGTAAGCTTAGGCAAAGTAAAATTAGATGATACTAAAGCCATCGAAAAATTGATGTCTGCTGCAGCTACTAAACAAAAAAATGTTATCTGCCATGAGCTTTGCATCACTGATAACGATGAGTTGATGATGATTTTTATGTCGACTAAATAAATTAAGCTGAATTAGGGAGGGTAAAACTTAAACCCGGAGATTATTTTATTCAATACTATTTTCAATAAAGGACTGAAAAATATATTTTTCAGTCCTTTATTTTTTTGCATGAATTGTATTTGAGGATAAGCAAGCCTATGTACGGCGTCATTGCGAGGAACGAAGCAATCCCAACCAAAGTATTGTATGAGATTGCTTCGTTCCTCGCAATGACGGCAATACTTAAAATTTCGGATGGAATATTTTTTTCAGTCTTTGATATTTCGGCTGAATAGTATCAGCAGATAAATAAATCCGGCAAGGGGAGTAAGAACTAAACTAAGAATAAACCAAATCCAGAATGCTTCTTTTCTTTTCTCGCTTTTTAAAGCAATTATAAGCGCTAATGCAAAAGCAATAAGCACATACGAGATAAGGTTGCTGAAATTTAATATAATGGCTGTTCCAAAAAATGTAGAGGTACATCCCGAAAGGATAAGAACAGGAAAAATTAAAGCTATAAAAAGGCGGTTATTTTTCATTTTTAAAATTACATTCTAAACTTCATCTGGGAAACTAATTCCTGAAAATTTTTATTTTGTTTAATATCCGGATTCCACGAAAAGCCCATCGACATCAGGTCTATTGTTTCTGTAATGGTTGATCCTTCTTTTCCTTTTTGATTTGCAAGAATAAATGCAGTATCTGAAATTGCCAAAGCACTTTCAATATCGTGGCTGATAATTATTATGGTACTGAGCTCGCTGAGCGAAGCAACAGAAACCATGAGCTCTAAAACTTTGTCTTTTATTACCGGATCCAAACCTGAAAAAGGTTCGTCCATCAAAATAAATTTATGCCCGGTAAGTATCTGCTGCAATATGCTCACTCTCTGGCGCTGACCGCCGGAAAGCTGTGCAGGATATTTGTGTAAATGTTCCTTTAATTCAAAACGCTCAGCATAATCATGAATCAATTCTTCCTTTTGTTTTTCAGTTGATTTTTCGACGGCGCCTCTTAATCCGATTTTAAAATTATCTAAAATAGTACGGTGATTGAACAGGATATAATTCTGGGGAACAACACCTATCTGCCCGGCAACAACAGGATGAAGATCCGCATCAATGCATACAGTGCCTGAATTTGGGGTAAGCAGTCCGGAAAGGATTCTAAATAATTGTGTTTTTCCTATTCCGCTCCGCCCTATCAATGATACAATCTGTCCCGTTACCATACCGGGGCGGGTAACATTGTGTATATCAAAATTGATGTCTCGTAAAATGGGACGGTCGTAAGTAAGGTTTACACCTTTTACCTGTAATATAATTTCTTCTTTTTTATACATTGCTTCTGACTTGTAATTTGGTGTAAGGGAAAAACCAAGTGCGTAACTTAGCAAGTAAAAAATCGAAACATACGCCGAGTGAAAAAATGATTACCAGAATAGCGAATACAGTACCCAGGTCGATGTATTTATTTGATTTGATAAGCATAGTTCCCAAACCGCCTTCCGACATGTTAAGGCCCTCAACCATGGTTATCATCATCCAGGCAATAGCGAAATTCTGACGCATTACTTCCAGCACCTGATCAAGCCTTCCGATAACAACTACTTCTAATAACGTCTGCCAGTTATTCATACGCAGTGTTTTGCAGAGCTCATACTCCTGAGTATTGATGCCGTCGATTATGGATAAAAAAGAGGTTACAAAAAAAGGCACAATACCAAAAATCAATAAACTTATTTTCAGGTTATGTCCGTTTGAAGTAAGGAGTGTAAACAAAAATATCAATCCTGTTAAAGTAAGATAACGGCATTTGATAATGAATTTTGCAATCGGATAAAAAATCGGAACCACCGATAGGTAACAGATGGCTAAGGCAATAACAATGGAAATGCCCATTCCTTTCAAAGTAAGCGTTAAGCTTGCAAATAAATTATCGAAAAAATCACCTGTACCAACAATTCTTAAAACTGAAGCTGCAATTTTTTCCGGAGTAGGAATTAATCCCCCGGAAGCAAACAGCTGCCATAGAACCAGCGCTATCACGCAGTCAATAATAATAAGTATGGTAAACGTCCGGTTGCTTAAAGCTGCAAAGGGACTGAATAATCTTTCGAGGAATTTCATATTTTTATTGTCCTAATACTATTTCAACTCTTCTGTTTTTAGCTTTTCCTTCGGCTGATTTATTATCAGCAATCGGTTTAGCCTGTCCCATTCCTTTTGCCTCAATACGGTTTGTTGCCAGGCCTTTGCTGATTAAATAACTCTTAACTGAATTTGCTCTTTCTTCTGATAATTTTTGATTTGCGTTTGCGTTGCCGACGTTATCGGTATGTCCGTAAACACCAACCTTTAAACCTTCAGCAACAACAGAGCTTTTCATGATCTCATCCAACTCAGTATATGATTCTGGTTTAATAACGGCACTGCCTGTTTCAAATTGAATCTGGTATGATTTAGAAGAAACAGCAGTTGTAATTTCATTTGTGTAAGTCATTTTAATTGCTTCTCCGGTCAATAGTTCCGGGTGATTCGAAATTACCGACTGCAAAAATGATTTATCAACTACCTTTTGGTACTGAGGATATGTTGCCATATATTCAGGATACATTTTAGAAAGAATATCGCCGAAAGTGCCGTAAACAATTTTATATCTGTCCACGCCGTCTTTTCCTAATCCAAACATATTAGCAGCATCCTGAATGTTAAATGCCATTGAACCGCCTAATGTAACCGGCTGTCCTAACATATCTTTTTCATTTGTTCCGTTGTAATAAGTAAGCCAATAATCAGCAGTCTGCTCGTTGTAAACTTTTGCAGAAACCTCTGAAGCAAATTTCTTGGCTTCATTAAATGATCTCACCTGATCGCCTGCCTGACCCAAAGCCATGATTAAATTTTCCATGTCGGTTCTGTGGTCATAAGCAAATTTCTTAATGGTGATAGTCATTGCAGGCATCTGCGAAGCATACTCTTTTGTAGAAGCAATACTTACCAAACCGCCTTTTTGTTTTGCAAGATTTACGTCGCCGGGAGTCCAGGTAGCAACAGCATCAACACCTACAGTAATATCTTCATTTGTTTTTTTACCGTTCTTCATTACTTTTCTTGTTTCTTTTTGATCAGTAATGTATTTGTTGCAAGCTTGTAAAAAATCATCTGCTGCAATTAAATTGATTGCATCTTTATCGTATGTTTTTTCATCGGGATTAACCTTCAAGTTATTGTCTCCGGCCCATTTCAGCAATATATTCATATCGCCGTCTCTCAATACGCATGATACAGTTTTTCCTAAAGCCTCTTTCGGATCTTTTTTCCAAGCAGCAGGTCCCATCAATTTATCTTCTCCGTTTGATTTACCCATTGCATAAAATGCGATCGGCTGAAACTCCGGTCCTAATGGCGCAAGTTCTTTTACAAGGCCTGCGAAAAACGAAGGCATTCCATCGCCCATGTAGGTAGCAAAAACGCCCGGTGCATTCGGATTGTTTTTGTAGTCCTGTGCAAATTTCACTATGTCGGCAATTGATTTATTACAGTCATCCTGACGTGCAATTTCAACCTGCAGATTTGCCTGATCCATCAATGAACCTTTTGTAGTTAAAGGACCTCCATTGGCGTACATCAATGCAAACTGAGCATTCCAGGCCATTACTTCCCAGCGTATTTTTGTTCCGCCGTTTACTGATTCGCCGCCAGTAGGAATAGTTAATAATGTTGCATTGCCTTTTAATGACGCTTCGGGAGCATCAGGCAAAGCCAAATGTCCGATATCTGTAGATGCTTTCGCCGCTTTGGGTCTTTTATCCCACCAGAAAATTTTAGCGCAGAAAATACTGCCGATTATAAGAATTATAATAAATACTTTGCCTGATGTTTTAATTTTCATAGTTAATTAAATTTAATTGTTTTGATTTAGGTTAGTTTTAGGTTTATACTCGTTATCTTATTTTTTTGCTAAAAAGTAATTCTGGTTTAATCTCCTGCTCACTGCCTTTTTTATCTATTATTCTATATCTGAAATAGTAGTCGTACAAACCGCCTCCTACTAAAATATCTGTAACCACAACTTTTGAAGAATCTGATTTTTTATACGCAAAATCACCCGGTTTAAAATCCATTCTTCTTGAAACGGAATCTCTGAATCCCTGTGCTTCTGCTGCATGCCGGTACTTATTAAATCTCGCATTTACCTGAAATAAACTGTCGGAATAATATGCTCCCTGTTTATATTTTAAAAACAAAGTATTATAAGCCGCCTTGCTGTCTTCACTCTCTTTGCTTTTTTCTTTGTAAGATTCAAACACGTAATAAAATCCCCAGCTGATTATAAAAACGACCAAAATTGCAAAAAAAAATCGAATTATTCCGCCTGTTTTTTCTTTTGGTATTTCTTCAGCCATTTTTTTTAATTATTGCGCGTTAATTTTGTTACTCAATCACAATTTTTTCGGTATAATTTTCTTCACCGCCATATACTTTTACAAAGTATATTCCTTTTTCAAAGTTAGAGAGATCAATAGTTTTACCGCCTGCGCCTCTCCATTTAAAGCCTCGTTTTGAAGGTGAAGATGTATTGGCTGTGCCGCCGGATGAGTTAGATACAACCTCTGCTTTAGCACCATTCCAGCTCGACAGGGTTGCAAGAGGCGAAGAATAGAAGTTCTCGCCCAGAACATTATATATTTCAATAGTATTTATTTTTTCAACACTGCTGAAAGTAATATTATCGGCTTCAGTTACAGGAGAAATATTAACAACAGGCTCTTCTTTAATCGGTTTCTTTGTGATTGCAGAAGGGTTTGTAAAAGAAATATCATCAATAAACAATTCATTCCCGGCCATTACTTTTCCACCAATGCCGATATCCGCTGCTGTAATTTTAATTTCAAGTGTATCCGGAATGTCAGACAGGCTGTAAATAAAAGGTATTGATATTTCAGTGTAACCTGCAGCTGAAGCAGTCATAAAATACATGGCCTGCCCAACCTGATCTCTTGAATGAGTATGCAAATTCCATTTTCTAAGTGAAGCTGTTATAGTTGCACAGCCGCCCGAAACTATTGTTCCTTTCACAAATGCACGCATTACTTCCGGGCGGTCGGTGTATGTAATGCCTGGATTGCGCATATCTGCACCGCCGAGAAATACAAAACCTGTAACAGGTTCTAATTTATTTGTTCCGAAAGGAGGCGGTACTATGGCGGTGAGGCTTGTTAATCGCAATGCATAGGTTCCGGTATGCGTATCAGTAGTTTTAAACGACATTATTGGAACACGGTAATTTTCAAAATTGTTTAAAGACGACCAGCCGGAAGGGTTTTCTGCACTGCCTGCTGATACCCAGTTTTCGAACCCTGCGTCAGGGGATTGTTTCTGTGCGTTTACTGTGCCGGCTATTGAAGCAGCCATTAGAAACGTTAAAAGTGAACTTTTAATTTTCATTTTCAGGATTATGTATTTTTTCGAAAAAATTTAAAATAAATGTGCTATATAAAACTGAATCTCTTTGTTAAAAGAGCTTTCAGCCGTTCTAGTGTTCCGATGAAGGAAGCATATTTTTTTAAAATAATAGGAATAAAATGCAATAATTGTTCAAAAGTAAAAATTATAAAAGTCGTTTTTTTCGCCTGAACTAAAGGTTATTAACAATCATTTGCTGATAAAACAACTTTGCGGACTTTTTTGAGAATAGCAAAATGTTTTTTTTCGGAATTGTTTTTTTAAGAATTGAAATATAAAGCAGCCTCATAAACCCTCTCCTTTTTTCAAGGAGAAGGCAAAGGTGAAGTTAAAAAAGGAGGGATTTTCAATTGGTTTTATTCGCAAACATTTTTGCATAAAAAAACAGAAAGTCCTGAAATTGAAATCAGGACTTTCTGCTGCTGAATCTGTAAGATTCTTTTATTTTTAAACGAAGCTTATTTTAATAAGTCATTATAATTATTTGGCACAGAATCATAAGTTGGCGTTGCTGTTGATGATGCTGGAGCATTCGCTAAAGAACCGGCTGAAAGTTTATAACCGCTTTCCGGATTAACGCTTTCCAATAATTTTAATCCTTCTTTTTCATACGTTGCATTATCCAAATCAATAGACTGCATAAAATCAGCTGAATAGCTGATTGCCTTTTTCATATTGGCAAGTTTCCCTGCTATGTCTTCTTTTAAAAACTCCATTGACTGTTCTACCAATAATTTTTTCTCAGGATCTCCTTTAAAAATTTTCAATGCCGAATTTAATGCTTGATTTCCTGATGTTACGGATTTATATAAATCCTTTTTTAATTCCAATTCATTTTTTGCGTCTTCAATAAGGTAGGCGCTGTTCTTATGAATTTTAGTTAAATAATCACCTATTCTTAACAGGTTGTCGTGAATAGGTGTAAGCTGAGAAATGTATTCATCTAAGCGGCCGATTTGGCGGGTAGCATTGCCCAATTCAGGCAGCATGCCTTTATCTTTAGCAACCCCGGCTTTTACCACTAATTTTTTTATTTCATCTTTTTTCTCTTTAATTTTCATATCAATCTTCTCTTTCTGCGCATCCACTTCCACTGATTGTTCATATAATTTTTCGCGCTGATCCTCCATATCTTTTAAATAATCTTCAGCGATAATAAAAGGGTCAAGTTCAATCACAACACCGACAAGCTTTTTCATTAGTATTTCATAAAAATAAAACAGGCTTAATCTTAATTTCCTGTTGGTAACTGCAAATAAAAATGCGGCAAGGCAGGTTAATCCGATTCCTAAATTAAGGGTGTTCCAAACAATTGTTGAGAGAATTGGAAAGACATAATAGCCAACAAGCCCAAGAATGCCGATACCTGCAACTATTCCAAATTTACCGCCTGGTCTGTCCCAATAAGATTTTAACTCCGGCTGTGTTGTGGGAAAAATGTTTGTTTCCATATTTTTATAATGTTGATTGGATTTTTTGAATATCAGTTGTTATTTTATTGATTACTGCCTGGCAGGCTACCTGGTAGCCATTTTTATTTTTTGTCAATTTATTTTCCTGATCCATTATCTCTGTTTTCAGCTGTCCCATTTGAACCTGAGTATCAGAAATTTCTTTTGTCAAACTTTGAATCTGTGCGGAGTTGGATGCAATTTTATCCTCCATGCTTTTCAGCTGATCCTGCCTCTGCCCAACTTCCGCTTTCATTTTATTATCCAGCGCGCTGTCAAAATTAGTTTGGTCCTGATTTATTATCTCTTTGTATTTATTCGCAGTATCCAGAAGATTTTTTTTGGTAAGTCCCTGAATTGCCAATGCTGCGAATGTTGCAGAAAGCCTAGCCTTTTCATCTGGAATATTAGGTTCCAGCATTTCCATTGTTTTGTAAAACTCATAATAATCCGGCCCGGGAAAATTTGCTTTTTCAAACAAATTATCAAAATACTTTTCAAACTTTGCAGCCTCCGCATGATTATCCGGATTGCGCGAAATTTCAGTCGGAATACTTGATGCCTGGGTGAATGAAAGAGGCGCCGCTTTGCTCTGATCTTTGGGCTTATCGGTGTTTTGATCCTCATCAAATTCAACAAATACGCCTAACGCTTTTTTAAAAAAACCTGCCATTGTTTGTTATTTTGAAGGTAAATGTAAATGTTTTTATTTTATTTACACACAATTTTAAAAAACAAATATATATGCGCGTAAATTGAGGAAGGGAAGGAAACTTAAAAATGCAGTTTCACCCTATCGGCTATTTCTAATTTCACTTTCCTGCCAAAATACAAAGCAAGGTTTCTATCAATATGTCCGGCAGGAAAATTAAAGCATACAGGATATTTGTATTCCCTTACGGCATCAAAAATTATTTCTTCAACGGTTTTCCCGAAGGATACTGCATTATCTTTCATATCCGACAAACCGCCGACAATCAAACCTGCTAAATGATCTAATTTTCCTGAACGTTTCAGGTTCATCATCATTCTGTCGATATGATAAAGATATTCATCAAGGTCTTCAATAAATAAAATTTTGCCTTTTGTATCTATATCCGAAATGCTTCCTGTTAAAGCATAAAGCAGAGAAAGATTGCCGCCGGTTAATGCGGCTTCCGCATTTCCTTTTCTGTTTAAGGGATGGACTTCTGTTTCATACTGCAGCTGTTCTCCGAACAGTGCTTTGCGAAGAGTTTCCAGCGCTTCCGCATTTTTAGTGAAATTAATCGGCATAGTTGCATGAACCGTTTCAATACCTAAAGTATGAATGTGGGAATGCAAAACCGTAACATCGCTGTAGCCGATAATCCACTTAGGATGTTTTTTAAATTTCGTAAAATCAATTTTGTCAATTATGCGGATGGTGCCGTACCCGCCGCGTGCGCTGATAACAGCCTTAATGGTTTCATCATCCAGCACAGTCTGCAGGTCAGCGGTTCTTTCTTTATCCGTTCCTGAATATTGATTATCAATGTTAAATAAATTTTTGCTTAATATCACCTCAAGCCCCCATTTAGTAAGTATATCAACCGCAGGCTGAATTTCTTCTTTGGATATTTTCCGCGCTGGCGCTGTGATTGCAATTTTATCACCTTTTTTTAGAACAGGGGGCTGGTGCATCGTGTGGAATATTTTGGTGCGAATATAACTATCAATTTTCACTGCTGTTTAAAATCAGCTGCCTGTAAAATCGGATACAGTCTTTAAAATTATCAATGGCAATTTTTTCATTCGTTCCGTGAATCCGTTTCAAATCCTGTCCATCGCAGACAGCCGGAAGAAAACGAAATAAATTTGCAGAGACTTTTGAATAATGTTTTTCATCCGTACCGCCGATCATCAGCGCTGGCGCGGTAAGCGTGTTTTTGAAAACCTGCTTAATACTTTTTTCAATCTCCTTAAACCCTTCTGAATGAATATCAGAAACAGGAGCCGCCTCATTATTATGCCCCGACTTTTTTATTTTAACTCTTGAATCATTTACTGTTTTTTCAATATGAGTAATCACCTCCTCAGAGCTTTCTCCCGGTAGTATTCTGAAATTTACAGTTGCTGCAGCAATAGAAGGGAGCACATTATCTTTTACTCCGCTTTTGAATATAGTCGGCGCTGTAGTAGTATGCACTGTCGCATTTCCGGAATTAGATGCCTCATATTTGCTGATGATAACCGACTTCAAAAGCCATTGATTGGCAAAAGCAAGTTTTGAAAAGAAAGGCATTTCGGGGCCTACATAATCAAGAAAATGCTGTACCGGCTCAGAAATAGACGCAGGCATCGGTTTTTTTTCAAGCTTAGAAATTGCTGTAGAAAGAATGCCAATGGGAGTTTCTTTTGCCGGCATGGATGAGTGACCGCCGTCGGCTTCAACACTGAGCTCAACAGATAAGTATCCTTTTTCAGAAATCCCAATCAGGCCTACATTGCGCTGAATGCCGGGAACTATGCCTTTTGTAATTACCAGGCCTTCGTCTAAAACAAATTCTGCATTTACATTTTGAGAGATTAAATATTCAGCAATTTTTTTTGCTCCGTTTTCTCCGCCTATTTCTTCATCATGCCCGAAAGCCAGGTAAACAGTACGCTCAGGTTTGAAATTTTCTTTAAGAAGCATTTCAACTGATTCTAAAATACCGATCACATTTACTTTATCATCAAGTGTTCCCCGCCCGCAGACAAAGCCGTTTGCAATGTCTCCGCTGAAAGGCTCAAAATCCCATTTTTCATTTTCGCTTTTTTCGGCCGGAACAACATCCATGTGTCCCATTAAAACTATTGGTTTTAATGCGGGATTTTTACCTTCCCATTTATACAGCAGACTGTAATTATTTATTATCCTTTTGTTTAAGATGGAATCAGAAAGAGGATATGTTTTTTTTAGAAAATCAATCAATTTATTAAACGGGGCAGCATCGAATTTGGAAGGTTCGTCATACGAAACCGTTTTTATTTTCACTGCCTCTGAAAGATGCCCGATACAATTTTCGTTGATGGCAGCCGGTGCAAGTGCCTCTATCTGCAACTGTTTCGATTTGTAATTAACCGTATTAAAAATCAGTACAGCCAGGAGTAAAAGAAATACTGCCCCGATTATTTTTAAAAACTTTTTCAACATATTTTTATTTTTGAATAAGCAGATTTTTTATGGACAGGCTTAATTAATAATCCAATAAAAAACAAAATTATCTGGTTTTAACGGAATTACTTCAAAGCAATCTAATTATTACCTTTGCCCTCCGTTACACAAAGCAAACATACTAAATTAATGAGCAAGTTTAAAAGATATACCATAACAGCAGCCCTGCCTTATGCCAACGGACCCGTCCACATCGGCCATCTGGCGGGATGTTATCTGCCGGCAGATATTTATGTACGTTATCTTCGTTCGAAAAACGAAGATGTAAAATTTATCTGCGGAAGCGATGAACATGGCGTTCCTATTACCATCAAAGCAAAAAAAGAAGGAATAACACCACAGCAGGTAGTTGACAAATACCATAAAATAATGGGAGATTCCTTTAACGAGTTCGGAATATCATTCGATATTTTTTCACGTACATCCTCAAAGACCCACCACGAAACAGCTTCAGGATTTTTTAAAACACTTTATGATAAGGGTATTTTTAAGGAAGAAATAACCGAGCAGTATTTTGATGAAACAGCAAACCAATTTTTAGCTGACCGTTACATCGTAGGCACCTGCCCGAAATGCGGTAATATAAATGCATACGGCGACCAATGCGAAAATTGCGGAAGCACATTGAATGCAACAGATTTAATTAATCCGCGCTCAACTTTATCAGGAGAAAAACCTGTAATGAGAAAAACAAAAAATTGGTTTCTGCCCCTTGATACTATGCAGCCGCAGATTGAAGCCTATATTGATTCTCACAAAGAGTGGAAAGCGAATGTTTTCGGGCAATGCAAAAGCTGGCTGAGTGCGGGTCTTCAGCCCCGTGCTATGACTCGTGATTTGGACTGGGGCGTTAAAGTGCCTATTGACAGTGCTGAAGGCAAAGTTTTATATGTTTGGTTTGATGCGCCTATCGGATACATTTCTGCAACAAAAGAATTAACGCCTGATTGGGAAAAATACTGGAAAGACAAAGAAACAAAACTGGTTCATTTTATCGGTAAAGACAATATTGTTTTTCACTGTATTATTTTCCCTGCAATGCTTATGGCCGAAGGTTCTTACATTCTGCCTGAGAATGTTCCCGCTAACGAATTTTTAAATTTAGAAGGTGATAAAATTTCTACCTCACGCAATTGGGCAGTCTGGCTGCATGAGTATTTACTGGACTTTAAGGATAAGCAGGATGCACTGCGTTATTCTCTCTGCGCAAATGCCCCAGAAACAAAGGACAACGATTTTACATGGAAAGATTTTCAGGCAAAAAATAATAATGAATTAGTAGCCATACTCGGCAATTTCATTAACCGTACACTGGTGCTGACTCATAAATATTATGACGGGAAAGTGCCCGTAGCTGCGGAATATACTAAAGCCGACATTATTCTGCTGGAAGAAATGAGCCGGTTTCCTGCCAAAATTGCATCAAGTATTGAGCTTTACCGCTTTCGCGAAGCGCTGGGCGAATTAATGAATCTGGCCCGTCTGGGAAATAAATACCTGGCAGATAATGAGCCCTGGATATTGATTAAAACCGACGCAGTGAGGGTTCAGACTACTATGAATTTATCGCTTCAGATAACAGCTAATCTGGCTGTGCTGATGGAACCGTTTTTACCGTTCACTTCAAAAAAATTATTTTCAATGTTAAATTTGAACAGCGGTTTAAAATGGAATGACGCTGAGCGCACCGACTTACTTCAGGCCGGCCATCAGATTAATCCATCAAGTTTATTGTTTGAAAAAATCGAAGACGAAGCTATTACAGCGCAGGTAAATAAATTGGAAGCGTCAAAAATAGCAAATCAAACAGAGGCAGATAAACCTGAGGATGAGCTTTCCTTAATGCAAAAAACAGCAGCGCCTGCAAAGCCAGATATTACCTTTGAGGATTTCAACAAAATGGATGTTCGTGTAGGCACCATTTTAGAAGCTGAACGTGTTCCAAAAACTGATAAATTAATGAAACTACTGATTGATACAGGTATTGATAAACGTACTGTCGTTTCAGGCATTGCAGCATATTACAAGCCCGAAGATATTATCGGGCAGCAGGTTTCTATTTTAGTAAATCTTGCGCCACGCAAAATAAAAAACATTGAAAGCCAGGGAATGATTTTGATGGCCGAAAATAATGCCGGTGAACTAAGTTTTGTTCTACCTGCTAAATCGAATATGAATAATGGTTCTAACATAAAATAAAAAAATCTCGCAAAGGCGCAGAGGCGCAAAGAAAAAATTTAAGTTTTACGTCCTCGCGTCTTTGCGAGAAAATATACTATGAAAAAACTCACTGTAATTTATATTTTTTTTATTGCATTCCTGCAAATCACAACAGCTCAAACAAAGCTGTTGACAATGGAAGATGCAATCATCAAACAAAAAACCACTCTTGCACCTGCTAAACTCAAACAGTTAATGTGGGTGAAAGGAACAAACAACTTTTCATACGTAGATACAAAAGACAGTATCGATATTTTAATCCTCGGAAGTGCTGAAGGTAAAAAAGAGTCTTTAAAAACTATCGCTGCATTAAGCGATCTTAATGACGGTTTAGGCAAATCAAATTTAAAATCGCTGAAAGCATTCCCGGCCATACAATGGAAAAATGCTGATCAATTTACATTTGAAACAGAAAAAAAATTGTTTGCCTACGATTTAAAATCAAAAACGTTTACACAGGAATCAACCCGCGACTTTGGGGAGAATGCTGAGAATATTGACGTTTCAGACAAAACAAGCTTCGCAGCATTTACTATAAAAAATAATTTATTTATTTATGATGGCAAAGAAAATTTAATTGTAACCAACGATGCTGATGAAAACATTGTGAATGGGAAATCGGTCCACCGCGAAGAATTTGGGATTGTAAAAGGAACGTTCTGGTCGCCGAAAGGCGGTTTGCTTGCGTTTTACAGAATGGATCAAAGAATGGTAAAAGATTATCCGATTATCGACTGGACAACCCGCCCTGCAAAAATCAATACGATTAAATATCCCATGGCCGGAGATACAAGCCACGAAGTTACTGTCGGTGTTTATAATGTTAATACCGGCAAAACTGTTTTCTTAAAAACTGGAGAACCTAAAGATCAATACTTAACAAACATCGCCTGGAGTGCTGATGAACAGTACGTTTACATTGCCATTTTAAACAGGGATCAAAATGATTTAAAATTAAATTCTTACAACATTGCAACCGGACTTTTTGAAAAAACACTGTTTGAAGAAAAAGACGATAAATATGTACAGCCCCTGCATCCCTTAGTATTTGTGCCGAATCATCCCGATCAGTTTATATGGCAGTCGAAGCGCGATGGATACAATCATTTGTATTTATATAATGTCAATGGAACGCTTATCAAACAGCTTACAAAAGGGAGCTTTACAGTTACCGATTTTGCTGGGTTTGATGAAAAAGGAACAAAAGCATTTTATTCATCTACTGCCGAAAGCCCCATTACAAGGAACTTTTACAGTGTTGAATTAAAAAAGGGAAAAGTTACTAAAATTACTTCCGGCGAAGGAACACACACTCCTATCCTCAGCGGTAAAGGAAACTACATCATTGATAATTTTCAAAGTATGGCAGTTCCCCGCGAAATTGCTGTTTATACAAGCAGCGGAAAAAAAGTGCAGACAATTAAACAGTCCGAAAACCCTTTAAAAGATTACAAACTCGGACAGCTCAGCATTTTTAAATTAAAAAACAAAAACGGCGATGACCTATTTTGCCGAATGTTTAAGCCTGTTGATTTTGATTCCACAAAAAAATATCCGGCAATCGTTTATTTATATGGCGGGCCGAATGTACAGCTGGTGAACAACACTTGGAACGGGGGAGGCGATATGTGGCTGCAGTATATGGCAGAACATGGTTTTGTTGTATTTACTATGGACAGCAGAGGAAGCGCTAATCGTGGAGAAGCCTTTGAGCAAGCCACTTTTCAGCATTTTGGAACTATAGAAATACAGGATCAGATAGTCGGCATCGAGTACCTGAAAAATTTAAAATATGTGGATGCAGGCCGGATGGGCTTGATGGGATGGAGCTTCGGCGGGTTCATGACCACATCAATTATGACCCGTTATCCTGATTTGTTTAAAGCAGCCGTTGCAGGAGGCCCTGTAATTGACTGGAGTTATTATGAAATTATGTACACCGAGCGTTATATGGATACTCCCCAGTCAAATCCTAAAGGATACGAAGAATCAAGTGTGCTGAATTATGCCGGAAATTTAAAAGGTAAATTAATGCTGATCCACGGTACAGCCGATAATGTAGTTGTTTGGCAGCACAGCTTAATGTTCTTAAAAGCCTGCATTGATAAAGGCAAGCAGGTGGATTATTTTGTTTATCCCGGGCATGAGCACAATGTACTTGGTAAAGATAGATTACATTTGTTTAATAAAATTACTGATTATTTCATTCAGAATTTATAGGTTTGTATCCTGTAAAAAATATGGTTTCGTAGTTCAATGGATAGAATAGAAGTTTCCTAAACTTTTGATCCCAGTTCGATTCTGGGCGAGACCACTAAAAAGGGACAAACTAATTATTTCGGTTTGTTCCTTTTTTATTTTCTCTAAAACCCTTTTAAACAGCACAAATCCGCTAATCCTATAAGATCCCGGCTTCTAAAAAAATTAATTTTTCTTAGAAAACTCAAACCTTATATCTCCCTTCGCTTTCAACTTCCTCTTCATTCATGTGCATTATTCGAAGACTCTCGATTAGAAACAAACATTGCAATTAACTCACACAAAAGCTCACTGCCTGATATTATAATTTCAAATCATGATTAACATCATATTTAACTCTTACAAATTCAAATAATTTCATTTCTTTAATTTGAATTTTGTAAATAAATTACCTAGAATTAAAATGAAAAAAACGAATAAAGAAAAATTTACAGATGAGTTAATAAGAGCAAACAAAGAACTTTCGGATTACAAATATGCACTTGACAAATCCTCCATTGTCAGTATTACTGATCCTGAAGGAAACATTAAATCTGTAAATGAAAATTTTGTAGGAATTTCTAAATTCAGCAGAGAAGAATTAATTGGTAAAAATCACAGCATTGTAAATTCGGGGTATCATCCTAAAAAATTATTCTCTGAGATGTGGCAAACTATTACAGCTGGGAAAGTTTGGAGGAATGATGTAAAAAGCAAGGCAAAAGATGGAACTTATTATTGGGCAGATACCACCATTGTTCCGTTTATGAATGAGCAGGGTAAACCCTATCAATATGTTGCTATCAGGAATGATATTACCGAACGGAAAGCAGCCGACGAATTAATAAAGAAAAATGAACTGTTTTTGAAAGAAACTGAGTATTTCTTTGAAGAATCGCAGATGGCAGCATCTATAGGTTCTTATAAAACTGATTTTATAAAAGGTTTTTGGAAATCATCAGCTGTACTTGATCAGATTTTTGGAATAGACCTGAACTATAACCGGACTATTGATGGCTGGTTAGATTTAGTATTTCTTGAAGATAAGGAAGTGATAAACCAGCATTTAACGGAAGATGTTATTTTGAAACGTCTTCCCTTCAATAAAGAGTATAGAATTGTACGTAAGGCTGATGGAGAGATTAGATGGGTACATGGCTTTGGAAAAGTAGATTTTGACAGCAATGGGAATATCCTTTCAATGGTAGGAACCATTCAGGATATTACTGAGCGCAGACAGACAGAAAATAAACTGTATGAGAGTGAATACCGCTACCGCTTATTGGCAGAAAATGTTAATGATGTTATTTGGGTGGTTGATCCAGCCACAGGCCGTTTTCTATTCATCAGCCCTTCGGTAGAACCTGTATTGGGATATACCCCAGATGAAATGATGAAAATGTATTTCAGCGATACATTACTGCCAGAATTTCGTGCTCCATTTTTACAGGCGATGCAGGCAAGGATAGAAAGTTTTAACACAAATCCTCAATTTACCAATAGATACCTTCACGAAGCAGTGCATGTTCACAAAAACGGCACGATACTTAATGCCGAAATTGCAAACCATTACTACCTGAATAAGAATACAGGCCGGCTTGAAATTCAAGGCGTAAGCCGCGATATTACCGCTCGTAAAAAATCTGAAAAACTGCTGAATGAAAGCGAACAGCGTTATCGACTGTTGGCAGAGAATGTTAAAGATATTATTTGGGTGCTCGATCCAGGCACAGGGCATTTTACCTACATTAGTCCTTCAGTAGAATCTGGATTAGGGTACTCCCCAATTGAAATGAAGGAAATGCATTTTAGCGAAACTTTACACCCTGAGTGCCGTGAGCCTTTTCTACGGAACGTAAAGGAACGTATAGAAAATTTCTATAAAAACCCAGAACTTATTTCGGAATACCTTCATGAAGTGGTGCATCTTCACAAAAACGGCAGGCTGATCTATGCGGAAATTTCGAACCATTATTACCTTAATAAAATCACAGGCCTTCTCGAAATTCAAGGCGTGAGCCGTGATATAACTGAGCGCAAAAAATCGGAAATTGCATTACAAAAAAGCCAGAAGGATTTTAGAACTTTTATTGATAACTCGATGCTGGCTATCTGTTTTTTCGATGCCGATACTCAAAAAATTCTTTATTCAAATTCCGCTTTTTTGCAGCTGTTAGGTTATCTCCCTGAAGAAATCAATTCATTGGTGATTTATGATTTTATGATGCATCCTAAGGAAGCAATAAAAGCAACTCTCGCAAGTTTAATAAAATCAGAACCAATCGATATTGGTGAGAGGGTTTGGAAAAGAAAGGACGGCAGTTTGGTTAATATGTTTATAAGTGCATCCGGTGAAAGCCGGGATAATGCAAACATTATCTTTGTATCCGGTCAGAACATAACTAATCTTAAAAAATCAGAAATTGAAAAAGGTGAATTAATAAATGAACTAAGGCATAAAAATTTAGAGTTACATCAGCTTTCATCTCATTTACAAAACATCCGTGAAAAAGAGCGCACCCATATAGCGCGTGAAATACATGATGAACTCGGCCAAATGCTTACAGTACAAAAAATGGATATCGGCTGGATTCGGCAGAAACAAAACAATACAGACAAGGAAGTTGTTTCAAAATTGAGTGAAATGCTAGAGTTCAGTGATAATATCATTAATACTGTAAGAAAAATCTCAACTGAGCTAAGGCCGGCTATTATTGATGATTTAGGACTTATTGCGGCTCTTGAATGGAAATGCGGCAATTTTCAAGATCAAACAGGCATCCCTTGTAAATTTATTTCATATAATGAAGAAGAAAAATTTGATGCGAATTTTAGTATAAATGTTTTCAGGATTTTGCAGGAAATACTTACCAATATAACCCGGCATGCAAAGGCTGAATCTGTTGTAGTTTCAATAATTCAAAATGAAAAAGAATTAATTATGCAGATTACTGATGATGGAATTGGGATTGACAGTGAAGCAATAAATAAAAACAAAACACTTGGGATTACGGGAATGAAAGAAAGAGCGAGGCTGCTGAACGGAGAATTAATTATTAATGGCAAAAAAAATAAAGGGACACAAATAGAATTAATAATACCTTTTAAATATGAACATACTATTAGCTGATGACCACGAATTAATCCGGCAGGGACTTGCCAAAATTTTGATAGAAGAGTTCCCATCAGCCAATATTGATGAAGCATTTAACGGAAATGATGCCGAGAAAAAAGCAAGGAAAGGAAATTATTCAATTATTATTTCGGATATGTCTATGCCTGATAAAACAGGTTTAGAGGTTTTAAAGCAGTTAAGATCCGAATCAATTAAAACCCCTGTGCTTATCATAAGCATCCACCCCGAAAATCAATATGCAATAAGAGTGCTTAAAGCCGGAGGCAATGGGTATATTACAAAAGACTGCTTAAGAACCGAACTTATAAATGCAATAAAGATTATCCTAAGCGGTAAAAAATATATTTCGTCAACAGTAGCTGAAAAACTTGCCTCTCGGTTTGATGATGAAAACAAGGAAGAATATGAACATATTTCTGACCGTGAATTTCAAGTCCTAAAACTCATTGCCAGTGGAAAAACTGTTTCTGAAATTGCTGCGGAATTATCATTAAGCATAGCTACTATAAGCACTTACCGCCGCCGCCTCCTCGAAAAAATGGATTTAAAAAACAATGCCGAGCTGTCACTTTACGCTATCAATAATCATTTAGTTTAATTTCTCCTTTTTTATTTTAACCCTGATTACTCAGAAATGACAGGCTTACCTATTGGCTTCTAGCGGTACAACTTTCTTTAAAACAGGAACATTATCAATTTTTTTCTTTTTTCATACGTATTTTGTCATTGTTTCAATGACACCGAAATTCATTGCCGAAGCTGCATTTTTATCATCTTTCCTACTATTGTCTACCTCCTGAATCAAATCTATTTTTGATGTGTAAGTTCTTTGAATTTTTTACTGTAAAACGGAATACAGCATTCATTCTGAGATCAAAATTTGCCAGCATCAAATTGCTGCCTTCATAAATTTTACAATAACCGTTTTTTTTATTTATTGACAAAAAATTCAAGTAATTCCCCCTTCCTGCTTTCAATGTTAAGGCGGTTTAGGGAAAATGCCCCCCCCAAAAATGAAAAACACAAATCAAAACCCAAACCTCAATGATGCTTTTTTTATATGTATAAAAAACGAATTTATAAAAATAAATCCTCAGGATGTTTTTATGATTGAAGGAATGGATGATGATATTGTTGTTCATACCATCAACGAAAAACATAAAGTGCATTTTACTTTAAAAAGCATTATAAACCAATTGCCGGCAAACGATTTTATCCGTGTTCACAATTCTTACATTGTCAGGCTCGATAAAATTACTTTGATAAAAATGGGAAGCTGCATTGTGAATAAAAAAGTTGTTCCAATCAGTAGAAGGCTGCAAAAACCTTTATTAAGCAGAATAAAAATAATTGGCAAAAAAGACTGCTCCTCTCTGCCAGAAAAACTGGATAAAATTAAAATGATGGATCAATTTGTTTTACAATGAGGGAAGCTTTCATGTGGACTTAACAAATTTAAGAGCTTAAAAAAAATGCTTTAGGCTGGATGACAATCGACATTAAATGAATAAAAAAAGCCCCGTAGTTTTATCTGACGGGGCTTATCTTTTTTAATTCATACTTTATTCAACAGTAACGGATTTCGCCAAATTCCTTGGCTGGTCAACATTACAGCCTCTCATTACAGCAATGTGGTAGGATAATAATTGCAGCGGAACAACTGAAATTAATGGCACCAATATTTCATCCGTTTCCGGAATTTCAATAGTATAATCGGCCATTTCTTTAACTTGTTTATCTCCTTCGGTAACAATTGCAATAATTTTTCCTTTTCGCGCTTTTACTTCCTGAATGTTGCTCACAACTTTTTCGTAAGATGCACCTTTGGTAGCAATAACAAATACTGGCATTTCCTCGTCAATCAAAGCAATAGGGCCATGTTTCATTTCCGCTGCCGGGTAACCTTCAGCATGAATGTATGAAATCTCTTTTAATTTTAAAGCACCCTCTAATGCAACCGGGAAATTATATCCCCGCCCTAAATACAAGGCATTGGTAGAATTTTTATAAATTTCGGCAATATATTTTATCTTATTATTTGTTTTCAGAACACGTTCCACTTTTTCAGGAATGGCTTCCAATTCATTTAACAATTGATGAAAACGCGAGGCTGAAATTGTTCCTTTTCGGAATGCGATACGCAATGCCATCAACGTAAGCACTGTTATTTGAGCTGTAAATGCTTTGGTTGATGCTACGCCGATTTCAGGACCGGCATGTGTATAAGAACCTGCATGAGTAGCCCGTGCAATGGATGAACCCACCACATTACATACTCCGATAATAGTTGCACCCTTGGATTTAGCCAGTTCAATAGCCGCCAGAGTATCAGCAGTTTCACCCGACTGTGAAATAGCAATTACCACATCGTCTTCATAAATTATAGGGTTGCGGTATCTGAATTCCGATGCATACTCCACCTCAACCGGAATGCGTGTTAAATCTTCAAATAAATATTCGGCAACTAAGGCAGCATGCCATGATGTACCGCAGGCAATAAAAATAATCCGTTTTGCATTTAAAAATTTTTGCTCGTATTCGGCAATTCCTCCAAGATTTACTACATCTTTTTCAGAACTCAGCCGTCCTCTCATGCTATCTTTAATTGAATGAGGCTGCTCATAAATTTCTTTCAGCATAAAGTGCTCGAAACCGCCTTTTTCCAATGCTTCCAGCTTCAGCTCTAATTCCTGAACATACGGAGTTTTTACTTTATTCTTAATGGTTTTTATTTTCAATTCTTTCCCGCGTTCAATAAATGCAATTTCTCCATCCTCCAGATACACAACATTTTTTGTGTATTCAACAATCGGGGTTGCGTCCGAGGCAATAAAAAATTCGTCTGTGCCGATGCCTATTACCAAAGGGCTTCCCTTTTTGGCAGCAATCAATTCGTCTGGGTTGTCTTTTGAAAGAATAACAATTGCATACGCTCCTACTACCTGGTTTAAAGCTATCCGCACTGCCTCACCCAGGCGCAGGTTTTCTTTCTGCTTAATATCCTCAATTAAATGAATGAGCACTTCGGTATCCGTATCACTTAAAAACACATGCCCTCGCTTTTTTAATTCTTCTTTCAGCGAGTTATAGTTTTCAATGATACCGTTATGTATCATTACCAAATTTTTAGAAGCTGAATAATGCGGATGCGCATTAACATCATTAGGCACGCCGTGTGTTGCCCAGCGGGTGTGCCCGATGCCGATTGTTCCGCTTTTATTTTTATCAGCCGTAAAATTGATCAATTCAGAAACCCGGCCTTTGCATTTATAAACGTTTAATTGGCTCTCATTAACCAAAGCAATTCCTGCACTGTCGTAACCTCTATACTCCAAGCGCTGCAAGCCTTTCAAAAGAATGGGGTATGCTTGCCTATTTCCAATGTATGCAACTATTCCGCACATGTTTTTTAATTATTAAATGTTTAATTATTAATTCGAAAACAAAAAAAATCATTTTCAAATTTGCACATTTTAAATTTATTTTTACTTCAATTTCGTATACGAAATATTTAGTTTCATTTTGTAAGCGTTGCTGTTACCGCCTCCGCCCCCTCCGATTACTGCCCTGTTCGCATATAAAGCACCGCTCGACGGAAGTAAATTCAGACCATTATTTTTTAATTTGCCTGAGACAACCTGCTGAATATACCTTGCAATGTTAAAGCGGTATTCCAACGTGGAAGCATTGTAAGCTCCTCCAAAATAATTAGGGCCTTCGCCGGCATCAGGCAAAGCGTAGTTTGTACCGTCATCATTAATACCAAACAATACCAAGGCCGGCGGGGCAGCAAAAGTATCGAGCTGGTAAACAGGATCAGGAATAATTTTAATTACAAGCTCCGCCTTATCAATCGCCGAAGCTCCTGAATTTGCACTGTTCAATAGATATGGCATTTCAATTTTTGTTTTAACACCGGACATTGACTGAACAAATAAAATGTTGTTTTGAGCTGGAGGTGCCTGACTTAATTGAGCAGCCAGACTGCTATTAATGCCGGACGCATAATCATGGCTGAAGTGCGAAAAGCGCGTAGTACCAGTCAGGCTCAAATCATATTGAAGTGAATCATTATAATACAATGTAAGTTTCGACTGTGAATCAGCTAATTTAAAATGAAGAATATTGCCGTCACCTGCACCAAGTGAGGCAGTGTTTTCAGTAGTAATATAAAAACCCTTCATAAAAGTTTGAAAAGCAGTATTGTCCGCTAAATTAGCGCTGCCCTGGTTATTTAGGATTGTTTGTCCGAAATTAACATCAATGGGAATTCTAAGCTGGGGTGCCAGGGGCTGATTATGAATTATAAAATGTTTGAGAGGCTGGGGAATAAATCCATAATTATTTGCCAGATCAACATACGATCTGCTGATTGTATTGCCCGAAAAATAACTGTTCAGGCTGCTCAGGCCGCCCAATAATTGGTAAACATTTACTTTTTGCGGCACCCTCAGCCTTTTTCCATAATAATACGTGGTATCATAAACGAGTGATAAAACTACTGAATCAATTATCGGCTGTGAAACGCTGAAAATAGGGGCATTGGTTGTTAAGCGCAATTGGGTGTATAAGGAAGAGGAGGTTTTGCCAAAAACAGGGTCAATATAAGTTCCTAATAAAGCGTCACCAGTATAAATCAGCATTTCGTCAGTTCGCAGCGAATCAATTTTTACCGTTTTTGTAATTAAAGTTGCTGTATCAATGTAATTGACATGTAACAGATCGTTTGAAGGCTGCACCTTTAAACCTATAACACTTGATTTATCGCATGAAGCGAGGCTGAACAAAAGTACTGCCGGTACTATTAAAAAAAAATTTGCCCAGACTGCCCCGGGCAAATTTTTTATTTTCATTTTATTACGCTGCACCATAAAAATAATTCGTGTAAAATCTGCCAATTGGAATATCCGCAATAACAGCAGTTCTTTTTATTTGTTCATACTCTTTAAATTTACTCTCAAAGTCCTGTTAAACAAGTACCTCAGCCTCTTCAAGTATATTATCATAAAATTCAGAGTAGGCTGCAACGTACTCATCACCGGCAATATAATCCAGACATGGTTTTCCCGATTTTCTGATATACTTCTCAATATCTGAATTAATTTTCGGGCTGGCTTTAATAACGCCATCGGCCAAATCAATAGCAAGTTTGCTGACGTTCACAAAAGTAGGATTTTTATATAACTCAACATCGGATTTTTCAACTCCTTCGAACAATACTTTTTTAGAAAAATCTTTGTGAAGAGGAGTTGTAAACTCATCGTCATAAATCGAATAAACAATTTTAGTATCTCTGAATAAAGGATTGTCTTTAAAGGATTTTTTCAAATATAAAGCCGTTAAACTTGTCATCCAGCCATGCAGATGAACGATATCAGGCGACCAGCCTAATTTATTAACTGTCTCAATCACCCCGCGGCAAAAGAAAATTGCTCGTTCGTCATTGTCTGCAAAATGTTCCCCTTTTTTATCAGTTAAAACATGTTTCCTTTCAAAATACTCCTGATTATCAATAAAATAAACCTGCATCCGGGCCGACTGAATAGAAGCTACTTTAATGATCAGCTGATGGTCAGAATCGTCAATAATCAAATTCATACCTGATAAGCGAATTACCTCATGCAGCTGATTGCGTCTTTCATTTATGCATCCATATTTGGGCATAAAGGTTCTGATCTCTTTCCCCCGCTCTTGAATCCCCTGTGGTAACCTGCGTCCGATTGTACCCATCGGAGTTTCATCTAAATAAGGGGTAACTTCTTGTGATACAAACAGAACTCTCGCTTTCTTCTTCATATGGTTGAATTAAGGTTAGATTGTTAAAAAGTAATACAAAAGTAATGAAAAATTTTCGTTATTTCAAAGTATTAATATTAGATTTGCCTCCTCTTTTGCCAAAAAGTTTCCATTGATATTGATATTGCTGCCTTTCAACAATTTTTTCGTCCAATGATTATTTTTAATTCTGGAGCACAGCTGAAATTATATTTGAAAAATCTGCAGAATCAGCAGAAAAGTCTTGGTTTTGTGCCAACTATGGGGGCATTGCACCGAGGGCACATTTCTTTGATAGAGGCTGCCAGGGCGCAATGCGAACCTGTTGTTTGCAGTATATTTGTAAATCCTACACAGTTTAATGACTTAAGCGATTTACAAAACTATCCCCGCACTTTTGAAGCTGACTGTCAAATGCTTGAATCTGCAGGCTGCGATGTTGTTTTTGCCCCTGCTGTATCAGAAATGTATTCTGCAAAGGAGCTTGAGCTTAAAAGACTGGCTGTTGAAGATAAAAGCTGGGCTGAAGGCAGAACTGTGGATTTCGGGGTATTGGCTGAAGTGATGGAAGGGGCTCATCGTCCCGGCCATTTTAACGGCGTAGCCCAGGTAGTAAGCAAACTATTCAGAATTATAGAGGCAGATAAGGCGTATTTCGGGCAGAAAGATTTTCAGCAGCTGGCAATTATACGAAGTATGGTAAAACAATTAGGGATGCCTGTTGAAATTATTGCCTGCCCTATTGTAAGGGAAGCAAACGGCTTGGCAATGAGCTCACGGAATGAAAGATTAACTGCTGAAGAACGAAATATTGCATCTTTGATTTCAAAAACCCTGTTTAAAGTAAAAGAATTAAAAACATCTCAAACCATTGCGGATTTAAAAGCGATTGCTGCCGAAGAAATAAAAACAGAACCGAAAATACAGCTTGAATATTTTGAAATCTCCGATACCGAAACGCTGCAGCCGATTGCAGATTACAGCCAAAATAAAAATGCTGTTGCCTGTATTGCAGTTAAATTAGGCAGCGTGAGGTTAATAGATAATGTTGTTTTTTAATTCCCTATTCCGAAAAATTCTCATTTCATATTTAATTCCCTCCTTTACTTTTGAAAAAATGTTTTGAGTTATTTAAGGACGGCTTCCCTGAAGTTCGTCAGGAATAATTTTTAAGCAGCAATTACGTGTTAGTAATTTTCTTCTCTACTCATAAATCCGGTGTAAGCATTAGTTAATTTCGCAATTTGGAAATTACTATATAATTTCAAAAGAAGGGAATCACTGCAAAAACAGTATTTTTTCCGAAATTCCGTTTCGTTAATGCTGGTGGGCTCTTCTGCGATACATTTTAATTAAATAATAAATTTCGAGTCATGAATCATACTCATGACTCTAAAAAAATGTGGAAAAAAATAATATTAGTAATTGTTATTTCGGCGTTTATTGCTGCAGGCGGGATATATTGGTATAGTTATACTAGAGAGTTAAGGATACCTGTAAGTGATGCCATTAATGCAATTCCCAGCAATGCGTCCATTATTTTTGAAAGCAGGCAGT
Organism: uncultured Bacteroidota bacterium; assembly: GCA_903847205.1. Classification (GTDB taxonomy): domain Bacteria; phylum Bacteroidota; class Bacteroidia; order 2-12-FULL-35-15; family 2-12-FULL-35-15; genus 2-12-FULL-35-15. The sequence goes on from CAINDA010000002.1 coordinate 59,034, forward strand.
CAAAAAACACATGGAAAAAATTATCTGAGACCTCGCTCATGTGGAAAGAGATGCTGGGAACAGCTGCCTTTTCAAAACTTGATATCCAGGCCCGTTATATTGATTCGCTGCTTAAATTAAATCCGGCCGTATCACAGCTGCTGGATAATCGCTCTTTATTTATTTCGGCACATGTATCCGGTGCTGCTACATTCGATTTTTTATTTATTTACAGTTTACCCGATTTACGTCATCAACCCAGCGTTGAAGAGTTTATAAAAATGGTAAACAATAATTCAGAACCTGCTCACCGCAATTATGGAGGAGAAGATATCCGCACAATACACCCTCAAAATAAGGATTCATTAAGTTTTGCATTTTTAAACGGCATTTTAATGATGAGCGGCAAACAAAATTTAGTTGAAGATGCCATCCGGCAGATAAAATCAGGCATTTCACTGGCCAATGATAAAAACTTCAGCAAAGTTATAAATACTGCAGGCAAAAATGTTGACGCGAATGTATATGTTAATTATAAAAATTTACCAGGTATCCTGAATAATTTTATTTCTCCGAACCTGAAAAAAGATATTAATTCACTGGCTGATTTTGCCGACTTCTCAGGCTGGGATATTGCCATAAAACCCAATGCCTTGATGTTAGGCGGCTTCACACAGGCCAATGATTCGGCAGCAAATTTTTTAAATTTATTCAGCCGGCAAAAGCCTCAGGGAATTGAACTAACAAGAGTGATCCCTTCGAAAACAGCATTGCTGCTGTTTTTTGGAATAAGCAATATGAAAGGCTTTCAACACGATTATAAGAATTATTTAAGTGCGATTCTGCAGGGCAGAAGGCAAAACTACGAACAGTATATGGAGGAAATAAACTCCAAATACCGCATTAATATTGAACGTTCTATGATTGATTGGATGAGCAGCGAAATAGCTCTTGTAATTACCGAGGCTTCATCAAGCGATTTAACTAATAATTCTTATGCTGTTATTCATTCAAATAATATTGATGATGCGGTGAGTACCCTTAATGCTTTATCAGACACGGTAAACATCAGGAACAAGAAAAGGGCTTCCCTTAAAAGCTATCGAAACCATGCGGTTAACTGTTTAAATTTACCCAGACTCCTCCCGGAACTTCTCGGCTGGCAATTCAGCAGAATAACCAACAATTATTTTACCGCTGCCGGTGATTATATTGTTTTTGCCAACAGCGAAGAAGCAATCCAAAATTTTATCAACGACTTCGAAAACAATAAAACATTAGCAGGTGATAAAAACTACAAAACTTTTTCAGAAAATATTTCTTCAGAAGCCAATGTATATATATATTCTTCAATAGCCCGATCACCCAATATATACAGTGCTTTTACGGATGAACCTTCCGCAAAAAACATTGAAAATAGTTTGGAGCTGTTTCATAAATTCGAAGGAATTGGAATTCAGTTTACGGCCAATAATAAATTATTTTACAGCTCTGTTTACTTAAAATTTAATCCAAAATATAATCTGGAAGGCGGTACATTGTGGGAAACCAAATTGGATACTTCTGTCAGCTCGAAACCATGCCTGGTAATAAATCACCTTACAAAAACCAAAGAAACGGCTGTTCAGGACGATGCTGATAAATTATATTTAATAGGCAGCACCGGAAAAATTATATGGACAAAACAACTGCCTGAAAAAATAATCAGTGATGTGCAGCAAGTTGATATTTTAAAAAACGGCAAATTGCAGATGCTGTTCAACACGCGTTCTGCCATATATATGCTGGATAGAAATGGAAAAGATGTAAAAGGCTTTCCTATTGAATTAAAATCTAATGCAGCCAATGCAATATCAGTATTTGATTATGAAAAGAACCATGATTACCGAATTTTTGCTGCCTGCGAAAACAAAAAAATATACTGTTTCAAGCCGACCGGCGAGGAGGTTAAGAACTTTAAGTTTGATAAAACAAACAGCGTTGTAAAACTGCCGATTCAATATTTTTCGGTTGATGACAAAGATTATTTATGTGCTGTAGATGTGAAAGGGAAAATATATATTTTCAACAGACAGGGAGAAACGCGCATTAAAGTAAAAGAGGATTTAGGAAGCTGTATCCGCAATTTTTATATCGAAACCGGCAAAAATCTTAACAGCACAATTATCATTGCTGCTGATACTTTAGGCAAAATTGCTAAAGTAAATCTTGGCGGGGGCAAAGAAAGTTTTACCATCAAGGATTTTGAAACGGCTGCTTTTTTTGATTATCAGGACATCAATAATGATAAGAACAAAGAGTATATTTTTCTATGCAATAAAGAGCTGCAGGTTTTTTCTCAGGACAAAGCATTATTATTCAAATATGAATTTAACGAGCCTATAAAACAAGCGCCGCTGTTTTTTACTTTCCCTGACAGCACTCAAAAAATCGGTGTTGTCTCCGAAGCTTCGAACGAACTTTATTTAATAAATGCAGACGGCTCGCTGTACAAAGGATTCCCGCTGCAGGGGAAAACCCTTTTCACTATAGGCGATATGAACAATGAAGGCAGGTATAATCTTATCACAGGAAGCTCTGATAACAGTATTTATAATTATCAGCTTGAATAACCTGCCGCTATAAAATTAGTTTACCCTCCATTTCCTGAAACTTAAAAAATTAAAAATAATTCATCTGTCAAATTATCAAATTGGTACTGTATCAAATTGATTTTGTATTTTCGCAATGAATAAAAAAACAACCTAATGAAAATGAAAAATGTCAAAAAATTGACGCCCCAATTTGGTATTATACTTCTTTCAGCGATAATGATTTCTGCAGTGCAATCATGTATTAAGGATAATTTCGACCTCAACAAACTAACAAAAATTGATTACAGCCCTAACCTTGCTGTTCCATTGATTTATTCTTCGCTTACAATAAGCGACCTCCTTAATAAAGGCGGATCGCAGGTTGTATCTGTAGATGCAAATAATTTCTGTTCAATAATTTACCGGAGTAATTTATTTTCACTTAAAGCATCAGATGTAATAACGCTCCCTAACCAAACGGTTCCGCCATTTTCAACACCACTTAATACAGGGCCGAATCCAGCAGGATTTACTTTTACACAGTCCCTTCCCCCGCAGATTGTTGCTTTTAATACTGGTACAAACGGTCCATTAATAGATTCAATAAAGTTTAAAACCGGAAGTCTTGATATAACCATTAATTCCGACATTAATGATAATGGAAGCATTGTGATACAAATTCCAAGTGCAAAGAAAAATGGTGTTGCTTTTTCCAAAACAATTTTATTAACTTATACCGGCACCCTTCCGGTAACAGCTGTTACTACGGTTGATCTTGCTGGCTATACTTTTGATATGACAGTCGGGGGAACAGCTTCAAATCAATTCACAGTAAATTCTACCATCACCCTTACAGGCTCCGGCACACCTATTACGCCTACGGATAATATATCAGTTTCACAGTCTTTAAATAGTATAAGTTTTGCGAAAATTTACGGCGATATCGGTCAGCAGTCTTTAACACCGGCAGGGACAGACTCTGTACAGCTTTCTATTTTTAAAAGTGCTTTAGGAACAGGATCCTTTACATTGGTTGATCCGAGAATAAAATTGATTATCTCCAACTCATACGGCGTACCAATTAATGCAGGCGTTAATCCTTTTTACGGATACACGCCGGGACAGCCAGATATTCCGGTTACCTATACCGGTGTTCCTAATTATGTAGCGCAACTCCCAATCCACAGCCCTGGATTTAATCAGATAGGCCAGGTTCTAACAGATTCTTTTACATTAAATAATACCAACAGCAACATTGCGACTATTGTTAATCATACTCCGAAATACTTAATATATAAAATAAATTCACAGACAAACCCGACTCCGGCTAACCATCAAAATTTTGTTTTAGACACCAGCCGTTTTAGAGTTGATATGGAAGTTAATCTGCCATTATACGGAACTGCTCAAAATTTCACGCTTCAGGATACGCTTCCATTTACAATGCAGCAGACGCTTACGAATGATGTAGAATCTATTTTATTCAGAACCTATAATTCAAACGGTTTTCCTTTTGATGTTAATCTGCAGGTTTATTTTACCGATAGTGTTTACACTAAACTTGATTCATTGGTAACTCCAGCGCAGTCAATTTTAAAATCCGGTGTTGTTACCTCAGGTATAGTAACCTCGCCTACTGCAACAAATTATGATGCTGTTGTTGTAAAATCGCGGCTGGCACATTTGAAAAACACCAAGCACATATTGATAAAGGCTGTTGCCAATACTACAAGCACTGGCGGCGTTTATCAGAATGTGAAAATATATACTTACTATAAAATAGATTTCAAGCTCGGCCTGCAGATACAAGTCAAGACTAAAATATAGAGAAATCCCTCTCTTAAAGTAAGATATAGTGTACAATTAAAACATTAAAATTATCCATGAAAAAAATTATTTACTCTCTATACCTTTCAGCCGGCTTATTAATCACCTACACTTCAACAGCACAGCAAGATTTAACAATGTATAATATGGATGCGGTTCCGCAGCGGATGTATGTGAACCCTGCATTTATTCCATCTGACAGCCGGATAAACATCGGGCTGCCCATTATATCTTCCCACTATTTGAATTTCAGCAACAGCGGTTTTAAATATTCCGATTTAATTAAACATACTGGTGATTCACTTTCGGTTGACTACCCCAACATGCTAAGCAAGCTGGCAAAAAACAATTACCTTACTGCTGCTTTTCATCTCGATCTGCTTTCATTCGGTTTTAAAATAAAGAAAAACTATTTCAGTTTTAATATCAGCGAAAAAATAGATTTTCAATTCAGCTATCCGAAAGATTTTATGGAGTTGATTTGGAAAGGAAATGGCAGCCCCGACCTTATCGGCAATCCGGTAAATTTTAATTTTGGTGTAAATTTTACTCATTACCGTGAATACGGGCTGGGCTTTGCAAGGGAAATAAATGATAAACTTACCGTTGGCGGCAAGGTAAAATACCTTTACGGAATGGAAAATGTGTGGACAGAAAAATCGGATATATCGCTTACCACCGATCCTAATTCATTTGCGCTTACAGGTGCCGCTAATATTAAAGTGAATACTTCGGGCATTGGCAGCGATGCTTTTAAGAATTTTCAGGTTATGGATTATGCCTTCAAAAAGAAAAATAAAGGTATGGGAGTGGATTTTGGCGGAGTTTATAAATTTTCGGATAAAATTACTTTTTCGGCAAGTGTTATTGATCTTGGTTTTATTAATTGGAAATCGGATGTTACCAATTATCAAAGCAATAATCCCAACGGACAGTTTACATTTTCGGGTTTAAATGCTAACCAGGTAATTAATAAAGATTCAACCACAAATCCAGGAAAGGTTTTGGGAGATACTTTGGCAAAAACATTTAAAATAGACACCGTTCATAAAAGTTATACCACCTTTTTATCTACCCAGGTTTATTTGAGCGCCAATTATAAAATTTTCGAAAAAAGTAATGCCGGCCTTTTATTATATGCCAGGATATTTGATAAAACTGTGAATCCAGGAATGGCATTATCATACAACCAAAGAGTAGGACGCTGGCTCGATTTTTCGGTTTCTTATTCGATGTATAACCGCAGTTACAATAATATAGGTATGGGCTTGGCATTTAACGCCGGATCCGGCCAGTTTTATGTTGTAAGCGACAATCTGCTTGGTGCTTTTCTTCCTCAAAACGCAAAAAACTTGAACATTCATTTTGGATTTAATTTAAGATTCGGCAGAGAATCGCTTGACAGAGATAAAGATGGTGTGCCGGATAAAAAAGACGACTGCCCGGATGTTGCCGGACTAAAAACACTGCATGGCTGTCCGGATAAAGACGGCGACGGCATTGCTGATAAAGATGATGCCTGTCCGGATGAAAAAGGCACTATCGCAAATAAAGGATGTCCTGACAAGGACGGCGATGGAGTAATTGATAAAGAAGATGCCTGCCCGGATGTTGCCGGATTACCAGCATTAAAAGGCTGCCCGGATAAAGACGGCGACGGTATTGCCGATAAAGATGATGCCTGCCCGGATGAAAAAGGCACTGCTGCAAATAAAGGCTGCCCTGATAAAGACGGAGACGGCGTTGTTGATAAAGACGATGCCTGCCCGGATGAAAAAGGTTTAGCTATTAATAAAGGCTGCCCCGACCGCGATGGCGACGGCGTTATTGATAAAGAAGATGCCTGCCCCGATAAGCCGGGCCCGGCAAGCAATAAAGGCTGTCCCGAAGCAAAAGTATTTGCACTTGACCTGCAGGGAAGCGCCCTAAAAACAGCTGTGCAGGGAAAAGACGGCAGCTTTACTTTCGATAATTTACCGGCTGATGAATTGGTGAAATTCAGGCTTGATGCCGAAGAAGCAAAAAACACTAATGAAATAAAAGTAATTGCAGGAGGCGTTTCTAAAACAGCGGTGAAAGATGCTGCCGATGGTTTCTTTCATTTTCCGGCAGTTAAAAAAGAAGAAGTAAAAGAGGCTGCGGTTAAGCTGAATAAAGAGGAGGAGGAAGTGCTTAAAAAAGCATTTAATAATCTTGAATTTGCTTCGGCAAAAGATATTATTAAAGAAAGTTCATTTGCATCGCTTGACGAGCTGGCTGGTTTAATGACTAAGAAACCAAACTGGCATTTAAAAATTTCGGGACATACCGATAATCAGGGCAATGCAGGCGCTAATTTAAAATTATCAGAAAAACGTTCGGAAGCTATTAAAAACTATTTGGTAAGTAAAGGCATTGCCGAAAGCAGATTTAAAGTAGAATGGTTTGGATCATCAAGACCTATTGCTGATAACAAAACCGAAGCTGGCCGCCAAAAAAACAGACGTGTTGAGATGTTGATTATTGAATAGAGCGCTGGTCATGTTGAGCCAGCCAGCCCTGAGCGGGAGTCGAAGGGAAATATGTGCAGGGGCGGCTTAATAAAGATTTTTTACAGCTGCCCAATTCTTCGATGAGCTCAGACTAGGTTTTCATTGACCACTCAGAAGGTTGCATTGAGTAGCCAGCAAGTTTCATTGACCAGCCAGAAGATTTCATTGACCAGCCAGCATGTTTAAAGTGATTGCAGCAAGTTTCATTGACCACTCAGAACGTTTCATTGACCAGCCAGCATGTTTAAAGTGATTATAGCAAGTTTCATTAACCACTCAGAACGTTTCATTAACCAGCCAGCATGTTTAAAGTGATTGCAGCAAGTTTCATTAACCACTCAGAACGTTTCATTGACCAGCCAGCATGTTTAAAGTGATTGCAGCAAGTTTCATTAACCACTCAGAACGTTTCATTAACCAGCCAGAACGTTTCATTGACCAGCCAGCATGTTTAAAGTGATTGCAGCAAGTTTCATTGACCACTCAGAACGTTTCATTGACCAGCCAGCATGTTTAAAGTGATTGCAGCATCTGAGATTAACCACTCAGCATCTGACATTGACCACTCAGAACGTTTCATTGACCACTCAGCATCTGGAACCTCTTATAAAATAGAAAAACCTTAAGTTTTGAGTTTGAGGTTCATTCCGCAATTTTGCTCTCAAACCTAAAAACCGTTTATATTCACGGAAGCTGCATTTATAATTACATATATTTGCAAGAAAAGAGTATTGAATTTACCATCAAGTAACAAAATAATGCGCAAGTTTTCATTATTGATATGCTAGTTGCAACCTTATAATAAAAAAAAATGGCAGAATGTACTGAGTGCGGAGACTACACCAAATTTAACGGGGGACTTTGCTTAAAATGTTACACCAAGAAAAATCAAAAAAGTGCCGATAATAAATCTGTTGAAACGTTAGACCGACAAGCAGAAAAGAACGAGCCCTCTGGACTGACTGACAAGGAAAGGGATTTCCGTTATGGAATGATAAAGGGAAGAATTGCAGAAACTTTAGTTCAAGAACTTTTTCTTAGCTTAGGTTACAACGTGTTTCGTTATGGAATGGAGAATACTATTCCAGGAATTATGGAACTATTAAAAGGTGTGCGCTCTGACGTAGCACAGGAAATCAGAAGAATGCCTGACTTCGTTATGCAAAACCCTAAGACTAAAGACGTATATTTTGTAGAAGTTAAATTTAGAGCGAGTGGAGAATTTAAAGGAAGTGACTTACCCAAAAATTACCCATACATAAATGCATATATTATTCTTGTTTCTAAAAAGCACATAAAATGTATTACCGTGACAGAATTGTTAGAAGGAAAGGAAATCACACCTTCTTCTCATAATTACTTGGGAAATAGAAAAGAGTTCGACCTTGAAAAAAAAGTAATAATAGACTTTTGCGACTTTGCAATTCAATTTTTTGAGAGTGTATAATGAAAAGCCAGCCCTTAAAACAAACTAATATTTTTGATATTATATTTGTTATGAAAAACCTCTAAAATTTAACCCAATGAAATTATTCTTAAGTATTCTGATAATCGTTTTTGCACTTCCTCATAAAGATGAAAAAAACAGCAGCAGTCCTGAAGCCCATAAAATAGGAGAAAAATTCGGCGGCGGTATTATTTTTTATGTTGATGCCAGCGGACAGCATGGTTTAATAGCTTCAGAAAAAGATCAGAAAAAAGCAAAGTGGTATAACGGCGCTTTTAAAATATGCAAAGCATCGGGTACAGCAGTAGGCACCGGGCAGGCAAATACAACCGCTATTGTTGCTGTTCAGGGAACCGGCACTTATGCTGCAAGTGTCTGCGATGCCCTTGAACTCAATGGTTTCAGCGATTGGTTTCTGCCATCAAAAGATGAACTTAATTTGCTGCGTGCGCAAAGGGCTGTTGTGGGCGGTTTCGACAATCTTTCTTACTGGAGTTCTTCGGAGTATGGTATAGATTATGCCTGGGGGCAGAATTTCCGCAGCGGGGCACAGGATTATGGCAACAAGAATTCTGCTCCTGCCTTCCGTGCTATACGGGCTTTTTAGTTTTGTAATTAAACATAAAATGGGAAAGAGGCTGTTAAAATAATTTCAATTTATAATTCGCATGAAAAAAATAATTATTCCTTTTCTTTTAATTTTTCATTTCTTTTCCTGCTCATCAAATCCAAAAATTAAAGACAGTGCCGAAAAGCATGATACAATACCTGCCCCGCAACCGGTAAAAAAGATAAAAGAATATAAAGGTGTTTATCATCCCGGCCAGTTTAAAAATGCCCAAGATTCCCAGCTCTATACTTTTAATGAAGCCGATCAAAAAAAGTTAGACAGCCTTTACAGCCAATTGCTTCCCGCTCCTTATCCTAATCAGACAGTTTTTCTTGATTTCAAAGGTGCGGCAGATTATTACCCGGCAAATACAGGTTTCCGCATATCGCTCACCGAACTTATTTCAATGGAATTAAAAAACGGATTCAACAGCTCTATCCCTTATAATTATTGGTGTATGGGTACTGAGCCTTTTTGGCAGCTGCAGGTTTCAGAAAAAGAAAACCTCATTGATTTTTATGATCCGATGGCGTCTAAATTTTATCATTTCCCATTTTTTAAAGCAGAAACAATCGGAAACAATACAATATATACTGCTGAAGACAAATCCGCCGGCAGTAAAATAAAAATTACCATCACCAAAGAAAACTGCAGCGACGGCATGAGTGAACACATATATAATTATAAATCGGAAGTTATGCTCAATGGTAAACCGTTTAAAGGCTGTGCAGCAAAATTCGGCGAGATGAAACAATTAACAAATTGAAACAGTGTTTTCCTAAGAATTGTTTTTTAAAAAATCTCCGTCAACAATAAGCAATTTAACTCCATTTTCGCAGACAGAACGGTGTGAACTAAGCTCATCAGATACAACGTAGCTCATTCCCTTGGTCAGAACAAAATTTTCGCCGGTCGAAAGTTCGCTTACAAACTCTCCTTCCAAACAATGTACTATATGCCCCTTTTGGCACCAATGATCCGCCATATAGCCTTTCGAATATTCTACTATTCGTATTCTAAGACCGCTGAACTGCACTGTCTGCCAATAGGCTGTTCCTGTTTCGCCTTCATGTATTGTTTTTTCAATTGAAGTCCAGTCGATAGTTTGAAATAGTATGTTGCTCATTTTATATTTATTGTTTTTATTTGAAAACATCCGGGTTGTGTTTTTCCATCCATTTATCAGGACTTGCAATTGATGTCCATCCATATTTTTTATATAATTCATGTGCGGTGCCGGTCAATAAAATCCAGCGCCTTAAGCCTTGCAGATTCGGATGAGCCATTACTTTTTCCATTAACCATTTTGAATGCCCCTGCCCGCGGAACTCATCCAAAACATATACATCTCCCAAATATGCGATTGTCGAAAAATCAGAAATTATTCTTGCATAGCCTATCTGTCTTCCTTTATTGAAGAGCCCGAAATTTAAGGAATTATCAATCGACGTTTTAACTTTTTCGAATGGGATATTTCTGCTCCAATAAGAATGATTTGAAAGGAAGTCGTGTATGGCGCTGATGTCCAGTTTTGAAGGGTCAGTTGTGATAAAAAAATCACCTTTTGTTTCAGATATTATTTGCATTGCTTTATTCCTCCACCCCGATATGCATCAGCGCATCGCCTTGATTAATTACCGGCTGATTATTCATGCCGATAATATATCCGTCGGTCGGTGAAATTAGTTTTTCTTCATGCTCTCCGTAAGGGTCGCAGATCATCCCGATAAGCTCGCCTTTCCTAATGTGCGATCCGTTAACTTTAGATGTGTGAAATAAGCCGGAAGTTCTTGCACGCACCCATGTTGATCTGTTTAGAAAAACAGTGGGATTTTTAGGCAGGTCGAGGGCAACCATTTTCAAGTGTTTCATTAAACGCAGACAGCCGTTCATCCCTTCATTGATTGATAAATAATCGAAGCGGGAAGATTCGCCTCCTTCAAAAACTAAAATTGATTTGCCTTTTTTTGCAGCTTCTTTACGAAGTGTATTCTCTCTGAAAGGAGCATTTAAAATAAGCGCAGGAGAGAATTTTTTTCCTAAATCTAAGTTCACTTTATTGCTGAACACACAGCGTATCTGCGGGTAGTTATTGATTTTAGCACCTCCTGTATGAAAATCAATTCCGAAATCAATCTGGGGAATTATTTCATTCATCAAATCAAATGCAATCCGGCTTCCAAGCGAACCATTTCTGCTGCCCGGAAAGCATCGGTTCAAATCCCTGCCGTCAGGCAGATCGCGCGAGCCGTATAAAAATGAAATGATATTAATTACCGGAATGGCAATGATACTGCCGCAAAGCGGATTGCGGACATCTTTTCTTTGAATAAGCCTTCGGATAATTTCGATGCCGTTAATTTCGTCGCCATGCATTCCCGCAAGTATCAATAAAACAGGGCCAGGCTTAATTGAACGAAAAACGTAAACAGGTATTTCTATAACCGTTTTGGTTGGCAGCTGGTACAAATTTAAGTTCAGTGACGCGGAGCTTCCCGGTTTTATTTCGGTTCCGTTAATGTGAAGACTTTTGTTTTGGTATTGCATTTTTTAACGATGGATTCCAGATTCAAAATTTACGGCGGCTGATTTACGGCTCGCTGTTAAACTCATTGCGCTCGATGTATTCAATAATTTTTCCAGCGATATCAACACCTGTAGCTCCTTCAATACCCTCCAGGCCGGGAGAAGAATTTACTTCCATTACCAGCGGGCCGCGCGATGACTGCAGCATATCAACACCTGCAATTGCAAGCCCTAATTTTTTTGCTGCTTTAATTGCAGTTTCTCTTTCGGGCTTAGTAAGTTCAATCACTTGTGCACTTCCGCCGCGATGCAGGTTGCTTCTAAATTCGCCGGGAAGTCCCTGGCGTTTCATTGCGCCTACAATTTTCCCGTCGACAATAAAAGCGCGGATATCAGCACCGCCAGCCTCTTTTATAAATTCCTGAACTAATATATTTGCTTTTAATGCAAGGAAAGATTCTACAACCGATTTGGCAGATTTATGCGTTTCTGCTAAGATAACACCGATACCCTGAGTGCCCTCTAAAAGCTTTATCACAACAGGCGCACCGCCTACCTGCTCCAACACGTTATCAATATTTTTTGGTGTGGAAGCGAATGCAGTTTTCGGCATACCGATACCCGCTTTTGCCAATAACTGCAGGCTGCGCAGCTTATCCCGGGAACGAACAAGTGCCTGTGATTCAACACATGAAAACACTTTCATCTGCTCAAACTGGCGGACAACAGCCGCCCCAAAAAAAGTAACGGAAGTCCCGATGCGCGGGATTATGGCATCAATACCTGAAACTTCTTTGCCCCCGTAAAAAATGTGCGGATTACCTTTTTCAATTACCAAAACGCACTTCAAGTGATCAAGTACAATCACTTCATGTCCGCGCAATTCAGCGGCTTCCACAAGGCGGCGGGTAGAATAAAGTTTGATGTTGCGTGATAAAACTGCTATTTTCATTTTATAAAATATTAATTAAATTGCTTTTTGGATTAGTAAACTTAAAAAAATCTTCACTCACTATTTTGAGAAAGATGAGAGAGATGATTCAACTCCGACACGTCAACAATAAAACGATTTTTCAATAGTTTTCTGCCAATTAAAACGGGGTAACGCATCTTCCCGCGGTCGCTTAACGAAATTACAGATTTTATGCGTTTATGTCCAATTTTGATAAGTGTTTTTATGACATAGCGGTTTTCAATTTCACCGAAAGAATTTTTTATCTCTTTCTGTGAATATGCCGCAAACTTTAAATCCTGTTCATTATATTCAGGGTGAGCGGGGTCAAGAAGTTTAAAATGCAGCACGCCGTTCTCCTCGCGCATATCATGACAATGCAGCGCTGTGGTATAAGCTCCAGTATCAATTTTTGCAATGATGCCGAACAGGCCCAGTTCAGGGAAATCAACAGTTTCTCTGCGGCCTATAATTAATTTTTGTTTTTCTTTTTCCATGGATCAAATCAATTGCAAGATACTACGTTTAATAAAATATTAATACTATTTTTATAAAAGTTTAAATTTAATTTGAAATTATATCAGCGCTCTCCGCTTGCCTCGCCCGGAAGGAAATGACGGGCATTCCACAAATGTTTTTTATGGAATTTAAACAATGACTTATCAATATTTTACCGAAGTATGAATAAAAATTTCGATTATATAATAGCAGGGCAGGGTATTGCAGGCACTGTGCTTGCGTTTTCAATGATAAAAGAAGGATTAAATGTTTTGGTGATTGATGATAAAACACTTTCTATGTGTTCTAAAGTGGCTGCCGGAAATTTCAACCCGATCGTTTTTAAACGGCTTGTAAAAAGCTGGATGGCTGATGAACTCATTCCTTTTTCAGACAAATTTTATTTTGATGCAGAACAATTTTTAAACGAAAATTTTTATTGGAAAAAAGAAATTGTCCGCATTTTCGGCGAAGAGCAGGAAAAAGATTTCTGGTTGAAAAAGGCTTCTAATACTGATGAAGGCAAATACCTTTCAAAAACAATTACGAATGATTTTTTTACAGACATAGTCAGCAATCCGCTTGGATGCGCTTTTGTGGAAAATGGTTCTAACCTTTTTGTTTCGAAATTTCTGGATGATTTCCGAAATTATTTTGAAAAGAACAGGCTGCTTCTGGATGAAGTTTTTGATCATTCGCTCTTAGAGATAAAATCTGATTCGGTAACCTATAAAAACTACACAGCAAAAAAAATAATTTTCTGCGAAGGTTATAAAGTTGCTGAAAACCCTTATTTCAAATGGCTTCCGCTGAAGCCGGCCAAAGGAGAAACATTAGTTGTAAAAATAAAAAATCTTGAAACGGACAAAATAATTAACAAAGGAGTTTACATGCTGCCCATCGGAGAGGATTTGTTTCTCGTTGGTGCCACTTACGACTGGGTAAATCTTAATGACATTGTAACAGAAAAAGCACGCACTGAAATTTCTGAAAAACTTTCGAAAGTAATTAAAGTGCCGTTTGAAATTATCAGCGGACAGGCGGGAGTGCGGCCTTCTTCAATTGACAGAAGGCCCATCATCGGGCTTCACCCCGAACATAAATCATTAGGCGTATTTAACGGAATGGGGACTAAAGGCGTGATGCTTGCTCCTTATTTTGCAAAACAGTTTATTGGTTCTTTAGAAAACAATTTGCCGCTTGATGGAGAGGTTGATGTTGTGCGGTTTAATGGGAGGGGTAATTAAAATTAATCGCCGGGAAACATAGAACCAAATTTTTGAAAGAAGAAGTAATCGCCATGAAAATAAAATCGATCATCAATCAACTTGCTATATTCAGTTTCATTCTCTGGTGGGGAGGATTTACATTTTATGCCGCATTTGTTATTCCAATAGGACAAAAAATATTAGGAAGCCATATTCAAATGGGGTTCATTAGTCAACAAGTTACTATTCGAATTAATTATGCCGCTTTAATAGCATGTTTATTATTATTCCTGAATGAATTTTTTAGAAATAATTGCAATCTCAGTAAAATAAAGCCTTTTAACAAGATTTGTCTCTGTCTGATGCTTGCAATTATAATTTTTCTGTTTTTCTTTCATCCACTTTTAGGGGACTTACTGGATTTTCAAAATCGAAAAGTCATTGACGAACCTCATTTTTATTTTCTACATCGAATCTACCTGATTCTGTCTTCGATTCTGTGGCTTTTAGGAATAATATATATGTCTTGTTTTTTCAGGAAACCCTATTAAACATTAACAGCCCTTAAAAAATCAAGGAGTTTTTTATTTTCGTATATTTATATTTCCTTTTTTAGGCAGGTGACAAAAGAAGATATTTTAAGAAAGTACAGCGACTCAGCTAACAATTCACTACTGACACAGGAATTGAAGGGGAATACTGCGCGCGTTCAGTTAAAAGGTGTTATTGGATCTGGTGCTTCTTTTATTGCAGCAGCAGCACATCAGCATAATTACAAAGCCAATTTATTGATACTTGCCGACAAAGAAGAAGCGGCTTATTTCCTGAATGATTTGGAAAATATTCTGGGAGAAGAAAATATATTGTTTTTTCCGGCATCATACCGTATGCCTTATCAGCATGAAGACATTGACAATTCAAACATTCTGCTTCGTGCCGAAGTGCTGAATAAAATCAATACCGGCAAAAAACATATCTGCATTGTTACATATCCAGAGGCACTCACTGAAAAAGTAGTTACAAAAACACATCTAACCAAAAACACCTTAGAATTAAAGCAGGGAGAAAAAATTTCGATTGACTTCATTACCGAAGTTTTATCCGAATACGGTTTCGACCGTGTTGACTATGTTATAGAGCCGGGACAGTTTTCTGTGCGGGGAGGAATTGTCGATATTTTTTCATTCTCAAATGATACGCCTTACCGCATTGAATTTTTAGGAAATGAAGTTGATTCTATCCGGAGTTTCGATTCTATTTCACAGCTTTCAATTCAAAAATTGACTTACTGCACCATTATTCCGAACATACAAACACGGTTGCTGCAGGAAAGCAGGCAGACTTTTTTTGAATTCATTCCTGAAAATTCTGTTGTGTGGTTCAAACATTTTCAGCTTACAATTGACAGAATAGAAAAAGCATTTGAGCAGGCTGAGACTACCTACAGCGCGCTTGATACAATGGTCACCCAGCTGGGGCCCGAAGAGCTCTATATTGATAAAGATACTTTTACAAAACAGATTTTAGGTTTTCCTTTAGTTGAATTCGGCAATCATTATTCATTGAAACCGACACAGACCATAATTTATAATTTTTCGCCTCAGCCGAGTTTCAATAAAAATTTCAGCCATCTGAATGATAACTTCAAAGGCAATATCCGCAATAAATTAACTAATATAATTTTTTCAGATACTCCGAAACAGATTGACCGTTTGTACAAAATTTTTGAAGATATATCTCCTAAAAAAGAAGGCGAGCAGGAATCATTTACGCCTATCCTTCTTTCTATTCATGAGGGTTTTATTGATAATGATTTAAAGCTTGCCTGTTATACCGATCACCAGATTTTCGACCGCTACCACCGTTTCCGTTTAAAAAACAGCTTCAATAAAAAGAATGAAGCGCTTACTTTGAAAGAGCTGAAAGGCCTTAATCCAGGAGATTACATCACGCATATCGATTACGGCATCGGGCGCTACGGAGGACTGGAAACAATTGAAGTAAACGGAAAAACACAGGAAACAATCCGCCTGGTTTATAAAGATTACGACATTGTAAACATCAGCATTCATTCGCTGCACCGCATTGCTAAATACTCCGGAAAGGAAGGCGCAGAGCCGAAAATAAATAAACTCGGCACAAATACATGGTCTGTTTTAAAACAGAAAACAAAGAAAAAAGTTAAAGAAATAGCCTTTGATTTAATTCAGCTGTATGCCAAACGAAAAGCTCTGAAAGGCTTTCAGTTCGCGCCCGACAATTATATGCAGAATGAACTTGAAGCTTCATTTATTTATGAAGATACGCCCGACCAGATTAAATCTACTTCCGATTTCAAAAAAGACATGGAGAGCGAATGGCCTATGGACAGGCTTATCTGCGGTGATGTTGGTTTTGGCAAAACAGAAATCGCAGTCCGTGCTGCCTTTAAAGCCGTCTGCGACAGCAAGCAGGTAGCCATACTTGTGCCAACTACTATTCTTGCATTACAGCACTATAAAACATTTAAAGATAGATTGAAAGATTTTCCATGCAAGGTAGATTATATCAACCGTTTCAAATCTGCAAAAGAGCAGAAAGAAACACTTGAAAGATTGGAAAAAGGCGAGATAGACATATTGATAGGAACGCATGGTATTGTGGGTAAAAACGTAAAGTTTAAAGATTTAGGTTTGATGATAATTGATGAGGAACAGAAATTCGGCGTGGGTGTGAAAGATAAATTAAAAACATTTAAAAGCAGTTTAGATACCCTCACACTTACAGCAACGCCTATTCCCCGTACACTTCAATTTTCTATGATGGGTGCACGCGATTTATCTGTTATCAATACGCCCCCGCCCAATCGCTATCCGGTGCAGACAGAGCTTCACGCCTTTAACGAAGAAATAATCCGTGATGCCGTTATGTTTGAAGTATCACGGGGCGGACAAGTATTTTTTGTACACAACCGTGTACAGAATATTATGGAAATTGCAGGAATGATTTCGCGTCTCTGTCCTGATGTAAAGGTTGCAATAGGGCATGGGCAGATGGACGGCGACAAGCTGGAACAGGTGATGATGGATTTTGTTGAAGGAGAATACGATGTATTAGTTGCTACAACTATTATTGAATCGGGATTGGATATTTCCAATGCCAATACAATCATCATCAATCAGGCGCATATGTTCGGCCTGAGCGACCTGCACCAGATGCGCGGCCGTGTGGGGCGTTCAAATAAAAAAGCATTCTGTTATTTACTCACTCCTCCTGTTTCGCTGCTCACTCCTGAAGCACGCAAACGCTTGAAAGCAATTGAAGAATTTTCTGACCTCGGAAGCGGTTTTAATATTGCTATGCGCGACCTTGACATACGCGGTGCAGGTAATTTATTAGGCGGCGAGCAAAGCGGTTTTATAAATGAAATTGGTTTTGAAATGTATCAGAAAATTTTGGATGAAGCCATACAGGAATTACGTTTAGAAAACGAAGAACTGCGGATGACAAATGTAGGAGGAACACATCATTTCACTCAAAGTAAAAACTCTCAATACCTTACCGACTGCGTTATTGATACGGATATGGAAATTTTAATTCCGGACAGTTATGTGAATAATATTACCGAACGTTTAAACTTATACAGAGAACTTGACAGCTCTAAAAATGAAGAAGAACTGAGTCATTTCGAAATGCATCTCGCTGATCGCTTCGGCCCTGTTCCTTCCGAAGCTATTGAATTAATCCACACTATCCGCCTGCGCTGGCTAGCAATGGAAATAGGATTTGAGAAACTGCATCTTAAAAATAACAGGATGACAGGGTACTTTATTCAAAAACAAAATTCGCCTTACTACGAGAGTGAAACATTTACCAAAGTGTTGAAGTTTGTACAGCACAATCCGCGTAAATGCAAAATGAAAGAGACCAACGGCAGGCTGACACTTTCATTCGAAAACATTAAATCTATTGATGATGCTATTACTGCGCTGCAGCCGATATTATCTAATCAGTAAGTCAATTTCAGTTTGGTGTTCTTTAAAAGGAAACGAATTATTTTATCACCCCCAGCTCTCTCCCAACTTTTTCAAAAGCTGTTAATGCTTTATCGATATGTTCTTTTTCATGCGCTGCAGAGAGCTGCACACGTATTCGTGCCTGTCCTTTTGCCACCACAGGGTAAAAGAAACCTGTTACATAAATTCCTTCATCGAGTAATTTGCTTGCAAACTCCTGAGCTAATTTTGCATCATACAGCATCACAGGAACAATAGCAGAATCGCCGTCTTTAATTTCTAATCCTGCTTTTTTTATCCCTTTTTTAAAATAATTTACATTGCTCTCGAGCTTATCCCGCAGTGTTGTTGCTCCGCTGAGCATATCCAGCACTGCAATTGAAGCACCTGCAATATGCGGCGCTAATGAATTACTGAATAAATAAGGCCGTGAGCGCTGGCGCAGCAATTCTATAATTTCTTTTTTACCTGTTGTAAATCCGCCCATAGCCCCCCCAAGTGCTTTCCCTAATGTTCCGGTAATTATATCAACGCGGTGCATTACATTTTTTAATTCAACAGTACCTCTGCCTGTTTTGCCAATGAAGCCTGTAGCGTGGCTTTCATCAACCATCACCATTGCATTATATTTATCAGCCAGGTCGCAGATTTTATCCAGCGGTGCAACAAAGCCGTCCATAGAAAAAACGCCGTCAGTAACAATCAGCCGAAAGCGCTGATTCTGGGCCTTTTTTAACTGCTCTTCAAGGTCATTCATATCGCAGTTTTTATAACGGTAGCGCTGTGCTTTACACAAACGTATGCCGTCAATAATAGATGCATGATTTAATTCATCCGAAATAATCGCATCCTCTTCACCAAACAAAGCTTCAAACACACCGCCGTTAGCATCAAAGCAGGCTGCATATAATATCGTGTCTTCCTGTCCTAAAAAGTTCGCAATTTTCGACTCCAGCTCCTTATGAATATCCTGTGTGCCGCAGATAAAACGCACGCTGCTCATCCCATAGCCTCTTGTATCCAATGTTTTATGTGCCGCATCAATTACTTTCGGATGCGATGATAAACCAAGATAATTGTTGGAGCAGAAAATAATTACCTCTTTCCCGTTTACTTTCACCACTGCGCCCTGCTCTGTAGTAATAACGCGTTCGCGTTTAAAAAGACCTGCATCTTCAATATTTTTTAATTCGGACTGAAGATGATTTTGAAAATTTCCGTACATAATTTATTTAGATATTAAGATTAGACATATTTAGTGCTGCAGGAAGCAAAAGTATAGAAATTTTGCCTTAATTTGTGATAGTTTAATAAGGCTTATAATATGAAAAAAATAATGCTCCTTGGTTCAGGCGAACTGGGTAAAGAATTTGTGATTGCAGTAAAACGCTTAGGGCAGTACGTTATAGCAGTTGATTCATACAATGATGCGCCGGCACAGCAGGTAGCGGATGAACGTGAAGTAATTAATATGCTGGATGGAGCAGAGTTAGACCGCATCACTGCCAAACATAAACCCGACATTATTGTTCCGGAAATAGAGGCCATTCGTACAGAACGTTTTTATGATTACGAAAAGCAGGGAATACAGGTGATACCGAGTGCAAGAGCAGCCAACTTCACAATGAACCGCAAAGCCATCCGCGATTTAGCTGCAAAAGAATTAGGATTAAAAACTGCAAAATATGAATATGCAAACAGTCTGAATGAATTAATTGCAGCAGTTAAAAAAGTCGGGATACCCTGTGTTGTTAAGCCATTGATGAGCTCATCCGGCAAAGGACAAAGTGTAATCAAAACAGAAACCGACATTCAAAAAGCCTGGGAATACGCACAGGCAGGCAAACGCGGTGATTACACCGAAGTGATTGCAGAAGCATTCGTAAAATTTAATTCCGAAATAACATTGCTTACCGTAACTCAGAAAAACGGTGTTACCTTATTCTGTCCGCCAATCGGGCATCGCCAGGAGCGCGGTGATTACCAGGAGAGCTGGCAGCCTGCCGAAATAAATTCGGAACATTTGAAAGAAGCCCAGTCAATGGCGGCCAAGGTTACCAAGGCATTAACAGGAGAAGGCCTTTGGGGCGTTGAATTTTTTCTGGCTGATGACGGTGTTTATTTTTCGGAGTTGTCGCCCCGTCCCCATGACACAGGAATGGTAACACTTGCAGGTACACAGAATTTTTCAGAATTTGAACTCCACGCACGTGCGGTTTTAGGCCTGCCGATTCCAGAAATAACATTAGAGCGTACGGGTGCAAGCGCTGTAATTTTAGCCGATAAAGAAGGGACGCAGCCTGTTTATAAAGGACTGGCAAACGCGATGAACAATAAACTGAGTGATATACGGATTTTCGGAAAACCTATTACCCGCCCCTACCGCAGGATGGCTGTGGCATTGGCGTACGACAAACCAGGGGTTAATGTGGACACTGTAAAAATGCGTGCGATTGAAATTGCTAAAATGGTGAAAGTAGAATCAAAATGATTACTATCACCACTGATTATTGGCTGTCATCCCGATTTCGCTTTTTGCGAATGAGGGAACTTCTTAAAACGGAGACGGATGTGGAATTATAATTATTGTATTTACATTACAACAAATCCGGGCAAGACTGTTCTTTATATTGGTGTGACAAATGATTTGAAAAGAAGATTATTCGAACATTATGAAAAGAAGGGCAAACCAGAAACTTTTGCGGGAAAATATTACTGTTATCATTTAGTGTATTATGAACATTTCATAAGTGTTGATGAAGCAATTAAAAGAGAAAAAGAATTAAAGGGCTGGTCACGAAAGAAGAAGGAAATTTTAATTAAAACAACAAATCCCAATATGGATTTTGTACAATTAGATTAATCAATAAGACATTTTTTCTTAAACATTTGAGAGTTCTTTTTAAAATAAGTAGTAATAAATAAGAAGTTCCTTCGCGCCGATGAAAAATCGGCGCTCTGGATGACAGGAGAGGAAGAAAATTATATAACAGTATATACAATCAAATATTAAAAAAAGATAATGGAACAGCCACTTACCTTATATGAAATACAGGATTTTAAAGGGAAATATCCGAAACAGCTCTGGTATTTATTTTTCTCAGAAATGTGGGAGCGGTTCTCTTTTTACGGGATGAGAGGAATGCTTGTTTACTTTATGGTGAACCAGCTTATGATGAAAGATGATGTTGCAAACCTTCAGTACGGCGCAACACAGGCTTTTGTGTATGCATTTACTTTTATAGGAGGTTTGTTTGCCGACAAAATATTAGGCTTCCGCAAATCACTCTTCTGGGGCGGATTATTAATGATAGTAGGCAGCTGCATATTAGCATTCGATCCGAAAACATATTTTTTTCTCGGCATCGGTTTTACAATTATAGGCACCGGTTTTTTTAAGCCTAACATTTCTACAATGGTCGGCAATCTCTATAGAAAAGGCGATCCGCGCACCGATGCAGGTTTTTCTTTGTTTTATTCAGGTGTTAATCTAGGTGCCCTTCTCGGAGGATATGCCTGCATCTACCTTGGTAAATTTTACTCATGGCATCTGGCATTCGGCTTGGCTGCCATTGTTATGACTATTAGTTTAGTAACATTTATTTTTACTCAAAAATCATTAGGCCCAATTGGTCTATCCCCATTAGCGAATGATGCTAGTAAAGAAAACACTCCTTGGTATCGCTACAGTTCCAACCGTTGGAAAGAATACATGACTTATCTTGGGTCTTTAATTGTGATTCCTTTTGTTATTATTTTGGTTTCTAATCCTCAGTACACTGATATTTTTATGTACATCATCGGTCCGGCTTCTCTGCTGTATTTATTTTACGAGATGCGCACTTTTACTTCATCAGAAAATAAAAAACTTATTGCTGCTTTAGTATTTATTATTTTCTCCATTTTCTTTTGGGCTTTCTTTGAGCAGAGCGGAGGCTCCCTAAGTTTATTCGCAGCTAATAATTTAACGAGCACTGTAGCCGGCATTCCCTTAGATGCAAACGGGGTAAACAACTCTGCCAATTCTTTATTCGTAATTGCATTTGCCGCATTGGTTGGAATGGCCTGGCTGTGGATGAATAAAAGAAAAATAGAACCCAATACACTCGTGAAATTCGGATTAGGATTTTTGTTCCTGGCTGGAGGTTTTTATGTTTTTTATTATTCCAAATTTTTCGCTGATGCCAGCGGACACACATCATTGGATTTATTCACTTTCGGATGGTTCGTAATTACTTTCGGCGAGCTGTGTTTATCACCCATCGGAATGTCAGTAATGACAAAGCTTTCACCGCAGAAGACTCAAGCCGTAATGATGGGGATGTGGTTTTTAGCAAGTGCTTACGGGCAGTATTTTGCAGGTATATTAGGAGCCAACATTGCAACCGCTTCTGAAAATTCCAGTAATCTCGAGAAATTAATTATTTATGCTGACGGTTACAAACAGCTTGCTCTCTATGCACTGATAGCAGGTGTTGTAATGATCGCCATATCACCCTTGATCCGCAAGCTGATGCAGGAAGTAAAATAATTATTGTGCCCACACCAATCAACATACAAGAATTTTTAGAACTGTCGGAAAAGCATCCGGTGCTGGATGTCCGCAGTCCCGGCGAGTTTGAAGCCGGGCATATTCCGGGCGCTGTTTCTTTGCCTTTATTTACTAATGAAGAACGTGCAATTGTGGGTACTGCCTATAAACAGGTAAGCCGTGAATCAGCTGTTAATAAAGGCTTGGGCTTCTTCGCACCAAAGATGAAGGAACTTGCTGATGCAGCAAAAAAGATAAGCGGTGGAAATACTTTTTTAGTACACTGCTGGCGCGGCGGGCTTCGCAGCGCAAGCGTTGCATGGCTGCTTGAATTATACGGCTGCAAAGTATATGTGCTGCGGGGAGGTTACAAATCATTCCGCAGGAGGGCATTGGAAAGTTTCGGTGAAGACAGAAATATTTTAATTTTAGGCGGAAGAACGGGCTCCGGAAAAACATTGATTTTAAAGGAACTTCTAGACCTTGAAGAGCAGGTCATAGACCTTGAACAATTGGCTCATCACAAAGGCTCGTCTTTCGGAGCGCTTGGCGAAAAACCGCAGCCGACTCAGGAAATGTTTGAGAATACTCTGTTCATCGAACTTTACAAAAAAGATAAAACTAAAACCCTATGGCTGGAGGACGAAAGTAATATGATAGGCGCAAAAGTAATTCCAAAATTATTTTTTGAAAAGATGAGAAGCAGTCCAGTATTTTTTCTGAACATCCCTTTTGAAGTCCGCTTAGATTACATCACAGAGGTTTACGGAAAATTTAATGCTTCGGATTTAAAAGATGCGGTTTCAAGGATTACAAAAAAATTAGGCGGCATCGGCACTAAAACTGCGCTGGAAGCCATTGATGCAGGCGACCTAAAAACGGCATTTGAAATCTGTCTGCGGTATTATGACAAAACCTACGATTACGGAAAAAATAACCGTAACCAGGAAAAGCTTACTGCCTGTGACTTTGAAAAACTGAATGTGAAAGAAATTGCTGAAGAAATAATTAAAAAAATTAATACAGGAAAAATAAAATGACAGACGATAAAAAAGTAAAACTTACACAATTCAGTCACGGAGCGGGATGCGGGTGCAAAATTGCGCCAGGAGTATTGGATGAAATTTTGAAATCAAATTTTACTGCGCCTCCAAATGATAAATTGATTGTCGGGAACAGCACTAAAGATGATGCCGCCGTGTATGATATCGGCGGCGGGCAGGGGATTATAAGCACCACCGATTTTTTTATGCCGATAGTTGATGATGCTTTTGATTTCGGGAAAATAGCTTCGGCAAATGCAATAAGCGATGTGTATGCTATGGGTGGCAGGCCCTTATTGGCAATCGCAATACTCGGCTGGCCGATAAATAAAATTCCTGTGAAAACAGCACAGGAAGTAATTGAAGGGGCGAGGGCAATCTGCGCTGAAGCAGGAATCCCGCTTGCAGGCGGGCACAGCATTGACAGCCCTGAACCCATATTCGGCCTTGCAGTTACAGGCATAATAGATTTAAAAAATTTAAAGAAAAACAGCAGCGCTGCAACCGGTGATTTGATTTATCTCACAAAAAAAATAGGTGTTGGCATACTTGCAACAGCTGAAAAGAGGGGACTCTTAAAAGAAGAGCATATCGGAGTTGCGGCTAAGCAGATGATGCAGTTAAATAAATTAGGTGAAAAAGCCGGAACATTAAAAGGAGTATCTGCAATGACGGATGTTACCGGTTTCGGACTACTTGGACACTTAATTGAAATGGCAGAAGGGGCGGGACTTTCAGCAGAAATAAATTATGCTGCCATCCCCTTTATTGATGATTTGAATTATTATATCTCTCAAAAATGTATGCCCGGAAGCAGCGCCCGCAATTGGAGCAGCTATGATCCAAAAGTTTCCGGTATTACTGAAGAAACATTATTTACACTCTGTGATCCTCAGACAAACGGCGGTTTATTAATTACTGTCAATCCAAATTCAAAAGAAGAATTTGAAAAACTGCTTGTTGATGAAGGATATAAAAATTTCGCAAAGCCCATTGGAGTGATGAAATCCAAAGGCGAAAAAACTGTGGTGGTTTTATAAAATTCTAATCTACCCAAAGCAAGACTTGTCAGGCTTTAAAAACCTGACGGGTCTAAATAAAATAAATTTAAATTCTGTATATTCGTAAAACATAACCCGCTGCTAAAATGAATAAACGTACCGCCATCTTTCCAGGATCATTCGACCCGATTACCAAAGGACACGAAAATATTTTACTCAGAGCCCTGCCGCTGTTCGATGAAGTAATTATTGCTATCGGCACCAACAGCAGCAAGCAGAATTATTTTACGCTGGAACAGCGGGAAAAATGGATTAGGCAGGTATTTGCAGCGCAGCCTAAAATTCGTGTAGAAACATACTCCGGGTTGACGATTGACTTCTGCAGAAAAATGAACGCATCGTATATCTTACGCGGACTGCGTACTTCAACTGATTTTGAATTTGAAAACCTTATTGCACAAAACAATAAAGTAATGGCTCCCGAAATTGAAAGTATATTTATGATTCCTGTTTCAGAACTCTCTGCAATAAATTCGACAATTGTGCGTGATATAGTACGCAATGGCGGCGATGCTTCTCCTTTTGTTCCGAATGGAATTGATTTGAAAGTTTAATTTTCTAGTGCCTGGTTTAAATTCCAGCAATGGAAATACCCCGCAATAAGGCTTAAATTTGTCCTGTATTTTTATGAATAAAGCTGCGTTAATTATTTTATTCTTCACCATTAATATTCTGTGCATGGCTCAGCATGTGATTATAAAAGGCAGCGCTGAAGCATATAAAAGCGAGGAGATAGGGCTTTGGGTTCACAGCGATTATATTTCAAATATTGAAAAGCAGCTTACCTTTTCCGCAATTGACTCCATCGGAAATTTCACCTTAGAATGCAGCAGCGGCGAGATACAGTACATCACGTTAAAGATTGGGAAATACATTGCATCAATGTACATTGAGCCCAATGAATCTTATGATGTAATAGTTATGCCTCCTGATTCAGCCACTTATCAAAATCCAAATTTAGAACATGATGTGAAATTATCCATCAAACAAAAAAGTAAAACTGAAATAAATTCTCTCACCTTAGATTATGATAAACGTTTTGATGATTTCCTTTCAGTTGAATACCGCTCCTTTGTTGCCCGCAGCCCTCAGTCAAAAATTGATTCGTTTAAACTGGCAATGCATAATTTTTATTCGACCGTTAAAAACAGCTACTTTGAGGCATATATAAATTATACTATTGCAGCTCTTGAAGAAAAAACAAAAGTGAGCGAAAAAAAATTATTTGCAAATTATCTGAACGGAAAGCCTGTTATTTATAATCATCCGGAGTACATGAATTTTTTCAATACTTTTTATAAAGAAAAAATTCAAAGTATTGCATATTCAAAATCCGGCTCCGACATTATTTTCCAGATAAATAATCGGGGCAGTTTTTCTGGGGCAATGGATGTTTTAAAAAGAGAAAAGTATTTACTAAATGACACTATCCGCGAATTGGTTTTATTGAAAGGGCTTTATGAAAGTTATTACGACGGGACCTTTAAAAAGGGCAGTATCACTGCGATGCTGGAGCAACTGACCGCTGAAAGTAAAATTGCCGAACATCAGCGTATAGCCCGGAATTGTTTAAATTCTTTTTCTAAACTGCAGCCCGGTATTGCTGCCCCGTACTTTGAGCTGCCTGATAAAACAGGGATGACACACAGTCTCGATGAGCTTCGTTCGAAAAAATATATTTATATGGTTTTTTTCGATGATGCCTGTACATCCTGTTTACAGCAGATGAAAGTATTCCCTGCACTTAAAAAAGAGTACGGAGCCCGTGTTGAATTTGTAAGCATTTCTGTTGATAAAACCATGCAGGATTTTAAAGACTTCTGTTTAAAAAACACAAAATCGGATTGGCTTTTTTTATATGATAACAGCGGAACAAAACTGAAAAATAATTATGAAATAAAATCGCTGCCCGCTTATTTTTTAATCGGCCCTGACGGGAAATTTGTACAGGTCCCTGCCGAAAGCCCTGACACTGATATTGACCGCGTATTGTATGACCTCACAAAACCAAAAGGGAAAAGACACGATATCGGGAATAAAAAGAACCGTTGAAAAATTAATCCTTAATTTCTTTCATCACTTCCTTCACCGATTCATAAGTGTTATTTAAGACTTGGCGAAGATCTTTTGATGAAATCCATTTTGCATCCGTGATTCCTTCCTCAGCCTGGGGAATCAATGAAGCCGCATCATCACATTGCATTTCAAACCAATATGTTCGCTTTAAAATAGTTTTTTCTTCCATAAAATAAGTATGGAAAGTTGATGGCAATTCTTTTACAATAGTTAAAGCGCTGATACCGCACTCCTCTTCTACCTCCCGGATAGCGGCGGTTTTAACCCCCTCTCCTTTTTCAATTTTACCTTTTGGCAGATCCCATTTTCCATTGCGAAAAATAAACAACCAGCCGCCTTTTTTGTTTTTTACTAACCCTCCTGCGGCCTCAATGATGCGAAACATCGAAGAAAAATAACTGAACAGCAGTTTTTTATTTTCATTGAAAAAATAAATTTCTCTCAGGTTATTTTTTGTTAACAATTTATTATACATTAACTGCATCTCCTCCTTCGAGTTAATATCCAATAAAATCGCGTCTTCGCGAAGTTTAAAATCAGGCCGGCTGTTAACCAGACAGATAATTTTGTTAAGAGAAAATATTTTTATCATTTCAAAATTTATTAAATGAGTAACTGATTAAATAGTTTAATATATTTGCGCTATGAAATCGAATGAAGAATCTGCATTAAAAATTGCCGAATTCCTACTGCAAATTAAAGCAATTAAATTACAGCCTAACAAACCATTTACTTGGGCATCAGGTTGGAAGTCGCCGATTTACTGTGATAACCGCATTACCCTCTCCTACCCTAAGATCCGAACTTATATCAGGCAGGAGTTTGTAAATGCAATATCTGAGAAGTACGGTAAGCCGGATGTTATTGCAGGTGTTGCAACAGGCGGAATTGCACAGGGGGCATTGGTTGCGCAGGAGTTTGGTCTCCCGTTTATTTATATCCGTTCTGAAGCTAAGAAACATGGCCTAAGCAACATGATTGAAGGTGTAGTGGAAAAAGGGCAGTCCGTTGTTGTTATTGAAGACCTTATCTCTACCGGCGGCAGCAGTTTAAAAGCAGTTGAAGCCCTCCGCGATGCAGGCTGTGAAGTAAAAGGCATGGCGGCTATTTTTACTTATGGTTTTAAAACAGCGCTTGATAATTTCAAAAAAGCTAAATGTAAATTAGTTACTCTCAGCGATTATGAATCACTTATAAAACAGGCTTTAAAATCGGATTATATTAACGAGAAAGATTTAAAATCATTAAAAGAGTGGCGGGAAAACCCTGCAGAATGGACTAAGTAAGTTTAAAGTTTGAAAGTAGAAAGTTAAAAAACGAGGCGCACTTTTTTCAAAATCATTTATAACGACACTTTATTTTTTGACTTTCAAAGTTTTCAACTTTGAGCTATACAACTTTGAACATTTAACTTTTCAAACTTTAACCTAAATTAAAATGTCTTTAACTAAAATTGAAAGTGATATAGTTGAAATCGAAAATTCAGCTGAAAATGTTTTTAATTATTTGAGTGATTTTAAAAACTTCGAAACACTAATGCCCCCGCAGGTTACCAACTGGACGGCTACTGCCGACGAATGCTCATTTATGCTTAAAGGCATGGCAACAATCGGAATGAAAATAATTGAGAAAACACCATTTACAAAAATCACCATCAGCTCCAATGGAAAAGTGCCATTCACATTTCAATTATTTGTTTTAACTACGGAAAAAGGCCCCGCCAATTCTCTTGGACAGCTCGTTTTTGAAGCCGATTTAAATCCCATGATGAAAATGATGGTTGTAAAACCTCTTGGCAATTTCTTTAATATGCTGGCGCATAAAATGAAAAATATAAAATAAAATTTCAGATTTTTGGGATCGTATTTTTTGGCCCGCGCAAATCATTCTTATAGACCTGTCAGGTTTCAAAACCTGACAGGTCTTTCTTTGTAAGGAATAATCGAAGTTCTATTCTAACATTTTTGCCGCATTTATTTTTTCTCTTTTCAGGAATAAAAATTTTTTAACAAATACTGTCTTCTTGCCATTGAATGGTATCTTTGCTTTATGAGTCGTACCACCTATTTTGTTGATGTTATACTTCCATTGGCCGTTCCAAATTTATACACTTACCGTGTGCCGTATGACTGGAATGGTGCTGTGGCCATAGGTAAAAGAGTGGTGGTGCAATTTGGAAGAGCTAAATTGTATGCGGCACTTGTACGCAATATACACGAAACCCCGCCTAAACAATATGAAGCAAAATATATCGATTCTATTTTAGATGAACAGCCTATTGTAAACATAAAGCAGTTTGAACTTTGGGATTGGATGAGCCGCTATTATATGTGTAATATCGGAGATGTAATGACTGCAGCACTGCCTGCAGGACTTCGCCTGGCAAGCGAGACAAAAATTGTTCTAAATCCGGATTATCAAAAAAAGTTAAACGAAGAGGGTGCAAAAATTTCCGACAAAGAGATTTTAATTATTGATGCGCTTGAGATAAAAAATGTTTTAAGCCTCAACGACGTTTCTGAAATCATTGAACAGAAAAAAGTTTATCCGGTAATAAAAACATTGATCGAAAAAAAAATTGTTTTAATTCAGGAGGAGCTGAAGGAAAAATTTAAACCCAAGATTGAAAGCTTTGTACGCATCACTGAATATGCCGATAACGAAGATAATTTGAAAAATATTTTTGATGGCCTTGAGAAAAAAGCATCAAAACAGCTGGATGTACTGCTTACATACATTAAATTATCAGAAAGGTATTCACATCGATCAGCCCCTGAGGAAGCCGATTCCCGCAGACATTATAAAGAAGTAAAAAAATCTGATATTTTAAAAATGACGGCTGGTGCTGAGGCTGCATTAAAATCATTAGCTCAAAAAAATATTTTTGAAATCTACGAACGTGAGGTCGGCCGTTTTATAAGTTTCGACAATGCATCTAAAGTATCACAGCTGAATGAAATTCAGCAGCGAGTTTTCGAATCGGTACAGGAGCAGTTCGGCTGGGAAAAAGTTCAAAGTTCAAAGTTGAAAGTTCAAAGTTCAGGGTTAGAAGCTGCAAGCTCAGCAGCGGATAATCTGAACTCACTATTGGACATTGAATTAAAATCCGCAGTCAAAAATCCGAAATCCGAAATTGAAAAAGATGTAGTTCTTCTTCACGGCGTAACCTCTTCCGGGAAAACCGAAATTTATGTAAAGCTCATTGAACAGGCTATTGCGCAGGGTAAACAAGTTTTATACCTGCTTCCTGAAATTGCATTAACAACACAAATCATTAACCGTCTTCGAAAATATTTCGGCGACTCCGTTGGTGTTTATCACAGCAAATTCAATGGAAATGAGCGGGTGGAGATTTGGAAAAATGTTTTGAACAGCGGCTCGAAAATTGAAAGTTCAAAGTCAACAAGTTCTGAATCGGAAAGCGATTCCGAGTTCAAAGTTCAAAGTTCAAAGTTAGAAAGTTCGGAGCTTGTGAATAACACAACTTTAAACTTTAAACTTTCAAACTTTAAACTAATAGTCGGCGCAAGATCTGCACTGTTTCTACCCTTCAGCAATTTAGGACTGGTGATTGTAGATGAAGAGCATGATACTTCTTATAAGCAGTATGATCCTTCGCCCCGCTACAATGCACGCGACGGGGCAGTTTATTTAGCACACATTCACAAAGCCAAAACGTTATTAGGTTCAGCCACACCTAGTCTCGAAAGTTATTACAATGCGCAGGAAGGCAAATACGGTTTTGCAGAAATCAGCACGCGTTTCGGCGACATACAAATGCCTGAAATTTTAATTGCCGATGTAAAGGAAGCAACGCGTAAAAAGCAGATGAAGTCGCACTTTACACCGCTGCTGCTCGATACTGTTACTTTGGCTTTGCAAAATAAAGAGCAGGTAATTTTATTTCAAAACCGCAGAGGCTTTGCACCTCAGCTGGAATGCAATACGTGCGCATGGATTCCGCAGTGCACCAACTGCGATGTAAGTTTAACGTATCATAAAGCAACCAATCAGCTGCGCTGCCACTACTGCGGCTACTCCATCAAACCTCCCAGCAAATGCGCAGCCTGCGGCGATACCAATTTAAGAATGAAAGGTTTCGGCACTGAAAAAATAGAAGAAGAACTTTCCCTGTTTTATCCGAAAGCAAGAATTGCGCGAATGGATTTAGACACAACGCGCAGCAAGTTTGCTCATCAGCATATCATACAAGATTTTGAAGAGGGCAGCATTGATATTTTAGTGGGAACACAAATGGTTACCAAAGGATTGGATTTTGATAACGTAAGCATGGTGGGAATTTTAAATGCCGACAGCATGCTCAACTTCCCTGATTTCAGGTCGTTTGAACGAAGCTACCAATTGATGGCGCAGGTATCCGGAAGAGCGGGAAGAAAAAATAAAAGAGGTACAGTAATTATTCAAACACAAAACCCTGATCACAGCATAATACAAGAAGTGATACATAATAATTATCTTGCCATGTACACAAATCAGCTGCTCGACAGAAAAAATTTTAATTACCCGCCGTTTTACCGCCTGATTGAAATTACGGTAATTCATAAAGACACTGACATGGTAAATGCTGCAGCAAAATATTTAGCCGATGAATTAAAACGCCATTTCAAAAAACGAGTGCTGGGCCCTGAATTCCCTATTGTTTCACGCATCCGCAATTTATACCGTAAAAATATATTATTAAAAATAGAGCGTGATGTTTCTGTTGTGAAAGTAAAAAATATTTTGTCGGAGCTATTGGTGCAATTTAAATCCGATAAAGATTATAAATCTGTGAGAGTGCAGATTGATGTGGATCCGATGTAATACTATTTTTCCGAAGGACTTTTAAACAGTCTTATTTTATCTTCTTTATAAAACTGACTATTTCGTTTACAAACTCTTTATTTAAAGGCAGATCAGGGTTTGAGTAAATAGGCTTTTGTTTTTCTTTATCTGAAGTATCGCAGTCTTTTAAAACATGGTTCATATTTTTAATCAGTTTCAATTGGGCTTTCGGCTGGGCTTTCGCTAATAAGTCAGCATCCTTTTCTGTTACTTGAATATCGGTAGTGCCCTGCAAAATTAAAACCGGCACATTTACTTTTTTAATTTCTATCTGCGGATTATATTTCAGCCATGAAATCATATAAGGCTGTACACTCGGCCTGAACAAGCCATAAAATATTTTCGGAACATTTCCTACAGTATCGCCTTTTTTCAAAGTGTCAAGCAAAGGAAAAATAATATCCTTTACATCTTTAGGAGCTTTATCCAATTGTTCTTTTAATATTTCATCAGCCGGACGGCCTGCTCCGGCAATGGATATAAACGCTTTTACAAATTTATTATTTTCAGCTGCTATCATTCCAAGCAATGATCCTTCACTGTGGCCGGCAATCATTATTTTATTAAATCGTTTGTCGGCTGCTAATAATTTTACCCAGTCTTTTACGTCATCAGCAAAATTATCAAAACGCAAATCCTTTTCTTCCTTCATTGCTTCATCGCTTGCTGCAATACCGCGCTTATCATAACGTACAGAGGCTATTCCATTTTTCCGCAATTCATCTGCCAGAAATTTCAATGAATTATTCTCAATTGATTCCTGGTTGCCGTTTCTATCAGTAGGCCCGGAACCCGAAATAATTATTACAACAGTAAGATTGGTTTTAGTATCAGGCATTGTTAGGGTGCCGTAAATATCGCCGGTAAGGGTTTTCAAAATTATTTCCTGCTCTTGTGCATTCAGCGCTTTAGAAGCAAAAAGTAAAAACGCAATAATTGTTAGAAGAGCTGATTTGTTTTTTTTCATTCTATGCCTTTGTCTTATTATTTGCATTATCAATAGAGATGCTTATGATAGTACCTGATTTTATTTTCCGATTGATAAACACCGGTCGTAACGTTTCCGTCCCGCAAATATACCCCTTAAAAACAAATGCGGATTCTTAAAAAAGAATCCGCATTTATAAAAATTATTTTATCCCCAAAAATTTATTTCAATATTACAAATCATTGTAACAACAAGCTTCACTTTTTTAAAACCATCAATTTTAATGGCTCTGAGTATATTTATTTAATTCATTAATCGATGTTTCAAATGTAAAAGCGTCATTTAATTTAAAATAATTCCCTTTATCCAGATTGTGGCCCCATGCGAATTTAGCAAGGTCTAAGCGGGTCTGCTCGAAACTCATTATTAACATTAATTCTTTTATCTGCGAGCAGAGCAGGCAGTTGCTGCCGATAATCTGCTTTGCAATTGTTAATCTGCTGTCGTCGAAACCCTTTGATTTTACTGATTGTTTAGCGCTTTCAAAATCGGTTTCACCCATCGGATAAGGGCAGCCATATACTCCGTTATAACCCTGTAAAACATAAGCTGGTTGTGCCGGACTGTTGTCAATTGCACCGCCGCTGCTGGTTGTAGTGCTTGAGTAAGTTGTAGAAGTAGTAGTTGTGCTGTTTGATGTATTCAAATCATCCATACCGTCATTCATATTTATATTCATGTTAATTCCTAAACCGTTCATGTTTACGCCAACATTTCCTCCGTTGTTTGTATTGGTGCCGGTTGTTCGTGTGGTTGTAGTTGTAGTTACGGTATTGGCGGCAACAGCATTAACTGGGCTGTACACCATGACCGTCTGCTGTGATGCAGATGCATCAGCCGGCGGAGGAGCAGGCGCTGAAATAGGAGCTTCGCTGTTAAACCGTAATTTATATTCATCTTTTTTTACAATAACAGAATAGCTGTACTCTGTATTCTGTGCATTCTCTCCGCCCGACATCAGGTAAACATTTTTATCAACATCCGGCATTTTGTTTTCGAAAATTAATTTCACCTTATAATTAGGTGCATTTAATCCTGTAATTTTCACATTGGTTTCTGGCTGCGCGTTTTGCCGGATCCCATTTAATATCACGGTAAATTTTAAGCCATCCTGCGAATAAATCACGAGGTTGTTGTTCTGTGCCCTCAGTCCCTGGATGAGTATGAGGCTTAAGCAGAATGATGCGATTAGTGTTTTCATCAAATTAATTTTTAATTGAAGAATAAAATTCTAAATTTCTAAAAATCTGCGGTATCTTAAATTATATTTACAGCTGAGAAGCGAAAGCGCGAAGTTATAATTTTACAATGTTTCTCGTTTAATTATTTCTCAGCATTTTCGATTCCCAACGATAAAAATTTATTTTGTAATCACAATCTGTTTTACAGATGTATTGTTTTTCGAAACAGTTCTTAAAGAATAAATGCCCTGCTCAAATCCAGATAGATCAATTGAGTTTGAAACATCGGCTGTTTCTTTTGAATAAACCAAAACACCGATTACATTATAAACCTGAATAACTGTTTTTTCGGCAGCTTTGAAATCAACCTTAAATAATCCATTTGATGGGTTTGGATAAACATCTGCCGAACTGCCTGAAGACTCAATATGCTCCACTCCGGTAATGCCGTTAGCCGGAAAGTACCCCCAGGCAAAACAGGTTCCGCCCGCATCAGTAACAGTAACAACATAAGCGCCCAGGCGAAGCCCGCTTATAGAAGGCGTTGCATCTCCGGTATTCCATTGATATGTGTACGGACCTGTAGTACCGCCGGCATAAACTGTTGCACTTGCCGATCCATCCTGGCTTGTAAATGAAGTTGCGTTTGTTCCTGTAACTGTAACTGAAAACGCACCGCACGAAAACGGAAGCACATTATAACTTCCTACTTTAGTGCAGCCATTTCCATCCATAACTGTTACAGAGTATAAACCGGCAGCAAGCGTGCTGATGGAGGGTGATGTGCTTAAATTGCTCCATGAATATGTGTAAGGTGCTGTTCCGCCGCTTGGCGCGGCCATTGCTGTTCCGTCCATTGCTCCAACGCTGGTTTCATTAGTTCCGCTCACAGCTGCATTAAAACCGGTACATGAAGGCAGATTAACATGTATTGCATCTAGGTAAAGAGCATTTCCAGCGACTGGTGCCGGAGGAGAAAACGGTATCGGCGGCATTCCTAAAGCAGTTAAATCAGGAAAAGAACCTATACTGGAAGATGCCCAGAATTCAATGCTGTCAGGTATCAAACTTGATTCATAAACAATTGGAATGCTCATATTTGTCCAATTGCTTACTGTTGTACCAGCTTCGAAATAAGCTTCTCCAACAGTTTCAGTTGTACTGTTTCCAGGATTATATCGTGTTAATTTAATATCGAATCCTGCTGCATCATTTCCCATGTGTGTCGATTTATATTTAAAATCAACCGAAATAGGGCGCTGCGTGTAAGGCTTTGCGGCAATGTTTATACTGCCTCCTAATGGATTCGGAAGTGGAGTAACCGGTCCAAAAGATCCAAAAATTGCAAAATTTGGACATTCCGGGCAACTCCCTGTAACCATTTTTACGGATTCGCTGCCTTGTCCCGGTGAAACAGTTTCCTTAAACACTGTCTGCGCACCGCCGCTAAGTGTTGTCTCGGCATTTGATGATTCCCAGCCATCGGGTTCGGTGCCGGTCCAGTTTTCAAAATTGGGGTTAGTTTGAGCTGTCAGGCTGCTTAATCCTAGAATTGCTCCTGCACTTAAAAGAAGTAAGTTTTTTTTCATTGTGTAGATTTTATTTTTGGGGTTAATTAATTTTTCGACAAACCTACATCAGGATTATTCTTTCAGCTAAAATTACGGGGGTACAATTAAGGGTACAAACACGTAACTAGCTGAAGGGTAAATAGTTAAAAACAAAAAAATAAAGTTTAGAGTTGGAAAGTTTACAGTTTTATGTATTTACTTCTGAATTTTAAAGGCTGTTTAAGCGAAGTTTCAAACTTTAAACTTCTGGACTTTAAACTAAATTACATCTTATAAATAGTTTCTTCCAGCCCGACTTCGGTATCGAGCTGCATTTTTTTGCGGAGGCGCTGACGTGTTTTTTTAACACTGTCGTCAGAGATACCGATCATAGATGCAATTTCTTTGGAGGAAATATTTAATTTAATTAATGCAGCTAACCGGGATTCGGCAGTTGTAATACCCGGATATTCCTTTTTTAATTTAAAGAAAAAGCCTTCATGCACTTTTCCAAACAAGTGTTTAAACTGTTCCCAATTATCTTCAGTTATGATTTTTGAAGAAGTAAGTTGATTAATTTTTTCGATTTTTTCGTGATCTTCAGGATGCTTTGATTCCAGCTCTTTCAATTTGCCATTTAACTCTTCAACAAGCGAGTTTTTTTCAACAAGATTTTTGGTATAAATCAATAAGGTGTTTTTATTCAGCTCAAGCTCTTTTTCCCTGGC
The DNA here is from genome assembly GCA_903847205.1 of uncultured Bacteroidota bacterium. Classification (GTDB taxonomy): domain Bacteria; phylum Bacteroidota; class Bacteroidia; order 2-12-FULL-35-15; family 2-12-FULL-35-15; genus 2-12-FULL-35-15. The sequence goes on from CAINDA010000002.1 coordinate 95,183, forward strand.
CTGTATTTCAGTTTCGAATATCTTTTTATTTAATTCATTTTCAAGTTCTGCGTGTGCCGCCTTTTGCTTTTTATTTTTAAACATCAGGTAAATTACAATCATCACAGAAAACAAAACAATGATAATTGATGCTGCAATCCAGATCAATTTATTTTTTCCGGCCAGTTTTTTTTCGTGTTCAATTTCTCCCGATTTTATTTCCGAATTTTTTTCGTCAATAATTTTTTCCACAATAACTTTTTGCACAGCAATGCTTTTTTCCTGGTTAAACATTGAATCTTTAAACAGCATAAATTTTTCATGCGCTTTAAGGGCCTGCTGGAAATCATGCTTTTCATTATTTTCCTCATAAAGTAATTCGTACGCTTTTTTCTGAAACTCAATATCTTTATTTTTCTGTGCGGCCAGCAGTGCCTGTTTTGAAAAGCCGATTGCTTTTTCAATATTCTTTTTTTTGAATAACAATTTCGACTGAAGCAAAAAATATTTCGAATTTAATTCCTCAGGCACCTTTCCTAAGCTGTCAAAGCATTTTTGCATTTCAGCTAATTGTTCTAAATTTAAATAAAAATCACATTTACTCATCCGGGCGCTGATTTCGCGATATACAAGATGCTGCTTTTTGAAAATATTTATTGCTAAGCTGCTATAATAGAAAGCGGAATCATACTTGTTTTGTTCGCTGTATAACAGGGCTAAATTATGGTAGGAGTCACCCGAAAAGTCCAATTGAATATAGTGCAGCATAATATCTATCGCTTTAAATAAATATTTTTTTGCACTTTCATTATCCCCGGTTTTTTTATAAACAGTGGATATATCATTGTAAGCGGAGCGAAGATTGGAAATGTTACCGCTCTTTATTGAAAGGCTGATTGCATTATTATATTCTATTAAGGCTTTATCATATAATTGAAGACTTTCAAATAAATTTCCTTTTGCTATTTTATTAAAAACCAGTCCCACGGTATCTGCTTTTTTTATAAATATGTTTTCACTTTTATCATATAAAATATAAGCTTCGTTATATTTCATTGTTTCGGAATACGCATTGGCTAAAATGGAATATATTTTTGCCAGCCCGTCGTCATTTTTTGATGATTTGTTATTTTCGAAATAAACAGCACCTTGGCGGAGATAGTAAATTGCTGAATCATGCTCACTCTTTATAGTAAATACTGCACCTGCTATCACTGCGGATTTCTGCACTACCGTATCGATATTATTTTCAACTGCGTATCGAAGACCCTGTTTCGAATAGCTTATAGAACTGTCGAAAGACTGTGCAGCATAATAGTACCAAGATAAATTGTAAAGCGTTTTTGCTTTAACTTTTTTATCAATATCAGCTTTGGAATTAACGCGTTTAAGGCTGTCGATTACTGCTGAATAATCTTTAGAATAGCTATTGCCGGCAGATAAGAGGATACTAAAAAAACAAACAATTATTATTTTCGGATTCATCATTAATCTATGTAAAGAAAAAACAAATGAAGCGAAACAAAGCCTAGGCGGACTTTGTTTCATTCAATCGACTGAGAAAACTTTATAGTTTATAAAGCAGAGGCCTGTATTTTTTCTTTGAAAACTTTGCAGACTTTATAAATTCTTATAATCCATTTAATAATGAAGTAAGAGCAGCATCAGTAGTTGCAGCCATTGTAACCTGTGCCTGAGTAGAAGATGTCATTGTCAGGTTTTGATTATAGCTGAATAAAGTCCCGCTGCCATCCACAGCAATTGCAACAATTTTAACCGAGGAGCCGTCAGGTATAGAGCCGGATGTAAGGTTATATACCTGCATAACAGTTTTGGTTACAGGAAAGAAAACAAAAATAGCCACATTGGTTAAGTTATCGGTTGAAGAAGCAAACGTTAATACATGATTATTGCCGCTGCCGCGTTTTACATCACAATTTATCCAGCCTAATTTTACAATTGGTGCAGAGTATCCGCCGGCACCGGCAGTAAACTGAGGAGTAAAGGCTGTGGTAACACCAAGTGTAGCAGGATTATCAGTCCAGTTAACATAATTTGAAGCGGGGAAGCCGTAAAAAACACGCATGTAATTTTGTGGTGAGCTGTTCGGCATTTTAATAGCATCGCTGCAGCCCGGGCGGAGAAGTAATTCAGTGCCGTTTTTAAATGCCCTTAACCTGATTTCTCCGGCAGTTTCTAAAATAGTATCAGAAGCAACGGTCGGCATCTGATAGTAAATCATATCCTTGGGAGTGTATAATTCCACCAGTTTTACAGTGAAAGGAAAATAAACACTGTCGCCGTTCGGATACATCAAACAGCTTTTTCCCATCCAAATGTTGGTTCCCTGATTACCTACAATAGGGCCTGTGCCGTTGGTATCTATTACAAACGTCTGCTCTGCCTGCTCTTTAGAATTTAAATAATTATTAGGCGAGTTGTAATTATTCAGAGGGGTTTTTGTTTGTATCCGGTCTTTTGAACAGCCGTAATAAACCATACTTGCCGCTGCAAGCAGCGAAAAGAATAAAATCGAAGAAAGCTTTCTGTTTTTCATGTTGTTTTAATTTTAACTATTATAGGCATCGCACCTGTCTCTGCGAGATCTGTTGTTACAACCAAAGATATACAAAATTCCTAAATGCAAATTGCTTTCCCTGAACCTTGCATTGTACCTGAATTCCAGGAAAGGCCGCAAGCAGCCGTTGGTTGAAACTCCTACACCTCCTTCTAAATCAAAATTATTAGGTTTTGCATCTTTCATCGGCGACTTTGCATAGTTTATCCAATTATCATAAGCACCGTGGGCAAGTGCATAAAAGTGAACTTTATCCCTGATGATAAATTTATATTCTAAAGCAAGCCCGGCATAATATTCATTCACTTTATTAAAGGCGAAAAAATAAGAAAACTGAGGCACTATACTTAATCGGTGATTTGGGTAAATGCTCACTCTTGCTCCTGCACCGATACTTTCTGTCTGGAAATTATAAATCGCATCAGCGCCAATGCCTATATTCTGAGTACTTCCAGAAAGAGGCATTAATAAAACGAAGGCAAGAATTAAAAAAAAATCCGCCGGTTTATTTGTAAAGATAGAAGTCATACTGTTTATTAAAATGTGGAATCCTTATAATTAAATTTAAAAAGATTTTCCTTCGTTTTTAAATTCTAAGAAATAATTATGCCATTATTCTACCGGCCAATATTCATATTGATATACAACATGTCTTGATTCATCTGGACTGAAATAAAAATTTTCAGTGGTTAATGATCTTTCATCTAGTTTCTCAATCGATTTTGAGGGATAATCAAAGGTAACGATCTTTGTTTCTTTTAACCGTATACCGTCGGGATAATAGCTGTATGCTAAAACACTTGAAGGTTTATCCATGCAGGTTCCGGAATAAGTTATTTCTTCGATTACTGAATTATTGCCGTTGTATTTAAATCTTTCAGTGGTACTTCCGCCCCCGCCGCCATATTTATATACAGATTCAATCATATTGCCCGAAGCATCATATTTAAACGATTCCTGATTAGTTGATTTTGACGTAAAGCTTTCGCTGTTTGTTTCTGTAATTGTTTTTGCAGAAAGTAATTTATCTTTTAAATATTTATATTCACCAGTCGTTTTTGTAGTGGAAACCGCCCCGTTTTCTTCTGAAGTACTCAAGGATAAAATCATATTGCCCTTGCTGTCGAATTTAGAAACCGTTCTGTTTTTATTTGGTGAACACTGCGATCTGCCTGCATTCTGATAAAATTCGGTTGTTGATGTGGATCCCCCTTTTGAGTCATAATTATAAACCATGGTTCTTGTTAATGTTTTATGCTCATACTGTTCAGAATTTGTAACGCGTTTTTTTTCATCAAATTTTGATACTGTTCTGCTGATTATTACTCCAGCTGAATCACTGATTGTTTCTATCGCGTTTCCATTTGCATCATATTTATTTTTGTATGAATAAATAACGTACTTGCCGGCATCGGCAGGCTTTCCTTCATATATGCCCAGCACTTCTGATGAGGAACTTTCAATCAGGCGGTTTAAATCATCATAAGAATATTTTGTGTGGTTTATTATTTTATTGAGTGAATCATAAGACGCTGATTCAGTCACGTTATTTTTATTGTCGTATGTAATCTCTGTTTTATTCATTGCTTTGCCAATGCTGTTTTGATCGACAAAAGAAGTTTCAAGCCCGGCATGGTTATAAGTGCTTATGACTTTTGAATCAAGCTTAGCCGCGCTCATTGTGCTGTCATCCGACTTGTATGTGCTCATTATAATGGCTTTTATTCTGTATTTAACAATGCTGCTTACTGTATCTTTATTTATCGGACTTCCTTTCCTGATAATAGAGGCACTCCGCTGTGCAGTAATGGCAGCCGGTGATAAATAAAAAATCGCTGCGAGGGCTATTGAAACAATTGTTTTTGGGGGTATCGGAAATTGGATTTTCATTGTCGGGTCTTTAAATATATATATTAAATTTAAATCATTTAAATAGGGATTAGAGGGCAGCTTGCAGCTAATATTTATTCTAATAGTAAAACAGATTCAACAGCCATCTTTCTGTTTAATCTTTGTTTTTTAAATTCTAACTAATTTTTCAGCTGCGGGCATAAATATACAAAAAGGAATTTACGATGATGCACGGCATCGCTCTGAGTTTTTTATTGTTTGTTGATAACATTTATATGGAAAACATTGGAACAAATATATATTTGTAAATAGTTTTAAGTTATTGCAAACTTATGCTGACAGGCATTTTTTATGGATGTTACTGTACAAATCATTTTTCAGAATCATTTTTGTCCAATTTATTTTTTTAACTAAAAAAACAATTATCATGGGATTAAGAGAAAGAAGATTAGCCGAAGAGCTAAAAACAAAAGAGGTTGCAGAAGCATTGGCATCCGTAAAAAAAGCCTCGGGAAGCGATATTGCGCTTGATATAAACTGGGATACATTTATCGCCTACGATGAGTACCCGCTTACACGGCTTCAAAACTACGTACTTCCAGCAATTGTTGCTGCTGTTGAAAGTTTATGCGTTGACCAAATGGGCAAAGACGCATTAGCTGCAAGAGTAAAAAAGATTGTCATTGCCAATCTGAAACCAGAAGAAGATTTTGATAAGGCAATTGCAAAATTAAATGACAGTTCATTGGATGTTACCGTTTCTTTAGCAGGAGGAAGCTTTTCATACCCTGATCAATATTCTATTCAAAAATATTTAGAAGACAGTTTGTAAATTGAAAGAGCTAATTACCGAAACAGCCGATTTTTCTAATTTAAAAGATGTATTGGATCGTATTGTACTATTTAACAGTAAAAGCGAAACGTTTTCAAACATTATTTTTAATTTGAAAAACGGGCGTGAATTAATCAGCTGCCCGTATAAGGGTGTTGCTGCAAAAAATGATTTCCTATACTACTGTTTGGACTGGGATTTCAATAAACGCAGGCAGTCCGACACATTGAGTATTATTCCGCTTTCAGAAATAACATCATTGAGTATCCTGAATTTTGAAACAGTTGCTCCTGCTTTTATGAAAAGCGACAGCACGCTCAGCCCAATCGGCGGGCTCCAGCTAAAAAGACTCGTGGAGCAGACAAGCGCAAGCCTTTCGGATATTGCTGGGCAGAGCATTCAAATCAAAGCAGACGAAACTGATTCTGAGAACGGAAAAATTAATTTGAATAAAATCCTTAATCTGCTTCCTGTTATTTTTAAAGAAATAACGAAAGATGACTTTTCCAGGAAAGCGGTATCTGAAAAATTAAGTTCAATAAAAATAACAGACGGCTCATGTCTCCTTGTTTCACTGGAAGGGCGGGCAATGGTAATTCAATTTAACATAAACGATAACAGCCCCAATTTTAAATTAAAAAGTGTGCTCACCGAAGGAATTGAAAGTGTTCTGTAAGCCCAAAACTGTCCGATAAATTATTAATGCAATTTATTAGGAGAGGAGTGAAACAAAATATATCTTTGTGCTCTCAAAAACAAAAAACAGTTTTTCGTTCTTAAAAGATTATTTATACCAAGATATATTGCGGGGTGGAGCAGTTGGTAGCTCGTTGGGCTCATAACCCAAAGGTCATCGGTTCGAGTCCGGTCCCCGCTACTGAGCCGGATTTCTCTTCAATAATTAGAGAAGTCCGGTTTTTCATTTCCTCCAAATGCCTTGCTAGTTTGGCGATATAGCCAAATACCGAATTTGAAATCGGGGTTCGATAATCCTCAATTTGCGAATCATAGGCCAAACCTTTAGGAAACACCATATTTTGAAACATCTGCTTTTCGTGGTAATCACCACAAACCCATGCTGTGGCTAATTTTGAGGCGATATTTACAGAAAAATCAATCAAACCTTTAGGGTTCGATAATTTTTGGTTGAGCTTTTCAAGTTCCTCAGTAAGCTTCAATTTCTCGGTGATTAATTCTTCCGAATATTTCTCAAAAATGTCCATTCTTACCTTGCCCAAAGCATGGTTTTTCTCCATCGTTTCAAGATTTCCCTGAACTTCATTTAATTTTAAAGAAATAGACTTTTTATAATCGCTGTTACTTTCGGTTAGGTTATCCCAAGTATATAAAAGCTGCGCTTTTAAAGGCTCAATATATTTTTCATTGATAGTGTAAACATTTAGCAATTCTTTAAATTTGTCATGTAGGATATGGATGCTCCTGTTTATTCCAACACCGATTTTATTCACCTTGTAGTAATACAGTCCTTTCTTTTTTACCAAGTATCCGGTAAAAGGCGCACCGCTATCAGCATCTCTCACAAACACTTTTAATGGAAGGTTATCATTAGCAATATTAACTTTAAATCCATCCCCTTTCTTGAGTTCATTAACCCTAAGAAACAAGTCCTCATCAATTAAAGCCGGGTGATTGCCTTTGATTAATTCGCCATGCAGTAAATTATGTGACATCAATCCGCAATAAAAAGGATTTTTAAATAAATCGGCAAGTGTTTGTTTTGGCATAGTCAGCCCTAAATCCCGCAGTTTAATTACTATTACCTCGTATGTAAGCCCATTCGCTCTCCAAACAAAAGCTTGCCGGATTAACTCCCCTTTTTCATTGATTACAATTGTCTGGTTGGCATTTCCTTTTACAAATGAATAACCCGCTGGCGCATGACCTATCCAATCGCCCTTTAATAATTTTTCTCTCATCCCATCAACAGTTTTCTGCCTTCGTAAATCATTGTCATATTTACTAAAGATGAATTGAATATTTTGTTGTAATGCCCCTGCGTGAGAGTTTGTATCAATGGGCTGTGTAACTGCCATAATATTTACACCGGTTTTCTTTAACTCTCCTGCAATGTAAATTGCGCTATCGCCGGTTCTGCTGAACCTATCCAGACTATACACTAAAATAAAAGATATTTGTTCCTTGCTTCCTTTTACAAATTTCAGCATACGTGTAAACTCTTTCCGCTCATCACTTTTGGCACTTTCATAAGTCCCGCCAAAATAACCCTGAATTACTAAACTGTTTTTGGCGGCGTATTCCACACAGTATTTTTTTTGCCACTCTAAACTTTGATTGGTATCGGCTTGCTCTTTAGAACTCACCCGTGTATATATAACACAGTTTTGCCCTGATGTGCTTTTTGATTCCGCGATTTTGCCTTTGGCAAACTGTTTAAGCAGCCCCTCGTTGTTCTTCATCTTTTTTTTCTTTCTTTTTATTGTTGCTGTTGTTTTCTTTTATTACCTGCTGTTTTTTATATAAAGAATAAAACAGAACTGATAATTTTTCAAGTGTACCAATTGTGTTCTCTGCTTCCTCATCAGAAATTGAATCAAAGCCTTTGAATTGCCGGAGTTCTGCAATTGTTAAGCGTTTATGTTTTTTAGTCTTCTTGTCCATATCATTCCTCTCTTTCCAATTATGCTAATAAACTCAATTTTGATATTTTATCAGGCTCATTGGCGCGAATCCTAAATTCTTTATCCTTGTTATCAATCAAAATAAACTCCCTGTATTCTTTTGCTCTGAATATTTTTACAATTTCCTCCTGCGCTTTTTTGCTTTTTTTTATTTCAAGCGGTTCTTGTTTTTTTGATTTGAATAAAACAAGAACTTTTTTGTACGTCCCTGCTTTTATATGGTAAAGCAGTTTTGATTCTTGATAGGTGAATAAATGCAGTTCATTAAAATATTCGGTTAAATAATCTTCTAAAATAAATTTGAAAATTAAATCGGTGATGCTGATTCTCACCTGAGAGCTGAATTCTTTTTTATACAATAATTCTTTGGGATATAAATGTTCGTTCTCCTTTATATAAGGAAACCATTCCCCATCACTAAATACAATTAAAGTAGTGGGGTTTCTGGTGGCAATGGCTTCAGCTATTAAAACATGCAGATACGAAAAGCTAAAATCCATTTCTAAAAAATCAGCTTCCTTATATGCGCCCGATTTAATAAAATTGATGAACTCCTCTTTGCTCTCACCTTCATAATTTTTCACTGAATCTAGGTTGTTGGCAAAATTTTCCATGAGTTCCTTCATTGGTAAAGGCTCATAGATATTGTCTGCTATTTTTTTAATAATAGGAAGCTGCACTCCAAAGGAGCGAAGTTCTTCAACAATTTTTATCCAAATAAAATCTACGAAACTAAATTTTCTGTTTCCCCCAATAGTGGCGCGTTTGAAGCGGATGATTCCTTTTTCGTCCCAATGATTAATTACCCGGTAATTAATACCGATTTCTTTTGCACTTAACCGTTCCTCGGTCATTACCTCATAAAGCTCTGCGAGTTTATCAAGGTTTTTAGTGTCTATAAATTCTTCTAATTTAATTGAAATCATATTTTTTTGTTTTAATTATACGCAAATGTAAGATAAATAAATTCACATTTCCAAATCAAAATTGCTAAAAAATATTGAATAAAAGTAAAAAACATCACAAACAAGTCTTAATCAAAGAGTTAAATATTTATATTGATAATCAATACATTAAACAAATGTTTTGATAAAAAAATTAAAATTGTTTGAAAATTATTGCGGGAGCGATTGGGATGATTACATTTGTATTGCGAAATAATTAGGAACTCTATAAGGAAGATATAAGAACACTGTAAGGCATATTTAAGAACAGTGTAAGATTTGGTTTTGGAGTGATTGCGGAGATGCAGAAAAAAAAACGGCAAACAGATTAAAACATCAAAAAATGAAAAACATTACCATGAAATATCTTGAAGTTTTTATGTTAGAGCAAAAAACTAAAGATGAATTAATTCAAATAGTCTTGCAACTACAGGAACGGGATAAGGATTTGGCTGCACGATATACCAATCTGTATAAATCATCAAGAGAACGGGATGCGGATCACAAAGAGCGCATCAAAGAATCTGAAAAAAGAGTTGAGGATTATGTTGCTCGTTATGCAGAAGCGGATGCTAAGCAAGAAAATTACAAACGTATTGTTGATTTGAAACTCGGAAACACTTATAATATCAACTCCACTTGGATTGATAAGATTGTATTTGTTTTAAAAGCTGCCGGAAGACCATTGCGCTCTTCCGAAATTGTTGAAGTGCTTGAAAAAAACGATATTACCTTTCGAACGTTAGCGAATAAACCGAAAGGATTATCCGCACATTTAACAAAGGCTTTAAATTATGGTCGCATTATTGGCGAAAAACAAAAAGGGCAAAATGGATATTTGTTTAGGCTGCCTTAAAGCTATTCGGAGCGCTTAATCAATTATTGAACAAGCTATTTCGCATAATGTCGAATATGATTCCCAAAAAAAAGAATGTTTAAATTGTTATTCTCAAAAAAATTATTAAGTTTGTGTTTGCACAAGTGGACACATTTCGGGTACTTACGCAAACAATAACTAAAAATGCCGACTGCTACGTCATACAATTATATAGAAAACTATCTTGACCAACAACAATCAAGAGGCATATATTCATTTACCGCAGATGAACTAAAGGATAAGTTCAAAACCTCACCAAAAGCTCTTATAAAAGCCATTCAGCGCTTGAAACTAAAAGGGAAAATAGCCCAAGTTAGAAAAGAATTTTATGTAATTGTTACTCCTGAGTATAGCCACAGAGGAATTATGCCTGCGTGGAATTATGTAGATGCTTTAATGAAATATCTCAAGAGGGACTATTATGTTGGGCTGCTGAATGCAGCAGCCATGCATGGAGCGGCTCATCAGCAACCCCAAGACTTTTATGTTATTATGAAAAAACCTCCGTTGAGGGATATAATAAATAAAAAAACAGTTATTCGTTTTTCCATAAAGAAGGAATGGAAAAAGGCTGACATCGTTGAAAAGAAAACAGAAACCGGATATGTGAATGTTTCTTCTCCTGAGCTTACTGCACTCGATTTGGTTTTTTTTCAGGACAGTATAGGAGGATTAAGCAGGCTGGCAACATTGCTGGATGAATTGGCAGAGGTAATAGATGCTGCAAAATTGGTCAAAGCAGCTAAACATTATGGGCAGATAACAACAATACAAAGGCTGGGTTATATGCTGGAAAAAGTATTGAACTATAAGGAAAAGTCTGACCCCTTGTTTGATTGGTTAAAAGAACAGAAATATTTTTCAACAGTATTACAGCCGGGGAAAAAGGCAAGGAATACCCGAACTAATAACCGGTGGAAGATTATAAAAAATGCTTCCCCTAAAAGTGATTTATGATACCAAAAGCATATATAGACGCATGGAGTGAATACGCTCCGTGGCAGCAAAATTTTCAAGTAGAACAAGACATGGTTATTGAGCGTGCCTTGATAGAGATATTTTCTGATCCATTTCTGAACAAACGTCTTGTTTTCAGAGGCGGAACAGCGCTATATAAATTATTTCTGAAACCGCAGGCTCGCTATTCAGAGGATATTGATCTTGTTCAAATAAAATCCGAACCTATCAAGGAAACCATTGATGTACTGAGGGAAAGGCTTAGTTTTTTAGGAATTCCAATTGTAAAACAAAAGCTAAATAACAATACAATAGTTTTTCGTTTTGAATCAGAATCCGAACCCAAAATGCCAATGCGATTGAAAGTTGAAATCAATTGTAGGGAACATTTTTCTGTTTTTGGTTATGAGAAAAGCTCCTTTAAAATGAATTCCAGATGGTATTCCGGCGAAACCGACCTCATTACATATTCACTTGAAGAGCTGCTCGGAACCAAGCTGCGTGCATTGTATCAACGCAAAAAAGGCAGAGATTTATTTGATATGTGGAAAGGTATTACTGAAGCAAAGGCTAGACCGGACAAAATAATTGAGGCGTTCGGCGCATACATGGATTATGAAAAGAAAAAAATTACGCAGAAACAATTTATCAATAACATGAATGCAAAAATGAAAGAGAGGATTTTTCTTGGGGATATAGAAGGATTGCTAAGACCGGGGATTGATTTTAATGCTATGGAAGCCTATGACTTAATAAGAACAACCCTTTTAGAAAAAATTTAAAATAACTACTAATGAAAAACATATTCGATTTACATTCAGATATTTTAAAGGATTATAAGCTTTATATCGACAGTTTTATAAATATAGCAGATGATGAAATTCGTGAAAAAGTAAATATAGAATTCGATTCGGGAAATTTATATCCTGATCCTTTAATTCAATTTAATCCTTCATTTGAATCCGGCGGGCAAGTAGAGGATTTAGTAAATTCAGGTATTTTGGTGAAAAATTTTAATAATATATTTTATGATGACACCAACAAATCATGGTCGATCTATAAGCATCAGGCTGAAGCAATAAAAAAGGGAAACGAAGGGAAAGGATTTATTGTAACATCAGGCACAGGGTCTGGCAAAAGTCTAACTTACATCTCCACTATTTTTAATCGCCTTTTCAAAAACCCCAATAAACCGGGAATTAAAGCAATCATTGTCTATCCGTTAAATGCTTTAATAAACTCGCAGTATTTAGCTCTTAAAACTTTTGAGGATAATTACAGAAAACGAACTGGAGAAGATTTACCTTTTAATTTTCGTAAATATACAGGGCAGGAAAAACAAATAGATCGCGACAGTATGATTGCGAATCCGCCGGACATTCTGTTGACCAATTATATGATGCTTGAGTTATTGATGGTTCGAAAGGGTGACGAAGGTTTAAGGAATTCGTTTTTAGAAAACATAGAATATTTAGTTTATGACGAATTGCACGTTTATAAAGGAAGACAAGGTGCTGATGTTTCTTTATTAAACAGAAGAATAAAAGCAGCGGCAAAAAATAAAAACATTATTTGCATAGGAACTTCAGCAACGATGGCTTCCGGCACTATAGATGTACAAAAAGCTACTGTTGCAAAAGTTGCTTGTGATTTTTTTGATGACAATTTTAGTTCCAATGATGTTATCGTTGAATCTCTAGCATACTCAACTAAAGATAGAATACCGTCAATAAATGAGTTAAAGATCGCTGTTACGAATGAAATTAATAAAGAATCAAAAGATGCCCTACTCGATAATTCCCTTGCTATTTGGCTGGAACGAACAGTTGCAATTACTGAAGATGGAAAAAACAAAATTAGAAATAAACCTAAATCTCTTCAAAAAATCGCAGAACGGCTTTCTTCTGAAATAGATGTAAGTGCCGCAATTTGTGAAAGTAAAATTATTGAAATTTTAACTTGGGCTGAAAAAATTAATATTGAAAGCGCAGGCTCGAAGAAAAAAGATACTGTTTTACCTTTTAAACTTCACCAATTCATTTCACAAACCGGCTATGTTTATTAAGGATTTTGAAAATCGGGCAGACGACATTAATCCACGATTTATTTTTAGCACGACAGCAACAGCTCTTCTTGTTGAAGCATTGAGAGGTGACTTCGATTTAAAGCAGCTTGTTAGGCAAGAATTAGCCAATCGTGGGCAAAATGCAGAGGGCAATTGGGTTGGGTTTGATAAGGCTGCCCAAATCCATAAAATCAAAAAATAAGGGGGATTTACTTCCCTTATTTTTGTTTTTTAGCTTCATGGATTTCTTTTGCAATTTTCAATAATCCTACATCATCTTGATAAGCCCTAAGTTTTCCAGTAAGAAGTCCAAGCTGATACCTGATGCCATAAGTCATAAGTCTCCAGTTGGTAACAAGTAAGTTGTTTTCTAGCAGTATGGTTAACTTTTTTATACTTTCTCTTTCTTCTCGGTCTGTAGGGTCTTGTGCAGAAAATGAAACGCTTAGATATTTTTCAGTTGAATGATTATCAAATTTGAATTTAGTGTAACCCAATTCTCCAGATAATTTTGCAAGGCGTTCTTCTAATTTGGGAACATTAACCTTCTCAATTTTATCTGTTTCATAAAGTTCTTTGATTTCTTTTTCTTTATTATTTCTATTCATAAGTTCCATGAAATCGACAATTTCCTCTAAGTGTTCATCGAAAGATTTCCTTTTTTCCCAGTCAATACAATATTTTTTTCTTTCTTCTTCGTTAATAGTTTCATGGGGATCTAGATCGTATTCATCAGTAATAACATCACCACAGCCGGAACAAGTATCAGTAAAAGTTAGAGTATTTATTTTCCTATTTGAATTAGAATAAATCTCTGAGCCGCACTTCTCACAACTTTTTACCGGAAAAGTCCATTCCCTTCTCCCATCTGGGTATATTGCTCTTTTCGGAGGGTGGTGCTTGGGACAGGAAAATATAAAAAGTAGAAGAGTGTCATTTTCTTTAAATAAATGTGTTTCAAGTGCCATTTCTGTATTACACTTTTTACATTTAATATTTTGAGGAACTCTTGTATTCATTACAAGCCGATCTTTTTCCTCATCGGCTCTTTTTGAAAGAATAATTGACGATTCCTTCATTTGAGCGCGACTAATTCCTGTTTCAAAAAATGGAGACAAAGGGATATATTTTGAAAGAGGGTCGCCCCAAAGTAAACCTGGAATACCTTTTTCCGAACCCTGAATGTTTTCCAAATCCTTCGAACAATAAATTTCGTCTTTAGGAGCCTTTTCTAATTCTTTCAGAATCGTTATTGTTTGGCGGTCGTAAGCATCAATATACTCTTGATCCGATTTTCTATAATTTGTCATAACCTGGAGGGAAATTTTAAAACAGCAAATTAACATAAATTCAGCTAATTAGACATCCTCCCTTTAATAATGCTCCTTTTATGGTAATAGAATGTTTAAGGACAAAAAAGACAGAAATTAACAACAAGAGGGCAAAGAGCTTATGGATATTTGGTGGGCTTTGATAAGACTGTAGAAATTCTTAAAATAAGACATGGAATAATTTGGCAAGGTTTGTTAATGTTATATATTTGAGTGGTGATGAAAAATTATTTGATTTCACCTGTGGAAAATATTATTAAGTGAAAAACAAATATTCTAAAATGGAACTCTTAATAAAACGGATACATTGTTTACAGGATTGAAAAACAAGACTTAAGTAAAAACCTTAAAAAAATATATAAATATTTTATGGAAACAAATGAGGAAGAAATTTTGGAAACAAAATTGGATCAATTTTATGAGTTAAGAACAGATTTCAGTGTTATTGGAATTACTGGCAGAACAGGAAGCGGTTGTTCTGATATTGCAACAGTCCTTTCTAAAAAATTCAGTGAAATAAAAAACTTAAGATCGCACGAAGATTTTGAACCTTCGGTTTTTAAGAAAAAATATGAGATAGTGTATGATTTCACAAAACAAAATTGGAAGACTTATAAAATTATTGAATACAAGAAGGTGTTGCTTTTATTACTGCTTCCGGCCTTATATAATAAGGCTGACAATTCTCAACTTTTCGATTTCTTTAGATATAAATTAAAAAAAGAAACAGATTCTCAAATTATTGATGATTTGAAATCTAAAATAAGAAAGCAAATTATATCTGAAAATCAATTAGTCTCGGAAATTATTAGTTTAGGAAAGCTTTCTGAAATAAAAGATGAAAAGGCATTCAAATCCTTAGCTGAAATATTTTGGGGCGACAGATTCAATAAATTGGCAGATTCTATAAATAAGGAATTATCTAATGCTGGATTTATAGAAAGAATAATGCTTTTACTAGGTATTTTGATGAGTTTTTAGAAAACCCTAAACCCCGCAAACAAATTGGGTTTAAAATTCAAAAAAAGAAATAATTCAATCAATAGATTTAAAAAATTGATGTTCCAAAATGGAATATCAATTTTATTTTGGGACTTCA
>CAINDA010000003.1 GCA_903847205.1 uncultured Bacteroidota bacterium
GTAGGTGATGGATTGAATAATTTCTTTCTGCTTTTCTTCAACAATATGTTTTTGATTTTCGGAAAGGTCGCGCAAGTCTTCAGCTATATCTTTTTGTTTGGAGACTTCATTTTTCTGTACTTCAATTATAGTTTTTTGTTTCCGCGTGATGCGGAGGGAACGGAAAATAAAACCTGCAAATATTATTACTAATAATAAACCTATAGCAGTTGACCAGATAGTAATTAATTGTTTTCTGTTTTCAGCTTCTGCAACTGCGTCCTTTTTATCCCGCTCTGCTTTTGCTGCTGTTTCTTTTTTATCGAAATCATATTGCATTTCTTTACGGACTAATTGCTTTTTATTTTCCTGGCTGAAAATGGTATCTTTTAATGCTATTGCTTTTTTGTAATGGATGAGGGCATCATTATATCGACCAATTGTATCATAGAGCTGAGAGATATACAATTCGTCATCCTTTAAATAATTCATAGCGCCAATGGTTTCATTCATTTCAATAGCACTTTTTAAGTATTGTTCAGCTTCTTTAAATTTTCCGTTTGCTGTATAAATTAAACCTATATTTCCGAGGTTTAATGCAATTCCGTTTTTATATCCAAGTTCTTCGGCCATTTTCAATGCCTTGAAAAAGTAGTCCGATGCTTTGGGATAATTTTTTTGCTCGAGATAAACAGCTCCGATATTGCCCAGATGTAATACTATTCCGTTTTTATCTCCAAGTTCTTCTGCCATTTTCAATGCCTTGAAATAGTAATCCAATGCTTTGGGATAATCAGCCTGATAATTATACGCAGTTCCAATGTTGCCGAGAAGTAGTGCAATTTCGTTTTTTTCTCCAAGTTCTTCCGCCATTTTCAATGCCTTTAAATAATAGTCTAATGCATTTGGGTAGTCACTTTGACTATAATAGTCATTCCCGATGTTGCCGAGATTTATTGCAATTCTGTTTTTGTTCCCAAGTTCTTCTGCTATTTTTAATGCTTTGAAATGATAGTCAGATGCTTTGGGATAATCACCTTGACTCCAATTGACATTCCCGATGTTGCCGAGATGTATTGCAATACCTTTTTTGTCTCCAAGCTCTTCCGCCATTTTCAATGCTTTGAAATAATAGTCTAAGGCTTTGGGAAAATCGGTTTGATAATAATAAACATTTCCAATATTATTGTAAGAATTGGCTGCTCCTTTTTTAAAATTTAATTGCTGTGATATTTTCAATGCACTATTACCATAGTATAAAGCAGTATCATAACGCCCGATGCTTTTATACTGCCAACATAATTGACATAAATGATTTACTTTATTACTATCAGCTTTATCCGTTTTGATAAGGGTAATCAGGGAATCAATACTTCTATTTTGAGCAAAAGAAAATGAATAGAGAATTAAGAATGCAGAATTAAGAATTATATAAAGTAGCTCTTTTTTCATCGTTTTCAATAACATTTATATTCTTATTCCAATAACACAAACATCATCCACCTGTTCAGTACTCCCTTTCCAGCTTTCGAAAAATTGATTGAGATGTATCTTTTGCTCAGCCATAGGCTGATGATGAATTTTAAGAAGCTCTTCCTTAAACTTTTTCTTCATCAGTTTTTTACCGTTTGTTCCAAACTGGTCGGCAAAGCCATCGGTAGAAGTATAAATAATATCGCCTTTTTGAAGTTCAATAGTATTTAAAGTAAAGGACTCCATCTTTTCGCTGTATTTACCTACAGGCATTTTATCGGCTTTGTATTCAATTAGTTCAAAGTTCTGAGTATTGAGTTCTGA
>CAINDA010000004.1 GCA_903847205.1 uncultured Bacteroidota bacterium
GTAGGTGATGGATTGAATAATTTCTTTCTGCTTTTCTTCAACAATATGTTTTTGATTTTCGGAAAGGTCGCGCAAGTCTTCAGCTATATCTTTTTGTTTGGAGACTTCATTTTTCTGTACTTCAATTATAGTTTTTTGTTTACGGGTTATGCGGAGCGAGCGGAAAATAAAACCTGCAAATATTATTACTAATAATAAACCTATAGCAGTTGACCAGATAGTAATTAATTGTTTTCTGTTTTCAGCTTCTGCAACTGCGTCCTTTTTATCCTGATCTGCTTTGGCTGCCGTTTCTTTTTTATCAAAATCATATTGCATTTCTTTACGGACTAATTGCTTTTTATTTTCCTGGCTGAAAATGGTATCTTTTAATGCTATTGCTTTTTTGTAATAGATGAGTGCATCCTTATGCCGGCTGGTTGTTTCATAAAGCTGCGAAAGCCCCTCTTCTGATTGTCTAAGATAATCCAATTCACCAATGCTATCATAAATTGTAATTGCTCTTTTAAAGAATTGTTCGGCTTCTTTAAATTTCCCAGTTTGTTTATAAAGTGAGCCGATGTTGCTAAGATTTCTTGCTATACCATTTTTATCACCCAGCTTTTCGACAATCTTTAAGGCCCTGAAATTATAGTCCAACGCTTTTTGATAATCGCCTTGGAAATTATAAACTCCTCCCAAACTGCAATAAGTGGCTGCTTGCAATTCTTTATCTCCCAAATCTTCCGCACTATTTAATGCCTTGAAATAATAATTCAAAGCTTTGGGATAATTAGCTTGTAAAGTGTAAACGTTTCCAATGTTACCGTAAGCTTGTGCAATTTCTTCTTTATTTACAAGGGCTTCTTTAATTCTCAAAGCTTTTAAATAATAATCCAATGCTTTAGAGAAATCGCCTTCATAATAATAGATAGTGCCAATGTTCCCGAGGTATTTCCCCATCGCTTTTTTATCTTTTAAATCTTCGGCTATCTTTAATGCTTTTAAATAACAATCCAATGCTTTAGGGTAATTACCTTGGTAAGTGTAAATAATACCTATATAATTATATGAATCAGTAAAGGCCTTTTTAAAATACTGTTGATTCACAAATTGCAATGCAGCATTACCATAATACAAGGCGGTATCGTAAAGGCCAATGTTTATATATTCACGGCATAATTTGTTTAGATGATTTACTCTATTGGTATCTGCTTTATCAGTTTTAAGAAGGGTTAGCAGCGAATCAATCTTTCTGTTTTGGGCAAAACAAAACGAACTAGGAATCAGGAATGAAGCTGTAAAGATTAAAAGAAAGAGAAGTTTTTTCATAGCGCAAATATACCTTATAAACACAAATGCGGATTCCTCATTTGAAGAATCCGCATTTACAAAAAAACTATCATTTAACCCTAACTCTTCACCATCACAAAATCAGTTTTAATAACCTGCGCTTCAGTAACGCTGCATGTTTTTGAATCAGTTTTAAATCCGCTGAGGCTGAAAGAAACAGTATAGGTGCCAATATGCAGGCGGGTGAAACTGTAATGCCCTTTTGCATCGGTATGTTTGCTCAAATTGATTTTATTACCTGTTTTATCTTTCCCGGTAAGTTTCATTAATACATGCGGCTGGGGCAGGGCAGGGGTTTCATTATTAAATACAAAGCCCGATATTATTACAGTTTTTCTATGTCCGATAACATGTATAAACCTGTCAAGAGTATATAATTTAAAAAACTCAGGTTTTTTTATTTTATACTGCACCATTAAGGGATCTAACCTGTTATTAAGCAAATCAATTGTATCACTAAAATATTTTGCAAGCGAGCGGGTGGCCAAAATCCTGGTGGTGGCTTTCTGAAGAGGTTTGCCTAAAAGTGATATGTAATCATAAATAGCTTTTTGCAATATTTTAAGGCCGTCAGTATCAATACCGCAGTCAGAAAGATTTGCAGCCTGATCAGGATCCATAGTTAACGGCAGCAATATATCATGAATAAGCTGCGTCATATATCCTGCTTTATTACCTGCTGCATTAATTATTTTACTTTTATTTACGTTCAGCGATTTAAACAGTTCGGCATCTTTAATTTCATGTGCGTATGCTTTGCCTGCACTTATAGCAGCGGCAGCTAATTCAGCCATATTTTCTTTTGCCTCCAGTTTGCTTTTAGTAATCCCCACCGTTGAACTGCCTTGCTGCACAGTGCTTAATTTATTAATCTCATTAATATTATTATGGAAATCCTTTACTGCCAGATTCATTTTTGAATTGCTATTCCATGATGCAGCATTCCTTTTAAAGCATTCATCAACTGTTTCGAACATATTCAAATGATCAATTTGTATTTTATCCATCTTAATTTGTATTAAAAGGTTTGTTTATTCTGTTTGTTTTCAAGCTTTTTAGATGCTGCTCATCAAATTCTTCATTCAATCCGCCGGTATTTCACTCCAAATCAATCAAAATTGATTCAGGATATGCCAAATTCAAATCCGGTTAGCTCACAATTAAATCTTGAAATGATAAAATTAACTATTGATACTGCAAAATCAAAATTGAATAGGTTTAAATTTATTATGGATAATTTAAAATCAGTTATAGATTATATAAAATCAAATCAGGATAGTATAAAATCTAATCTGTACAGCATACAATTAATAATGGTTATCATAAAATCAATATTCAATCCGCTTCTTTCAATACTGAAAAATTTAAATTCGAATTTCAGTATTCAACTTCTCATTTCCATTCATCTCAATTTGAATCTCAATAGTATAAAAACTCAAATCAGCTGAGAAATTATCTTTGCTGATTGTGTAATTTTTAAAATCAATTCACCATTTGTTAAATGCAGCAGCAGTTATTGCATTTCTTGTTATTAAATTCATATTGCTGAAATCAAAAAAAATTCTAATTTAGCCACCACTTATTACTTTAATGCGGTAATATTGCCTATTCACTACTAACTATTTGCTGTTATATCTATGAAACAAACACTTACTCCTCATTATCTTAAATTCTTAGTCCTTCTTCCTCTTCTTTTCCCGCTTTTATTAAAAGCGCAGACCGTTACCGGAACTATTAAAGACGGTAATTCAAACGAAGCGCTTTTCGGTGCAACTGTGGTTATTAAAGGAACCACCGAAGGAGGCCTTACCGATATGGACGGGCATTTTAAATTCAACACTGCCACAGTTCCTCCCTTTGTATTAGCGGTAACTTTTTTAGGATACACCACCTTGGAATATACCGTAAAGTCGCTCGAAACTCCAATCACAATAAAAATAAAACCCAACGAAACCATCCTCAAAGAAGTGGAAGTCAGTGCTGTCCGCCTCAGCGAAAAACAAAAAGAATCGCCCCTTACTGTAGAAGCTTTAGATGCTATTTCAATCAAAGAAACCCCTGCAGCCAACTTTTATGAAGGATTAGGCCAGTTGAAAGGTGTAGATATCACCGCAGCCAGTATCGGATTCCGAATTGTTAATACCCGCGGTTTCAACAGCACATCGCCTGTCCGCTCACTCCAGATTATTGATGGAGTTGATAATCAATCGCCGGGCTTAAATTTTTCACTCGGCAATTTCCTCGGTGCTTCCGAGCTCGATGTTCAGAAAGTGGAAATAATTGTAGGTGCCGCATCGGCTTATTACGGCCCCAATGCCTTTAACGGTGTGGTAAGCATGACCACCAAAAGCCCTTTCGTGAAACCTGGAATTGCGGTTTCAGTTAAAGTTGGGGAGCGTAACCTTACGGAATTAGCCGTCCGCTATGCCGAAGTATTTAAAAACAAAGCCGGTGAAGATAAATTAGCTTTTAAAGTAAATGCTTCCTACATGAGAGCAAATGATTGGCCGGCCGACAATATGGATCCTGCTTCTCAATCAGCCGACGGCAAAAATAACCCTGGCGGATACGATGCCGTTAACCGCTACGGCGATGAAAACCTAACTTCCGGACAAAACAATGCAAGCAGCAAAGGCCAGCAGATTCAATATCCCGGATTAAACACTTGGTACCGCACAGGTTATAACGAAAGTGATTTAGTTGATTATAAAGCGGAAAATATGAAGCTGGGTGCAGCCCTTCATTATAGATTAAATCCCGAAACAGAAATAATTGCAGCCTCTAACTTCGGCACCGGCACAACAATATATCAGGGCGATAACAGATACAGCTTAAAAAACATCCTCTTCTTTCAAAACCGTATCGAACTCGTTAAAAAAGATAAATACTTTATCCGCGCTTACGCGACAAACGAAAACTCAGGTGATTCTTACGATGCCGTATATACAGCCCTATTACTTCAAAACCAGGCAAAGACCGATGCCGACTGGGGCAAAGATTACCGCAATTTCTGGGCAGGAGCTGTTCCAAGCAACACACCTAACTGGGTTCCCGGCGGCATGAAAGGCCTTGTAAAAGCACTGCCCGGTTTCCCCACACAAGGCGGACCGCCAAATTATTATTACGATTATGGAATGGCTGATGCTGTAATAGCGGCCAATCCAGCTTCAATGAACTTGTGGCATTCCTATGCAAGAGGCTTTGCGGATAATAACCGCCTTGTTCCCGGAACACAGGCCTTTACTGATGCATTTAATAACATCATCTCAAAACCTCTCGAACAGGGCGGTTCAAAGCTTATCGACAGGTCTGCCCTCTACCATGTTCACGGCGAATACAAATTTACTCCCAAAGTAATGGATATTACCGTTGGCGGAAACTTCAGGTTATATACTCCCAAATCACAGGGCACCGTATTCAGCGATACCGGTAATGTAAAAATTACTAATTACGAATTCGGTTTCTATACCGGCTTGGAGAAAAAGTTAATGAACGAAAAGCTGAAGTTAAACCTTACAGCCAGAGTTGATAAGAACCAGAATTTTAATTTTGTTGTTTCACCAGCAGCCTCTGCAGTTTATAATTTAAACAAAAACAATATTTTCCGCATCTCTTTTTCATCCGCAATACGCAACCCGACTTTAGCTGATCAATATCTTTATTATAATGTCGGGAGAGCCATCCTCTTAGGAAACGTAAACGGAGTCAAGAATTTAGTAACCCTGCCTTCGCTCTCAGATTATTACGGCGTGGCGCTTCCGCAGAAAAGTTCATTGGTTTATTTTGATGTAGCTCCGGTTCGTCCGGAAAAGGTAAAATCAATGGAGATAGGCTACCGCACCACTCTTTTTCATAATGTATTTATTGATGGCAGTTATTATTTCAGTTATTACAAAGATTTTTTAGGATATAAAATCGGAGGTGATGTACGTTTTGCTCCGGCGCCGCTGAATAATAATGTATCCGACATTACTTTTTACAGGGTTGCGGCTAACTCCGATGCAACAGTTACAACTCAGGGAGCTTCAGTCGGCTTGACGTATTACCTCAAAAAATTCTTTGCCTTTAATGCCAATTATTCCTGGAACGTTTTACAAAAGAAAAGTTCAGACGATCCTATTATACCTGCATTCAACACTCCCGCAAATAAATTCAACATAGGTTTCAGCGGAAGAGAAATCAATACTCACTTTACTTTGTTCAGCATGCTGTTTAAAAATATGGAACCTATTCCTATCCGAAATTTCGGATTCAGCGTCAATTACAAATGGATTCAAGGCTTTTTATACGAAGGCTCCCCTCAGTTTACCGGCGAGGTTCCAACGTATGATATGGTAGATGCGCAGATAAGCAAATTTGTTCCCCGCATTCACACAACATTTAAATTAGGTGCATCCAATCTCCTTAATAATAAACAATTTCAAGTCTATGGCGGACCAAGAATCGGCCGTATGGCATACTTCTCGGTACTGCTTGAATTAGATAGAAATTAAGTTTTCGGAAGAGGTATTTATAATCTTCTTTTGTGGCAATATCTCATATTTCTTTTTTGTTATTAATACAAAAGACCTGACTGGTTTTTAAAACCTGTCAGGTCTATAATAATAAAAAATCGATAAATATTCTTAATCTTTTCTCTTCTTGCGGTTGGGATTCACAAGGCTGTCAGCCGGATAATGTGCTTTAATAGTATCATGGAGAGAAAGTGCCCATTTTTTTATTAAATCCTGCTGCGCTTCGCTTAATATCGCATTTTTGTGAATAAGTGTATATGATGATAATGGCATTCCGCCTTCTTCCACTTCCTTTTTTATTTTTTCCAATTTATGATATTGCCTGAAGATGCGGTAATTACTGAACTCATTAAAATTCAGTTCTCTTTTTCCTTCATCAACATGATCCTGAATCCACCATTCGAAAGGCTGTATTCCGGCATACCATGGATATACTGTAAGGTTGCTGTGACAGTCGTTACAGGCTGTTTTTAAAAGCTGTTTGATAGTATCAGGCACTGGGTATTTATTAGATATATCATTAGTCATTGTATTAGATAAATTCTTCGAAGAATGAAAAAACTGAATGATAACAAACAAAGCAAGCAAACCAATTCCCAAATACTTTAATATCTTTTTTTTCATTCTATTTTATATAATTAAGTTTTATTTTTTTTGATCCTGTTTTTGATAAGTGTGTTTGTTAAAAATAAATTCAAACAAAAATTCATCACTCGTTTTTATTTCATTTTAACGCTGTGAAATTAATTATAAAATCTGTAGCTATTCTATAGTCAAAAAGAATACTTTTTATTTTAATAAAGCATTCAAAAAATACGGATAATTAACAACTGCAAATGCGGCCTTTACCCTTTAAAAATCTTGGGAAGATTCAATTTATAAATAAAATTTTTGTAGTTGTTTTTTGACTGCCGTCCGGACTTGTGCAGAATACCATATAAACACCTGTACTTACACGGCTGCCATTAAAATTTTTTCCATCCCATATTGCCTGGCCGCCCAGCGATACCGTTTCATAAACAAGAGTGCCGCTTATATCAGTAATTTTCACAGTAGAGCTGGCTATCAAGCCTTTTATCGCGATTGGGCCTTGGTAATCATGTTTTACAGGGTTGGGAAATGTATAAACATCTGTAAAATAACTTAAACCTTCAGTGGCTTTACCTCTGAAAGAAATTAAACCTTTATCAGTTCCAAAAAACACCTCTCCCGATTTATGATTAATAGCAATGCTCTTAACATTGTTGCTGAATAAAGGACTGTTAGAAGCATCAAAATGATAAATCTGTTTTGTGCCGTCGGCGGACATTAGAAACACACCTGAGCTGGCAGTCGAAATCCATTTTTGATTGGCGTCATCCACCGCAATGGCCTGCACCTGCTCAGTTAAAAGTAATATTTGAACCAGCCCGTCCTGCGTTAAAAGTATCTGCTGTGCATCATAATTCTGTCCCGAAAAAACACTTTCCGGCGAATAAAAAACGGCAATACCTTTATCGGTCCCTACCCATATTTCTCCATTCTGATCCTGGGCCATGCAAAAAACATTTGTGCTTGGCAAAGCCCCGCTGCCAATAGCTGTACTCATTTTTTTTGTATTAGATGTACTTGGAGGGTCGGTTGTTCCATTATACACAACAATTCCTCCGCCTTGGTCAAGGATAAACCATTTTTGGTCATTTTTATCAACCAATATCTGCGTAATATTCGGAGCGTTGCCGATTATAGGAGAAAAATTTAATGCCTGCCAGGTACCGTCATATTTTTTCATTGACAAGGATGACGGCACCCCAGAATTAGCAACCCATAATGTATTATCCAAACTCATTGCTAAACCTGTAGTCCAAATAGGAGTGTAGCCGGGAGAAAAATTAATCCGCTGTAAACTACTGTTGGATGAATTGTAAAGCTTTACAGGCACTCCGTCAGTAAATTCAAGAACACCTGCAAAACCGGTTGAAGCATAAACATGTTTTGAATTGTTTGAATCAATCAATACATTCTGAATGGAGAATATAGTATCAAGATTTACTATAGTCGGAAAATTGCCTTTCACATTAGTCCAGTCACTGCCATTGTATAAATATAATCCATCCACCAAATAGCCGTCAGCCCCGCCTCCAGGAGCAACGGCTAAATCATTACCCATAGAGCTCATTGCAGCAACGTATGAACTCGAAGGTCCTTTGGGATAAAAATATTTCGAACTTTGTCCTGGTGTACATTCAACTAGGCCGAATTTATCGTCGGCTATCCATACCTTGTAAGAGTCATCCATAACAGCCTGCTCTGCCCGTGTTAAATCAGAAAAATATCCTGCAAAATAAAACTGGACGGTAAGTGTAGTATCTATTAATGAAACTACTCCAGACTGAGTCATCACCAGAAAAGGGGGACAGTTTTTTAATGTTTTAATAGTTCCTCCGAAGGATGCAGGAAGGGGACTCCATGACGTGCCATCATATACAAAAGTTGTGTCTTTATTATATAAGCCATTTGACAATAGTTTTGATGAATTTGCAAATATCTTTCCTTTAAAAGCAGTGATGGTATTGTAAATACATGTAACGTTGAGTATCTGTGTCGGCAAGCCGGCCATACGCGTCCATGCAGTAAAGCTTGCAAGATTAGAATTACTTAGTGAAGCTCTATAAACCCCTCCATCTGCTGCAGCATATATAAAAGTGCCATCGGTGGTAATATCCCTTACATTAATTGAAGCACCGGTTGCTCCTATATAATAGGTATCGCTTACTTCAGATTTATTCATATCTATAACCACTATTCCGAAACCGCATGACAAATAAGCGAATTGATTAATAAAGGTGATGTTGTTTATGGCTTTGTTGCCGATAATAGCTTTACGTTTTATGTCAGCCAGATTTATAATAGTGTTATTATCAATGATGTCAATATTGGAGTTTTTATATGCAATGAGTACTTTATTATTAAACTTGTTATAATTCAAAACGTTCGGCTCTACATCGGCTAAGCCGTTTACTTTTGATAAACGCACCATTGAATTATCATTTTTATTAAAAATAAAAACGCCGCTTTTCGTTGCACAATATACCTTACCACCGCCTTCTGCAACGGACACGCCGTTTTTATAAGAAAGATAATCTTTCCATTGTCCGATAGGGGCATTTTGCGCCGTTAAAAGTTGTATGATAAATAAAATGGAAACTAATAAAACACTTTTTCTCATCTGTATTGAAATATAATTTGCTATATGAAACATAAAAGTACTTATTTTATTGCATCGAATTAAAAATGTAAGTGAAGCGAATTATATAAGCAGATTAATTATTTCGCGCTCAATCAAATTAATTTTACATTACCTTTGCACCAGATTTTACCATTTGGTAAAAGAATGACTTCGTAGCTCAACTGGATAGAGTGTCGGTTTCCGGAACCGAAGGTTGGAGGTTCGACCCCTCTCGAGGTCACTGGCTGATGAGCAGTAAACTCTTCTCTTTCTTTTTTAAGAGAAGGGCGGGCTAAATGGGATGCTGATTAGTTTCAGCGTTTGAAATAAAAAAATATTTTAAAAATGGAATTTACAGCAATACAAATATCCGAATTATTGAACGGAAGAATTGAAGGCGATGAAAATGTTATTGTTTCAAGTTTATCAAAAATTGAAGAAGGTAAAACCGGCACTTTATCATTTTTAGCAAATACTCTTTATACTCCTTTTGTTTATGAAACAGATGCTTCGGTTATTATATTAAATAATAATGTATTACTTGATAAGCCTGTAAAACCAACATGTACACTAATTCGTGTAGAAGATGCTTACGGAAGCTTTGCTAAATTGTTAGAGATTTATTATCAAATTAAACAAGACAAAAAAGGAATTGAACAGCCTTCCTTCATTGCCCCGACTGCTCAATATGGAACCAACTGCTATATTGGTGCATTTGCATACATAGGCGAAAATGTGAAGATTGGAAATAATGTAAAAATTTATCCTCAATGTTATATCGGCGATAACACAACCATCTGCGACAATACTGTTTTATATTCCGGAGTAAAAGTTTATTACGACTGCATTATCGGTGCCCATTGCACCATACATGCCAGCACTGTTATCGGAAGCGACGGTTTTGGGTTTGCACCAAATTCAGAAAATAATTATAAAAAAATACCTCAGATAGGCAATGTAATTATTGAAGATCATGTTGAAATAGGCTCTAACACATCTATTGACAGAGCTACAATGGGTTCAACAATTATCCGTAAAGGAGTAAAGCTCGATAACTTAATACAAATTGCACATAATGTTGAGATAGGCGAAAATACGGTGATGGCAGGCGGTGTTTTTATTGCAGGTTCAACAAAAATCGGCAAAAATGTTATGATCGGCGGACAGGCCGGAGTTATCGGCCATCTTAAGGTTGCCGACGGCGTTAAAATTGCAGGCCAGTCAGGCGTTGGAAATAATATTGAAAAAGAAGGTGAAACAGTGCAGGGGTCGCCTGCCTTTAAAATCAGCGATTATAAACGCAGTTACGTTTTATTCAGAAGTCTTCAAAAATTGAATGACAGAATTAGATTTCTGGAAATGGAAATAAAAAAAATAATGCAGTTTTAAATCTCAATTTCCGAACAGAGAAAGCTTATTCAAGATAAAAGAATTTTAAATAAAAATGCCCCGCAGGTTCTGCGGGGCATTTTTATTTTTAAGCAGCTAAGGTCTATTTGTTAACTGTTTTTGCTAATTCAGCACCTGCTTTAAATTTCGCAACTTTTTTTGCAGCGATTTTAATAGCTTTGCCTGTTTGAGGGTTACGGCCAGCTCTTGCTGCTCTTTTAGCAACTGAGAAAGATCCAAAACCTACTAACGCAACTCTGTCACCTTTTTTAAGTGCTTTTGTTGTAGCGCTAACGAATGCCTCTAATGCTTTTGTTGCATCAGCTTTTGTTAATTTTGTTTCTGCTGCAATAGCATCAACTAATTCTGCTTTGTTCATTTTTTTGTTTTTTAGGGTTAAACATTAATTTATGAAGCAAATCTAAAATACATTCCATATACGACGCAAGTTTTAAGCTATAAAATTTTAATATTTGTTGATAATTAGGCTTTTTGTTAATAAAAATGGCTGGATATCCACCTCCTGCTGTATTTCGAATTATAAAAAACCTTCTGTTTTTATAATTTCGTAAAATTCGCAGCAGCGTAAGAAGAGTTAGTCTGCTGATTTTTGAAAACATTTTAATACTTATCATCAACCAATATAGATTCTTTATCAATATAAAATAAATCAGTCGCAACTTTAAAATCAGCAGGTTTCATATCTCGTATAGTTATTGTCTGCCACTCGGTTGTTGGATAAATAAAACCATACTCATCTTTCTTCAATGTTACTTTCACAGGCATTGTAAAAAATGGCTGCTTCTCCTGGTACTCCTCTTCTTTAAATGCACTTAAACCACCCAGCGTGTAACGGAAAGTAACTTTTAAATCCCAGGGATTTGCTGCAATTCTTAAACTCAATTTTGGTATTGCCGAGCTTTTTAAATACAACTCGAAAATATCAGAGAAATCAATGCCGGATTTTTTACTTATATACTTTTCTATATCATACGAATCAACCGTTTTATACTTAAATGTATCCTGAATGCCCTTTATGATTTCAAAGAATTTTTGATCATCATTAATTATGTTACGCAAAGTATGCAGTAATAATGCGCCTTTGGGGTACATATCGCCGGAACCTTCGTTGTTTAAATCGTATTTGCCGGTTATGGGCTCGTCATTTTCTACCTTTTTTTTCTCGGAGTTAATATACTCCAGATAAGCATCATGTCCGTATAAACATTCTATATACAAAGCTTCGGCATAGGTTCCGAAGCCTTCGTGAATCCACATGTCGGCCAGATCATTGGTGGTAATACTGTTTCCCCACCATTCATGAGCTGATTCATGAATAATTATATAATCAAATTTATAGCCTGTTCCAGACATCTCGTATCCTAAATATCCATTTTTATATTTGTTGCCGTAAGCTACACAGCTTTGATGCTCCATGCCCAGATAGGGCGCTTCAACAAGTTTATAGCCGTCGCGCACAAAAGGATATTCGCCGAGATATTTATAATAACAGCCGAGCATAGGCTTTACTTGTGCAAACTGTTTTACAGCCTTATCATAATTTTCCGGCAGCACATAGTAATTAAGGGTAAGCGTATCTTTATAGGAAGGATTAAAATATGCATCGCTGAAATGCTTGTATTTGGCTATATTCAGAGTTACATCATAATTATTAATGGGATAAGAAACATACCATTCATATTTCGTCCAGCCATCGGGTAAAACGGTTGTCCGCTTTAAGCGCCCGTTTGAAACATCCATTAAGCCGGGAGGAACAGTAACACGGATAAGCATTTCTACTGGTTCATCGCTTTGATGATCTTTACAGGGCCACCATAAACTTGCTCCTGTTCCCTGGCAGGACACACCTATGAAAGGACTGCCGTCATCAGCCTTATCCCATGAAAAACCGCCGTCCCAAGGCGCATGTTTTGCCGGCTGCGGATTACCTGAATAATAAATTTTTAAAAAACGAACACTTTCTTTTTTTACTGTATCGGGGAACTCGACGAATACGGCATTAAACCGGCGGGTATATTTTAAATCCTGATTATTAGATTCTATTTTTTCAATTTTCATGTTTGCAAACAAATCTATCTGCAATTTTTGAAAATCATTTACTGCCAGAAATTTAATAGTGTTGCTGCCTGAAATAAATTTATTTTCAATATCAACTTTCACATCTAAATCATACATCAAAACATCGTAGCAGGAACGGAATTTAGAAAGTGCCCCTCTTAATGTATCAGCTGCAGTAAATTTTTTACCCAATAAAAAATCGAGCTGGGCAAAGGTGTTCGGGACTATGAAAAGTAATAAGAGGGCTAAGCGGATTCGTTTCATTTTTATTTAAAATTCATTTTATTACACTTAAAAGTTTGTAATTGTAAGAAAAAATTGGAAGCAAAAAAATTATCCTCGAGGATAAGAAGTTAATCCTCGAGGATGGGAAGCTAATCCTCAAGGATGAGAAGTTAATCCTCAAGGATGAGAAGCTAATCCTCAAGGATGAGAAGTTAATCCTTGAGGATAAATGAATTATTAAAGATGCTGCATACAAGAAATTGGCTTGCAAAATGGTTTAAATTATATCCCTAAATCTTTTTTTGACGGGATATATAATTTAAAAGTAGTCCCTTTATCGAAAGCACTTTCAAATGAAATACTTCCTCCTAATTTTGTTACGCTTGTTTTTACAATATACAAACCTAAGCCGGAACCTTTAGAAACAGAAGTAGCGCGGTAAAACATTTTAAAAAGGTCGTCATGATGCTTTTCCTTAATACCGATACCGTTATCATTTATTAAAATAAATATTCCTTTGTCTTTATTAGAAACTTTAATGTTTATAAACGAAGGTTCTTCTCTTTTCTGGCTGTATTTAACAGCGTTATCAATTAAATTGAGCAAAACAGTATTAAGCAGCCCTTTTTCAGTAATTATTGATTTAACATTTTCATCAATGGAGATATTAAAATGAATATTTTTAAAGTTATCCATAAATTCAATACTTTTTAATATTGAATTTATCAACACATTAATATCCAAAGTTTCAAATTCCAGCGCACCATAAGTTATCCGCCCCAAAACCAAAAGGTCATTAATTACGGTGTTTAAACTGTCAATGCATGTGTCAGCCATTTTAGCATACATTTTCACTTCTTCCATGCTCTTGCTTTCCTTGAGCATAGTCATAACACTCTCCATTGAGGAAACGGGGCTTTTTAAATCATGAGATGCTTTGTAAACGAATAGGCTCAGTTCATCACTTTTTTCCTGCAGCTGGTTTTTTGCATTGCTAAGAGTAGAAATATTTTTAGCAACCAATAAAATGCCGCTAGGTTTTCCCTGCGTATTGTATAAAGGGGAGAATGAACATGAAACAGAAATTAAATTTCCGTCTTTAGCAGCGAGATTCAAACCTATTTCATTTAATTTTTGCTGTTCAAAAGTGTCTCTGATACAGCCTTTCACAATATCAAAATCGCTGATTTGAATTAATTTATCAATAGATAAATTAAATAATTCGGATTCAGTATATAACAAAAGGCTTGCAGCAACGGGGTTTGTTTTTTGAATTTCGCCTTTCTCATTTAATACAATAAGCACGTCATTAATGCCATTATAAATGCTGTTCAGGAAAACCCGGGATATGGTCGTTTCTTTCAGTTCTTCAACCAGCATATTTATA
This sequence comes from uncultured Bacteroidota bacterium, assembly GCA_903847205.1. Classification (GTDB taxonomy): domain Bacteria; phylum Bacteroidota; class Bacteroidia; order 2-12-FULL-35-15; family 2-12-FULL-35-15; genus 2-12-FULL-35-15. The sequence goes on from CAINDA010000004.1 coordinate 14,135, forward strand.
CCGGTTTGAACGGACGCTAATTGTTCATCCTTTTCGTCAGCAATAAGAAGTTTTGAATTATAGTCCCCATCGGCAATTTTAATCAAAAAGTCCTGAATATACTGCAGCTGCCGGCGATTATTAGATATTTCCGTTTCCATTTATTAATTTGCTAATTGCGGATTATTTAAACATTAAATCTAAAATGCATCATATCGCCGTCATTCACAACATATTCTTTTCCTTCAACTCCCATTTTACCGGCATCTTTGCAGGCCGCTTCTGAACCAAGGTTTATAAAGTCGTTATATTTTATTACTTCAGCTCTTATAAAACCTTTTTCGAAATCAGTATGAATAACGCCAGCTGCCTGTGGTGCAGTCATGCCTTTGATGATAGTCCAGGCCCGCACTTCTTTTACACCTGCAGTAAAATAAGTCTGTAGGTTCAATATCCTGTAAGCGGCCTTAATCAATTGGTTTACACCTGGTTCAGTAAGCCCCATATCAGCAAGGAACATCTGGCGTTCATCGTAAGTTTCTAGGCCTGCAATCTCTGCCTCCATTTGTGCTGTAATAATTAATACCTCTGCATTTTCATCTTTCACAGCCTCTTTCAAAGCTTCAACATATTTATTGCCTGTTTTCACAGAAGCTTCATCTACATTGCAGACATACAAAACTGGTTTAATAGTAAGTAAGCAGCAGTCTGCAACACAGGCCAAATCTATTTCAGAAAGAGCTGCCGATCGGGCTGATTTGCCCTGCTCCAGCAGATTTTTCAGGTTCAGAAGAACGTCATAAGCTTTTTTAGCATCTTTGTCATTGCCTGTTTTAGCCTGCTTTTCAACACGTTTTAGTTTAGCCTCTACAGTTTCCATATCTTTCAGCTGAAGCTCGGTGTCAATTATTTCTTTATCCCTAACAGGATTGATTGAGCCGTCAACATGCACAACATTCGGATCATCAAAGCAGCGCACAACATGAATGATTGCATTTGTTTCGCGGATATTTGCTAAAAATTTATTTCCCAAACCTTCGCCTTTGCTTGCGCCTTTCACAAGTCCTGCAATATCTACAATTTCAACAGTAGTGGGAAACACTCGCTCCGGTTTCACTAATTTTTCAAGTGTAGAAAGCCGTTCATCTGGAACGGTGATAACCCCCACATTTGGTTCAATAGTACAAAACGGGAAATTTGCCGCCTGCGCTTTTGCATTTGATAAACAATTGAAAAGTGTTGATTTCCCTACATTAGGTAATCCTACAATACCGCACTGTAATGCCATTTTTTTTAATTATTGAATTGGTGAATCAGAGATTTACCAGTTTAAAGATTAGGAAAATTAATAATTCTCCATTTCTCTCCTGCGTCAATTCTCCATTAATTTTAGCTGGCAAAGATACCAAAATAAGCTGTTTAATAAATACCTGCTGGAAAATACTATTCCGGCTGATGAATTTGAGTTTTCAACAATAAATAAATATTTTCAACAATGCTCGCTAAACCATAAAAATAGGTACTTTTGACCGCTATTAAATAGCTCCTGCAAATTACGAATTATGACGAATTACTTATGTTCGGAGCAGTACAAGAATTTGTTTAATTTTCCAATTAATACATTATCAAATTAATTTAAAATGGCTTCATCAGCGGAATTAGAAAAAATCTGTTCACAGGTTCGAAGAGATATTGTTAGAATGGTTCATGCAGTGAATTCTGGTCATCCGGGCGGTTCATTGGGCTGTACCGAATATCTTGTATCGCTGTATTTTGATATTATGAATCACGATCCTGAAAATTTCACAATGGATGGTATCGGCGAGGATTTATTTTTTCTTTCCAACGGACATATTTCTCCAGTTTTTTACAGCGTTTTGGCTCGTTCCGGATATTTTTCCGTGTCAGAACTTGCAACTTTCCGCAAGTTAAATTCCCGTTTGCAGGGCCATCCTACCACTCATGAAGGACTGCCCGGTGTTCGTGTTGCATCCGGCTCACTAGGCCAGGGGCTGTCTGTTGCCGTCGGCGCAGCATTAGCAAAAAAATTGAATAAAGATAACAGTATAGTTTACAGCCTTCATGGCGATGGTGAGCTGCAGGAAGGACAAATTTGGGAAGCTGCCATGTATGCTGCCGGGAAAAAAGTTGACAATATTATTTCGGCTATTGATATGAACGGGCAGCAGATTGACGGCTCAACGGACCATGTGCTGCCAATGGGCGATTTAAGAGCGAAGTGGGAAGCCTTTGGATGGGAAGTTCTTGCTGCTAACGGAAATAAAATATCAGAAGTAACCGAAATTCTTAATAAAGCAAAAACGCTTTCCTGTAAAGGAAAACCTGTAATGATTTTATTAAAAACAGAAATGGGCCATGGTGTTGACTTTATGATGGGCAGTCATAAATGGCATGGTGTTGCCCCGAACAATGAACAGCTTGCTGCAGCATTGAATCAGAACGAAGAATCTTTTGGTGATTATTAAAATCCAAAAAAGCGAAAAAAAGAGGATAAAAAAGACAAGAAAATTTTTCTCATGAATTACAAATTAAAGACAATTTTAAAACCTCGACAATCCAGCCTCTTCGTTCTTGTCTCTTTCTTTTTAGTTCTCAGCTGCTTCCCTTCAAGTGCTCAAAACAGATTCAGCACAAATGGGCAGCCGTTAACCCGGATATTATTTGTTTTCGACTGCTCCTACAGTATGTATGGACAATGGCAGAGCGGTATGAAAATGGATCTTGCAAAAAAATTATTGAGCGAATTTCTCGACAGCATTAAAGGCACCGATAATTTGGAGTTAGCTTTTCGTGCTTACGGGCACCAAGTCCCTCTTCGTCCGCAGCGAAGCTGCACCGACACAAAACTGGAAGTCCCTTTTGGTAAAGATAATATTACGGCTATAAAAAATAAACTGAAAACACTGGTGCCTAAGGGAACGACTCCTATTGCTTATTCATTGGAACAATGCGGAGGCGATTTCCCCTCAGCTTCAAGTTCAAGTGTTAGAAATATTGTTATTTTAATTACCGACGGCATTGAAGAATGCGACGGTGATCCCTGTGCTGTTTCATTGGCGCTGCAGAAAAAAGGAATTGTTTTAAAACCATTTGTGATAGGCATCGGCCTCGACCAAAGTTATATCAACTCATTCGGCTGTATTGGTAAATTCTATGATGCATCAAGCGAAACAACTTTCAAAAATATTTTAAGCATTGTTATTTCACAGGCCTTAAACAACACTACAGTGCAGGTAAATCTGAATGATCAAATAGGCCGCCCTACTGAAACAGATGTAAATATGACCTTTTACGATGATCAGACAGGAATTATCAGATATAATTTTATGCATACCATCAATAACAGAGGGATGCCGGATACCCTTACTATTGATCCTATCGGCACTTACAAAATGGTAGTGCATACCATACCGCCGGTTGAGAAAACAGGTATTGAAATAGTACCCGGGAAACACAATATTATAGCTGTTGACGCTCCCCAGGGATACCTTAATTTAAAGTTAGCCGGTAATGCAGATTATTCAAAAAGTCTGAGCTGCATTATTCGTAAGAATGAGGATATGCAGACACTCCATGTGCAGCAGTTTAATACAACTGAAAAATTTTTAGTCGGCAAATACGATTTAGAGATACTAACTCTGCCAAGAATTAAAGTAAACAAGGTAGATGTAGCTCAAAGTAAAACCACCTTTATTGAAATCCCGCAGGCCGGCAATGTATTGATTGCAAAGCCAAGCGAAGGTCCAGGAAGTATTTATGTGGAAGAAAAAAACAAAATGGTATGGGTGTGTAATTTAAACAGCGGATTATTAAGCGAAACAGTAATTTTACAACCAGGAAGATACCGTGTTGAATACCGCCCAAAAAATGCGCGGGAGTCGCTTTACAGCATAGAAAAATTGTTTAAAATAGAATCAGGAATGTCAACAACCGTAAAGTTATATTAGAAAACTCCTGTAGATTGCCGATGGCAGAAATTATTTCTCTGATCACCATTACGATTAGTATACTCGTAATTCAGGGGAATTTGTAATCCGCAGAATATTTTAAAAGATGGAAAAGAATAAAACTATTTGTGTTATTGACGATGAGGATATTATCCAATTTATTGTAAAAACAATAATTGAGAATATCAACAGCGATATAAAAATATTAGCATTTAAGAATGGAGAAGAGGGTATTGAATCATTAAAAGCACTCCTTGCCTCTAATAATGATATGCCGGATATTATTCTGCTTGATATTAATATGCCGGTAATGAACGGCTGGCAGTTTTTAGATGAATTTGTGAAAATAAAATCACAAATTGCAAAAAAAATATCTATATATATTTTAAGTTCATCAACTGCCCAGGAGGATAAAGGAAAGGCTTCTGCTTATAAAGATATTTCAGGCTATTTAAACAAGCCCATTCAAGCTGAAACTTTAAGAAAAATTGCACTGCAGGATTACGACAATTAATTGTTCACCAAAACAAAATCAAAATATTTAAAATGAAAAAATACACGTTCGCGGAGAAAAAAGATACTCGTTCAGGTTTTGGTGCAGGCTTATCTGAATTAGGAAAAACAAATCCTAATGTTGTTGCACTTTGCGCTGATTTAACGGGCTCATTAAAAATGGATGCCTTCGCAAAAGATCATTCTGAGCGCTTTTTTCAAATTGGAATTGCTGAGGCAAATATGATTTGTATTGCTGCCGGATTAACTATCGGAGGAAAAATTCCGTTCACTGGCACGTTTGCTAATTTCTCAACAGGGCGTGTATATGACCAAATACGCCAATCGGTGGCTTACTCCGGAAAGAATGTAAAAATATGCGCTTCACATGCCGGCTTAACACTTGGTGAAGACGGTGCTACACACCAGATATTAGAAGATTTAGGTTTAATGAAAATGCTGCCAGGCATGGTTGTTATCAACCCATGTGATTATAACCAGACTAAGGCTGCAACTATTGCTATTGCAGATTATAAAGGCCCTGTTTATCTACGTTTCGGCCGCCCGTCGGTACCTAACTTTACTCCAGTCGATCAAAAATTTGAAATAGGAAAAGCCGTAATGCTTAATGAGGGCACTGATGTTACTATTTTTGCGACCGGGCATTTAGTTTGGAAAGCAATTGAGGCTGGCGAACAATTAGCTGCATTAGGTATTAACGCCGAAATAATAAATATCCATACGATTAAACCTTTGGATAATAAAGCTGTCCTAACGTCGGTTAAGAAAACACGCTGTGTAGTTACGGCCGAAGAACACCAGATGAATGGCGGACTTGGAGACAGCATAGCACAATTACTTGCACGTGAACTCCCTGCCCCTCTTGAAATGGTGGCTGTTAAAGATAGCTTCGGCGAAAGCGGCACGCCGGATCAGTTGATAACAAAATATGGTTTAGATACTGTAAATATTGTAGATGCAGTAAAAAAAGTAATCGCCAGAAAATAAATTTCTATCCGGTTCTTTATTATTAATTTGAAAATGTGCTGATAAAAAAAATGAAAACATTTTTTTACTGATCAGCGGATTCAAACTCTCCTTACTTCTTTAATGAATTGTCCAGGTTAATATGGAATTAGAAGATAAAGAACTTTTAGAACGATTCCGAAATCAAGAAACGCGAAACTATGCGTTTAACCTGCTTGTCCGCCAATATCAAAAAAGACTTTATTGGCATATCCGAAAAATACTCCTTGATCATGATGATACGGATGATGTGCTTCAAAATGTATTTATAAAAGTCTGGCGCAGTCTGGACGGCTTCAAAGAAGAATCCCAGCTTTATACTTGGCTCTACCGCATTGCCACCAATGAATCCATTACTTTTTTAAATCAAAAGAAAAAACGTGCCGGCATCCCTTTAGATGATGTATCCTCCTTTTTAGCCAATAACCTGGAAAGCGACAACTATTTTAAAGGAAATGAAATTCAGGCTATACTCCAAAAGGCAATACTTACACTGCCTGACAAGCAGCGCATCGTTTTTAACATGAAGTATTTCGACAATATCAAATACAACGAAATGAGCGTTATTCTTGAAACTTCGGTTGGAGCATTAAAGGCATCTTACCATCATGCCGTAAAAAAAATTGAAGATTATTTATCGAAGCATTAAACTTTTGCCTGAAAAAGTAATCAAAGAGGTGTAATGACAAAAAAACATACCATAGAAAACGATGATGATGACTTAAAAGGCATGGCGCCTCAGCTTTCAAAACTGAGCAGCAGCAACCCTTTTAAAGCAGATAACGACTATTTTGAAAATTTTGCCGATAAATTACAGAACCGTATTGAAGATTTTGAAGAAATAAATGCCGAAGCACCTCTGTTAGCAGGCATTCCTAAATATAATCCTTTTGATGTGCCCGCTGATTATTTTGATGAACTGCCTGCTCTTATTCAGAATCGATGCATCAGCAGCAAGCCGTCAGTATCAATAATTGAATGGCTTGTATTATTGATTAAGCCGCGTTTTGCTATTCCTGTTCTGGCGACAGTCCTTTGTGCCGTTGCCGGAATTAATTTCATGGATAAAAATGCAGAAATGACTAAGAGCGGGAGAACGGCAGAAATTTCAATTGAAGAACGATTAAACAGCATTGACGAGTCTGAACTTATTGATGAGCTGGCCGATGATCAGGCTGATTTGAAGCAAAATAATACAAATGAAAGTATCGAAAATTATTTGATAGATAATAATATTGACGAGTCTAATCTTAACAGCGAATTATAAAATTAAAACTATGAAAATAAATACTACTATTTTAAAAAGTCTTTTTTTTATCCCCCTGCTCACATTATCAAACATTGTTTTTTCTCAGGCCCCAGGTAATAACCGGGCTCAAAGAATTGAAAAACAAAATGAGAAAAAAGAAAATATTGAGCTTCAGAAAATTGCTTTTATCACAAAAAAGTTAAACCTTAATCCGGAGGAGGCACAAAAGTTCTGGCCTGTTTATAACCAATTTCAGGACAAGGTGCAGGAACTCCATGAAAATAGGAGAAAAGAGCTTATGGAAGCTAAAGGAAAAATTAATGAACTAAGCGATAAAGAAATAACCGAGCTTGTTGATAATGAAATTATTTCCAGACAGAAAGAAGTAGATTTATTGAAAGAATATCTTGCTAAATTTAAAGCGATTCTGCCGATAAAAAAAATAGCCAAACTCTATGAAGCAGAAGAACAGTTTAAACGCTTTCTTCTTCGTTCATTAAATGACAAACAACATCCGGCAAGGGATTAAAACTTGTTGCTCTTTCTTCTAAACCAGCCTCTTTTTGCGCGGTGTGATGATACTCTGGAAGATCTTCTTAGATAAGCTGGGCTTTTAGCGATTCCCTTATTCTGCCCTTTTCTATATGCCATAAAGGTAAGCCCGTCGCCGAATAGCTGTTTTTTAGGCGGTTTCACTTTTGGTTTTGCCTTGCATGCTGGATTTTTAAACATTGAAATGCCCAAACCGAAATATACATTCACCCCGTAAGTATCGTTTTTTACAACCAGCGGTAAAACATTATCCATTCCTAAAACAAAAGTCCTAAACCTAAAAGCTAAGCCTACCTGAGGATACAAATAACCATACAAAGTAAGCGGCACAGCTATTTCTATATTTCTGCGCTCATATCGGGGAGTAACTGACAACGTGTTTGCCCTTTGAACTCCTGTGACTCCTGCCATAGTTAAACCTTGAACTGCTGAAGTGTTAACATAAAAATGCAGGTCTTTAGCTGAATGCAGATAATAAGTCATATTCCAATCAGCCTGCACACTTAAAGCCGTCGGAAGTGTAGCCCAAATAGGGGAGGTTTGTTTTGAAACTTGGAAACTATTCTGTAAAATAGAATCGGGATTTACTTTAAGTAAATTATCAATATAAGTATGGCCGGCAATAGTGCCTTTGTAAGTATTTCCGGCAAATCGTATAGCACCTAAATCCAATAAGGATACACCAATTTTATATCTGTAATCTATGTATTTGCAATTAGATTTTTTAGAGTTTGGAAAGTAAGTATCTACCCAGTCAAGCGTTTTTTTATACGTTACGCCCAAATCCGTTCCAAGCCCTTTACCAGTGTTCCAGCCCGGCTGATTAAAACTCATTTTCGCCCGGACATCTGAAATATTAATTGCTGAATGATCAATGTGAGCCTGCACCCTGTAAATATCAGCATAAGCAATATTTATTCCGGTAAGGTATTTTAGATTGCCTCCCCATGATATTAAAACATTTGAATGTTTGAAATACATTTTACCGAAATTTACTCCATACTCCACCCAGGACATTTCAGCCGCTTTTAAATTTCTGATATTAAGATCAAATGATTTTTTTGAAGTATCCATCACCTGTTTTTTCAGTGTATTGGAAATATCATACGGAATATTACGTACATCAGCCTCTACACGTCCTCTCACAAAAAAACCAAAACCTATTTCGCGGGTGCTGACAATTACTTCAGGGCCGCAGATATCCACTTTAGTATAAAGGAATTTATTTAGTTTGGTGGTGCTCACACCAAGCGGCGACACATCTCCCTTAGCGGCTGCCCAAAGATTGAAACTAGGCAGAAAAGCCTCATTATTCAATGCGAAAATATTAGGGCTTACTAGGTTCGCCTGGATAAAAGTTCTGGAATCTACTGATGATGCTGGATTCAGGAATATACTGTTGATGCTGGAATAATTGCTATTGGCAATGCCCAATTTTTCCTGGGCAGGAATTGGAAGAAAATAAATTAAAAATATAAAAAAGGTAAGAGTTCTTTTCATGAATGGATACTTATACAATTTGCCAAAGATATAATAATTCAATTAAATAATTCATGATTTGCACATTTGAAATTAAATAAATTCATTTTCAAATCAGCATGCGGTAATATGCCCTGATTCTAAACGTCTAAAACACATTTTGAGATAGTACTTTATCAATTGAATTTACTATTTTTGCCACATGATTAAAGCAAACGACCCTTCACTAAAATCGTGGATTGAAGTCCCGGAAGACTGTGATTTCCCGATACAGAATTTACCTTTCGGGATTTTTAAAACTCAAAGCTCAAATCCCCGTGTGGGGGTGGCTATCGGCGACCAGGTACTTGATTTATCAAGCCTGAATAAGCTTGGCTTTTTAGATGATTTTAAAATTGATGATTCTGTTTTTTCGAATCAGTATCTGAATGATTTTATCACATTAGGCAAACCGCTCTGCAGATCGCTCAGGCAGCGCATTTCGAATCTTTTAAATATCAATAACCCTGAATTACGGGACAATAAAAATGCGCAGTACAAAGTGTTGAATTTTATGACCAATGTGCAGATGCAGATGCCGGTTAAGGTGGGCGATTATACCGACTTTTATTCCAGTATCGATCATGCGACTAATGTAGGAAAGATGTTCAGAGACCCTGCAAATGCCTTGCTTCCAAATTGGAAACACATGCCTATCGGGTATCACGGAAGAGCCTCATCCATCATTGTTTCAGGAACACCTTTCCACCGCCCAAAAGGACAAACAAAGCCGGCAGACTCGGACCTGCCTGTTTTCGGACCATGCAAATTATTAGATTTCGAATTAGAAACCGCTTTTATAATAGGCAGAGAAACTAAATTTGGGGAAAGCGTTTCGACAGATGAAGCATCCAATTATATTTTTGGAATGGCCTTATTTAATGACTGGAGCGCACGTGATATTCAAACATGGGAATATGTGCCTCTGGGCCCTTTCCTTGCCAAAAGTTTTGCTTCAACTATTTCCCCCTGGATTGTAACTTTGGATGCTCTAGAACCTTTCCGCACAGCAGGTTATAAACAGGAGCCTAAAGTACTGCCTTACCTTGAATACAATGGAGAAAAAAATATTGACATTAATTTGGAAGTTTCGATTCAGCCTGAAAATGGCAGCGAAAATATTGTATGCCGCAGCAATTACAAATTTATGTACTGGACAATGGAGCAGCAACTGGCGCATCATACTTCCAATGGCTGCAACATTAATATAGGCGACTTGATGGCTTCGGGAACTATCAGCGGCCCAACGCCAGACTCTTACGGCTCAATGCTGGAGCTTGCATGGAAAGGCACAAAACCGCTTAAGCTGAATGACAATACTGAGCGAAAATTTATTAATGATAATGACACTGTGATTATGCGCGGTTACTGCGAAAAAGAGGGTGTACGCGTTGGCTTTGGAGAAGCAACTGGTAAAGTGCTCAAAGCTTTGTAAAACAAAACATTCAAATTTAGTAACGAAAAAATAATTTATTTTTTAATTTGTATTGGAATAATTAAAAGCTATCTTCGCACCCCAATTTAGTTTCAGCTGCGGGCGTGGCGTAATTGGCAGCCGCGCCAGACTTAGGATCTGGTGCCTCACGGCGTGGGGGTTCGAGTCCCTTCGCCCGCACTTCGAGGGAAAGCAGTTCAGAAATGGACTGCTTTTCTTTTTTACCCTCTTCCAAACGACCGTCTTTCCTACAAATTAGCTCAACAACTTCGTTCAATTTAGGGGTTCGATAATTTTCATTCTCAAAAACGAGTTTTTCAGGAAACAGCGAACCGATTATTCTTTGTTTTGTTGTTATATTTCTTGAAACGTAATAGGTATCGAGTGTTGAAAGCAATTCAAGACACTTATCAATTTTAGACTCGTGATTTTCAAAACCTTCCTTCATTCTGAGTTCATCTATACTTAACAGTTTAAGTATTTCTTCAATTTCAACTTTCATTTCTTTAAACTCGCTTGCCATAATTTCGCCATCGAGCATGAGGTCTTTTGCATTTTTAAGTCTTTGCTTCTGTTTTTCAATTTCCTTAGTTATTTTAACAAAAGCAACTTTACCAGTAATGTTGCTTTGTTTCAATCTGCTTTTTAATACTTGGGCATATAAATTCATAGCCTTTGGTTTAGCTTTAATATCGGCCAATAAACTAGCAAAACCATCATTCACAACTTGAGCTTTTTGACGTTCCTTGCAAGTGCGGTCGCAATGGTAATAATAGAATTTACCACCTGCTCTTCCAGTTGAAGCAGATGCTGTTAAATTTTTATTGCAACGAGGACAAATTAAAAAGCCTCTTAATGGAAACTCATCTCTAACAGTTTTAAATTTATTTGGTAATTTCTTTTTCCTTCCTTCAATAATATCCTGTACGGTGTAAAACGTAACTAAATCAATTATTGGTTCATGTATTCCTTCAACCCATTGTGCGGGCTCGTCTTTATATGATTTGACAAGAATTTTCCCTATATAACCCTTGTTCCTCAATAGCATCCAAAAAGAATTACGGTTGCATTTTAAACCTTCTTTATTTAGCTTTCTTCTTAACTCTTCAATGTTATATAATCCGGAGGCAAACTCTTTAAAAGCTTTCATGACCAGTTCTTGCTGCTTACCGCCTTCTGGCGCAATAATTGGTCGATTGTTTTCATCACGAGTGTTGATATATCCTCGCAAACAACTTCCTAACCAACGCCCTTCTTTTTTTGCCCGCCTAATTCCATGAAATACATTTAAAGCTCTGCGATCGTTATCGACTTCAGGGGCAGCAAGATATATAGCAAGCATAATTTTACTTTCGGGAATTTCAAAATCTAAAGGTTGTTCAATTGCTTGAGGTTCAACACCGAGTTTCTTTAAATCTCTTATGGTGATGTATGCTTCAGCTACGTTACGAGAAAATCTATCCCACTTTAAGAAAATAATATTTTCTACATAACCTCGATTCTTTTTTATGAATCCAAGTATTTTAATCCATTCAGGTCGGTTAAAAGTTTTACCACTTTCATCATCGTGGTAGAATCCAACTATATCAATGTCATTATTTTCACAATACTTATTGAGCTTGTCTTTTTGGTCGGCCGGACTATATCCATTATTTTGTTCATCTGTTGATACACGTGTGTAAATAATGGCTCTACGTTTCATAGTATTATGTTTTTATGTTTTGTTTCTATTCTTAAATTCTATTGCACCTGCATCATTGTTTTCATTTTCTATTTCGTATGCTTCAATCGCTATATCTGCAATGTGATACAACCAATCTCTTATTTTAATAATTTGTTCTTCAGTATATTCAACGCCATCACCGCTGAGTATTTTTTTACACTCAGCTAATGACAATCTGCTATTTCCTTCGCCGGAACTCATACTATTCGGGGTCGGTTAAATAGATTGTTTGGCGAAAAAAAGAACGAAAATATAGCGTTTTTTAAATCTTCTATATTTGATGTAAATATAATGACAATCAACAAGTTACAAGGCATTTTAAATAAAATAAAATCAACTGTTAACTGATTAGGAATCAGAACTTGCATTGATTTTGTTTGATTATATTTTATTATTACGCTCATGTTTCGCTTTTGCTTTGCAAAAGTGCCTGTGTTTTTTTTAAGGCATTTTAAAATTGTGTAATCGAATGAACTATTCGATATATTAATTTAGTTTGATATTAATCTCCCTATTCAATGGCTTTTACAAATATTTTATGAGACTTAATTTTTTATGGATGACTGCGTTAAGAGCCGAAAACAAATATCCGTAGAACCGGACAGAGAAAATAAATAAGGTTAAATTGGGTATAATATAGTATAAAATTATCGCAATAGTTTTTTAAAATCGTCAATTGACGGTTCATTTATTGCTCACTTGACGGTTCATGAAACATCAATTGCATCACCTATTCACACCAAATTATTACAGGTGCAATTAATAAACATTGTCTTGGAATTAGGAAACATTAAAATTGCAATTAAAGAAGATTAAAATAAATGAACCTAGTTACAATGCCCTTTGCTTTTGGTTCATTCTGTTTTTTTAATTCCTTGCTGATTAAAATAACATCTAAATAAATAATTATGGGACGAGGAATATTTTTAACGATAAAAGATTTGATGATACTTACCGGGAGTTTAAGTTATAATAGTAGCGCTTACAGTCACTTAGGAATTCGATCAGCAATAGCACATCGAAAAAGAAAATTAACTATAAAAGAATATTGCGAGTATGAAAAAATTGATTTTGAATATGTTTGGAATTACTTAAGAGGGTAAATATTTATGATATTACCTTTATATGTAGGATAAACCCAGATAATTAGGGTTTTTGATATACCTAACAGTGTAAAGAATTACACCCTCGTTCACGAATTAAAATCAAACTGTATTAATTGAAAAACAATTGCGTAGCAATTAAGAAGTAATTGAAAAACTATGTAAAACAATTAAAAAAAATTAGAAATGTGTAGGCTTTTTAACCAATTGAATATAGGTATTGGCATTCGATTGGATGCTTTCTTCAAAGAGTTATCATTATTTTCGGTTTAATTTATTTACCTACCATTTAATTTATTTCCGGGTAATTAAAAAACAATTGTGTAGCACTTTTTCTTCGAACCACTCTTTTTTGTTTGTTGTCTCCAGTATCATAAAATGCAAGTTTCGGCAATAAACGCTTTATCTTGCCACAGTTTGGTGACTCTTTTTCAGCATCGATTCAAATGTATCCAAGTTGTATCTCCTGCGGGCGTAACGTTTAGCCTTATTAATATTAATATTATATTTTTCAAATGCGGTTTGATAAATGTATTCCAATTCGTCCTGTTGTGCAGAAAGTAAATCGCTATCTACAATACAATCTACAAGTAATTTCTCTATAGAAATCGTTTCAATATTATCAATTGTAATAGTTGGTGCTTCTGTAATAAGTGGCTTTACAATAATATTTTCGCCAAAATTATTTCCGTACCGTTCTAATGTTTTTTTATCCGGATTAAGAAATACATTTTTGTACTTCTCAGATAGCCTATGGAATACGCTTTCAACGCCTTCTCGCTCTGTTTCAATTACAATATAAAATCGATTAATTTGATGAACCATAAATCCGTTCAACCATCGAGTATCCCAAATGCAGAAATTTAAATAGGGCAATTCTTTTTTTATACGATGATGTAATTTTTTTAGCTGTGCCGAAATAGGAGGATGGAAGGAGCCTTTGTCCTTGAATGAATACAGGCCTCGGCTGACATGGATTAATTCTCCGGCTTCTTTTAGTAAATGAATTTTCCACGAAATAGTACTTTCAGGCGCCTTGGGCTTTTTGCTCTTTATAAAGTCAAAAAGCTCTTTGGTAGAAACTTCTGATCTACTTCTGAAGTGTTTATTAATATTTTGAATTAATGCCTTATCTGTCATCGGGTGTTAATTTATACAAATGTTCATAAAAATACAAAACTGTGGCAAGTTAATTAAAAATATGCCACAGTTTGGTACAATCAAACCTCCATTAGATTGCTAAAATTACGGATATTATTTTCCCGTTTTTAATTACAGTTTTCGAGGATTTATAATTAGAAAACAATTGAGTAGCAATTAAGAACTATATAAGAAGCAATTGAAAAACTATGTAAAACAATTAAAAAACATTAGAAAAGTAAATGCTTTTTAGCTCTTTGGATATATTAAGGATAATCTATTGCGTATTTCTTTCAAAAACAAATCATTACCTACCGCTTTTTTGCGTATTTTTCTGCCTAAGTATATGGCAGAATCGAATTTTACATATCTCGAAAATGAATTCCCTCTATTATTCAACTTGGCGCAATCTGCCGAGTATAATTTATATTCCGATTCTGCGGTTTGTATTTTTAAATTAAGAGCATTCGGAGAGAAACTTACAGAAGTCCTTTTCGAAAAACACAGATTGAGTTTTCCATTTAAAAACACTTTCCACAATCGGTTAAAAACATTAGAGTTTGAGGGGATTCTTCCGGAGCAAGTAAAAGATCTTCTATTCATTGTTAAGAATAAAGGGAATGATGCGGTTCATGAAAATAAAGGTTCAGTTGAAGATGCTAAATTTTTATTACAGGAAGTATTTAAGATAGCCAAATGGTTTTACGAAACATACTCCATCGCCAACCAAGATTTAAAAGAAGTAAGATTTACCTGCCCTGAAAATCTGGATGCCCGACATGCATTGCACGTCCTAGAAAATGACTTTAAGCAACTTGAAGATAAATTTAGCAAGCTATTAAAAGAACGTCAGGAAGTTGCTTTACCTGCTGAGGTAGTAAAAGAAATTAAACAACGTTCGGTAAAGGCTGCCAGCAAAATTGAAATGTCGGAGGCTGATACACGTGAATTGATAGATGAACAATTACGACAAGCAGGGTGGGAAGCCGATACAAAAAATATAAATTACAAGAAAAACAAAACGCTTCCTAAGCGTGGTAAGAAGTTAGCTATTGCAGAATGGAAAATCGGAGATAAATGGGCTGACTATGCTTTATTCATTGGAACACAATTATACGGTATTGTCGAGGCAAAAAAATACGCCCTTGATATTTCTACCGATTTACGTCAATCAAAAATATATGCTGAGTTAATTGAAGAGGATAAAAACACGAAGTTATTGGGCAGATGGGGCAATTATAAAGTACCATTTTTATTTTCTACTAATGGCAGACCCTATCTGGAGCAAATAAAAACTAAAAGTGGAATTTGGTTTTTAGATGTTAGAAAAGAAAGAGGTATTTCTCGTCCTTTAAGAGGCTGGTATTCTCCAGAAGGCTTGATTAAGTTAATGGAGCAGGACACTGAGGATGCAAATAAAAAATTGGTTGAATCTGACACTGATTTTTTGATGCATAAAAAAGGTCTAGGACTTCGTGAATATCAAATTGACGCGATTAAAGCCGTTGAAAATAGAATTATTCAAAAGCCTGATGATAGAAGAGCTTTAATTGCAATGGCAACCGGTACAGGTAAAACGAGAACCATAATGGGTTTGTGTTATCGTTTAATTAAATTGAATAGGTTTAAGCGCATATTGTTTTTAGTTGACAGAACTTTGCTGGGAATCCAAGCAATTAATGCTTTCAAGGATAATAAAATTGAAGGCATCAATACTTTTTCGGATACCTACATTGTTAAAGGGTTAAAAGAAAACGTACCCGATATTGATACCCGCTTGCATTTTGCTACTGTTCAGGGAATGGTGAAACGCATACTATACAGCGATAACGAAGAAGAAAAAATTCCGGTAGATACTTATGATTGTATAATTATTGATGAGGCTCATCGTGGTTATTTAATAGATAAAGAAATTGATGAAGCTGATTTAGAGTTTAAAGATCAGCGAGACTATGTAAGTAAATACAGAATGGTAATTGATTACTTCGATGCCTTTGCCATTGGGCTTACTGCAACGCCTGCTCTTCATACAACTGAAATATTCGGTCTTCCTGTTTATACTTATTCCTACCGTGAAGCAGTAGTTGATGGTTATTTAATAGATCATGATCCTCCATTTAAAATAAAAACCAAGCTAAGTGAAGAAGGAATTAAATGGCTGAAAGGAACCAAACCTAAAGGTTATGATAAAGAAACTAATTCTATTGTAGAGTTAGCTGAATTACAAGATGAACTTGAAATTGATATTGCAGGGTTTAATAAATTAGTAATTACAGAAAGCTTTAACAAAACAGTAATTAAAGAATTAGTTAAGCACCTCGATCCTGAAAGCCTTGAAAAGACATTGATTTTTGCTGCCACCGATGAACATGCCGATTTAGTTGTAAAATGCTTAAAAGAAGGGTTTGGTGAAATTGGAGTTGATGTGCCGGATGATGCTATCCAAAAAATTACCGGAAAATCCTACGATCCTATTGAACAAGTTAAACGTTATAAAAACGAAAAATATCCAAACATTGCAGTTACTGTTGATTTATTAACTACCGGTATTGATGTTCCTGCTATTGTAAATATTGTATTTCTACGCCGGGTAAAATCACGAATTTTATATGAGCAGATGCTGGGACGCGCAACAAGATTGTGTGATGAGATAGGAAAAGAATCATTTAAAATTTATGATGCTGTTCGTTTGTATGAAACTTTGCAGGATTATACACAAATGAAACCTGTATCTCCCAATCCCAATACAACCTTTGAACAATTAAAAAACGAATTAGGACAGATTGATAATAACGATCGGGCAAAAAAACAAATAGAACAAATTATTGCAAAACTACAGCGAAAAAAGAAAATCATAAAAGACAATGAAGCTTTTAAATATAATGCCGAAGGAAAAGACCCGGAAAGTTTTATTCACACGCTGAGAAACCTGCCTATAAACGAAGGCGTGAACAAAATCAATCAACTTTCAGGGCTTTGGAAGTTTTTAGATGAATTAAAACCATCTCCTTCCGTTCAATTAGTTTCCGAACACTTAGATGAATACAGGGGCATGGAGCAAGGTTATGGCAATGGACAAAAACCTGCGGATTATTTAGAAAGTTTTAAGACATTCATCACTGAAAATAGCAATAAAATTACCGCTCTAAATATTATTTGTACACGTCCTAAAGAGCTCGACAGAAAATCATTACGCGAAGTCAAAATTGTTTTAGACCAAGCCGGATTTAATACACGCTTTTTGCACGCGGCTTGGAAAGATGCAAAAAATGAAGACATTGCTGCTGATATTATTTCTTATATCCGCACATTGGCTTTAGGCAGTTCTTTAATAAGTCATGAAGAACGAATTCAAAAAGCTGTGGATAAAGTTCGTAAGATGAAAGAATGGAACGTGATTCAAAAAAAATGGCTCGACCGTTTTGAAAAGCAATTAATACAAGAAACCGTATTGCATACCGATGACCTAAATACTTCACCATTTAATGAAGATGGAGGATTTAAAAGATTAGATAAAATTTTTGAAAACCAATTGCAGCAAGTAATTGATACGATAAATGAAAATCTTTATAAAGAAATTGCGTAATGAGATCACGAGATATTATCATAATTGCATTAATCGCAATCATTTTAGTTTTAGGTTGGTTTTTTTTTAATGAAATGAAAAAAAATGAGCTGAAAGAAAAAATGATTAGAAGACTCACAGATGAAAATGATGAGCTGAAAAAAGGTTATCTTGATTTATTACAAAAACATTTATTACTCTCTGAAAACACTCCCAAAGATATAATAGCAGACATTGAACGATTAAAAGATCAAGTTGTTAATCTCAGTAAAGATGTACATATAGAGTTAGGTTCTGTTATTGATAATGTACGAAATAACAATGGAGCAAAAGCAGTAAGAGAATTAGGGAAAATTATTGAAAATGTTCTTAAAGAAAAAGCTATAAAAGATGAAAGTTTTAAGAAAACTCCAAGTCTCTTTAACCTACTAGAATATGCTAAAAATTGCCATTGGATAAAACCCAATATTCATGCGTATGGAGAATTAATTAGAGAAATAAGAAATAAGGAAAGCCATGATTTAAATGTACAAATAGAACCGCATAAAATTGGTTTAGCCATTTTTATGCCGGCATCGACATAATGTTTAGTTTAAACGCATTGATATGAATGATTTAGTGAAAAACATAATTGGTCCGCAAAGTCCATCGGATAAAACCGAATTGATTAAACGAATGCGGCTGCATCAAGGGTGGTATAGAGCTTTTGTTTTAAATCAAGAATCAGGTACTCACCCAAAAAACAAAACAGAAACCATTTGTAGTAGCATTAATAATGGTAAACAATCCGGTTCAAATTTTATTGATGATTATGCTATAAAAGCCGTTGAAGAAACCTTTAGCACTCGAAGAGATGGGGCAAAGGGTATGATTGATGAATATAGATTGTATAATAATCTATTATCAAGTCAGCCATTGTGTTTTAATTTTTTCGGGCGGTTAAAATACAATAAACAACTCGCCTCAAAATTGATTTCACAATTTTTTCCAGTGGTGAAGGAGGTTACCGAAGTTTTATTTGAGTTTGCTCCAAATGCTTCTAACAACGGTGATAACTCAGCACATGATATTGCAATAGAATTTATTGATAAGGATGGGGAGAATGGTTTAATTGGTATGGAATGTAAATACACAGAAAACTTTTCTCAAGAGGAATATGACAAACCCAGCTATAGAAAGGCATACGCCGATTCTAAGGCATTTTCTGCCGCTTATGAAGAATTAATAAAAAAAGAGTACAATCAACTTTTTAGAAACCAATTAATCGCCGAAACTGCTTTACTTAATAAAAAATACTACACCGTTTATGGTGGTTTATTTTGTTTTGAAAATGATGGTAATGCTTTAACAAAGGGGGCTTCCTTTCAAAATATGATTGTAAATGGTCATGAAAGATTTAAAGTAATTACCTTTCAAAATTTTATTGAAACATTGCAGCAACTGAGTTTAGATTGGGAAACCAGAGAATGGACAATGAAACTTTGGACTAGATATACAGCAACAACACTAAGTAATAAAAATTATATATGAGCGCAAGAGAATTAGCCAACAGATTATGGAACCTATGTAACATCTTACGAGATGACGGTGTTACTTATCACGAATACTTAAATGAATTAACGTACATTTTATTTTTACGCTTGTCGGAAGTAAAGGAATTTGAAAATGAAATTCCTAAAAAATTCCGATGGAGTGAGTTAAAAGGTATTAGTGACAATAAAGAGTTGTTCGATCGTTACCGCGATTTATTGGCGAATATAAGTAAGGAAACAAAAAATAAAAACATCGAAGAAATTTACACCAATGCTTCTACCACACTTCGTAAGCCGGTTAATCTTAGAACCTTAATTACGGCTATTGATGAAATTGATTGGCACGAAGATGAAGACAAAGATAAAATTGCACACATATACGAAGATTTGCTTGAGCGCAATGCTGGAGAAAAAAAGAGCGGTGCAGGACAATATTTTACTCCACGTCCTTTAATAAGGGTGATGGTAGACCTATTAGTGCCAAAAACCGGTGAGAGGTGGAACGACCCTGCCTGCGGTACATTTGGATTTATGATTAGTGCCGACCAATACTTACGCAATAAGTATGACAATTATTATGACTTAGACGCTAAACAACGTAAATTTCAAATACACGAAGCCTTTACAGGTTGTGAATTAGTAACAGACGCTCATCGTTTGGCATTAATGAATGCGAAACTGCATGGCATGGAAAGTACTATTGAGTTAGGCGATACCTTATCTGAAAAAGGAAAACAAATGACTGGTTATGATGGTGTTTTAGCAAACCCGCCATTTGGAACAAAAAAAGGTGGTGAGCGCCCTACACGTGATGATTTTACTTACCCTACAGCCAATAAGCAATTGAATTTTTTACAACACATTTATCGTTCATTAAAAAAAGATGGCAAAGCACGGGCGGCAGTGGTGTTACCGGATAATGTGTTGTTTGAAGATAATGATGGACAAAAAATACGGAGAGATTTAATGGACAAATGCAATTTGCATACTATTTTACGATTACCAACAGGAATTTTTTATGCCCAAGGAGTTAAAACTAATGTATTGTTTTTTGAACGTGGAAAAACGGAAATTGGGAATACAAAAAATATTTGGTTTTATGATATGCGCACAAATATGGACAATTTTGGAAAGCGTACGGCTTTTACTTATAACCATTTTGATGATTTCATAAAAGCCTATACTGGAGGTATTACAGTCGATAAGCTTATAGATAAATATGATGGTAATATTGATGATAAAAAGAGAGCGAAGATAAAAGATGAGCGCTGGCAATGTTTCACTCGCGGAGAAATAGCTAAGAAAAATGACAACATGGATATTGGTTTAATCGCTGATGAAAATATTACTAACACTAATGAACTTGCAAAACCAATGGATATTGCTCGGTTGGCAATTTTTGAGATTGATGCAATAAAAAAGGAACTAGAGAAAATAACTAAACTATTATCTTAATGGAGGATAAATTGCCAAAAGGGTGGGTAGAAATTTCTTTAGAAGAAATTGCCGAATGGGGTTCTGGAGGTACGCCTAGTAGAGCCGTTTCAAAATATTTTGAAGGCAACATTCCTTGGATTAAAACAGGAGAGTTAAATGACAATGTTATTTATGAAACCGAAGAACATATTTCTGAAGATGCCTTAAAACACTCAAGTGCAAAATTATTCCCCAAAGGCTCTATTGCTATTGCAATGTATGGGGCTACAATAGGCAAAACGGCAATCTTAGGTATAGATGCCTCAACTAATCAGGCTTGTGCGATTGCAAAAACGTTTAATGGTGTAAGTAATAAATATCTTTATTACTATTTAAAATCAGAAAAACAAAAATTTATTGATAAAGGAAAGGGAGGCGCTCAACCTAATATTTCCCAAACAGTTATTAAATCACATCCTTTCCCGTTATCTCCAACAAACGAACAAATACGAATTGCAAATAAACTAGATGCAATTTTTGAACACTTAGGAATTGTAAAAGATAAAATGAATACGATTCCTCAACTTATAAAACAATTTAAGCAAAGTGTGCTTAGTCAAGCTGTCAGAGGTAATTTGACTATTGAATGGAGAAAAAAAAATAAAAAAGATAATGCCTATGAGTTTCTTCTTCAGTTAAAAAAAGAAAGACTAAAAACTATTGAAAATAGGCTCAAAGTTAAACTTGATAAAAAGCAAAAAAATTCAGGAAATATTGAGTTTAATAAACATCAAGAAATTAGCACATGGGCACAAGCGAAACTTGATAATTTAGTTTACATCGCAGCACGCATCGGATGGAGAGGACTAAAGGCGGAAGAATACACTGAAAATGGTCCCCTTTTCTTATCAGTTCATGGGTTAAATTATGGTGATGAGATTAATTATGATGTCGCATATCATATTTCAGATGAACGATATAATGAAAGCTTAGAAATTGCATTACAAGAAGATGATATTTTA
Source organism: uncultured Bacteroidota bacterium (assembly GCA_903847205.1). Lineage (GTDB taxonomy): Bacteria > Bacteroidota > Bacteroidia > 2-12-FULL-35-15 > 2-12-FULL-35-15 > 2-12-FULL-35-15. The sequence continues at coordinate 35,855 of CAINDA010000004.1, forward strand.
TTATGTAAAGATGGTGCAGGTATAGGCAAATTGGGCATTGTTAAAAATCTAAATGAAAAAGCAACAATAAATTCTTCACTTTTATTAATTAGAAGCCTTGAAGCCTTTCATTATAAATTTTTATATTACTTCTTACTTGGCCCTGATTTACAAAATATTGTAAAAGCAAGAATGACAGGATCCGCAGTTCCTCATTTATTTCAGAGAGATATTAAGGAATTTATTTTAGATGTCCCTCCATTGTCTGAACAAGTAGAAATAGTTAAACAAGTTGAACAACTTTTCACTTTAGCTGATTCAATTCAAGAAAAGTTTAATCTCCTTAAAAATCAAATTAGTCTAATTCCTAACTCCACTTTAAATAAAGCTTTTAAAGGTGAGTTAGTTAAGCAAGATAAAAATGATGAGCCTGCTGTAAAATTGTTGAAGAGAATCAGACAAGAAAAAGAAAACTTAAAATCAGTAAAAAAGAAATGAAAATAAAACACCTTTGGGTTTCAAAATATAAAAACGTTGAGGATATTGATTTGACTTTTAAATCCGATTTAATCACCTTGTTAGTGGGGAAGAATGGCTTAGGTAAATCCAATTTAATTGAAATCCTCGCATTAATTTTTCGTGATTTAGATTTGATTGAAAAATCAGAAGAATTAGAGAGTTGGGCTTATGATAAGCAACATTTTGAATTCAAAATTACTTATGAATGTAAAAAAAGTGAGGTCACTATTCATTGCTTAGAGGGTACTTTCACTGCATGGGAAAAAGCTATCAATAGTAAAAAACAATTTACCGCATTAAGTTTAAAAGAATTTATAGAAAGAAAACGGGGGGAATTCTTGCCTAATTATATAATCGGATATTATTCCGGAGAAAATAAAAGGATTAGAGATATAATTAGACCATACGAAGAGAACAATTGGAAACTGCTCAAAAAAAATGAAGGTACAACTAATGGTCTCAGGCGTATGTTTTTTGCAGAAAATCATCACTCACAACTGTTATTATTCACTTTGCTTTTATATCAAGAACAAAACACGGATATTAATCTTAAAAAGAGAGCCACTAAATTATTTAAAGAATACACAACCATAGGTAAAGTAGAAGACATTGGTTTAGAATTAAAAAACCCTTCTTGGTATGATAGAAGAAACAAAGAGCTTTCTAGACGAAGCGTCTATCAATTAGTTGAAAATATAATTGGCAAAGAAAAATTGAGTTTTCCATTTTGGAATGCCAAAGGAATTTCGGATAAAATATTTCGCTTTTTGTATGAAAATTCAAAGTTAGATCCTATTTACTATGAGGAAAAAAGTAGTTTTGATGGAAGAAGAGAGGTTGTTGAAAAGCTGAGTTTTAATCCAATAGATTATAAATCTGCCGGTAAATCTGTTTACAAAATATTTGGTCATCCTATCAATTTTTTTGAAGCTCTGGAATCATTGGTAATTATAGAATCTTTAGATAAAATTGTACTTTCTGTTTTAGCAAAAAACAACTCAAAGACCAAACTAAATTATAGAGAATTCAGTGAAGGTGAACAACAACTAATAACTGTGTTAGGGCTTATATTAATAACGGGGAAAGACGACTGCTTATTTTTATTGGATGAGCCGGACACTCATCTAAATCCTGATTGGCAACGTGACTATGTAAAGCTCATAACTCACTTTAATTTAAACGACAAAAATAGCCATATTTTTATCGCGACTCATAGCCCCTTAATTGTTCAGGCTGGTGAAAAAGCCGATATCATTTTGTTTCATAAGAACAGTAAAGGGAAAATTGTTGCGGAAAAAAATGTTATGAATATTCATAATTATAGAATTGACCAAGTTCTTGCAAGTAAGTATTTTGAGTTTAAAAATACTAGGCCACCTAATATTGATTCTTTTATGTTGAAAAGGGAAAAACTCTTATCAAAGCCTAAAATTTCTTCGAAAGACCTTAACGAGCTAAAGGTGATTGAAAACAACACCGGACTTTTACCAAACGGAGAAACACTTGAAGATTTTTTTGCAATGAGCTCAATCCGAATATTGGCTGAAAAATTAAAAACAAATGATACAAATAAAAAAAAGCAAAAAACCTCCAATAGTAAAGTACGTAGTAGCAAATCATCCAAATTTCGGGCAAGAAAAGTATAAAGTAGCAACTAATAAGATTTGCAATGATTTTAGGAACAATAGGGCATCGTTTTTAGTAGCTGGGAAAATATTTAGTGATGATTTTGGTGCAAATGAATTTAGGACTGCACTAATTTCTTATCAAGGGAATAAATGTTGTTATTGTGAAAAGGCCATTGGAAATGGTCAGATTGAACACTATCGTCCAAAATCCGCTTATCAAGCAGCAAGAGGTTCTTCTTTGATAAGGCCGGGTTACTATTGGTTAGCTTATGAGTGGGATAATTTTTTAATCTCATGTAGTGATTGTAATCAAGCTGATAGAAAAGGAACTTTATTTCCAGTTTTTTCAACAAAAAGAGCAAAGAAACCATCCGACCCTCTTAATAGTGAAAAACCTATTATTATTAATCCTTCAAAAGAAAACCCTTCAAAGTATATAACATTTAACTTATCTATTCCAGTTGGGATTGATAAAAAAGGAAGGGGGAATGCAAACATTAAAATATTTGACCTGAAAAACAGACCTGATTTAACCTCTTCAAGAGAAGACATATTAGAAGTATATAAAACAAAAAAAATAATAGCCTCAATTAAAACTCCAATGATTGGAATTACATTAAAAACAATAAAGGAGGCAAAAATATATCTTAAAAATCGTAAAAATGCTAAACAACCATTTTCAGGTATGTTGATTGAAAACATAAAAAATGGATTAATTTAAATTATAATATGCCTTTGAACTTGAAAAAATAAAACGATAATGCTTTAAAAAAAACAATTAAAAAATTTAATTATGACAAATGATATTGGTTATTATTGTGTGGGATTCATCTGGGATGGTGGAACTGATAGTCAATTAGAGCGTTTTATAAAACAAGGCATCTGGGAAAATGGATTCAATGACAAATATATTGATAAAGTGAAAAGCATTGAAATAGGAAGTAAACTCGCCGCTAAAACTTCATATACTCGTAAGCTTAATGGTAAAACAATATCTGTACTTGCCGTATATGGGATTGGCACTGTTACAGAAAACCCTCAAAATGGAAAAATCTTAAAAGTTGAATGGGAGAAGAATTTTCATCCATTTACAATTGATGGTCGAGGCGCATATCGTTCAACAATCAGTAAAGTAAATCATAAAGAAAATATTGATTTAATATTTGGCAAGAAAAAAAATAAAGAAGGAGAAGCTCTTAATTACAATCCTGATGATTTACAAGATTTGTTCCCTTTAAACCAAATTCTTTTTGGCCCGCCGGGAACAGGAAAAACCTACACCACCATAAACAAAGTAGTTTCAATAGTGGATGGAATAAAAGAAAATAAGTTAAACGTATATTATGAAGATAGGGAAACCTTAAAAGAAAGGTTTGATGAACTTCTTATTCAAGATTGGGATAGTAACGATGGCAATGTTGCCTTCATTACATTTCATCAAAGTTTAAGTTATGAAGATTTTATTGAGGGAATAAAACCTTTAATTTCAGAAGATGAAAATGTTTATTACGATGTTATTCCGGGTGTATTCAGAAGAATTGCATCTCTCGCGATGGATAATTGGTTAGATTCAAAAAAGGGTAAAAAAGGGCAGTTTTCTTTTGATGAAGCCTTTTTTAAACTAAAAGAAAAATGGGAAGAGGATAATCAAATGAAATTCCCTATGAAAACAGAAGGCAAGGAATTTACGGTTACTGGCTTTACCAAATATTCCATTAAATTTAAAAAAGCAAATGGCGGAACCGCACATAGTTTAAGTATTGCAACCTTGCAAGATTACTATTACCAAAAAAAGGAAATACGAAAAACAGGTATAGGCATTTACTATCCTGGAATATTGGAAAAATTATCTGAAAATAAACCGGTTCTTGAAATTGAAAAAGAAGAAAGAAAGTATGTTTTAGTAATTGATGAAATTAATAGAGGGAATGTTTCTCAAATATTTGGTGAACTTATTACTTTAATTGAAGAAGACAAACGAATGGGAAAAACCGAAGCATTAGAAGTTACTTTGCCATATAGCAAAGAGAAATTTTCTGTGCCGCCCAATCTCTATATTGTTGGCACAATGAATACTGCTGACAGGAGTGTAGAGGCTTTGGATACGGCATTACGCAGACGTTTTAGTTTTATAGAGATGATGCCGGATTACAATCTGATAGAAAAAATAAAGGATATTAATTTAGCCGGCTTATTGCGTACAATTAATAATCGCTTATGTTATTTAATTAATGAAGATCATCAAATCGGTCATTCATATTTTATGGATATTACTACGGATGAGAAATTAAAAGATGTATTTAAAAATAAAATAATCCCTTTGCTAAAAGAGTATTTCTATAATGATGCGTCAAAAATTCAACTTATTCTAGGCGAAGGTTTTGTAAAGAAAAATGCAATCAAGAAACCGAAATTTGCTATTGCAAATAATGAAGTGATGGATAAGGACACTTATTCTATAATTGAAATTGATGAGAAATTTGACATTGCTCAAGCCATTATTAAAATAGGCTCATTTGAAAATGCTTAATCAGTCGCTAATTAGTGTTTATGAATATGGCTTTCTTCAAGTTGGAGAAGAGTATAATAACGTAAGGTTCACCGAAACAACTTATAAGGAGCTAGCAAAATACTTAACCGCCAATAAAAATTGCGGTTATTATTCTTTGTTATATAACAAAATACGATTTGCAAATTATGTAGGAGTTATCAAAGTGGGCGATATAACAATTGAAATATTACCTAAAATAGAAAAAGCAGAAAACGATGAAAAAACATGGCGTAATGCACTCATCAAAATGCTTTACATTAGTTTACAAGTGGAAGCTAATACTACTACTTTAGCTGATATTAATGTTAATCAACAAAGTGTATTATCCACTTATATTAATCTGTTTTTAACCGAAACTGAGACACTCCTGCATAAAGGTTTAATTAAAAAATACAAAAAAGAACAAGGCAACAAAACTGCATTAAAAGGGAAATTAGTTTTCACAAAACACATAACGCAAAACCTTACCCATGCTGAACGTTTTTATGTTGAGTACAACGATTATAATAGGGACAATGTTTACAATTTCATTCTTCGAGCAGCAGTAGAGTGCATCATAAAAATTGACCCTTCGTTTTATTTAACCAATAAAGCTAAAACGGTATTAAACTTATTGCCGGAATGCAGCCCGGTCAAAATAAGCGAATCTCTATTTTCTAAATTAAAATACGACCGTAAAACCGATGGCTACAAAACATCAATTGAGCTGGCAAGAATAATATTATTAAACTATCATCCTGATGTAAAATCGGGTAGTAATAATATTCTAGCTATTATGTTTGACATGAATTTACTTTGGGAAAACTATATGTATTACATGCTCAAACGTGCTGGAAATGAATACGGAGTTGAGATTTCAGGACAGCAAAAAAAACATTTCTGGCATCATGAAGACGATTGGGATCTAAGGTTAAAACCCGATTTAGTTCTTTCTAAAGGAGGTACAAACATTGTAATCGACACTAAATGGAAATACGATTCTCAAATTTCCATTCAAGATGTAAGACAAATTTATGCCTACGGTGATTACTTTACAGCGTCAAAAAATTATTTGATGTACCCGGATAAATTGGAAAAAGGTGAAATAGAAATTAGAGAAGGACGTTTTTACGAAGCAGATTCCGAAAATAATTTTAAAGACAAAGCGTGTAGTTTAATGTATATTGATATTATTAAAGAAAATGGCTTGAATATGGAAATTGGTAATTCCATTTTAGCAAAATTGTTTTCCAATTAATTCATTCACTTCTTTTATAAATTTCGACTGATATTATAGATCCAAAATTCTATTTCTCAATTGTAGCTATCGGCGTTCCTGCAAGCCCTTCTTTTACGAGATAAGCTATAAATTTCGCAAACAATTGAATGTCTGAGCCAGCGCTTGCTTTTTCAAGTGCGTTCATATATGTTTTGCGTTCCTCAACTGGTACAACTGTCCAAGGATATCCGCCAGATGCAAGCATTACATTCATTAAAAAGCGTCCCATACGGCCGTTACCATCCATATATGGATGTATGAACACAAATATAAAATGACCTAATACTGCCCTAACCGAAGCTTCTTTTTCGTTTTGCAATAATTCAAAAAACACAGGCATTGCATCTCGAACAGCATCTTGATTCAAAGGCACATGTTTCGATTGGCCAATATATACTTGTCCATTTCTGTAACCGGCCAAATCAGAAGCTTTTAATATACCGGCCGTAACACTTGGGGCAAATAATTCTCTATACCAATCTCCATGATCGGTGTCCGCGATTTCCCCCGCATTAGCACCATCAAGTATTTTTTTGATACTTCCCCATACTTTTTGAGTTGCCTGCCAGTAGCCCCGCGCAGCCATAGCATCCCGCTGCCTTTTATCTTCAGCATTATTTTTTGAATCCCATCCGCCGCTTTTCACCCGTTCAATCAGTTCGGCGGTAACCCTGTATCTTTCTATGGATAAGGAATGATAGGCATCTGTGACATATATTTCTTCTACAAGCTTCATGTATCTTTTATGATCTTTCGGTAAGCCCGGAGCTTTCGGAAAATGAGTTATAACTATGTCTCTCATTTCATGCCACATTAATTTTATCCTGTTCACATACGGAGACCTTTCCCTTGAGGATAAAGCAATTGGAGTTTTGTTTTCAAAAGGGTCTGTTTCACGCACATCATAACCGGCAGCTTGCATTGTTTTCATTATTTCATCAGCAATTTTTTCTTGTCCGATATTCCTGAAAGCGCCAGCCAATCGTCCGGCAATTGTACTATGCCCGCCATCCAGCAGCAATCCCAATACTTCAGAAGCATTCCTTATCATAGCAAGACCTGTTCGCGCATCTGTTGCTTTTTTATCAAACATTGAAGGCGTACAATGGATAAGTGCAGACGGAAGGGTTAATATCCTTAATCCACCTATAATTTGAATTTCGGCTGCTTGGGGCAATGAAGATTTCATTGTTACCAATGATGTTTTATTAGGCAGTGGAGTAATTCCGTTAGGGCCGGCCAATGAGCGTATAATAAGTTGGTGCGGTACTGTATGATCGCCAGTGTGCAGCTGCAATGATTGATCGGCTGAAATGCAATAAGAATCACCATATCTGTCTGCTAAATATTCGGCGCAAAACTGCCAGTAGGAAGCATACCAAGAAGTGCTGTCACCCTGTTCCTCATCAGTAGATACTGATAGATACCAGCCTTTCATTACTTCCTTCAAAAACTTATTTTCAATCAAACGTTCTCTATGAACCCTGCTTAGTGCAGATGTTTTAATTGCAATGATTCCTTGATCTTGAAGCTTTTTAAGAATCTCCAGTGATTCTGCTAATTTTTCTCCCGGTGTTGTCATTTAACGTTATTTTTTTACGTACTAAAAATCTATTATCGCGTTGTTTTAAAATACTACAATTGTGTTGTGTTTAAACTCTATTAATGCGTTGTGTTAAAACTCTATTATTGTGCAAATTTAATGTAAATTATTGAATTTCAATAAATTTAAAGAGTGAAATTGATAATTAAATTATGTGGAAAATTAATATTAATAATTAAATTCTTTGCAGGAATAGGGAGAATTGGAAAAGGAAAATAGGCTGGCTAAAGTTTTAAGAAACAATAAAAGATGGAAAATATCAACCTTTCAAATTTATGGTATTTTTAAAGTAGAGAGTGAGGATGCCTACCTTTGATTTACGTATTTAAAACGTAAATCAAAGGTAGGCATCCTCATGGAGAAAGTCAAATAGTTTGCAATTATAATAACTGCTGAAACCAACTATGTAAGTATTGCTTGTTCTCAAGATGCACTCCGCTGTTCATTATTTAAATTAACCAACCCGTCAAATTATTTTTCTTTTAAAAGTGAAAAAAGAAAATCGCTGATGTTTGCCGGAGCAAGTTTTATGTCGTTCATAAGCTTCTTTCTATCTTCTTTATATAGTAATTCCTTTATTTTTTTCACTGTTTTGGGTTCTAAATTTTCCGTGCCTAATTCTTCCAGCGCCTGAATTATCAAACTGCTTAATTTGCCCTCCATTACCAACTTTTTAGGAGTAGTGGGCTTAAATTTTATGGTGCTTTTTCCGATTTTTATTACACGTGCCTGACCATCTGTTATATAAACCAATTTCATTGGAATCTGAGTTGTGAGCCCTAATTTATGCAAAGCATAAGCTCCAACAGGCTTTATACGAATATGTTCCTTTTTAGCAATAGCTTCAGCAATACTTTCCAACGATGGCATAAGCTCACCTAATACTGGATCAACTTTGGGCAGCAAATAGACTCCATGTGCTATCCGTTTAATTCCTCCGGTTTTACATATTCTGGATAAGGATTGCCGGATAGCCGCATCCGAACCCATTCCCCGAAAATCTGATAGGAAATATAATTGTCCGGCTCTACTTTTAGCTAGTTCTATTTCGATTTCTTTTTGTACTTCTGAACTCATATCGTCACCAATTTACAAAAATACGTGACAACTTTCCAAATTTATGTCACATATATTTAAAATAATGTGACGAAATATTTATATGATTAACTGAATATCATCATATTTACCAAACAGAATGATTCCTCATTAAAAAAAACAAATTCCAATAAGTTGACACATTATATGACTGTTAAATCGGAAACAAAACCTTTGGGAGTAAAGCATCGGAGTCAATTTACAAGTATATTTGATAGAAAATAATTTAGTTTAAACGAATAGAATGAAAGTCCAATACTGCTCAGATTTACATCTTGAGTTCCCTGAAAATAGGGCGTATCTGAAAAAGAATCCGCTAATTCCGATTGGCGAAATTCTTTTGCTGGCTGGGGATATTTTGCCCTTAACTTTAATTAATAAGCCATGCGATTTTTTTGATTATGCCTGCGATAACTTTAAACAGGTGTATTGGATTCCGGGGAATCACGAGTATTATAATTACGATATTAAAGATGTTCCAAAACCTTTGAATGAAAAAATCAAAGAAAATCTCTTTTTAGTAGATAACCAGCAGCTGAAAATTAATGATGTCAATTTTATTTTTTCAACTCTTTGGAGCCATATTAATGAGCAAAACAGATGGAAGATACAACAAAACGTTTCTGATTTTTTTGTTATAAAAAATCATGGCAGTAATTTATCAGTATTAGAATTTAATGAATTTCATAAATCAAGTTTGATTTTTTTAAGTGATGCTCTCACTCAAACTGAAAAGGAAAAACAAGTTGTGATTACACATCATGTTCCCACACTTTTGAATTATCCAGCACAGTATAAAAACAGTCCAATTAACGAAGCATTTGCTACCGAGTTATTTGATTTTATTACCGGATTTACAGCAGACTATTGGATTTATGGTCATCACCACTCAAACACACCGCCATTTAAAATTGGTGAAACGGAAATGCTAACCAACCAATTAGGCTATGTAAGTCATAATGAAAACAGGCTGTTTCAGCTAAATGCGTATTTTGAAATTTAGCAGATCTGATTTTTTTTATCATCTTTTATTTAATTTAGCCGGAAATAAAAAATTATCAATTAGTTGGGCAATCGTAAGGAAACAGTTGGGTGATAGGTTGGGTGAAAGGTTAGGTGATAACGAATCGGAAATTCTTGAAATTATGTGGATGAATCCATCCGCAAGTTTTCCTGAAATGGCTAAAAAAAATTGGCATCAATACGCCAGTTAAAGAAAAAAAAATAACAATACATGGGATTAAGCATTGATTATAGCGGTAGTTTTAAAAAAGAAGCTTCATTAGAAGCAATGATTGAGGAAGTAAAAGATATTGTCGAAATTTATGAATGGAAATACACTATCAATAGCACTCGTTTTCCGAAAAACACAATCGGTAAAATAGAGTATGATGGTAAACTATATGGTATTTCCTTTACTCCACCCGATAGCGAAACTATTTCCTTAACTTTTTTATCAAATGGTAAAATGTGTTGCGGAGCCAGATTAGAATTTTTTGGCAATTCTGATAATGAAAATGATAAATTGTATTTATACATGTTGTGTTCAAAAACCCAATATGCAGGAAGTACCATTCACAAAATAATTATTCATTTGCTCAGGTATTTAAGCGAAAAATATTTTCAGGACTTTCAACTTACCGATGAAGGCGCTTATTGGGAAACAGGAGATGAAGAACTTTTAGAAAAGAATTTTAAAGCTTACAATGCTTTAGTAGATGGGTTTGTGCATTCAGTAAAGAATTACCCAATTAATACTGCCGAATCGTTTACCGAGTATTTTGAAAGAATAATGAAAATGCTTGATGAAAAAAGAAACAGGAAGTGAGATCCCTAATTGCACATTAATTGCACAAATTGCACATTGATTGGCTAAAAAAATTGTTAAATAGAAGGGTAAGTATCGAAAAAGGAAATGCACTTCGATGAGTGCATTCCACAATTTATGATAATGCGGGCAACCAGCTCCTGCATCCTTTGGGACAACGAGTGATTTAAAGATAGTATATTTTACAACATTACCTGCGTTATCAAAATCAGCACATTACAATTATGCATCCACGTCTGCATAATTATAATGCGTCTGAAACCAGTTGCATTTGGGTAGTACTCCAATAACTACCCAAATAACTACCCAAGCTAGGCCATAATTCAAACTAAAATTAAGATTGAGAAAGATAAGGTTTAAGATAACCTGCTTAGGTTCCTGATTAAATCACTTAAAATGAACATATTATTTGAGGTAAATTTAGAGTTTTAAAATAGTATAGATTATAAACCAAACAATTATGAAAAGCAGAAAAAACAACAATCTAAATTTTTTAAACTCGGTAGATAAAAACGAACTAACCATAGAAAAGCTGCGCACATACTCAGGCTTTGAGGATGTGAGCGAAGATGAAGCAAAAGAACATATAAAGCTCATTAAAACCTTTGCAAGGGTGTTGTTTGATGTTTACAAGAACGACCAAATAAAAGAATCAGTAAAAACCTAATATAGATGATCGGTAACCCTTTCTTTCCCATTAAACTGATGCCAAGCGGAGTAATTAACAATATGTCCACTATATCCCGCATACTTTAGAAGTAGACAATTTATCATAAAGTGAAAACGTTTTGTGATATAATGAAATTATTTATTACATTTGATTGCCTTTTAATACACTATAAACCCCATTTATTAGGGTTTATTTACAAACAAAAAGTAATGTCAAGAAGCACCTACATATCTGAAAATTTAACACAGAATCATCTGGATTTTATTAGATTTTTAGATGATGAGGAGGTAGATATTTTTTCTCTAAAAGAGATTGAAAAACTTACTAAAGGCAAGGTGAAAAATTTGAATGAGGTAATTGAAAATTTGGTTCACAAAAAAGTTCTTTCAAGAATAGAAAGAGGTAAATATTGTCGTTCCAATTTCAGAGACGAATTGGTTATTGGATGCCGTTTAGCAAATGATGGTATTGTTTCTTATTGGACGGCATTAAATAAACACGGACTAACGGAACAGTTTTCAAACACTATATTTATTCAAACAACCAAGGTAAAAGCAGGTAAAATTGTTTTTGGTGTAAAGTATCAGTTTGTTAAAATAGCATCTTCAAAACGCGCCGGCATTATTAACGAAGGTTATGGAAATCACCGTTACCAAATTACTGATATTGAAAAAACAATTGTTGATTGTTTCGACTTGCCGCAATATTCCGGTGGATATGCTGAACTTATCAGAGCATTTAATCAAACAAAATTAAATGCTGAGAAAATGATAGACTATTGTAATGCGATTCATAATATTGCCGCAACAAAGCGCATGGGGTATTTAGCTGAACTTTTAGATAAAAAAGGCATGAAATCTTTTGTACGATTTGCACAAAACCAAATAAATCTAAAATATAATCTATTTGATCCCAAAAGTGGAGAAAATGGGGAGTTTGTAAACGACTGGCGATTACGCTTGAATATTAGCAAAGAGGAAATTTTAGACATCTGTAACAAGCAGTATTAATAGAGTTCCAAGCAAAAAATGATTTTACAAAAAGAAATAATTAAAGCAGCGGAAGCCATTGGTGTATCAAAAAGCACAATTGATAAAGATTGGGTTTTGGGGCATTTTTTGGCGGCAATATATTCTGAACCTGAATTAAAAGAAAGTTTAATTTTTAAGGGCGGTACTTGTTTGAAAAAATGTTATTTCCCAGACTACCGTTTTTCTGAAGACCTTGATTTTACTTCTCGAAAAAAAGATTTTAAACTTACGAAAAAGCACGTTCAATTTATTTGTGAAGAATTAAAACAAAAAGCAGAAATTTTAACGCACGTAGAATCTATTCGCCCATTATTATTTAAAGATGAACATACAGGGTACGAAGTAATTATTAAGTTTTGGGGAGCCGACCATCCTCGTAATGAAGCTCCACCACCAGCAGATAGATGGCAAACAAAAATTAAGATTGAAATTATTTTATATGAATTAATGCTATTTAAAGAAGTTGAAAAGGAAATTTCACACAACTATTCCGACAGTTTAACCATTGAACCAAATCTTATTCCTTGTTACGCAATTGAAGAGGTTTTAGCTGAAAAACTAAGAGCTTTAATACAGCGCTCATACACAGCACCACGTGATTTTTATGATATTTGGTATTTACAAAAAAATTATCCCAACTTGGATTTTAAGGAAATAGTAAATGCCTTCCATCATAAAATGAAATTTAAAAATTTGGAGTTTACAGCTGTATCTCAATTAATAAATGATAAAAACGATATAAAGCTCCGTGATAGTTGGAAAAACAGTTTAGCGCATCAAATACAGGTGGCAGCATTACCCGATTTTGAAACAGTAAAAAAAGAACTTTTAGAATTATTTAATAAAATATTAAAATAAAATATATCATCTAAATTTTTTACAAATAATAATGACCGCAATCTATTCGACAAGTTCAAAGGAATAATTGAACACATGAAAGACTTGTATGCTTTTCATGCTGTGGTTGGGTATTTCCGGTCATTAGGCTATTTTGCTTTACAACCAACCTCATTTACAAAATATCAAAGACATTAAAATATTGGGTTGAGAAAGGTGTTTTGCAATTCATAAATGATTTAATGACAGGAAAAATTGAAGTTAGAGTGCTTAGGTTCCCGATTTAAATCACTTAAAATGAACCTGTTATTTGCGGTAAATTTAGAGTTTTAAAATAGGATAAGATTAATCAGGATTAGCTTTTAGAAAGGAATACAGATTGACCAAAGTATCAATATCTTTTAAAAGAGTGTTTGAGATTTGGTCGCTAGGTTGCACTTCAAGGGAAAGCAGTTCAGAAATGGACTGCTTTTCTTTTTTACCATCCTCGAAAGTCATACAATATCCGGAAATTCATTAGGCTGTTGTTTGCGTACCCATTAAATAATTGTTGGGTGATAGGTTTGGTAATCTCATTCTTCACTTTTCGTGGAAGTTTCCTTCAATCTAAATGCAAGTAAAAGAGTGAGGACAAGCAATACAATCATTAAATAAATTGCATTAGTCCAAAGTGCTTCATCGCCTTTAACCAAGGGCATTAAAATAATAACGACAACCGCACCGGCATTGCCGGCAAGCATGAGTACTCCAGTTGCTGTGCCAGCCTTCTCTGCTCCCGATTCGGCTTCACACATAGAAAGTAATAAAGCATAACCGGGCAGAAAAAAGAAACCAATTAAACCGCCCAGGATTGATATCAGTGTGATTGAACCGGATAGACATAAGGGATACAAGAGTGCCATTGTAACAAAGCAACCCAGAATTAAAAAAGGTTTACGCATCCTGAACTTATCTGATATGGCAGGAATAATAACAGAGCCCGCTATCCCGCCAAGGATAATGTAAGCACCGACCATACCTACCTGCTCTGCATTAATATCATTCGGTTTTAAAATCGGCTCAAGCCAGGTGGTAAGCCCGTTAAAAAAACCAATCGCTAAAAAAGAAATGATAAATAACAGTAATAAAGTTTTGCTTTTAAATAATATTTTTATTTCCTGAATTGCGCTGACAGCGATTGCCTTGCTTTTTTCAATGTTGTTTTCTTTTCCAAAAAAAATAAATATCATCGTAAGTAAAAGAGAAACAGCTGCAAACACAATCATTGTCTGCTGGAAACCGAATTTGTCATTGAGTACAGGTGTAAGCCCCATTCCCAAAGCCATACCGATAAGCATTCCTGCTGTACCAATGCCTGTTGCCATTGCGCTGTGTTCTTTATCGAACCAATCTGAAATTAATTTTGAAATTCCATTAATAATGTAAGGCTGCCCTATTGCTATGCCGGTCTGCCCAATAAGCAGCATATAAAAGCTGGCTTCGTAAATGCGAAGGCAGGCAAATGCAGTGCTGATAATGCTGCCGAGAATAATCACATAACGGTAGCCTTTTTTATCTATCATTGTTCCTGAATGTATTGATAATACAACATAAAGCAGGGGGAAAGACAATAACAGGGAGCTCACCATTAATTCGCTTACGCCGTACTTAATTTCTATAAAAGAAACTAATGGAGCGAAATTCAGCCAAAGCATCTGGCTCATTGCGGCAACGCCGAAAAAAGCCATTAATACAACCCAGCGGTATGGTTTATTGAACATTTTTGTTATTCAAAATTGCAGTAATAAATATTTTTTTTCTAAATAATCATCTAACGTTTGTTTCCTATTGTCAATTTTTCTTTCGCCTGCTTCAGTAAAGCTTCTTCAGCCTTATCTATGGGAGGGAATGAAGGATTCATCTGTTTTAATTTTTCTAATATTATACCGCCGATCAGCTCATGAGCGTGTAATTTATCATCGGCAGGTATAATATACCAGGGAGCAATTTTGGTACTAGTATGTTTTAAAGCTTTCTCATAAGCTGCTTGATATTCTGTCCAAAATTCACGTTCTGCAATATCGCTGGATGAAAATTTCCAGTGTTTCTCTTTATTTTCAATTCTTTCTAAAAACCTTTCACGCTGTTCATCTTTAGATAAGTGGAGGAAAAATTTCAGAACCTGAGTTCCATTCTCAATAAGGCTTTTCTCGAAATAGTTGATTTGTTTATAACGATTGATCCAAAAACTTTTGTCTATTTTATCTATGCTTTTAATGTCTGGAAGCCTTTCAGCTAAAACAATTTCGGGATGAACTTTTGAAATAAGTACGTTTTCGTAATGAGAACGGTTGAAAATAGTTATCTGGCCGTGTTCAGGTAATTTTTGAGCATGACGCCATAAATAATCATGTTCTAACTCTAGACTGGTGGGATGTTTGAAGCTAAATACCCATACACCCTGCGGATTAACTCCGCTCATAATATGTTTAATGGCGCCGTCTTTGCCGGAACTATCCATCCCTTGCAAAATGATTAAAAGCGACTGGCGATTCTCCGCATACAATTTATTCTGAATTTCCGATATTTCATCAATGTCCCTTAACAGCTTTGCTTTCAGCTCATTTTTATCAGATTCTTTTAAGTTGGAGCAGGTATTGATTTTGGAGAGTTTAATATCCTTATTGGGCTTTACCTTGTATTTGTTAAAGTTCATAGAATGTTTGTTTTGAAAAATAAAAGTAAAAATAAGAAATTGTTATATGGTTGAGAAAATTATAATTTTTAAAAATTGCTTCATTATAAGGCATTCTAAAAAAGCTCCACAAATTCTGATTGGAATTTTTAATTTTTCGTGCTAAAAATCACTACGCTAAATCACTACGCTGCTTGATTAGCATCATGGATGCAGGGGGCATGCGGGCATAAATTTGCGTTTCAGAAAAAAAACAAGATGCAAACAAAATATAAACATCGGCACTATTTTCTGCCGCCAGATTGGTGTTACAATGTAAATGCCGCTTTTTAAAATTTGAAAGGATTGAAACTAATATTATCAGATACTAACGGCATTGTTTACATTCAGAATTAACTATCACAAATACTCATCTATCAATAATCGGCAAAAAGGCTGACGAGTTTTCTGATGTTAGAAAGAAGAAGCAGAATATGTCCGGTTTCGAGGGAATTAAAGTGAACATCACTTCTGAAGCACATTTGAAAATAGTAGAGCCTGCTTTATTCTAATGGCTTTATAAAAATTTAATGCTTTCGTAATAAACAAAAGTGTGAATTATGTAAAATTTGAAAAAATTGTGTAATAGTTTTTTAGTTTACTCAGACTATGTTTGCATGCTCAATAAAGAGCATGATAATACAAAAGACAATTGGAACAAATTCGAAATACTATTAAACTTTTAAGGTTTCCATTTTCAATATTTTTATTGCCGATATCTTTGTTTTCTCTTTACATTATTCAGGCTGAATTAAATTGGCAGCTGCTGCTGGTTTTGATTATTTGGCATATTTTAGTTTTTCCCTCCAGCAACGGATACAACAGTTATAATGACAGGGATGAAGGCCCTATAGGGGGATTAGCTTCACCTCCCAAACCGACAAGATTATTATTGTACGTAACAAATTATTTGGATGGCGCCGCCATTTTACTTTCTCATTTAATCAATATTTATTTTACAATTTTTGTTGCTGTTTACATTACAATATCACGTCTTTACAGTTATCGGAAAGTCAGGCTGAAAAAATATCCTATCATTGGATTTTTAGTCGTGTTCATTTTCCAGGGCGCATGGATATTCGCTGCAAATATTTTTGCTTTATCATCAGCAGTATTGTTTTCAAATCAATCAACTGTTTTTTCTGCAATAGCATGCTCATTTTTTATCGGAACAATATATCCGCTTACGCAGATCTATCAGCATGAATCGGACAGGAGCGATGGTGTAAAAACGTTAAGTATTCTGCTGGGTATAAAGGGGACTTTTTTTTTTCAGCGCTTATGTTTTTAATGGCCGGCTTGTTTATTAATTTCTCATTTCAAACCGATGGTACAATAAATAACTACTGTTTTTTTAATCTCGTGATGCTGCCATCAACCCTCTATTTTTTAAGCTGGGGATTAAAATCCTTTAGAGATAAAACACAGGTGAATTTTAAAAACACTATGATCATGCTCGTTCTTTCATCAATGCTCAGCAATTTATATTTTTTGATACTACTAATAAAATAGAACTACATAAATGTCATACATACTCGATATAGCAGCCGCTGTGCCCGAATTCAGAATTGAAAAAGAAGATATGGTGCGTTTTTATTCAGAGTCATTTGTACAGGGCGGGGCAGACCGCTTTATTCAAAAAGTGAATTCTTTAAATAATAAAACGAAAATAAATACACGCTACAGCTGCATTCCTGATTATAATGGAAATGCTTACGAATTATATACGGATGGAAACTATAAACAGCCTGTAGAAAAAAGGATGGCTGTATATCAGAAAAAAATAATGCCTCTTGCAATCAAAGCAATTGATAAAATACTGCTTCAGAATAATATTGCACCTAGGGATATTACTCATCTGATAACTGTAAGCTGCACAGGATTGGCAGCCCCTGGCTTTGAATTTTTGACTGCAGAACACTACGGACTCCAGCATACTGAAAAATCGGCAATAAATTTCTTAGGCTGTTATGCTGCAATCAAGGCAGTGAAACAAGCATATTATATTTCACAAACATATCCTGAAGCCTGCATTTTAATAGTGAGCGCAGAACTTTGTTCATTGCATTTTTATCCGTCAGAAGCAGAGGAGGATATAGTGGCTAATTTATTGTTTGCCGACGGAGCTGCAGCAGTAATCGTCTGCGGAAAAGAAAGCAGGCATATAAAAAACAAAACGGTTTTAAATATTGATGCTGTCGGCTCTGCCTATATTCCCAATACATTAGAATTAATGACCTGGAATATTACTTCTTCGGCATTCAGGATGCATTTAAGCAAGAATATTGTTACGGCAGTAAAAAATAATATTCAGCCGGTTGTGAGTAATTTTTTGAACGAAAGTGAAGGTGAAATAGACTATTGGGCAATTCATCCGGGAGGCGTAAGGATTGTTCAGGCTGTTAAGGAAAGTCTTTGTTTGAAGGAAAATAATGTAGAAGATTCGCTGCACATATTGCAGCAATACGGAAATATGTCGTCACCAACCATCCTCTTTATTTTAAAAAGGATTTTGGATAAAATAAAAAATGAAGTGGAGCCGGCTGACAAAAAAATATTTGCCTGCGCTTTCGGCCCGGGGATAAGTATTGAGATGCTCCGTTTGACCTCGGTAAATACAGCCAATACAAATAAGTTAAAATACGCTTCTGAAAATTATGCTGTTCAGGTTTAGATCAAAAGAAAAAGAATATTTGGATAATGCTGTTATTCCTACCAAGGATCTCCATCGGAACTTGTCGGAATTAGACAGAATCAACAGGCATTTAGGCGGGTACAATGCTTCTCTCAAAGGACTGTCTGACATTTTAAAAACAAAAAAAACAATCCGAAATGTATTGGATATAGGCTTTGGCGGAGGGGATTCAATAAAACAGCTTGCTGAATTTTCAGATAAAAATAATGCTGAATTGTTTTTCTATGGTGTTGATTTAAAAAGCGACTGTGTAAACTATGCGGAAAAGAACTTAGCCGGGATGAATAACAAAAAATTAATCTGCGATGATTACCGGAATATTTCAGAACAGCTTCTTAAACAAATAGACGTAATTCATTGCAGCTTATTCCTGCATCACCTTACAGACGAGGAAATAATCAGTTTATTCAAATTCGGTAAATCTAATAAGTGTATTATTCTTGCAAATGATCTGCATCGTAATTGGTTAGCATATTACAGCATTAAATTCCTGACATCATTGTTTTCAAAATCATATTTGGTAAAGAATGATGCACCAATTTCAGTATTGAGAGGATTTAGAAGAAACGAGCTGATATCATTACTCGAAAGAGCCGGATTCAAAAATTATTCGGTGAAATGGAGTTGGCCATTCAGATACATAGTGGCTGCTCATGAATGATATAATAGAAGGGTAAATAAGCATGAAAATTATTTACCATTAAAAGACAAACTAACAGACAAAAATAAATTACAATTTAATATTTCAGATTTATGAAAAATACAATGAACGAAAAAAAAGCAGCCATACTTGCTTCAGATGGTTTTGAAAAATCAGAATTTGAGAAGCCATTGGAAGCCCTGATAAATGAAGGGATTGTTGTAGATATAATTTCGATAAAAGAGGGAACAATTAAAGGATGGAAAACAAAAAACTGGGGAGACGAATTTAAAGTGGATAAACTTGCGGTAGCTGCATCGGCCACGGATTATGATATGCTGGTGTTGCCCGGAGGTGTTATTAATTCAGATTCCTTGAGGGTTAATGAATCCGCGGTAAAATTTGTTTTCGATTTTTTTGAACTGGGAAAACCCATTGCTGCTATCTGCCATTCCCCTTGGATATTAATTGAAACCGGCCGATTAAAAGGGAAACACCTGACTTCTTATAGAACTCTTAAAACAGATTTGACAAACGCCGGTGCTGTATGGACTGATGAAGAAGTAGTGGTTGACAAAGGACTTATTACAAGCAGAAGTCCGAAAGATCTGCCGGCGTTTTGTAAAAAAATAATAGAGGAAATTAAAAAGGACATTGATCCGGATGCGAAAAATAAATTTGGGAACCATTTGAAATCCATAGTAACAGCGATTTTTGGTTTTGCATTCCTGCTTTTTACTGCTTGCAATAACCAACACAATCAGAAGGCTGAAATACAAACCCCTTCTGCGCTGCAATCCGATAAGGACTTGCTGAAAATGGCGCAGGTTTTTTTTCAGCCGCTTCCAATTCATGCCGAAAGTGCCGACAATACTATTACTCCTGAAAAAATAAAACTTGGCAGGTTACTTTACTTCGATACTCGCCTCAGTAAAACTGGAAATAATAGCTGCAATTCATGTCACAACCTTGCCACTTATGGAGTTGATAATTTGCGGACTTCAAAAGGCGATGCAGGAAAGTTCGGAGATAGAAATTCACCCACATGTCTCAATGCCGCTTTTCATGTTGCGCAGTTTTGGGATGGAAGAGCAAAAGATGTGGAAGAGCAAGCAGGCGGCCCAATTCTAAATCCTGTGGAGATGGCAATTCCTTCAAAGGCTTTTTTAGAAAAGAGACTAAAAGGGGTAAAAGAATATGCAGGTTTATTTAAAGCTGCATATCCCACTGACAAAGCCCCATTGACATATCTTAATATTCAGAAATCAATTGGGGCTTTTGAGCGCACGCTCGTTACTCCATCTCCTTTTGATAATTATTTGAGAAACGATTATGCAGCATTGGATGCTGACCAGAAGGCCGGACTTAAAACATTTATTGATATCGGCTGTATCCAATGCCATAATGGTGTTGCAATTGGAGGCTCTTCATTTCAAAAGTTCGGTGTTTATGGTGACTATCGAACATTTACCCATAGTACATCCAACGATGAAGGACGAAAAAATGTAACCAAACAGGAAAGTGATAAAGATTTTTTTAAGGTGCCGTCCCTGCGAAATATTGCTAAAACCTTCCCGTATTTTCACGATGGAAGCGTCAGCGATTTAAAAGAAGCAGTTTTAATTATGGGTAAAGCTCAGTTGAATAAAGATTTGACGGAAGTTCAGGTAAAGGAAATAGCAGCGTTTCTGAATTCGCTTACAGGAAAACTTCCGGAGGATGCAAAGAACCCAGCAGAAATTTTGGCGCAGAAATAATTCAAAAAAAGGTGATGCCGAAACAACAATCCGGGAAAATAATTGAGGTGCTGATAGTTGGTGCAGGGCCTTCAGGGCTTATGATGGCCTGTCAGCTGGCGATTCGCGGTATCCATTTTCGTATCATTGATAAAAATGAACACCCTGTGACTTATTCCGGCGCATTAATCGTTCATGCAAGAACTGTAGAAATTTTTAATCAGATGGGGCTCTCTGAAAAAGCAGTACAGGAATCAATTACAGCCAACGACCTAAGCATCGTTTTTAATGGAAAAAAAACAGTTCGGATTTCTTTAAAAAATATTGGACAAGGTCTTACAAAATTTCCAAACCTATATCTGATTGAACAATCAAAGACTGAACAATTATTAATTGATTTTATTTCAGCTCAGGGCTGTTCAATTGAAAGAAAAACAGAATTGAAAAGTTTTACTCAGGATGAAAGCGGTGTTACTTCAATTTTGAAACTTCCTGATGGAAAAGAAGAAACTATAAAAACAAACTACTTAATTGCTGCTGATGGCGGACATAGTACTGTTCGAGAACATTTAAAAATTCCATTTGCTGGTAAAGTGCATCCTGTTTCCTTATTTATTATTGATTGCAAAGCGGAACTTGATTTGCCGCCGGATGAAATGTGTTTTTCATTTTCAGATGATGCCACCTCAGGTTTTTTTCCTATGAAAGAGCGTAGAAGGCGTATAGATGGAGCAATTTCAAAGGAACTGGAAGGTAACGAACATATTACATTTGAAGACATAGAAAAAAAATTTGCAGAAAGACTTCGCATGAAAATCAAGTTATACAATCCTGAATGGTTTTCTGTAGCCCATGCTCAGCAGGGATATGCTTTATCCTATCAGCAAAATCGTTGTTTCCTTGTTGGAGATGCTGCTCATACTTTCACACCGGTTGGTGCACAAGGTATGAATACAGGGATACAGGATGCTTATAATCTGGCCTGGAAACTTTCGTTTGTAATTCAGGGTAAAGCAAAGAGTACACTTCTGAATACCTATTCAGACGAAAGACAAAACATCGCCAAAAAATTAGTACGTTCAACCGGCAGAATATATAATCTGGTAACAAGTCAAAATAGTTTTACTAAAACCTTTCGTCTGCATGTGCTTCCATACCTAATGAAATGGATGCTGCCACTTATAGAAAAACAAAAATCTATCCGCCAGTTTTGTTTTAGCGCCATATCCGAAATTGGTATTAATTACCGGGACAGTCCATTATCACTCAACGCATCCTTTGGAAATTTCCCCGGCAATGCACCTCAGCCTGGCGATAGATTACCATTTCTGGTATTTAATGAAAATGATAAAGAAATAAATATTCAGGAGAAAATAAAAGGTACCGGCTTTACACTTTTAATTTTTACTAAGAATCCTCCCTCATTAGAGAATGGAGGAAGTACAGAAAAATATAAAAATGTTTTATCTCATGAAACTATTCAATTTACAGCAAAAACAAAATTTCTGTTTGAGCATTTTGGTATCGAAAATAGCGGCTGTTATCTGATTCGGCCAGATATGTATATTGCCTATCGTTCGGCAACATTGAATCCCAATTATTTGAACAATTATTTAGAACAGTTCCTGATGGTCACCAATAACAATTAATCTTAAAATAACACAAGATGAGATCTTTTATATTTTGGCAGCGTTGGTTGTTTTACAGCAGTTTGTTATTTGCAGTATTTGGGATTGTTTTTGCTGTTTATGGCAATAACCCTTTTTTTATGCCTTATAATAAAGCGCTTGCCCGCATTTTCTGGGGAAGCGAAAATATACCCTCTGAAACAGAACCCTTCAGGGCCTTTATATGGGGGCCATTGGGCGCTACTATAGCGTGCTGTTATATTTTACTGGCATTTATAGCACGGTTCCCTTTCAAGGAAAAAGAGCGCTGGGCAAGGAATGCAATTATGACTGCATTCGGAGTATGGGTTATACTTGATTCGGCTGTCTGCTTACAGCATGGCGTGTATTTCCAGATTTATATTATTAACTTTTTTTCCATAATTGTAAAAGCACTTCCAATAATATTTACATGGAAGGACTTTAATACTTCACAAAGTCTTAACAAAAAACTTCTTTAATTTGATAATAGTTATGCTGAAAAAAATCCTTTTAACACTTCTGTTTTTATTCATTGCCATCATCGCTGCATTTTTTATCTGGCGATATGTGAATTATGTGCGCGATAAGGATCCAGACAAAACATTTTTGGTACCACGCCTGGAGCTGTCCTTGATAGAAATATCTTCACTTACTTCTGAGAAAACAGAAATGACAGCTAAAATGATAATCAAAAATCAAATGCCGCTCTCGTTCACTGCTGATAGTATGCAGTACAGAATTTTCATCAATGATGCAGAAGTAATGAAGAGCCGTTACAAAAAATCAATTACATTAAAAAGCGATGATAGCAGTTTGATTTCGCTGCCTATAACAATTTTCAACCACGATCTTATTTCAGTTTTAAAATCTAATGAGCGGAAAAATATTGATTCGGTTGAATATCGCCTGGAGGCATCCTTTTATACTGATATAGTTTTTAGAAAAAAAATCAATGTGGATATCAAACGATTGCTCCCGATGATTTATATCCCTGTTGCAAAGGCTGAGCACATTAAAATTGATTCACTAAATTTTTCAAGAGCTGCAATTCAACTTCTTGTTTCAATAAAAAATAAAAATGGATTTCCCATGAAATCAAAAAATATCGCTTATGAGTTTTCCATTGAAGGCAATAAATGGATAAAAGGAATAATTCCGGGTATTACTGACATAAAAGAAAAAAGTGTTACCGAACTTCAAATTCCCGTTAGGATTTCTTTAAAAGAAGTTAGTAAGACATTATTTGATTTGCTGAAAAAAGGCAGTAATGTCAATTATAAACTTCGCCTTGCCTGCCGAATAGAATCGGAAAACAATATGGTGAGGAACGCTAAAGTAATTCTTGAAAACTCCGGTTCAGTAAACTCATTAATGAAGGATGCAAAAAAAATAAACAGAGATCTGCAGGAATAACAAATTGCATCATATAAAAAAAACAAAACAGATCTGATAAGTGAGGGAGAAGAATGGAGAGATGAGAAAGTGACGGCGGATATCCGTTATACCGGCAGAATATATAACCTGATGCAAGCCGGAATAGGATAAATAAAACATTACCTCCGGTGCCTTTAAAAAAATCCTTTTCGTTCTTTTATATAAAATCTATCCAAGGAAATTCTAATTTTTGCAGTATTCCATACTAACTGAAATCTCAAAAATAAACTTATAAAACAAAAAAAGATTCCCGCAGATTGGCGGGAACCTTTTTTTGTTTTTCTTTTAGTTTAACCTCACCCCCGGCCCCTCTCCTTGAAAAAAGGAGAGGGGAGACTATGGATTTATTTTTTTACTCCCTCTCCTTATTTTCAAGGAGAGGGCAGGGCTGAGGTTTTACTCCACCACAATCTTCCTATTCACCACATTTGTCATCCTGAGCTTGTCGAAGGATTCATCACTTATCTGCAGGAAATATATGCCGGGTTTCATTTCTTCTTTTTCTAATATTAATGTTCGGCCTTTAAAATCAATGCTTTTAATTTGTTTACCCAGCACATCCATTATTTTTATTGAAGTGTTTTTTTGTTCTTCATTAAAAGTAATTGTGGTTTGAGTGCTGAAAGGGTTGGGGGAAATGCTGAAACCTGCAGCAGAATTTAACTCCTGCACAGCAGAGATTCCAAAATGTTTTAAATTAGAGCGTGATCCTCCGAAACTGGATCGGGTAGGGGTGCAGGAACCTGCAGTCATAACAGCTTCAACATAATATTGTGAATTGGGAAACGAAGCAAAGTTTACATCGGTATAACCAAACTGGTTGCCGGTTGTATTGCCGATGTCAACAAAATTGCCGGTTGAATTATCATCTCTATATATATGATAAGAGAATACAGGTGTGGTATTATTTTCTACCTGGTACTGCGTCCAGCTGAAGTTAGCGCCGGTGTTGGTTAAGTAAATAGTGTTGTGATAATCGCAGAGTGAAGATACAGCGCTGTGATAATTTTTACTTTTTAATTTGTAGCGGTAGCCTGTTGATGCCGGGTTTGCGCCATGATCATCAAATACGCTTAATGAATCACTTGATACCGCCCCTATGCGGGCATAGCTGTTGGTGCCTATTTCGCGGTAAATTTCTATGCTGTCGATGGCTGTCATATTCAAATTTGATTTTTCCCATATTACTAAATTATGTGTATTGGTATTATCTACTGTTACCATGCATATCGGCGGTGTTGGCGGAAGCGGGCCGGCTTGTATTGTTTCTGTATAGGTATTGGTACAGCTGTTAGCATCTGTTAAATTTATTGTATAAGTACCCGGACAAAGCCCCCCGACAGAATCTGTTGATGATAAAATTGTCTGTGATGCATTTAGCCATTGGTCTTGAATTGTTCCTGTACCTCCTGTTAATACTGCTTTTATTGAGCCGTCGCAGTATAGGCTAGAGCTTTCGTTTTGGGTTGAGAAAGTGGAAACAGGCCGAGGATAAATTGTTACAACAACAGGCTTAATATCCGAGCATCCGCCTGCAACAGTTACTTTTATATAATCTGTTCCGCTTGCTGAAATAGCATTTGCATTTACATTTAATAATGAATCTGTTAATGGATGAGTTGCTCCTGCATCTGACCAATAACTTAATGTACCTCCTCCAGTACTTCCCGCGGTTATTGAAGCTGCTGTTAAATTGATTGTATTGGGAGAGCAAACAGCTGCAGGGTTAGTAATTGTTAATACTGGCGGTGCTTGATTGATTACAGTTATTATAGTGCTGTCTTTTGAATGACAGCCGCTAACTGTAATGGTTGTAGTTACTGTATAAGTCGTTGTGTTACCAATTGAACAGATGGGATTGGAAACGGTTGAATCACTTAATCCGATTGCCGGACTCCAGGAATAAGAATTGCCTGCAGAAGGTGCCACACCAATGCTGCTTGCTATACCAGAACAAACGGTTAAATCATTTCCTGCATTCGAAATAGGTAATGGATTGACAGTAATTGTTTTTGATGCAGTATTTGTACATCCTCCAATTGATCCCGTTACTGTGTAAGTTGAAGTTGCTGAAGGGGTAAAAGCTGCCCCATCTGTAATTCCTCCCGACCAAGTATAAGAAGATGCGCCACCTCCAGCAAGAGTTACAGATGTTCCTGCGCAAACGGTTGAAGCGGTTGCATTGGCAGTTACTGTTACGGAATTAATTAATGTTACAAACACATTTACATTTACAACCGTAATTCCTGCAGGGGTGCCATTATCGGTGGCCGTAAATGTTATAACATTATTACCTGCGTTTGCTGCGCTTGCAATTATTTTTACCTGAGTAGAAGCAGCGTTTCCTGAAACATTACTCAGCACACTTGCATTTGGGGTTCCATTAAGATTTATGCTGACGGTAGTATTCTGTGCAATTTCCGGCGCTAAAAATGATCCGTTAAGGATTACTGAATCTCCTGAACCGCATATTCTAACAGTATCGCAATTATTGAAGCCGTTTGCAATGGGGGGCATATTGGTATTTGTACAGGAATTAAAATAAAATGATTTATTATCTAACCAATCAACGCCATCATTTGCACCATAACCGCCATCATAAGCTGTACCTGATTGATTAAAAAGTCCTAATTGAAAATAGTTTATACCATCACCTTTATTGATTCCAACTGTTGCCGGAATTCCCCCAAAACCGTTAATCCCATTTGATGCTTGGCCCGTAGTCCATTGCATATCACCATAGCAAAAGGCAATATTATTGCCTGATGGAAGTATAGGATCGCTGCCATTTGTAATAATTAGTTGAAAGGTATTTAACTTATCAATATGATTAGCATAATAACCTACGCCAACCCAATTTATATATATAGCCGTTGGCGTAATTTTATATTGAACTGTACCGCTTCCTCTTGTATCAACGTCAGCCCAGAATGGAGCAATCATTATATAACTTGAACTTGGAAAAGTACTTCCAGAAAATGTGGAATAAGAATTAACAAATGAAACATTGCCATTATTATTTATAAATAATGAAGTATAATTGGTGCCATATAAACAAAAATTGAAAGGGATTGTAAGATTACTGGTGCTGCCATCATCACAAGGAGGCAATGCAAGCGTATAAGTATTATCCGGCGGAATATAACAGCTGCAGCCACTGCTGGAAGCAGTTGAAGGAGCTCCTCCATTATTTCTCATTTGATGAGTTATGCCTAATCTTTTAAAGTCTTCTAACGAAGGAGTGAATGACTGAGCATTTGGCATTGCTGAACCTCTTTGAAGTATTCCCTGCTGTTTTACATCTTCATATTCTTTGCTGTCAACAGCTGGAGTTGATGATTGAGAAAATCCTTTGATTATAGTAATCAGGATAATAATAAATGGGAGTACCGCTTTTTTCATAAAACATATATTTTATCTGCCATCTCATTATCGGATTTCAGGCATGTTCCCCGTCTTAAAAAAATTATAATTCATCAAAGTTAGAATAAACCGCATAAGTACAAGGAAAAAATACTCAGAAATCTGATTTTATTACCAGAAAATGCCATAAAAAAACAGACCGCCGGCAAAAGTATGACACGAATCATTGTTTTTGATTTCTGAGCCCGATATTTTCGTCCGCAATTTAACCGATAATTTAACCAATTTAACCCTCAAAAAACATGAATCAAAGAGAAATCGCAAAAATGAAAATGTACCCTGCTTTAAACATTTTTTTAACCGACCCGGCTGCTGCACTTATTATTGCCAATGATAATCCGTTTAAGGCTGCCGTAATTGAATATGGTGCTAAACTGCTTGTTGTAAATAATTGTGCAATTCCATTAAGTATTGACAACACTGTTTACAGCCAGGCAAAAACAGACGCCAAAGGGCTCATGGCAGATGAAGCAGCTGCGCTTTCCGGCAGGGCTCTTGTCGCCTTAAATAAATTGAATAAAACAACTGAAGCCGGCCAGCTGCACATTTTCGCCAGCGACTATATGCATTTATCCGACCCTGAAGCGATAGCCTTAGGCCAGTCCGCACATGATTTATTAGCCGGTGCTGCCATTTTTCCTTTCATCAGCCCCGATTATGTAACTGCTCAGAATTTGTTAGATTATCAAGGCTTGGTTACAACGTACAGCGGTACACAGGGTACTTCTGCCGCCGTACATGCCGGTACACCGGAAGATCTCAAAAACTTTAAAAAAGCTATTCTTGCTATCGACGGCACTATTGCCGATATGTTTTTATTAGCCGCATCTTATAAAAAAGAAGCCACTTCGGCATTTTACAGCGCGTTTATTGCCCAATCTACTATTCCAGCGGTTCACGTATCCCATACCTCTATGTCGCTGCTTGTTAAAAGAAAAACCGACAGTACAATTATAACCGGCGCTTCAGCTTCGCTGAGCAACAGCAAAAAAACGGGTACATCCGATGCTTCCGGAATCATTATTTTAGATCAAATCCGCCATGGCAATCCCACTCTCACTATTAAAGCCAATGGTTTAACCGATTACAGTTCTCTTGTTCATATCAGCAGCGGACAGGATAACCATTTCGAAATATTTATGTAAATTTTTCCTCCTCAGCCTTTCTCAAAGGGGGAGGCTGGGGCGGAATTTTTTGTTTCTCCCTCCCAAATACGCCCACTCGGTTCTATAATTTCCTTGTTTGCTGCGGAAACTTCTCTGTTCGCTGCGGAA
>CAINDA010000005.1 GCA_903847205.1 uncultured Bacteroidota bacterium
AAGTTTCACCCAGTATATGCATACAATAGTACAGTATAAAAACCTTGTTAAACATGCTGTTGCGCAGCAGTCTTTGGGTGCCTTACCGGCAGTACCGGTATTAGGTACAGCACCTGAAGCAGTTGCAGAAGGTATATTTGACCGTGTTGGAAAATTAATAAAACGTATTAAAGCAAGCGCAAACTATAACGATAATATGGGACAGCTGCTGGGTATTGTTGCCCCGGTTACTGTTATTGACACGGCGTTGCTTCAGCCGGTGTTAAAAGTAAAAATCGATGCAGGCCGTCCCCGCATTAAAACGTTTAAAGGCAATGCAGAGGCACTTGATTTGTATGTGGATAGAAAAGATGGTGCAGGTTATGTGTTTCTATGCAGGCTTATCAAATTTAATTATATTGATATTGCCAGCCTGCCTGCAAATACATTGTTTGCAGAATGGGATTACAAAGGTATGTATGTAATCGGCAATAATCCGGTAGGTTTGATGAGTGCAGTTGTAAGCATTATTGTAAAGAAGCTGTAAGCAGAAAATGTATAATGATAAGCCCTCCGGAGTGCAGCCCGGAGGGTTTTTTATTCATGCCGATTTTTTTTAGAATGAATTGCTGCTGTTGAATTATGCTGGATATAAATAAATGGAAAGCTGCTGCTGCTGATAATATAGAAATGGATTAAGATGCAAGATCAAACAACAATGCCTGCAAAGTTTAGGCCTCTGCCAATGTTTATTTTTTTACAATCGCATTTTCTTCAGGGCTAACAGCGATAAATGAATTGTAGGGCTCGTAATAAAAATAAACCAATTTCTCATTATTTGTAACCTCATAACTTTTTAAACTTTTGCCTTTAAATTTTTTTATGTACTCTTTAATACCTTCTAATTCACTGTTATCATTAGGGTTTTTAAGCACCGCAATACTTTCCATTTTTTTCTGGAAAGCATCTTTCAAAGTTTGATTAGGGCTTATGGTATCAAACTGCCTGCTCTGATAGCCTAAATAAAACATTGAATAAGGCTTTAATTCCTTGTAAGAGCTTTCTGTTCCTAAAAACCAATTGGGCTTCATCTCGCTGTAAAAATGGCGGTAACTCCAAAACAATTCTCCATGTTCATTATAAACTTCTTTTAAAACAAAACAGGTATCCCTGCGGATTGTAATAGTTGTTTTTATTTTCCTTTTTTTTCCATCGCCTTTCAAGTCGGCCTGAATTTCATTTTTCCATTTCAACGCTTTAGGTTTATCCGAAAAATCGTTAAGAAATTTTTGAAATTTTTTCAACCCGTTATTTAAATCCGCAGATTTTTTAACTGTGATGGATTTGTTTTGACCGGCGATGCTGAAAGAAACGGTAGTGTCGCTGTTTTTGCTGACGGCCGATGAATCAGACTTTACAGCTGCAGGCTCACCATTTTTTGATTTTGTATTACAGCCGATGAATATAATAATTAGTAATATAGCTGATACGAAGTGCTTCATTTTTTTATGGCTGTATGTTCAACGATTTAAAGAAAAACAATAGAATTTAAAAGCAAGTTTATTGCAATCAAAATCGAAATAAATGTACAAATAATTTGTTAACAGCAAAAAATAATCCTGCCTGAAAAATCCCAGGTAAACGCTGCATTATTTCGAATTCACATATTTTTCGTAGCCATTCATCAATGCATTATAAAACAGATCGCCCTGTATTTGATATCCTCTGCCGCTGAAGTGTACACGGTCTTTCGCTGAAAGTTTGGCGGCAAACCATTTTGCCATAGAGCCGTAACCGCCCATTATTTCATACAAATCCCAGTACGGTAAATTATGCTGCAGGCAGTAATTTATAATTGTTACTCTTGCCCGCTGCATATCAGGGTTTCTGACTCTTCCTTTGCGGGATTTCCGAAATGAATCGGCTGGAGTTGTCAATAAAACAGCTGCATTTGGACATGCTTTTTTTATGCTCGTAATAAGTGAATCAATATGCCGGTAAAACAAAGCATCATCAAAACCGGCAGAGAATGCTTCGTTAGTGCCTAATGACACAATCACTAAATCAGCAGTCAGGTAAGATAACTGCTCCATAAAATATTTAGATTTTAAATAGTGCCTGTATTCAGCGCCATTAACCCCTATCATACTGTATAAAACTCCGGATGAATCGTTTTCGAGAAGCATACCGTAAATACGTGTAGTCTTTTGATTAGCACCCACAGCTTTGTTTCTCAAAATAATCTGTGATATTGGTTTATCAAATTTAAGCTCAGAAATAAAAGAGCTCGATGCTGTATCCTTTGATTTAAAAACACCTTTCTCACAATTTACTTCATCGCAGATAGTTATGTCGTAATTTCGAAGCCCTTTTCCCTGGAACAAAGTAAACTTAGTAAAGCTGTAACCCAATCCCGGCTGGTCTTTTACTGCTAAATTAATTTCCGCCAGCGAATCGGATGTTTCAATAGTGAAACCGCTGATGCCGATGGGCAGTGGTTTTTCGTAAAACACATTTCGTTTTGAATCCCATACAGTATTGGTGCTGGTTTTATATGAAGGCGGTTCATTACTTTTTGCAACATGATAAGGGAAAATCAAACCTCTGCCTGCGTTGCCGAATTTTAACTGCAATTCCTGGCGCACAGCACCAGACAAAAGATCAGCCTGAAGATGCGAATCGCCGATGTGAACAATATCTACGCGCCCTTTTTTTGTTTCCTTCAACCTGTATAATTTTTTGTAAAAAGAATGCAGAGAAGCGCTGTCATTTTCAATTTTATTCAGCTCTTCTTTAATAAAAGGATAGTGCTTGTATGAATTGGAATCAATGGTCTGTGAAAAACATTCACCTGATATGTGCACAAAAATGAGTAATGCATACGTAAATAAAAAAAGAAAAGAGCCTTTCCTTAGGCTCTTTGGCAGGAAACAGGAATTGTATATGTTATCTTTATCTTGTATCATTTTAATTTTTTATTATACCTTCTCTGCTCTTTTGGCCCGCTGTAAATTTCATCACCGCTCTGGCCAGGCCGATTTTGTATTAAGGTGTAAGGCTTGCTTTTACAGGCTCAGGCAAAGGCTTACCTTCATTTTTTTTATTATAACTGCTGTATTCATTCATTAATTTATTGAAAAGTAATTTGCCGACTTTGTGCGCTCCCTTAAAATTAAAATGGGTATAATCATTATTGGCAAGACTTGTATCGCCTTCAACCCACTTAACCATCGATCCGTTTCCGCCCATGGCATCGTATAAACTCCAGAAAGCTGTTTTATTATTTTTTGCCATCCGCTTTTGTGTTTCCACTAAAATAGGCACGCTTGGATCTGTTTCATAAACTCCGGCTTTGCGGTAACTTTTATCTCCCACGCTGATGAGCAGAATGCTTGCGTTCGGAAAACTTGCCTGCATGTGCTTAATTACAGTATTCATTCCCCGCTCATACCATGAAAAGTCTGTAACCTTTGGATTTACAGCATTCAAACCGTATCCAAGAATAATTAAATCATAGCCCATGTAAGTATCCGTACCTGAATAAACACTCTGAAGCACCTTAGTAATAGGCATTCCGGAGTTTCCTCGAAAAGAAAAATTATCAACAAATACACCGCTGTCGCTTTCCATACTGAAGCCGAAAATATCAATCGGTGACTTACATTGAAATGAAGCTTTGATACTTTGGCTGGCATTTGGAGAATTGATCTCCAGCTCATTTACAGTTTTTTCTCCCTTCAGATTATAACGGGAACCGTTGATTAACACAGAATTTTCACCTTTACTTTTCCCGTACAGCAGCTTTGCTTCATAAAATTTATTAATATGGTTTCTATTAACTGTGACATATTTTACCCAGCTTTCATTATTTGTTGCTGCAGTATCTTGCGGATTAATTGTATTAGGTACAAACCCGTATCCGGATATTCCTAATAAATGATCAGCTGGAAGTTTTTCAAGCAGATTGTATGTTTTCCAGCCGTTGTAAGTATGAATAACGCTTGCTCTGAAGCCGGCCACAATTGAGGTAATCGGAACAAAGCCTACTCCGTAACCGCCGAAAGCATCCTGCATACAGTTTCTAAGATCCTGTGTAATTAAATCGCCTTCAATCATTGAATCGCCGAAATAGGCAATCCGCGTTTTATGCTTTTGTTTTTTTGTAGCATTTAAAGACTGGAAAAAATAAGACAGAGCAGTGGAGGAGTCTGTTTTAAAATCGGAAATTTCAGGTGAGTTTTTTACTTCTGATGCGGACGCAATTTTGATACTGTCGGCAGTGCAGGCCGAATCATTAACAGAGGATTCAGTTAATGGAAGCGTTTTTATTTCATCTGCGGTTAATATATCAGACAGCGGCTGCACCTTTTTTGTTTCGAACCCAAAAATAGTTACCTGCGTATTTATCTGTGACAAAGCAAGCAGCACAAGGGTAATTACAAGTACCATTGTAAAAGGTTGTGAATGCCTGTTTTTTTCTTTCATTGAAACTTAAACGAATTAAGGCTAAAGATACTAATTGAATACGAGAAGTATAGATTTTGGAAAATATTAAATGCGCCGGATTGATTTGCAAGCCTTGTTTTAAACGGCGCTTAAAAATTTTGTCCCAAAAAAGTATTAGTTTTATACTGTGTAAAATTATATTTCCATGAAATCAAGTAAACTTTTTTTTATAGGTGTCAGCTCTATTTTATTGTTTTCTGCCTGCCTCATATTTTCTTCCTGCCAAGGCAATGCTGATAAAACCGAGCCTGCTTCGATGCATTCAAAAACTGTGCTGGATAAACCTGCAGCACCTCCGCCATCAACTACACCCCGCCTTTCTTCAGAAAATTTAGAAGTGAAAACATTTGAAGTAAAAAACGCCGAAAGAAAATCCACGGGCTGGGGCTATGATATTTATTCGGGAAACAACAAAGTTATTCACCAGCCGATAATCCCTGCAATCCCCGGCAACAGACCTTTTAAAACAGAAGGCGATGCAATGAAAACCGGATTGCTTGCTCTCGGCAAAATGAAAATAGAAGGCTCTCTACCTACTCTATCTGTTAAAGAACTGGATAGTTTAGGTGTGACAAAATAAAAAAGTTTCTGCTTTTTCAAAGCAGGCATGCGTCTTTTCAAAATTATCTTTTTTAAAATCGCACTCGTTATCCTTTATTGAAAGCATATTAATACATTTGACGTATGCAATTTTTTTCTGCCGTATATTCTTCACTATCCTCAAAAGCGTTACTACAGCTGGTTAAATCTTGCTATACTATTGAAGATGCTGCTGCCATTTCCTTTCTGAAACGCGGGTTTAACGATACTTATTTAATTACATCGGGACAAAAAAAAATTCAGGATAAAAACAACGGCATCAAATTTATTCTGCGTGTTTACAAATACAATTGGCGGAGTTTAGAAAGCATAATAGCAGAGCTTAAGTTATTAAATTATTTAAATGAAAATAAAATTTCTGTTTCGTTTCCAATAAAAGACAATCAGGAAAAATATATTCAAACTATTGATGCGCCTGAAGGCCCGCGGTATGCTGTTTTATTTTCTTTTGCAGAAGGTGAGCCTGTAAGAAAACTTACGCCGGAGCAATCATTTTTACTGGGAGCTGAAACAGGGCTGATTCACTCACTTACACGTGACAAATCATTTGGAGAAACTGCACACAACTACGATATTGAGACGCAGTTTAATATTACATTAAGTGTTCTAAAGCCAATACTCACAAATCATCCCGAGCAGTATAATTATCTGCTGCAACTCAAAGATAATTTTATCAAAAAATTTAAAACTATTGATAAAAGTGAATTAAAAATGGGTGTCTGCCATGGAGATCTGCAGGCAGAAAATTTTCACCTCAGCTTAGAAAATAAATTTACTTTTTTTGATTTCGATTTTTTCGGAACCGGCTGTCTGGTTTACGATATAGGAGTTTTTATGTGGTACGACCATAAAAATAAAACAGAGGAAATACTCCAAGCCTTTTTAAAAGGATATCAGCTGCATGAAAAATTATCTGAAACAGAAATAAAATTAATCCCTTATTTCAGCACCCTGCGTGCCTTATTTCAAATGACTTTGTATTGCAAAATAAATGATGGTGCCCAGCTGCCATTATGGCCGGCACAGCAGGCTGCAGACTTTATAAAAAAAGTAAATAAATGGGAACTGCAGCATAAACTATTTTAAATCTTAGACACCCACCTGCTCCTGAACAAACAAGGCAAGTTCATTCACATTTAAATCTTTCCCTTTTACGGTGTATTGCGCCAGATGGTAAATATCTTCTCGCTTTTCAAGTTGCCTGGTTACAAAAGTCCGCAATTCAACTTCTGTTTTATTTTCGATCAAAGGGCGTTTATCTTTTGCATTCATTAATCTATTTACAAGTGAGTCAACACTCATTTTCAGGTAAACGGTAACGCCGTTGTTATTCATCAGTTCCATATTGTTGTAATAGCAGGGAGTACCGCCTCCGCATGCAACAACAATGTTATCTTTTTCCATTATATTTTTTAAAGTATTGTGTTCCATCGCCCTAAACTCCTTTTCGCCCTTAGAAGCGAATATCTGCGGAATAGTCTGCTGGTATTCAGTTTCAATGAGTTTATCTAAATCAATAAAATCATACTTTAATTTTGCAGCAAGTTTTTCACCTACGGTAGATTTACCGCTGCCCATGTAGCCTGTTAAAAAGAATTTTGCCATTAGTTTGGAAGTATTAGTATTGGTGAGTTATTAGTAAGTCTGCCATAATTTATGGAGATCAATTTATTTTTTTCGAAATAAAAATCAATATTTGCCTGATCAAAACTCAGTCTGTTTTCACCCCAGTCCTGGCGTTCCGTTTCATATAATGTGATGCCTTTGCTTTTAAATAATTCTATTATCTGTTTTTCTTTGAAATCAAAAATTTTTTGATTCCACAATACAGTATCGAAATTATCAATTTCAACGGAGTAAAATAATCGGCTGTTCTGTTCATCAAAAAACAGTGTAAAGCCCATTGTCCAATAATGCCATACAGTTGTGGGAAATTCTTCGATGTCGTCAATCAATTGAGCTTCCTGAGTTTTGCCGAAAAATTTTTCTGCATCATTCATAGTAGCCCCGAACAAAAGGGGAGAGAGCCCTGCACCTGGTTTAATTTCCAAAGGAAAACACATTTGAGCAGAATATTAGTATACAATTATAATATTTTTTTACGACATATTAAAGTTCTGAAGGCAATAGTTCAGGCTTGGGCTAAAATCTAATTAAAAAAAACTCTCATTATAATCAACTGGAAATCAGCCGTGAATAATATATTTAGGATTATTTTTAAAAAGGCTTTGGAAAAGCAAATATTGCATCTATATTTGCACTCCCAAAATAAGACATGGGACTATAATAACAAGTGTAGATTAGATTCCGTAGCTCAGCTGGTAGAGCATTACACTTTTAATGTAGGGGTCCTGGGTTCGAATCCCAGCGGGATCACTTTCAAAGTGATTAATTAATTACAGTTAAACTGTTTAACTTAAAAGGGCTGTTAATTCAGCCCTTTTCTGTTTCCTCTAAATCCGTCTGTTATCAAAGACTTTAATCAATCGGCTACACATTCGGCTGCACCAATACAATTCGGCTGCCCATATCTTCGGGCATGAAATATAAAATGAAAATACTATACTGGCTTCGTAAAAATAAGCTGAATGCAAGTAATGAAGCGGCCATTTATTGCCGGATAACTGTTAACGGCATACGTTCAAACGATTTCAGTACGAATGTCTTTACAAAACCTGAATCCTGGGACTGTAAAAAACAGCGTATCAAAGATGATATGAAGCAAAGTACATTGCAAGCTATCCGGCAAAAACTTTCTGCTATCCATTTAGATTTAGAAATGAAAGACATTCCTGTTACTGCTGATTTGATAAAAAATATTTACACAAAAAAAGAAACCCTTATTTGTAAATATACAATGAATGAACTTTTTTCGGAATACATTGAAGCTCACAAAAAAAAACGCGCACCAGGTACAATAAAAAATTACAATGTAAGATATAATTTACTTGTTGATTTTTTAGAGGCAGAAAGGAAAAGTAATATCACAGCGGAATTATTTAATGTCAATTATGCAAAACAATATTTCAACTGGCTGTGCAAAAAAGAATCTCACAATTACAGTGTCCGAGCTGTAGAGATATGCCGGTCCGTTTTGCAATATGCTTTTGAAAATGATAAAATAAAACTAAACCCTTTGGCGGCTCTGAAGCTTAAAAAAAATGCACCCAAAAAAATTGTATGGCTGACGCCTGAAGAAATTAAATTAATGGAAGATCAGATTTTCGCATCAGGATCATTACAAAAAACGGCAGACTTGTTTTTATTTCAATGTTATACTGGTTTAGATTACGGCGATTTAATGAGCGTTAAATTATCTGACGTGCAAATGTTTCAAGGAGATAAATATATTATCAAGCACCGTTTAAAATCAGGCGAGGAATCAATAATACCATACACTGAAAAGATAGATAAGCTATGGAAAAAATATGAATATAAATTACCTCATTTCGAAAATCAAACTTACAATCGATTTTTAAAAGAGGTTGCATTAATTTTGGAAGTCAATAAGCTGCTGACTACCCATATAGGGCGAAAAACATTCACAATGAATAAGCTTAATCATGATGGATACAGTATGGAGGCAACGAGTAAAATGGCGGGACACAGCAGCGTAAAAACAACGGAAACGCACTATGCAAAAGTAAACCTCAGCTTAATTAAAATGGAAACAATAAGACTTAATGCTTTCAAATAAAAAGAGATCTCTTTTTTGTCCTGGACTGCAGAAATAAAAAAGCCCCTGTTTACGGGGCTTTTCGTTCTTAAAAATAACAAACCTTACGGGGCTTTAAATTATTTTTAAATTTTTGCAGTCAATTTTAAGTACTTCCAGGCTATGAAAAAGATAATAGCAAGCAGAAAAATAAAAAACTGTACTATCAGAAATTTTAAATACCAATGCTCTATAAAAACCTGTACAGGCGGAA
The DNA here is from genome assembly GCA_903847205.1 of uncultured Bacteroidota bacterium. GTDB lineage: Bacteria > Bacteroidota > Bacteroidia > 2-12-FULL-35-15 > 2-12-FULL-35-15 > 2-12-FULL-35-15. The sequence goes on from CAINDA010000005.1 coordinate 9,015, forward strand.
GCACCTTTGTTGTGTGATCCTTCGTTATTGTCGTTTTCTTCAACACAGCTAATTCCTTATACAGTGAATCGCGTTCGGTTTCAAAAGTTAATCTGCCGTTCTTAATATCAACAACTGCCTTAATCCCGTCTAAGTTTTCTTCCTGATGATAGGATAGATCAGGGGACATTAAACCGGGGACAAACGCAGTATCATGCAAAACTATTTTAAACGGGATCGGCATTTTTAAAGTGTCCCAGCATTCAACTGTATTTGTTACAATCGAATCACTGGAAACAGCCGGGTAATGGTCAGCACAATACCGCGCCGGGGAACAGCTCCACAGCGCGGTAATTGATAACACTATTAATATTTTTTTCATTAGTTTACTTTTTCTAAACCGTCCGCTTTTACAGGCTCTTTGCCGATAAATCCGAGGCTGTTTGACATTAAGCTGTGAATCAATGAAGCTAAACCGCCCAGCAGTCCTGAAACAAGCAGCGCCTTAATCATTTCCATGTTTGGCAGTTCCGGCGGTGTTTTGCTTAATGCTGTGTAAAGCCCTGTACATACGATTGTAAGTACTGCGTAGAAAAAAGACTTTACAAAGTCTAAAATATTTAATTTTCCTAATGCTGATAAAACTTGTGTTTTCATTTTTTTTCTTGGTTTTGGTTTTTATTAACTGTCCTTTTTTCTTTGATGTAATCAATTATTTTTATCCATACCCATACAGCAGAGCCTGTAACTGCAATGAGCCCGATAATAGCATTAAGCTGTACTAATCCGATACTCAGGAGTACAATAAATAAAGGTTTAAAAGCGTGAAGCATAAAATATTTATTAATTGTGAAAGCCATCTTCTACAGCTTTTGGTATATGTATTAAATTTCCTGTACTGTCTTTTAAATTCAGCAGGTAAAATAAATAACTGATTGAATTAAAATTATTCCACAACGTATCGAATGCCGCGCCCTCTTTCCTATATGAAAAGGTATTAATTGTATTTCCTTTTTCGTCCAGCTGGATAAATGAAGCATAAGCGGAAAGCTTGCCTGTTCCCTGCTCTTTACTCATTCTAAACTCTGAAAAATCAACCGTTGAGCTTATAATCTGTTTTACTCCTACATCTAAGCCCTGCGCTTTTGCGCTTAATCCCGATAAAATCAGTATTAAAATAAAAAGTTTTTTCATTGTTTTAATTGTTGGTTGTTTTTGCTGATAAATAATAAACTGTTGAACCGATTTTAAGCCTGATCGTCCGGTTCGGGCTGGTGGGACTTACTGTAAATACGCTGTCCGCTCCCCATGTAACTTGGCCGAGATTATCGAACTGCTCCCGTATAACGCCCTGCCCATCGGATAAAATAATATTATTTGAAAGGGACGAACTAAGACCGGAAATGGACGCGCCGATTATTGTATTATAATTCCCCGTTGTAAGCCCTACCGCGGTATTGTAGCCTATTACGGTATTCCCTGCCCCGGTTGTGTTGTTTTGTAGTGTTTTATAACCTAATGTAGTGTTATTGCTCCCGGTTGAATTATTAAATAAAGTTTGATAACCTGCGACCGTGTTACCTGTGCCTGTATTACTTGCTATCGTTCCGCTGCCTGCGAACGCCTGATAACCTAATACAGTGTTGTCATTCGTAAATGGCGTAGCTGTGCTTGTATAAGACTGCATGGCTGCATACCCAATTGCAACGCCGTTACTTCCGGCTACACAGTTACCTAATACATTGTAACCCAAAGCTGTATTATTTGCGCCTGTTGTTATATTTGGAATTGTTTGATAGCCTACGGCTGTGGTAAAACTTCCTGTTGTTATGCTGACTGCTCCGCCGTTTCCTATAACCGTATTTGATGCAACTGAGTTATGACCTTTTCCCACGATCACGCCGTTAACGGTCAAATCACTATTAAAAGTTTTTGAGCCTGCGAAAGTCTGCGTCCCGGTGCTAACTGATCCGCCAAAGCTTGCGCTGGCATATTCTAAATTTAAAGTGCTGCCGGAAAGTGTCGCGCCGTTTGCATTGGGTGAAGCACCAAAGGCTGCTAAAGCTCCGATTGAACCCGCTGCGCCTGTAGCTCCGGTATTTCCATTGGTTCCATTGCTCCCTGCTGCGCCTGTAGCTCCGGCTATGGAAAAACTCCAACTGCTAAAACTTCCCGCCCCATTTATTAAATCAATATTTACATATAAAGCATTTCCAGTAAATGAAGTTATTACGCCCTCCATCCAGTCTGACGGGGTTGAGGATATGCACCTAATTCTGCCCCCGCTTATAAAAGAAAACTGTGAATTGGGTTGGTTAGTAACAAATACTTGACTGCCTAAACTTATCGTGTTAAGCGAAGCAGCTGTAAGCCCGGAATATCCTAATCCTGCCGAACCTGTTGAACCTGTTGAACCTGTTGAACCTTTCGCACCTGTTGAACCTGTTGAACCTGTTGAACCTATTAAATGCCCGTCTTTAATTCCGCTGTATATTTTATACATATCGGAATTATTAAAATTATAGCTGTGAAATGCAGTATCTCCATAGATTCCTAAATAAATTTTGAAATTATCGGAGTTATGGAAATCAGAATAAGGCTGTGCTTTTGAGAGAGAAAAAAAAGACAGGAAAGCAAAAAATAAAATTATCTTTTTCATTATTGGAGGATAAAAAAATTAAGGGTAAACTCTTATTTCGACTAAGGTTAAATTTAACAGCCCGTCTGTGGCTGTTCCGGCGTTTGTGAATGCGTGTAAACTCAAAGAGCTTGACGAAGTATATCCGGTGTCAAACTGTGTGTTGTGTGCCCTGGGTATAACATAAATAGTTGTTTTTGTTCCGTCGCCAAATAGCGCAGAACTGGAAAGGCCGTAAACTCCCGCGCTTCCATAAGAAAAGCTGACGCTACCTCCTAAAGTATTCTGCAATATATAAACCGCTGAAGGCGGGAAGGTGCTTGTCTGAGATACTAACGCAGTCCATACTTTGTAAGGCAGTCCGCCGGTTAATTCTCCCGCAGTTATTTTTTTATTCAATCCTGCAACGGTTTTTATTACCATCGTATCGTTAGATGCAACGCTGGCAGAATAGGCGGAAGGAAAAACAACGGGCGCGCCGTCATCTTTAATATTCCAAAACGCGGCCCATGTTGCCGAATCTTTTTGAAAGCCTGGGACTAATCGTCCGCTCCATATTTTGCGCACACTGTCGCGTGTAATATGCTGCGCTGAAGCAGTTGTAAATACTAAAGAACTGAGTAAAATGCTGAGAAATAAAATTATTTTTTTCATAATTATTTTTATAAATATTCGTCCATAAAATTTGTTTCAAAAAAATCAGCACCGCGCTTTTGCAGGCTGATAAAGCCCTGTTTTGTGCCGTTTGCAATTTGATCGGCAGCATACAAACGAAGGTTTGAGCCTGCATGACCGACATCTTTATTTTTAAAATCAACTGAAAGACCAGGGGACGGGCGGAAAATTATATTTTTATTCGAAAGCGTGTTTGTCAGTGTCCGTATAGTTTCTGCTGGGTTTCCGCTTGTCAGGTTTACAACACCTGCGTATTCCTTGCCGGACATATCAATCACTGTTTGCCCTGTAATATCAATCGTAACTGCATTGACATTCTGCCCGGTTGTTATATTGCCGATTGATTTATTCAGTTCCGCTAAATCATTGTTTACAAATTTATATTCGTCAGGCATTTGTCTTTTTTATTAAAGCTGGAGTACAGCTGATTATTTTCTCATTTTGATAAACATAAATACAGAAGCAATAACGATAATAACGACAACGCCGATAATTACATACGTTGTTGTATTGCTTGCCGGGGCAGGTTTTGAAGCATCTGCTTTTATCTGCGCAGCCTGCAAATCTGCTTTTTGCTGTGCGTTTAATGAATCATTTACAATGGCCTGCTGTGCATTTGTTGCAACCTGCTTCTGTGCCTGCAAAAGAGCTAATACGCCCGTTACAGGAGTATTAATATTTTTCAATTCGTCAGCATAGGCCATGCTGTTTGCCAAAGCTTTTACCCTTCCGGCTTCATTTAAGGCTGCTCCGACCGGATCACCTCCGGGCTTATTATTCGCAGTAATTACGGCGGCAGCATCGGCAATTACATTGGCGTTTTCTAATTGTATCTGCTGTGTTAAATAAGCTGCGCGGGCAATTACGGCCGCGATCTGCTGTTCTAATGAATTTGCCATTTTTAAATATTTTTATAAACAATTAATGCTAATACTATCCCAATAAAAATAGCGGCCCCGATATAGGCCGCTGTCTTTACATCAATTCCTATAACCACTTTTAAATTGGCTCCGCTGGTGTCCGTTGTGGTTGTTGTTTCCATGATTAAACTAATCTGTCGTTGATAAACATTTGATAACCTGAAGCCAATTCAGGTGCGTTTGGATCAGAACCTGTTTCAATCTTTGTCATTGATCCTACAACGTTTCGCATAAAAGGCGAAGCAGCAGGATATGTAAAGTCAGCTTCTGTAATCACTCTGTCAGGGCTTGCATTCACCATGTTTGCAACTGTTGCAATATAGCTTTCTGTATTGTTTCCGTCTGTCGGCGGTGCGTATCTGGTTATGATCTTACGGATCGTATCAGAGCCGTATTTAGTAACGTAGTTGTAAATGATAATAGCCATTGCGCGGTATCCGTAATCAAGGCTGTCGAACTCTTTAAAAGAGCCGTCTGAGCTGATAAGCTTCTGACCTTCGAAAACATCAAGGCTGCTTCTGAGGTTGCCGGGGTTATTGACCTTTAAACCTCTTGCAGTTGATCCCATGCTTACGCTGCTGCTATCGTTTCCAGTGTCGCTGCCGGCGTCGTTACTGCCAGTGCTGCTGCTGTTTTTTTTTTATTCCAATAGTAATAACCAATTACGCCGCCGATAACGACAACAACTACTATTACAAGGATGATTTTTGTGCTCTTTTTCATTTTATTTATTTGTTAATTGTTATTGATTTTTGAATTGTTTTTATTGTAAAACTTTCTTAGGTGCCGGGTTTGCCGATTGTGTTAAAACTGTGTCCCCCGGAATAATAAAATGTGTCGGTGCCGGGAAATTCATTCCCGGATTAGGATTTACCGGGGTTGCTGCAGGCTGTGCTGCGGCCGCGCTTTTGCTTTTGTTCCAGTAATAGTAACCTATAAGGCCGCCAATTATGACAACTGCAGCAACCGCAATAATTATTTTTGTACTTGTTTTCATTTTTTTGTCCCTGGTTTAAATTAAATTTAAGCGGCCCATTCTTTCAAGTATGCTTTTTGTTATGTCGCTGAAAGCATAATCTTCATTTTCGATCCACTGTTTTAAAGTTTCTTTGCTGTCTGACTGGTGCGCAGCGTTGAACGTGTTGTAAACGTTTACAAAATCTGTGTCCGATAACGAATCCAAATTTTTGTAAGGCTCCGAGTTGTGCCCTGACCAGTTAAAGCCTTTCATATCCTCAAACAACGCGCTTGCAATTGCTGTGATCTGTCCATTGCTTACAGCATTCGGGTTGTTTCCTGTCCCCTGGTCTGCGTTTGGATCATCTAAAGGAGGCTTCTGTATTGTAACAGTCTTTTTTCCTTTGAGGTAAAACCATACGCCTACAGTTATAAGAATGACAACCACAATGGCAATAATTATTAATATCTGTTTTGCTGTCAGTTTCATTTTAGGCGAATAGTCCTGTTAACAATGTGCCGGCGCCGGAAGTTCCCAATAGAGCAGATACGCCGCTGGTGTCGTGTGTGGTTGTTGTGGTTGTTGTTGTGGCTGCAGGTTTACTCTTTGAGTAAAAATACCAGCCTACGATCGCAAGGATCAAAACAATAACAACGATTAAAATTATTTTGCTTTTCTTAGTCATTATGCTGTCTGTGTTTCGGCTGGTGCAGGCGCTGCTGGTTTGGCAATGAAGCCGGAAGCATAGCAGTTTTGCAGTGCGGTTAATACTAAAGCTTTTTCGTTTTCGATATTGTCGAACAAAGCCAATAATTTTACCTGCTTTGTTAAGTCTGCCGACTTTAAAATGTATTCGGCTCCTTCAATGATAAGCTGATAAGCAATATCAGGGTGTCCCGTTGCTGCAGCCTGAGCCAAAGCGTACGCTTCAATCTTTGCTTTACTGAACATAAAAAATATGCGGTAAACAACAATTGAAACAAGGACAAAAACAATAAAGATTAATCCGATTATCAAATATTTTGATTTAGTCATTTTGATTATTTTTTAAAAGTGAAATAAGCAGCCAATGCAAGAACGGCAACGATAACGACAACAATAACAATGGTTGTGGTTGAACTGCTTGCCGCAGGTGTGGAGCTGGTTGTTACGGTTTTATCCTGAGTGCCTCCGAGAAGCGGGTTAATTGAACCGCCTAAAAATCCGCCAATGTCTTTACCTATTGTTGATGCGTCCATGATATTAATTGTGTGGTAAAAAATACGCAGCAGAATTGCTGCGTATTTTATGATTTATGATCTGTTTAATTCCGGCTGATTAGTCAACCATTGGAGTTGTGTTAAACACAATCTGCACTTTTTCTTTTGCATCAAGGGTTACTTTCAACTGCATGATCCAGCTTAACAGCATCTGCATTTTAACGGTTAACAGTCCGTCTTTATACTGTGTGTTTCTTTCGTTACCGCTCAAATCAATTTCCGCAGGGATATAAGATGAACCATAACCTTTGTAAAAGCGGGCTTCTAAAGCGCAGCTGTTTATTACTGCATCCGATTTATCGCCTGCTGCATCATATCCGGTAATGTTAAAACCGAATGTCAAAAGGCCATTGCCTTTGTTGATGCTTCCGATAAGCTTATTTAAAAGTTTACCTCCGAAACCGCATGAATCAACAACTGTAACGCCTCCGGGCAAAGCTCCGAAAGTATCATTGTTCAAAAATGCAACTTCAAGCGGGCCGCCGCCTACGTTTGTGTTTTCAATGGTGATAGTGATTTTTTTAGGAACACTTTTAAAATCCATAACCTCACCTGTGTTAATTGGAGTGATTGCAGTTTTACCCGCATCTGTATTGGTAAGGTCAGTTATTACCTGACGGTTCGCTAATGTTTTTGTGTTGGAATCCAAAGCTCCTGGAGCTAAGTTCATCGGCTTTGCTGACAGAGCCACTGCATTTGATGGTACCATTTTTTAAAATTTAGGTTTGTTTGATTTTTATGTTTGATTTCAGGCAGTAAAATTATATCAGTGAAAACGGCCATATCCAGCAAAGCACGCCAAAGACAGCTAAAGACGATTTAATCGGGTTAAAGAAGATTAAAGCAGATTTTGAGCAATAAAAAAGGCACTCATGGAGTGCCTAAATGTTCGAAAATTTTCCTTACCTGATCGGGTGTGTACTTTTTGCCGCGCTGCTTTCCTATATCCTCATCAAAGGGCTTTAACCACTCGTTAAAGGCTTTTGCACCGATGTTATAAAGAAAACAAAGCTGATATTTATTATATGCTTTTATAGGAACTTCTTTTTCTTCACTCATATTAATTTTGTCCTGTTACAATAAGCTTGTGGTAATAAGGGTTTGCGCTTGCTTTTACTTCCTCATACAACTTCAGCGCGTCATCATAATAACCGCGCATTTTAGTTTTCCTGCATTCAGGGTGATCCTTTGTTTTGAAGATTTCAATCAAATCAATTAAGCCAAAGAGTTTGGGAGGCGCGAAGCTAAAGCCGTGAAACATAAATACCATATCAATATTTTTCTGCTTGCTGTCTATCATAAGCCTGCTCATGGGCTTTGGTACAAGGTTTTCCATGTGCTTGTAAGCATCTTCGAAAACAATAAACGTATTGTACATGCTGTCAAGCTGATTTATATATGTAGTTAAATCAGGCATTTCGTCCGGTTCAACCCAGCAGCGGTAAACGCCTTTATTCCATCCCTGCAGCTTTGCAATCGGAAGCCGGGCAATATCGCGGTACGAAGCATGATCGAGGGTGTCAACGATTAAAACCTTCATATCTTTTTTTAAATAACCTCTTATAAACCCAGGAAGCCCGAAAGCAGGATTTCCCCGGAGATATTCAGTTTTGCCGGAACCGCGTTCGCCGAAAATAGCCGTAACCTTATTAAATTCAGGCTTTTCCATTCTTTTTTTTATTTTTCGGGGTTTGCTGTGGGCTCGGGGCTTGCTGATATGTCGGGGTTAAATAATGAATCAAATTTTACGTTTTCTTTATGGCGGAAGTCCGCAAAACGTTCTTTGCATTCTAAAAATACCTGATGGCCCAATCTTACCACATCGGAAATGTTTCCTTTAATTTCAATGTGATAATTGATTTCGTTTTCAGTATTCAAGTTAAATGTAGATACGATTTCAGCAACAAATTTTTTACCTTGTGTTTTCATGTTTTTTTTTGATTTATGTTTAATTTAAAATTGTGATTTCATTAATCGAAAGAAATATCCAGTGCCCGGCTTCCGACACTTGTTAAAACGGAAATAACAACGGCCAATTCGGGCGGTATTTCAATATCTCTTTGTTTGCATAATCTAAAAAAAGCATCCTCCATTATTTCACGTTCATCTTTTTCGAAAGGCATTTTTTCTAATAGGATTTCCTTTTTCTTTACTAACTTAAAATACTTTGATTGCAGGGCTTTGCCTGGCTCTGTTAAGTCTTTCGGATCGGCATCCTCAACACCGGGAAGCATTTCGTTTTCTTCCCTTGTAAACCGTTTTTTAAATTTTCGATTGACAGCCATTGTACACAGCCCTTCTGTTGCAAACTCAATAAAGAACGTCGCGTTTGCAGCGCTGTTGTGATAGGACTTATCGTCTAATTTTTTTTCCGTTTTTACAGAGGCCTGCGTTTCCTTTTCATTGGCAGCGGCTGTATTAGTTTTTGTGTCCTTTTTAGGTTCCGGCTCTGTGAAATCATCCTCTGAAGCATCCCAAAAATCAGCAGTTATTTTTTTTTCTTCAGACGTGCCGGGGGTTTTAATTTCCGTCTGCTTTGCCATGCGCTGCAAAAGGTCGTCGTCTGCACTGTCTTTTGTTTCGGGTATAATTTGCGCTTCTTCTATTCCTGATGGGTCAAATGTCATTAGGCTGCGTTTTTAACTTCGTTATTAATTTTTTCAAACAATGGTATAAGAGGTTTAAAGAATGCGAATTTTTCAGCAAGCTTTTCCTGCGCCCGGCTGCTGGCAATGGAGGCAATAATTAAGCGAAGTGTCGGCAACGCTCCTTTGATGCACTCCATGAAGTTGAACCCGCCTGATTGTACCTTCAATTCGCCTTTTTCAGCCATGCCGATAATTTCAAAAACTTGTATAGAGGCATGATAAAGCTGTTTTCTTTCGGCTTTTAATTCCTCAATTTGATTCATAATGTTTTTTAATTCATCCCTGTTTACAGCTATTTCAGAGGGTTTAATTTGGTTTGCCATTTTGTTTATTTTAAAATTAATTTATCTGTAGATATGGTCGGGGTATTCGCGTTTGATTAACTGCCTGATCGCAAGCTTTGCTAATTCATTAGGATAGTCCGAAGGGTTTTCCAGCTTAACAAGCCCGTCCTTAACTGCGAAATTTCTGATTAAGCGCATTTGATAAACGAGAGTTTCGTCAGGCTGGCAAATGAAGTCAGGAAGCTTTACTTCCTTTTCAATGATTTTTTCAACTTCTTTCGGTTCCTGATTTTTCAGCGTTTCAAGTTGATCTGAAAGATCAGCCAACTTTGCTTCAGCCGTTGCAAGCTTTTCGTTTAGCTCTTTTATTAAAGCTGCGTTTTCAGCAAGCTTTGCGCTGGTTTCGTCAGTTTGCGAGGTTTTCTCTGCTGTTTTCACAGTTTCCGGCTCTGTTTTCACGGCTGTTTTCACGATCGAAACCCATTGAGTGAAAACCTGTGCAACGGGTATGTCTAAAAGGATTGCACGATCTATTAAAAAACCTTTGTCATCAATAGGAACGTTCCTAATTGTCAGTGTTGTTGTTTCCATTATTTTTTGTGTTTTCCTTTTGTTGCATTGTATTTGCGGGAGTTTCCGGCTTTGGCGAAAACAAACGTTCTTTGATGTTTTCCCATGTGATCCAGCAGTCTGCTTATGTCCTCTGTGGTCTGCCCTATGATTACACTTGTTTCTCTTTTGTTCATGGGTGTTTGCAGTGCTGTTTTCTTAACTGTTTTCTTGATTGCAAAAAAAGGCATAAAAAAAACACAACTTGAATTAGTGCAATCTTTGCACTAATTCAAGTTGTGTTGATTTTTTTTGTATAAGGAAATTATTTCCCTGAAATCTTTCTAATTTTTTATAATGTTCAGCAGATTATTATTTAATCTGAAGCCGGCATAAACCTGTTCACGGGTATTGAATAAAAATGAAGGCAGAACATAGCGGTTGAAATATTTGTACAGGCTCAATATTTCAGGCGTATCCAGTTTTAATTTATGTTTCTTATGGCTGTTGCACCCATCAGCGAAGATATCGGCCAGCTTTTTATACAAACGTTTCATTACAGCCTGAATATGGCAGGCAATAAGAAATTCTTTTTCTTTATCTATTGTTACCGGAGCATCAGTAATACAGCCTTTCAAATATTCATACAGGCATTCGATTTCACGGTAATTCAGCTGGATTTTTATCATTATTTCAATTTGTAATCATGAATATACAGAGGCAGGTAATTATCTTTAACTTTGTTTTCTTCCCACAGAAGAACTTTTTTAGAAATCGCTTCCGGCCGATTATCATAGATCACAGCCTTAACAACCTTTTTTAATTTTATATAATGCTTTAGTAATTCCGACAAGTTCACAACCATAATGCTCACGTATGGGGTTTTTAAATCACCTCTGAATTTACAGGTGTTCCCATCTGTGAAATTTACACGCAGTGTGATCGGGCTCTGCCCTTGTGTTTTTGCTTCCTGCCCGAAAGGATGCGGGAGGCTGTTGCTCTGACGAAAATCAGCGATTTTAGGACACGAAAGCATTGCAAGCTCTCCATTCTCAATTATTTTCAGTTCGTTTGGCATATCATTCATTTTTCGTGTTTGCGCGGTTCTGTGTGTTCTGTATGTTTATGAACTACAGAAGGACAGAAGTACAGTAGTACAGAACTTTAATTAGTGATAAATTCCACTTATAGTGAATAGGAATTTTTAAACTGAGGGGCGGGAAAACCGCATTTTTGCTCATTTTTCGATTCATTGCTATTCAGTAAAGATTTGATTGTTTAATTCGATGCTGTCCGGGAGCCTCCAGATACGGGCATTGTTTTTCTTTGAATAAAAGGTTGTATAAACGCTTGGCTTGCTTCCTTTTTTCTTTTCTGAAGGATTGCTTATGCCGGTTATATTCGGCATTATAAGCGCTGCAATAACGCCTATTGAAAGAGATTCTCCTCGCTCTGATTTATCTGCTTTTACATGGTCGGCGTATCTGCAAACCGGGGCTACACGGTGTGTTACAATTGCAAGCCCTCTTTTTTCAAGCTGGCGTTTTAGGTATGCCACATTGCGGATACTATGAAAGTTATATCCTCTTTTAATACTCTTTGCAGAGCGGTTTACATCAGCATTGACAGAATGCAGTACATCATAATCAGCAGCCCCTAAAGAATACGTTTCACGCTGTATTGCATGTAGATTTTTCAGCGTAAAGTCTGCTGTTTTATTCTGCGCCATGCAATGAATATTGAATACGGATTCTATTTCAGGAGTTTTGTTTAATTTGCGCTGCGCTTCTTTTATTTGCAGTTGTTGGTTTTCGGCAATCTCAATTGCTTTTAAGATGTATTCGGCATTTTGTTTTTTATTTTCTGTGTCATAATTTATGGTGTGAAATTCAACTGCATCCAGTTCGTATAATTCGGCAATCTTTTCCCAGCTGGTTAAATGAATTGTTTTTTTTATTACTGTAACCATTTCCATTTTTTCAAGCAATTTTATACGAGTGTAAAAAGTTGCTTTACTGCATTTCGAAAATGTTTTTATTGCTTCGAGCTGTGAAGGGTAGTTTTTAATATGTCCGGCGGTTGTCATTGCTTTCAAACAAACAAAAAGATCAAAGGCTTTTAATTCCCGGTTGGTGACATAAGCAGTCCGCTTTTCACGGACACCTACCAGCAGCGGTGCAATTCCTTTGAGTATTTTTATTTGATGAATCATTCTTGCTTTTTGCGAATTAACGAATACTTAAATTGCTTATGCCGGTTTAATCGGCTCAAAGCGGTCTAAAGCTGTTTAAAGCTGTTTATAATTGATAATATGCGGTCATAAATTATTTTGCTGGGCTGCTTTCCGTCTAAATAATTATAGAATGCGCGTTTGGATATTTGACATTCGGATAAAATTTTTTGCTTTAACTGCCTTTTTTTCTGTGTGTCAAAATCATGATAAGTGTTTGAAATATTTTGCTGTGTCATAACTAAGTAAAAATTAACCGTTTGTTTTCTTTGATTATTTTAGTTTCAAATGGAAACTCTTCTTTAGGAACCTGCTGAATTTGATCCATCAATGCACCTGAGCCGGTAAAAACAACATGATAAGCAGTGCCGGAAGTTATCTGCAAATGCAGACATTTGCCGGTTCCTTTTCCTTTGTCAAATTTTGAATCAACAATTCTGAAATCATGTACAGCAATCGCGCTATTTAAAATAGTGTCCATTTCTATTTTTGTTCCCACAAAAGCTTTTGATGCTGTTTCTATTCCGAAATCTTTAAACTTTTTCATGCTGTTTTTTATTTTGAAGATTTATGCAGTTGCCGTGAACCATCCAGCCATGATAAGAAGCAATAGACTGTGCATTCGGATTTTTAGAGATCATGCGGAAATAATTCTTTTTTATTCCTTTGCGGAGCCTGGTATATTTATGACGGAATACATACCCTAAAAAATCAATGCCGCGGGATTCAACCGGGAATACCTGATAATTATTCTTTACTGTTAATTGTAATTCCTGCTGCAGGTAATCAGTAATGTCAGCAAGCATCTTATGCAGATAAGGTTTGTTATCGGATAGTATTACCATATCGTCAGCATAACGGAAATAATATTTAACTCCTTTAATTTCTTTTATCCAGTGATCGAAATAGGTGAGATAAAAATTTGCAAAATACTGGCTTAGATAATTTCCAATCGGCAAACCTTCAGCACTGTCTATGATTTCATCTATCAATAACAGCAAGTCACTGTCTTTAATTTTTTTCCTGAGAAGGGATTTTAAAATATCATGATTTACATTTGGATAAAACTTCTTAATGTCCAATTTAAGACAATAGCGCGTTCCCTGCGTATCAATTAATGCTTTGCGAACCGATCGCATTGCTGCGTGTATTCCTTTACCTTTTATACAGCTGTAAGTGTCAGCGGTGAAAGATGCAGTAAACATTTTTTCTAATACATTCATAATTGCATGATGAACAATGCGGTCAGGAAAATATGGAAGGCAGAAAATTTCCCTGGGCTTTGGATCAAGTATATTAAATGTTTTGTACGCAGAGGTTTTGTATGTTTTAGTTTTAAGCATTTCATGCAAGGCTTCAATTTTGCTTTCTGAATTTTTATCGAACAGCTGTACGCCGTATTGTTTGCTTTTGCCCTTCCTCGCTTTCTTATCTGCAAGATTCAGGTTTTCAATACTGATAATTTTTTCGTACAAATTATTTTTTCTTTTCATTTGCCTTTGCTTTCCAGGTCGTTTTCATTTTCATTACTAACGCCCTTTGTTTTGATTTTTATTTTTTGCCATGCTGGCAGGGTTTACACTGTTAATCATTTTCCCAGCTAAGGTGGGAGCTGCAGTTCGTATTCGTGTTCCAGTTGTCGTAATTCGAGTTCGAGAAGCTGACGCCTGACGCACAAGACAGCTCTTACAGTGTACAACCTTATCGGCTACATCAAATAATATTCAATGTATAATTCTTTGAATTGTTCTATTGCATATAAAACAAGCTCTCTCGATTTAAAGCAAAGGCGGGAGCCGCAGTACGCATACGCGCACCAGTAGTCGAACCTCGAGCGCGAGAAGCCGACGCCCGACGGCTTTTCTTTAGTTGCTTCAATTTCAAACAAAGGCTGATATTTATATTCGCTGCTGTCATTCCAGTTTGGCGTCCAGCCTTCATTCAATGCCTCAGTTATTGTTATCAGCTTATAATGTGCTGTTAATGCTTTTCTGTGTTTCTCCGGCATTGCTGAAACATCGGGCAGTATATCAGGATTAATATTTAATGCCTTACAGGCATCTTCGTAAGTTTTAATTTTTTTCATTTCGCTTTTTATTTAATTATAAAAATTTGATTGTAGATTTCAATAAACTGAGTTCCGGCATACGTTGCTAATTCAGAAGACTTAAAGCAAAGGCGGGAGCCGCAGCGCGTAAACGCGCACCAGCCGTCGTAACCCGAGTCCGAGAAGCCGACGCCCGGTTTATAGTTAAAAAACCAAGGGTAATATTTTGTTTCAGCGCTATTTGTCCAATCCGGCTCCCAGCCTTTGTTTAATGCCTCTGTAATTATCATCAGCTTGTAATTGGCAATCATTGCCTTTCTGTACTTCTCCGGCATTGCTGAAACATCGGGCAATGTGCCGGGTTTAATTTTTAATGCTTTACAGGCATCATCGAAAGTTTTAATTTTTTTCATTTCGCTTTTTTTATTTAATTATTAAAAATTGATTGTAGATTTCAATAAACTGAGTTCCGGCATACATTGCTAATTCAGAAGATTTAAAGCAAAGGCGGGAGCCGCAGCTCGCATACGTGCGCCAGCAGTCGTAACCCGAGCGCGAGAAGCCGACGCCCGGTTTGTAATTATTAAACCAAGGGTAATATTTTGTTTCACTGCTATCTGTCCAATCCGGCTCCCAGCCCTCATTTAATGCACGCGCAATTATTATTAACTTCATATATGCATGCGCCGAAAGCATATCAGCATCTGTGCCTTTATATGCTAATAAAAAAGAATAGTCGGGAGCTACTTCAAGTTTATTGCAGGCATCTTCAAAGGTTTTGATGCGATCTGTTATTTTTTGTGATAGAACTTCTTTGCCGAATAAATTTTCAAGCAGTTCTTTTCCTTTTTTGTCCGCCTCTTTATGGGCTTTAAAGACATTGGTTTTAGTGATGTTCAGGGTTTCCATTTTTTTATTTTGTTTTAGTTGTTTTTAATGGTTTGCAGTCCGGGTGCTTTTTATATCTGTTAAATGTGTGAGGAAGCTGTTTGCGTTTTGTATATAAAATCCTGTAAATCCAAGCCTTTTGCAATTCCGACAATTCAACTTCAGGTGTATCTTTTGATGCGTGGTATAAATCTCTTACGAACCGTTTTGACCATGTTGCCGGTGCATACCTGCACGCTCCAAGTTTTTCGATAATGAAAAGTTCGTCTGCTGACATTATAATAAAATTGCTTTTTTACATTCTGCAATCTGCTCTTTCACTTCATTTATTTTGTCTTTGTATGCTGATTTTAAATTTTCACGCATCGGATCAGTTGAACGGACTTCATGTAACTTTTCCATTAAGTGAGAATGAAATAAGGTTAAGCCATGTTCTATGTTCATCAATTGAGAAGTGTTTTGATTTAGTGTTTTCATTAGGATGGAATTTCTTTTTTTAATCTTTCGATTGTCTGCTCATTAAGTTTGCAAATCATTTTATGAAGTAATATTTGATTTTCCTGCAGCTCTATTATTTCAGCATCTTTATTTCTCTTGAATGAATTCCAGGCAACCTGAAGCACTATTATTGCTAATAATATTATTCTTTCCATTTGTCCCATTAGTTTGGGATTTCAATTTGTGTAACCTGTGTATTTGTAAAAGCAAACATTTTTAAAATCTCAGCCGTATAAAGGAATACCGCAACCGGTGGTATTTAATAGGTTATCATCCTGAACACAAAGCCGTACGCACGTTTGGAATCGACAGGATTGACAATCTCAAAACAGAGAAAGAAAAATATGTGATGGTTGACAATTTTGATCCCATCACTTTTTTTAAACATTCCTTCGGGATTTCAATCACCTATAACAAGCCGGAAGAAGTGGTGTTGTCCTTTTCGCCTTTGGAAGGCAAGTACATCAAAAATCAAAGCATTCATACTACTCAAAAAATTTTAACTGATAACAATAAAGAAGTACGCATCAGCATTAATGTAATGGTTTCGTATGAATTACAAATGCAGCTATTGAGTTATGGTGATCAGGTGAAAGTTATAAAACCGGCTTCACTGGCGAAAACGGTGAAGAGCATGCTTCAAAAGGCTTTGGATAGGTATTAGTTTTTAGCTGCAAAATTTCCTAATAAACATAAATACAAAATGGAGAAAAATGTATCCAGAAACGAAATGACACAAAAATTAAATCATTTGAGGATACCTTACTGTTTCAATAATCAGAAATATTCAGAAGAAAAACTAAAGTTTATAATAGTAGGGGATAACCCAGGCGAAATGGAATATAAAGAAAATAAATTTTTCTTTGGTCCTTCTGGTCAAAAATTACGCGGATATTTCCACGACTTTGATTTATGTGACAATTTTGAAACAGAGTGCATTATTTTTAACAAGACATTTATTCACACTCATAGGACAAAAGGATTAGAATCAATAAAAGAAAAAACAGGAGAACACCTTTTTAATATTATTTTAGAAAATTGTGCTATTGAAATAGCGTTTATTTGCACTAAACTTAGCCTCCCTATCTTAATCTTTGGAAAAAGTCAGCTTGGAGTAAAACTTCTTTTTGATGCTTTTTGGCGTAAATTAAATTCGGAGATTGATAATAAAGAAAATATTCTTGTTTTTAATCATCCTTCATTTTTAAATTTCGAAAAAGAATGGACAAAATATAAAAAAGAATTATCCTATCGAAATAACCTCGATTTGCTAAAACAAATCGGAAAAATTAACACTCAGAAAATAAATTACAAATATTCGAAATTTGCGTGATCCAGAAGAAGTAGCTGTTGTCCTTTCGTCACGGGAAACCACTATGTGTAGAAAAAGTTGCTCTTGCCTTTTATATTTTTGTTCTATACTTAGATGGCAATGCCGGCTGGTACAAACTTAATTCATATCGTAATTTAGTGTAAATTGAATCTTCTTTACCGCGTACTTGCCCAATAAAAATGATCTTTCCTCTCAGACTTAATAAA
Organism: uncultured Bacteroidota bacterium; assembly: GCA_903847205.1. Classification (GTDB taxonomy): domain Bacteria; phylum Bacteroidota; class Bacteroidia; order 2-12-FULL-35-15; family 2-12-FULL-35-15; genus 2-12-FULL-35-15. The sequence continues at coordinate 26,127 of CAINDA010000005.1, forward strand.
AATGTATCGATGAGTTGCTCATCAGCTTCTTTTACTTTATAATGTTTAATCGCGGCTTTTTCTAAACCATTCCATTTCGCATCATTTAAAATAGCCCGGATTTTACGGATATAACGCCTGTCAACATTTGGTTTTTGGTTTACTTTAATTCCTGTAACGATTTGCCGGCTGAATTTACTCTGCATTCTAAACTTACGTTCGTTGATCAGAAATCCGTTTTCTGCAGCTGAATTTTTTATGGCCGCAATTGCTTCTTCAGAAATCAGGAGCTCAGATGAAAAAGTTAAATCATCAGCATAGCGGGTATAATCCAAATTGTACCTCCCTGCAATTGCAATAAGTTGTTCATCTAACCTAAGGCAGTATAAATTTGAAACAACCGGTGAGGTTGGGGCGCCCATGGGTAAACGTTTATTCCAGCAGCATATCAGAGCAAGACAGGTGGCAAGGTCCTCATTAAAATTGAAAGGAGAAGTTAGAAAAAGTGCTTTTACCTGGTTAGCGGAAATGGCATGAAAGAAATCTTTTAAATCAATATTAAGAACGTAATTTTTTCCAGTATGACTGGATGCATTGCTAAGTATGGTGCGTGGATGCGTTTCATCTTTTAAGGATTTAACAAAGCCATAAGCTGATGAAGGTTTTATTTTACAATAAACAGCCTGCAAATAGGTGTTTAAATTTTTTTGAATAAATATTAAATTTTCTTTCGGAGCTTCAATTGTCCTAAAACCGCCTTTTGCCTTCGGAATTTTAAATGTCCGGTAGCTCGCTTTTTCAATAGTGCGTTTGAAACTTGAAAACTCATAATCGAAAAGCCGCGACAATTCAAATGCATTTTTCAAACTCAGAAATTGAATTGCGTTAGAATTTATGGTATAAATATCCGGTTTTGGATTCATGTTAAAAAAAAGGGAAGAACCGTTAATGATTATCTAAAAAAATTTTGATAGTTAAATGATTTTTCTTTTCGAAAAATTATTTAACTATCACTCAAAGCCACATTGTGACAATGGCTGCAGGTACACAGCCTATTAGCGTTAAGCCCGCTCATAATCTCTTTTAACGGTTCAATCCCTTATATTTAAATTTTAAAATTCATTCTGACAATAGCCGGCCTTCCTCAATATCATTCATTTGGGAAAAACATTTAATCTAACTTATATACTATTCAAATTCTTCTTTTCTAACGTTTTTAAACATTTCCAATGTATCTGAGTTAATGGCTCCGTCAGTTTGTTCTAAATCAGTAAAAGTAGAAAACTGTCCAATAAATTTCACTTTAGCTGAATCAACAGCGCCTCCGCGATTTTTGGCAATAATAATTTCTGCAATACCTGCCGTAGAATTTCCTTCACAATCTTCGGTAATATTATAATATTCCGGACGGTGCAATAATAGAACCTTATCTGAATCCTGCTCAATAGCACCAGATTCACGCAAATCCGACAGCTGTGGTCTTTTATCGCCGCCACGCATTTCAACAGCCCTGCTTAATTGCGAACTCACCAAAACCGCAATATTGTATTTTCTGGCTAAAGCTTTTAATTCACGGCAAACTTTTGCAACTTCCTGTTCCCTGTTCAGTCTGCTTCTGGTTTGAACCAATTGTAAGTAGTCCACCATAATCATTTTTACACCTTTTTCTTTTACCAAAAAATAAGTCTGAGATATAATATCATCGATCGTGAAACAATCATCTTCGATTGAGATATTGGCATCTGCTAATATTTTTGTTTTTTCCAAAATCTCATTAATCTCATGAGATTCCAGTGGCTTTGAAACAAGATTGCTATAAGAAAATTCAGATAAAGTGTTAAGTAATCTCAGCATGACATATTGGGCGGAATTTTCAATAGAAAAATATGCAATGGGTGTATTTTCATTTCTAATAGAATTAGCCATTATAGAAATAAGTAAGGCCGTTTTCCCCATTGCAGGTCTGGCGCCTAAAATAATTAATTCACCCAAGGGTAATCCTCCTGCTAATGTTCTATCCAATTTAGTCAAGCCTGTTGGAATGCATTCGAATAAATTATTGTTTCCGGTCTTATTTGATACCGCCAGAATTGTTTCTGAATAAAGTTCTTTAAAAGAAAGTTTATTCGTTTCATTCCTGAATTCATTATTCATGCCCAGCAATTTACTAGTCCATTTGTTTAGTAAGTCCTTCTCCGAAAGGCCTTCAAATTGAACATCTCTCGCAATTTGAATTGCAAATTCGGAGAGTATTTTTCTTATATTTTCTTCCATTATAATTTTATTTATGACAAAGGGAATGATAATAATATTTCGATTTATTGTTGTTCATAAATTGTTTTTGGCTGATATACACAGCTTTAAAAATTTTTGAACAATTGTTTTTTTAGTGCATATTTGACAATTTACGACTTCACTTTTCAAATCTCTCATAAACTTAGTTAACATTGCAGCTTTCCAAAAGAAAAAGACCTAAAAGCCCTGTTAACACTATTAATCAGATCTAAACCGATTAACGATGCAAAACAAATAAATTACAACGCAGTGTATTTGCGTTGAAAAATTAATAAACAAAATTGAAACAAAATATTTCTTCAAAATAGCTGCAGTACGGCTCTAAAAGAATAATACTAGGCATCAATCATTTTGTTTTTTCAATTACAGAATTGTATTTAGTTTTATTATTCAAAAAATAAAGCCATCCCCAGCCTTGTGTAACCTGCAATAATGGCTGTTTCTCAAATTGTTTTTCATAAAATATAAACCAATCCTTTGAAAATTTTATCAGGTCTGCACAGATTTCGTAAAACTCCATTGTTTCGCAATAATTCAGCACATTATTAAATATCTTCTCAAACACTGGCGGAGTCAAGCTTCTGTAGTCAGTATTTTTCAAAAGATATAAATCCTTTCCAGCATTTTCTGATTTCTCGTCATCATACTTCTCTGGAAATAAAGCCAGCCAGTTTGTTTTGTTAGAGATCATAAAGTCTTTGCTGCCATTTTTAAAAAACAAAGAGTTGGCATAAGTTTTAGAAGAAACACCTTTTGAATATACCAAGCTGTCTGCCGGAATATCTTGAATAATATAATTTAAGCCTTTAAAATAAACCATTCGGACATCAAGAATATAGAAGGAATGCCCGACTGAACACTTTTCAATTGATATTATCAATTTTTTAGATGAGCAAATATGTATGTCAGTCGTAAAGATCACTTCCTTGGCATCTTCTGGGAGCTTAAAAGAATTTGATAGTTCAATTACTTTTGGAGATTTTCTTTTCATTTTCAGAATTATTTTGATTTATGATACAAAATAAATCGAGTAGAGAGGAACCTATTTGCGTAGTGCCGAAATAATAAAAAATAGTGTTATTTAGGGAATTGGGGATCTACTCAAAGAGGTACTTACTTAAGGAGAACGAACGACTTTTTCATTCTTAAATGTTATTTTTCTAAAGGCTGCATAAAACTGCTCCAGCTCTACGAAAGAGCGGCCCCCGAACTTATATAGGTCGTAACGTCCTTGCCTCAAATATTTGTAGAATGAAGGTTTTGAGCAGATTTTTTGCTCAAAAAGATTAAGTATTGGATAGTATCTGAATTCCTGATTTATAGAATGCACCTCCTGAGGTTTCTCTTGGCTTGAAGGAGAAGACAGTTTATTTTCAATTTTCTCAAGTCGATCTATTATTAAATCAAATGGATTCTGCGACATAGCTAATAGTTTTATTTTGCTAGCGCAAGTACGAAAGAAAACTTTTTGCAGGTTTTGCAGCAAAAATTCTGCAAAAAACGGGAAGGTTATTTATTAGTTAAATCGAGTAGTTGTTTTTTCATCAACTGAATTTTTTTTTCTTTGGATTGACTGTTATCATTGCATTTTCGCATCTGGTATGTAAAAGCTTGATAGGTAAATGAAACTTGAAAAGAAATTTTTAAAGAAGCATATAAATCCGTCATTTTAATTTTGGTATGTTCAATTTTATTACCAAGAGCAAAAATTAGCACTGCAATATATTCGGGACCAGAATTTTTACAACCATCAATTAAATTTTGTATTTTTTTTATATCAATGTTTATTAAATAATCTCCAAATGTTTTCTCTTTTGACAAATTATTGCCGAAGTCTTTTATTTTCTTTTCATCAAAACTGCTTGTCATCCTTGTCTTTTGTTCAGAAGCCCCTTCAGATTTATCATTCAAATACTTGTCCAGTGTCGCATTAACATTGTCAAATATGTTTTGATATGTTTTTGATTCAACTTCATTTTTACCATATTTTTTATAATGCTCAAGCGCTTTTGAATAATTTATTTTATAATCTCTTAACTTTATCAATAATTCCTTTTTAGCAAGAGTTTTCTCATCAATTTGTAAGTTCTGTTGAAATTCTTGATAGGATTTACAATATTCAATCGATGAGTTAAATATTTTTTCGTAAGATTCTTGTTCATGGCTTTTTTGCTCTGCCTTTTTAGTTTGACTTGATTTGAATTCATCAAGAAAATCAAGATACTCTATCATCGCCTGCGCGAATATTTCTCTTGGTTTTATATCTTCATTCTGATAAGGGTAGTTCGGGCTATTAATAAAACTATAAACTCTTTCCTGCCCATTTATAATAATATTTTTATAGTACTCACGGTACATAATTAAATCTTTCCCGGAGTAATATAAATTTGTGCCAACAATTTCATAATGCTTATCAAGCTCAATGAGCTCATTTCCTATAAGTATGGACCTATATTTTAATTGTTCTGATTTCAAATAAGCAACCTTTGTTTTGAATTTCGCGACCTGCTGATGAACTCATCTAAAAAACGTTTCAGGTAAAAATCCCTTTCCTTTTTGAAAATTTCTTTTTGCTTTTTCTGAATTTTAGCAATATCGATTATATTAAATTCATTCAATGATACAGGTATTATTGGCTGCATACCTATAGGAAAGATTGCACTGCAGGTATCCAAACGAACTTTCCCGGAATACCAATCGGTGAATGTGTATTTTTTCATGCATATAGTTTTTTTAATAATACATACTTAATTGAAATAGGTTACACTTCTTTAAAGCCAAAAGTTGGGATATTATTGGTAGTTTTCATTTACAATTTTTCCAGTAATTCTTTTTTTATAAACTCGTAAGCCTTTTGATTGTCATATTCAATCCCTGGTCTCAAAATCACATGAATATCTTCAGTGAAATCCCTATCTCTCATCTTTTCTTCCATGTTCAAAATAAATTCTTTTTGTGAAGGAGGATTTTCTACCGAAAATTTCATATACTCATGGTAACACAGCAATAATTTTTTTGTGTCTATTTTATGGTGTTGATATGCCCAATAAAGATCGAACAAATCACGTCCTTTGCTACGTTGGTAAAGTGCCCTTAACTTTGTTCCTAATAGTTCTTCGATTTTATACGTTGTAATATTACACTCTCCTTTATTCCATCCTGAGGTAACTTTGAATTCCATTTTTTTAAAGTCAAGCACAGTAAAATGCTCTCGGCAATTGGTTTCTACTTTTAATCGCAAACTAATAACTGGAGCGATTTCTGAATCAAACCGGTACCGCAATGTTATCATCTGGTCACCTTTATCAAAACTGGCTTTCCCTGGAATAAACTTTAATACACTTCTTAAATGGTCTAATATTTCTCCAATCGGACCAGCCTTAATTTGAACTAAATCAATGTCTTCAGAGTATCGCGCTTGTGGTTTTAAATATAGCTTGTGTAAAGCCGTACCCCCACGAAAAGCTAATCTTTCTGCTAGAAATTCATTGCTAAATATTTCAACCAAGGCACGTTCAATAACTAAATCCTGCTCCACCTGGGCATCATCCGGCCAGGGAGCAAACTCCTTCCATTCTTCTATGTATCGTCTTGAAATCATAAATCACTCTCCACTTTCATGTTTTTAATTATTTTCCATTTTTCATCTACTTTACCTTCTTTATTTTTATCTATTGATAAAAGAATAGTTGAATATTTCCGGTCATTTAAAATTTTTAATAGTGGTTCAGATAATTTAGAATTACCTAATTCTTTATCCAGCAAATATCCCAATCGTTGAATAGATGCCGTTTGAGGGTATTTTTTTGCTATTTTAACCAGCGGAGCAATTTTCATTTCTTCTGCCAGTTCTTGCAGTATGCTGGTAATTTTATTTACACCGAAACTATCCTGATAGTAGAATAAATCTAATGCTGTTAATTCCGGTGATGATACATTTATATATCCGGCTTCTGTTTTTTTCTGAATAATGTCATTGTCAGACCAATCTTTTTTTACGTAAAAATTAATTTTTAATTTTTTATTTTTAATGTCACGCATGGCTGGCTTTTCAGTTATTATAAAATATTCCATTGGTTGTTGGTGTGCCGCTCCATGCAAAGCCGCTGCGGAAATCAATCCTACATAATAACGCCTGCCTAATGATTTCATCATATCGTCTATAAACAAATGCACCGGAATCATTCCCCTATTGGAATATTCTGGGGAAATGATCGCGTAAAATCCTTTTCTGATTTGTGCTACCCGTTTTTTAGATTTCAAACGGTAAATACTTTGATTAAGTGCCTTGTCTGAAATATCAAACTGAGCTTTTGCTTCTGTCCACGTAAACGAATACCTACCCTTAGAACGTACTTTATTCAAGTACTCTTCCAGATAATTGTTTGAATTTATAGCCTGTTTCATGATTATTTTACGTTTGCGTTCTACTACATATTTCGTAGTACAAAGCAAATATATAAATTTTTTTATATAATATTATGTTTGCGTTCTGCTACATATTTCATAGTTAAACGCAAACGAAATAAAAGGACTTCTAGATTACGTTTTTGGCTTTTCCCTCACTGAATCGTTGAACCTATTTAACCTTTTTCTTTCCGCTTTTAAACATCCCTTCAAATGCCTTATCTATATCATCATCATCCACCTTCACATACTCCCTGAACTGATCGTATTTCTTGTGTCCGGTAACCCTCATAATTAATTCGGGATTAATACCACTGTTCAATGCAAGTGTACAAAATGTTCTGCGCCCCGTATGACTGCTGATCAGATTGTACCTAAAGTCAGAATGTTTAATTTTTTTCTTTCCGGAGAGTGTTACCCATGAATGCTCTCTGTTAAATTTTGCCTGCACACAAATTTCTTTCAGGTAATCATTAAAATTTTGATTTGATATAGTTGGTAAGCCATCTGGATACTTCTTAAAAATATATGCCAGGTGTTTTTTTAATTTCGGATGAATCGGAATAGATACTTGTTCATTTGTTTTATCCTGGTATATTTGGATATTTGTTGCTGAAATATGCTTTGGGTCTAAAAGTTTCGGCATATCTGAAAAGCGTTGACCGGTCATAATTTCCAATGCAAATAAATCTCTTACTTTGTCAAGCCTAGGGTTACCTGAAAGTTTTAGGTTTAATAATGTTTCTACTTCATATTCTTTTAAAGCAATTTTATAAGGTTCAATTTCATCAAGATATTTTAGTTCTTCGAAATCAATTTTGTTTTTTAAGAACCCTTTTTTATCAGCAAATTTTAAAAACTGTTTAAACTTTTTAAGATTAGAATTGATGGTGCCATTACCATACTGCTTCTTCTCCACAAAATATTTATCCCTAATACTATTCCAGGTATCTTCGTTTACATTACCCAAAGTAATATCTCCCAAAGTGGTTTCATATTCTATGATGTGATTTTGAATGGTTGTAAAATGCTTTCTTGTTCCTTCACTCCATTGGCTTTCATTTGCTGCAATAAATTTTGCAAAGGCAACATCAAAGGTAATCCGTGGTTCTGAATTCGCTTTGCCTGATTTTAAATAAAAGGCATCTCTTATTTGTATCAAAGAAGGCTTATTTGCACCTTCTGTTAAGCTCATCTCAATACGGATAAGTGAATCTCTGATCTCAGTTAATTTGCTTCTATATTCAAAATAAAATTCTGTATTTTTTTTTACTAATTCCTTTGTTCCTTTCTTTTTTCTAATATTACAATAGGAAGTAATGAAACTTTCTCCAGTGGCAAAACGTAATCTATTTTCTTTATTACTAATAGATACATACACTTGGCTTTGAGAAAGTGCATCAGGTGTAAGAAGATAGAATGAAACTGAAATCATTTTTTAAAAGGATCACAAAAGGATTCGAACCTAAATTGTTTAAAATGCAATGCTGACAAGTGTTTTAATTTTTTAATTTTATTGAAAAAAAATATTTTGATACAAATATACACATTGACAATAACATTGACAAAAAAAGCTTACTTTGACTAACTTTATTTAACTTTAAAATACAGACAAATTTATAACTAATTGATTATCAATACTAATTAAGTTAAATAGAGTTAGCCAAAGTAAAGGGTTCGAATCCCAGCGGGATCACCCGGTGGGACAGTTGCGAAAAATCGCAAACTGTCCCATTTTTATTTCGGCTGTGTTCCCCGCAAATTGAGAAAATTTCCCAGGAAGACAATGTATTTTTTATAACTTTATTGCTTCAAAGTATTTCTAAATAAAACACTATGAAAAAAATTTACTCACTAGTAATAGTGCTCACTGTTTTTTGGGGATTGAACACTAAAGCCCAATGGATGCAGACTGCAGGACCCATTGGCGGAGATATATCCAGTTTCACCACCGACGGAACCAGCTTATATGTTGGAACGTATTCTATCAACTCTAATTCAGGAGGGTCAGCCAGCGGAGTATATTATTCTGCCAATTCAGGAGCAAGCTGGACACAGGTAAACAATGGTTTGACTAATCTTTATGTTGATGCTCTTACCATGTCGGGGACAACTGTTTTTGCCGGAAGTACAAGCGGACTATTTTCATCCGTAAATAATGGAACAAACTGGACAAATCTGAGTAATGGAATCCCTGCCGGGCAAAGTATTGTATCATTAGCAGCCAACGGTTCTACCATTATTGCCGGAACCAATGGAAATGGAATTTACCGTTCCTTAGACGGAGGAGTAACTTGGGCAGCCAGCAATACCGGATTACCTGCATCACAACAAATAACAAGTTTGGCAATTAGCGGCACCAACATTTTTGCCGGTACAGGAGTAAATGGAGTTTACCTATCTGTAAATAATGGTGCAAACTGGACAGCAGTTAATACAGGTTTAATAGGATACTCAAGTAACCCCGTGTATGCATTAGCAATTAAAGGCAGTAATCTTTTTGCAAGTATCAATGGCAATGGGGTATTTTTATCAACAAATAATGGAACTAGCTGGGCCGCTGTTGATACTGGGTTACCAAGTGGAAGTTCTTCTTTCGTTTATTCATTTTTAGTAAATGGAACAGACATTTTTGCCGGTACTGAAGGGAACGGAGTTTATAAATCTACTAATAACGGAACCAGCTGGACAGCAGTAAATACAGGTATTGCAAATTCACAGGTTTATGCGATGACTATTATGGGTGCCGGTATTTTTGCCGGAATGCAGGGTGGCGGCGTTTATACAACAACCAATAATGGAGTAAGCTGGGCAACATCAAATATGGGTTTAATATCTACCAAAATTCATGCCTTAGCATTTAACTTTTCGGAACTTTTCGCCGGTGCTTATGGGACAGGAATGGAATTAACAAGTAATGGTGGAATATCATGGTCACTACTCACAAATCCAACAACTTATGACAATTTTACTTCGTTTGCCGTTGGAAGCAGTAATATATTTGCCTCCACGTATGGTGAAGGGATAATTTTGTCAACTAATAATGGATTAACATGGACAGCTGTAAACACCGGGTTGACTGATGAATATATAAGTTCATTAGCTATAAGCGGAACTAATACTTTTGCAGGTAACGCCGAGGCAGGCGTTTATTTATCTACTAATAATGGAACTTCCTGGACACTCGTTAACACGGGTTTAACGAATCTTCATGTGCATGCTTTAGCAGTTAATGGCACAAACATTTTTGCGGGAACCGATGGAGGTGTATTTTTGTCCACCAATAATGGAACCAGTTGGACGGCAGTGAATACCGGTTTAACAAATTTATATGTTTATTCATTCCTGGTAAATGGCAGCGATCTTTTTGCAGGGACAGGAGGTGGTGTATTTTTGTCAACGAATAACGGAACTACATGGACACCTGTAAACACAGGTATACCGACGAATGTTAGCTACACTTCATTTGCAATAAGCGGCAGTAATATTTTTGCAGCAGGCGGTAATTATGTGTATTTAACCACTAATAATGGAACTTCTTGGTCAAATGTTACAGGTAACTTACCTGGTAATATAAATTATAATACTATTGCCATTAATGGAAATACAATTTACACTGGAAGTGATGGAGAAGGAGTTTGGAAAAGACAAATACCTGAAATTATTTGCAGTTTAAATCCTCCAGTAATGTCGAGTGCTGCATCTGTTGCAATTTGCAGTGGAGCAACTGTAAATATTCCTTTAACAAATAGCGGAGCAGCATCTACCTTTAGCTGGCTTGCATCCGATAATCCTCAAACTACGGGAGAAAGTACAATATTACAATCAACAAATACGTTGAGTAATACGATTAATAATAGTTCAAACACATCACCAACAACTGTTACCTATACAGTTACTGCGACAGCTAATTCAGGAGGATGTTCAAGCACTCCTCAAACGGTTACGGTTACAGTAAACCCAACTCCTGTTATGACAAGCAATACCACAATGACTATTTGCAGTGGTCAATCGGCAGGGCTTGCATTTACAAGCAGCGCAGCTTCATCGTTTAGCTGGATCGCAACAGATAACCCAAATACAACAGGAGAAAGTACCACTCCGAAATCAACCAATACATTAAACGATGTTATAACGAATAATTCATTTGTACCACAAACTGTAACTTATGTTGTAACACCTGCATCTTCAGGCGGAAGCTGCACAGGAACACCACAAACAGTAATAGTTACAGTTAATCCAACACCAGCAATGACCAGTGCTTCAAGTGCAACAATATGCAGCGGTGGAACTGTGAATATTAATTTAACAAGTAGTGTACAGTCTAATTTTACATGGATTGCAACGGACAACATAAATACTACCGGGGAAAGTACTTTGTTACAATCACCGGCTACGCTAAGTAATACAATAGTAAATAATAGTACAACTGCGAAACAGGTAATATATACTGTAACTCCTACGGCTGTTGTTGGCGGTTGTCCGGGAACTCAAACAGTTACAATAACTGTGAATCCCGCTCCCAATATGACAAGCAGTCCGGCTGCATCTATTTGCAGCGGAGGGACAGCAACTATAAACCTTGCAAGCGATATTGCATCCACGTATAGTTGGAATGCCACATCAGATAATCCAAACACAACAGGTGAAAGTATCAATCCCCAATCATCAACCTCATTAAGTAATACAATCACCAACAATTCTACTATTGCACAAATTGTTTATTATTCTGTAAGCCCAATGTCTTCATCCGGAGGCTGTACCGGTGCAACCCAATCTGTTGCGGTAACTGTAAATCCTTTACCTGTAATGACAAGTTCAGGCAGTGCTACAATATGCAGCGGCGGAACCGCCAGTATTCCTTTAAGTGCAAACATTGCTTCCGCATTTTCATGGATTGCTGCGGATAATGTAAATACAACCGGAGAAAGTTTAAGCTCTCAATCAACAAGCACCTTGAGTAATACTATTACAAACACTACAAATGCTGCACAAAATGTTATTTATACAATTGTTCCTACTGCTACAACATTGGGAAGTTGTGCAGGAACATCGCAAACAGTTTCTGTTACAATAAATCCTAAACCATTAATGACCAGTGCTTCAACTGCAACCATATGCAGTGGCGGCACAGTGAATATTCCATTAACTAGCAGCGCTGCATCTTCTTATACATGGGTAGCAGCCGATAATGTTAATACAACTGGAGAAAGCATTACCCTGCAATCTACAGGTACTTTAAGTAATATTATTTCAAACAATTCAACGGTTTCACAAAATGTTGTTTACACTGTAATTCCTACTTCAACAACTGGAGGCTGTGTTGGAACTTCACAAACGATAACTGTAACAGTTAATCCCTCACCAACAATGACCAATGCCTCAACCGTAGCTATTTGCAGCAGTGGAATAGTTAGTCTGTCTTTAACAAGCAATGTGACTTCTTCTTTTACCTGGATAGCAGCCGACAATCCAAATACAACAGGAGAAAGCATTACATCACAATCTACAAGTACATTGAACAATACAATTGCCAATAATTCAACGCTTGCTCAGAATGTAATTTATACCGTTACTCCAACTTCAACTGCCGGCAGTTGTGCTGGGGCATCTCAAACAATTGCAGTGGTTGTAAACCCTATGCCAACGTTGACCAGTTCAAACTCTTCAATAATTTGCAGCGGCGGAACAGTTAATATTCCTCTGTCAAGCAGTGTAACATCTTCTTTCAGTTGGATTGCTGCTGATAACGTTAATACAACCGGTGAAAGCATTACATCACAATCTACTGGAACATTGAATAATACTATTCTAAATAATTCGATCGTATCACAAAATGTTGTTTATACTATTACTCCAACAGCCACATTGGGAGGTTGTGCAGGCGTTACGCAAACAGTTACAGTTACAGTAAATCCGAGTCCTGTAATGACCAGCGCATCAACTGCAACTATTTGCAGCAGCGGAAATGTCAGCGTTTCCTTAACAAGCAATTTAGCCTCTTCATTTTCATGGGCTGCAGTTGACAATATAAATACAACAGGAGAAAGCACGGCTTCTCAATCGAATGGAACCTTAAGTAATACAATAACCAACAATTCTTCCGTTGTACAAAATGTTGTTTATTCGGTTACTCCAACATCTTCAGCAGGAAGTTGTGCCGGGACTTTACAAACGGTTATAGTGTCTGTAAATCCTGCACCTGCAATGACCAATAGTACCACAGCAACAATTTGCAGTGGAGGAACAGTAAGTATTCCTCTTACAAGTAATGTGGCTTCGTCTTTCAGCTGGATAGCAGCCGACAACCCAAATACAACAGGAGAAAGCATCGCATCACAATCTACAAGTACATTAAACAATACTATTACAAATAATTCTTCTTTGGCTCAAAATGTATTTTATTCTGTTACTCCAAATTCAACTGTCGGGAGTTGTGCTGGCGCGACTCAAACAGTTGCAGTGCTTGTAAACCCCGTGCCAACAATGACAAGTTCAAACGCTGCAACAATTTGCAGCGCCGGAGTGGTTAACATTCCTTTTTCAAGCAGTGTAACATCTTCCTTCAGTTGGATTGCTGCTGATAATATTAATACAACCGGCGAAAGCCTAACTTCACAATCTACAGTAACATTGAACAATACGATTACAAATAATTCAATTGTATCCCAAAATGTTATTTACACTGTTACTCCAACCGCAACATTTGGAGGCTGCAGTGGAACGGACCAAACAATAACGATAACAGTAAATCCAACTCCAGCAATGATCAACATTGCATCTGCAACAATATGCAGTAACGGAGCCGTTAGTATTCCTCTTACAAGTAATATAATGTCCTCCTATTCGTGGGTTGCCGCTGATAATATAAATACAATCGGAGAAAGCACTACTTCTCAATCAAGCGGGACTTTGAGTAATACTATTACAAACAATTCTTCTGTTGCACAAAATGTGATTTATTCAGTAATTCCATCTTCATCTTCAGGGAGCTGTGCCGGGACAGCCCAAACAATAACTGTAACTATAAATCCTGCACCAACAATGACGAATACAACATCGGCAACTATTTGCAGCGGCGGCAGTGTTAATATTCCTCTTACAAGTAATGCAGCTTCTTCCTTTACTTGGATAGCAGCCGACAATCCTAATACAATAGGAGAGAGTATCACTTCGCAATTAACCGGAACAATAAACAATACGATTATCAACAATTCAACTTCGGCTCAGAATGTAATTTATACTATTACTCCTACTTCAACAACGGGCAGTTGCGCAGGTGCATCTCAAACAGTTACAGTGGTTGTAAATCCTGTTCCCTCAATGAACAGTTCTGCCGCCGCATCAATTTGCAGCGGAGGAACTGTTAATATATTTTTTTCAAGCAGCGTTGCATCTTCCTATAACTGGATTGCGTCTGATAATTTGAATACAACAGGTGAAAACATCACTTCTCAATCAACCGGGGAATTGAATAATACGATAATAAATAATTCTATTGTGTCTCAAAATGTTATTTACACTGTTTCTCCGACTGCAACATTGGGAGGTTGTGTAGGAACAGTCCAAACAGTTACTGTAACTGTAAATCCTTTGCCGACAATGACGAGCATTTCAACTGCAACAATATGCAGCGGTACAACGGTTACCGTACCACTGACAAGTGATGTCACTTCTTCCTATTCATGGAGCGCGATCAACAATGTAAATACGACTGGAGAAAGCATTTCTTCACAATCAACTGGTACGCTAAACAATACTATTACAAATAATTCTTCTGTTGTACAAAATGTTGTTTATACTATTACACCTACATCAACAGCTGGAAACTGTGCTGGAACAGACCAAACGGTAATTGTAACTGTAAATCCATCACCATTAATAATCAATAATTTAAATGCATCTATCTGTAGTGGAGGAACAGTAAGCATTTCATTGATAAGTAATATTAATTCAACTTTTAGCTGGATTGCGACAGACAACCTGCACACAACTGGAGAAAGTTTAATTGCTCAAACGAGGGATACATTACTTAATACCATAGTTAATAGTTCGGCTAATGTCCAAAATGTAGTTTATACAATTACTCCAACATCAATAGCAGGGGGCTGCGCAGGCGGGCAACAAACAATTTCTGTATTGGTTAATCCATTAGATAATGCTAATTTCAGCTACTCTTCCGCCACTTTTTGTCAATCAGGGAATGACCCAAGTGCGCTGATAACAGGCTTATTTGGAGGTGCATTCTCATCAACTCCCGGTTTGGTTTTCTTAAATACAAACAATGGTTTAGTTAATTTAAGTGCATCTGCTTTAGGTGCGCATATTATAACTTACACAACAAACAGCACCTGTTCCAATTCACACACATTTAACTTAACAATTACTACAGCACCTTCAGCATCGTTTAGTTACACCGGATCACCTTATTGCAGGAATGTAATTAATCCTTTACCAATTTTTGGCACCGGATCCAGTGCAGGAGTGTTTAGCGCAAACCCTTCCGGCTTAGCATTTGTAAGTACCGTAACTGGTGAGATAAATCTTGCAGGAAGTATTCCGGGAACATATACAATAACCAACACTATTGCTGCATCGGGTGATTGCGCAAGCGACATTGCAGCTTTTGCTATAACCATCAATCCTTTACCTGTTGTGAGTTTTAATGGTTTAGCTGCAAGTTATTATTACAATGATGCATCAGTCAGTCTCATTGGCATTCCGTCAGGTGGCACTTTCTCCGGGACAGGTACTAATGGTAATTTATTTAGTCCGGTCACAGCAGGAGGGGGAACGTTTTCTATAAGTTATTCTTACACAGATGGAAATGGATGTTCCAATACTTCACCGAGTCAATCAACTATTGTTTTATCAAAACCCGCACCACCGGATATTTGTGAGGTAACAGTAGACGATTCTTCTCATTACAATATTATTTATTGGGATAAAACAAATTATACAAATGTTGATTCTTTTATTGTTTATCGCGAAATATCAAACAATAATTATCAGCGTGTTGGAGCTGTTACATATACCGCATTAAGCGAATTTATTGATACTGCCAGATATCTGTATTTTCCAAACACAGGAAATCCTAATGCTGGAACTTATCGGTATAAATTACAAATAAAGGATTTATTGGGCCACTATAGTCCATTAAGTCCTTTCCATAATACCATTTATATAAATCAAAATTTCGGGACATTTACCTGGAATTATTATGAGATAGAAGGACAAACTGTGCCTTTGCCTTCCAGTACGCTTATAACTTATGATTTATATAGGGATGATAACAGCAATGGCAACTGGCATATAGTAAATAGTATTGCTGGTTCACAACTCACTCAATCGGATATTGGTTGGACCGCAGCGCTGCAAAACACAGCCAGTTGGAGAGTTGAAACAAACTGGAACATTACTTGCAACCCTACCCGATCATTGGTTAATAGTTCTCACTCCAACATTCGTCATCCGGGAATAATTATTACTACTGGAATGAATCAATCTGAACTTGATAATGCTATTTCTATTTATCCTAACCCTGCTAATGATATGGTTTTTGTTCAATTGGGAATTGGGGCGAAGAATACAGATATCAGGATTTTCAATGTAGTTGGTGAACTTGTTTATCAATCCGAAATTTTTCACCAACAAACAACAATTGATGTGTCTTCTTTTGCAAAAGGAGTTTATAGCATTGAAGTTAAAAATAAGGACGCAAGGGTAGTTAAGAAATTAGTAGTACAATAAAGAAATTGTAAATATGAATTTTAAAAAAGTCCTGAACCAAACATTGGTTCAGGACTTTTTTTAGAACTGTAAGTGCGGCTTAATCAAAATTATCGAAGACTATGACCGAGCTAAAAAATATTTTATTATGCGATTATAAAGTCAATAAATAAAAAACACTTTCATCAATAATAATTTTAAATTTGTTTTACAATAAAGCTTTGCTGTTTATTACAATTTCAATGAAGAAACATTTAATTAAATATTTATTTCTATTTCTTCTGGGCTCTCACCTTTCCTATGCATATTGCCAATTAAATAATTTTAAAAATTTTGGAACAAAAGAAGGATTAGCCGGTTCCAATGTTAACGGGATCTTCCAAGATAGCCGTGGTTATTTATGGTTTGGTACACAAACCGGCCTTAGTCGTTTTGACGGAAAAATATTTAAAAATTTATCGAGTAACGAGGGCCTAATATCTAATGAAGTAACCTGTATCAACGAAGATAAACAAGGAAATATTTGGATTGGTACGACTCGAGGTGTTTCTAAATATGATGGAATGAAGTTTACTAATTACACAACAGAACAAGGTCTCGCAGATAATAACATTCACTTCATTTATATTGATGATTTAAACTTCATTTGGTTTGCAACAGATACGGGAGGTGTGGTTAAATATGATGGTAAAGAATTTAAAAAAATCACAAAAGAAGATGGACTTTTGAGCAATATGATTTTTGCTATAACAAAAGATAATAAAGATAATTACTGGTTTGCCACATATAATGGGATTTCAAAATATGACGGTAAAAAAATTATTAATTTTTCTCAAAATGAAGAAGTTAGCAATAAGGCTTTTTATTCCATTTTAATTGACACAAAAGGAAATTTATGGTTCGGAGGAGTTGTTCGAAATGGTATTGTAAAATATGACGGGGCGAAATTTGAAAAAATAAATTTGCCAAATAAATTGTCAAAAGAGGATAATATATTCAGTTTAGTAGAAGACTCAAAACAAAATATCTGGTTGGCTACTGATCAGGAGGGGGCATTAAAATATGATGGTAAGGATTTTACATTGTTTAATGAAAATAATGGATTGTCTTCAAATCAAGTTTATTCAATTATAGGCGATTATGAAGGAAATATATGGATCGGAACAAACAATGGCGGAGCAGATTTATATAATAACGAATCGTTTGTTACCTATACTGATAAACAAGGATTGTCTAGCAACAAAATAGGTGGAATTTATAGTGATGAAACGAATTCGATGTTAATAGGAACGCAAGGCTTTGGTTTAAATATTTTAAATGATAACAAAACAATTACTCAAATAAATGAATTAAAAAACACCAGCATCATTTCAATAAATCAAAATAAAGAAGGGGATATCTATGCAGGAGTGGTAAATGATGGCGTATATGTATTAAAAAAAGGAGGTAATAAATTTTCAATCAAAACACATATCAATCATAACACAAAGGATAAAAAAAACAATATAGTGGAACCTTTGAAAATAGTATTCGATAAAAAAGGAAATACATGGATCGGTGATTTTGGTTCAGGACTATTTTGTATAAACAAAAACAATGAAATAAAAAACTACAACACTCTTAACGGTTTTGCCTCAAATAGTATATTTACCTTATTTGAAGATTCGAATGACAATTTATGGATTGGGACATCGGATGCAGGAGTGATAGTATTTAATGGAGAAACATTTATTTCATATTCCGAAAAAGACGGACTTGCAGATAAATCTGTTTGGTCTATAACTGAAAATGATAATCATATTTTGTTTTTCGGAACCAAGGAAAAAGGTATTTGTTGTTACAATCCTTCTTCGATCAAAACAGGTTCTCAAAAATTCAAAACAATTTCTACAACTGACGGACTGTGTTCGAATTTTATTGAGGCTTTGGTGTGGGACAATGTTGCTAAATGTCTATGGGCAGGAACCGAAAAAGGAATTAATAAAATAAAACTTACTTCTGGTTTAGACGTTCAATCAATTCGTTATTTTGGGGAACAAGAGGGTTTTAAAGGCGGAGAAGTAAATATTATTGAAATTTCCAAAACCAATCCAGATATTATCTGGTTCGGGACAAACAATGGTTTATGCTGTTACAACCGTAAATTTGATTTTCAAAATACCACTGCTCCGAAACTAATATTAACGGAAATTCTGCTTGCATATAAAGCCGTTGATTGGAAAAAATATTCCGATTCTGTAGATACCAAAAACAATTTACCGGAAAATTTAATTCTTTCACATTCAGACAATCACCTCACTTTACATTTTAAGGCGCTCACAACCGATAAAATAATGTATTCTTTCATTTTGGAAGGCCAGGATACTGCCTGGTCTCCCCTTTCAACCAGTACCGAAGCAAATTTTTCAAACATTGCTTCCGGAAAAACTTACACATTTAAAGTAAAAGCAATAAATAGCAATGGCGTCTTGAACATCAATCCGGTATCGTTTACTTTTACTATATTATCGCCTTGGTGGCAAACGCTTTGGTTTTATGCCATTGCAATTCTTGTAATGGTAATTTTTGTTTATTCGTTTATAAATTATAGAACTTCTAAAATTGCTAAAGAGAAAAAAGTACTGGAGGAAACAGTGAACGAGCGAACCAAAGAGCTTTCAGAATCAAACAAAAATATAAGGGATAGCATAACCTATTCAAAAAGAATTCAGAATGCTATTTTACCTTCTTCAAAGATGATAAAAGAGCACCTTCCGAATTCTTTTGTTCTTTATAAACCCAAAGATATTGTTGCTGGGGATTTTTACTGGCTGGAACCGGTTGATGATCTGATTTTATTTGCTGCGTGCGATTGTACAGGACATGGTGTCCCCGGTGCAATGGTGAGTGTGGTTTGTAACAATGCGCTTTATAGCGCTATACGTGATTTTGGGCTGCGAAAACCTGATGAAATATTAACTAAAACAGCGGAATTGGTAATTGAAAATTTCGCTAAAAGTGAGGAAGAAATTAACGACGGAATGGACGTTTCCTTTTGCTGCTATAATTCGAAAACAAAAGTGTTGACCTGGGCTGGGGCTAACAATCCTTTATGGTTAATTAAAAACGGAACTCTGATCGAAGTTAAACCAGACAAACGGCCTATTGCACGCAGCGATATCAGCCATTCATTTAATTGTCATGAATTTTCATTACAAGCTGGAGACAAAATTTATATTTTTTCCGATGGTTACGTTGATCAATTTGGTGGGGAGAACAATAAGAAATTGACAAAAAAACGATTTAGAGAATTAATTTTGTCCATCCAGAATTTATCAATGAGTAATCAGAAGGCAGCACTGGATAAATTCATTACAGATTATAGGAAAGATATTGAACAGACAGATGATATTTTAATTATGGGGATTATGATTTAACAAAATCGAAAGGAATTCTTATTTGCTCTCGGGTGTTTGCAGAACCGTTAAAACAATTATTGTCATTCAATACTATGGATTACACAGATTTTTATTTCTGCCCAAAATCTGTATAATCTGTTGCCAGCATTTTTCCTGTAGAGTAGATTTAGAAGTTAGGCAGCACTAAAATGATTATTAACCGAACACCTTCGCCATCTCATCAGTTTTAAGTGTGTCAACTACTAAGGAGAAAAAATTTTGCTGAGGTGTTTTCTAAACCTCTACAATATTCATTTTTATTGAACACTTTGGATTATGCAAATTTTAGGGCAGAAATAAAAAACTATATGTCATTAAAATGATAAAGAATTAACTGACAAAAACACGCCTATTGATTGGGCTGGTAATGGATTAATTGTTTGTGCGCTAATGTATTTTATATAATTTGAAAATATTATTTTAAATTCTCTTTTAGGTTAGATTACATAGATCGACAAGACATAAAGCGGTTTTCAAAACCACCTAAATCAAAATCAATCAAATATTTAATTACCACTTTTAATTAATTATCTCAGTTTTAAAACCGCTACTCTTTGGTCTTTTTAAAAAAGTAAAATCTTACATAATTTTTTGAATCATTATAAAAACTTGTAATCCAATTTTTTCTTTCCTCAAGCTATTTATTATCGAATTAATAGTGGTTGCCAGCTCTAATGAAAATATGAACAACCACTCAAACGACTAAAATTTTCTAACCAGCAAAAGTTCTTTCGAAAATTCACCTTTTGAGACTAACTTTATTGTTGTATTCTCCTTTATTTTTGGTGAAATTTTAAGTTAGTAATCGTAGTAACATTTTTCTCAACAGAAATTTAAACAGTTACTTAGTAATGAAAAATTTTGATATGCTGAATCCGAATTAGTATCAATAAAACCCCCTCTTTGATTACCAACCACTTACGCATCATAGTGTAATTATTACACTAAAAGCCTTGCAGAAATGAAATTTCGCATTATCTTTGTGTAATAATTACACTAACAAACAAATGAAAACGCTCACAAAATACCATTACGATTATCCACGGCCGGCATTAACAACAGATTGCGTTATATTTGGTTTTGACGGTGGAGAATTGAAATTGTTATTAATTGAAAGAGAAAAAAAGCCTTTTAAAAACCGTTGGGCTCTGCCTGGTGGATTTGTTTTTATAGAAGAAGCTACAGAAGATTGTGCGAAACGAATTCTTTTGGAAAAGGCTGGAATTAAAAATGTATTTATTGAACAGCTATATACATTCAGTGATGTGAAAAGAGACCCTCGTGAAAGAATTATTTCAGTTTCCTATTTTGCTTTGGTTAATAAACATCAGTATGAATTGATTGCAGGGCGTGATACTATAAAAGCTGAATGGTTTGAATTATCAAAACTTCCAAAACTCGCATTTGATCATCGGAAAATTGTAAAAACGGCTATTCAACGCTTAAGGGGAAAGGTATCTTACCAGCCAATTGGATTTGAGCTGTTAAGTGAGAAGTTTACTTTGACCCAATTGCAGGCACTTTATGAATCAATTCTTGAAATAGATATCGATAAAAGAAATTTCAGAAAGAAAATATTAGGAATGGGACTTTTACAGCCTTTGGAAGAAAAAGAAAAGAACGTAGCGCACAAGGCTGCACGTTACTATAGCTTTGATAAAAAAGCATACAAGGAACTAACACAAAAAGGATTTCACTTTGAACTATAAAACCTACGAAAATGAAAACAATAAATCTATTTGCATCAAATGAATCAGTTGAACTAAAAAAGTTTGCCGGTGGCGAATGCCATGTTAAGTTTCTAACTGAATTTTCGGAAAATGATAAAGTAAGAATCAACACCCGTTTAAATTCTTCTGATGACGTAATGAATCTATGCCTGGCAGTTGATGCATTGCGTAATATGTCGGTGAACTATATCGAGGTATTTGTTCCTTACATTCCGTATGCACGACAGGATAGAGTAATGGTACCCGGAGAACCATTGTCAATAAAAGTGTTCGCTGGTATTATCAATAATTTGAATTTGAATAAGGTGATTGTTTTTGATGCGCACAGTGATGTTTCGGTGGCCTTGCTTAACAACTGTCAGAACATTGCGAATTACGAAATGGTAAAACATTTTTTAACCGGACTGAACATTTCTGATTATATACTTGTATCACCCGATTTAGGAGCTTATAAAAAAGTAGATAAGCTGGCTCAAAAAGTAAACTATAAAGGTCAGATTGCAACAGGTATAAAAGTGCGTGATTTAGCTACAGGACAGATCATAAAAAGTGACGTAAATACAGATGATTTAAAAGGTAAAGCCTGTATTGTGGTAGATGACATTTGTGATGGCGGCAGAACATTCATAGAACTGGCAGCAGCGTTAAAAGATAAAAATGCCGGTGATTTATATTTCATCGCATCTCATGGCATATTCAGCTATAATGCACTTGACAGATTAAAAGAAGCAGGATATAAAAATGTTTGCAGCTCTAATTCAATTTCAAACAAGGAAGAAACTGAATTTTATAAACAGTTTAATTTATGCTAAAATGAAATATCATATCGATTGGCTGCAACAACAAACAGATGCTGCATATTTATTCTTCTGGGGACATCAACCAAATAAAGATGGTACAATTACTAAAACGTGCCTGAGTCAATGGTGGCCTTCTGGTTTCAAAGATGATAGAGTCACCTATAAAACAGCCGAACACTATATGATGGCATGCAAAGCAAAACTGTCTAATGATATGGATGCATTTAAAAAAATTATTGATTGCACTTCTCCTAAAGATGTAAAGGCATTAGGCAGAGAAATTAAAAATTTTGACTCAGACGTTTGGGAGATCCATAAATACCAAATCGTTAAAAAAGGGAATCTTTTAAAATTCTCTCAAAACGAATCATTAAAACAATTTTTAATTCAAACTAAAAACAAAATATTAACTGAGGCAAGTCCAGTGGATGCTATATGGGGCATTGGATTAGCTGAAGACAGTTCAAAAGCGAAAAATCCAAAGGAATGGAGGGGCCTAAATCTATTAGGATTTGCTTTGATGGAAGTAAGAGATGAAATAAAATAAATTATTAAGATGAAAGATTTAAAACACATAAGTAAATTTTTAAGTCTGGTTTTGCGACATAAACCGGAAGAGATTGAAGTTGCAATGGATGCGCAGGGTTGGGTGAATGTAGACGAATTAATTGGAAAATGTAATCAAAGTAATAACAAACTTGATTTTGAAATGCTTGAAGAAGTTGTTGTAACAAGTGATAAACAGCGATTTGCATTTAATGACGATTATACCAAAATAAGAGCCAATCAGGGTCACACAGTTAATGTTGATTTACAATTTGAACCAACAGAACCAATTGAGTTTCTTTATCATGGTACCGCTGAAAAATTTATCAACGAAATAAAATCCAATGGATTGCAAAAGATACAGCGACTTCATGTTCACTTAAGTAAAGATCTGGAAACGGCTGTTAAAGTTGGAACCAGAAGAGGGAAGCCGGTTATATTAAAAATACGTGCTGCTGAAATGCATCTTGCCGGTTATTCTTTTTATTTATCACAAAATGGAGTTTGGTTATGTAATGAAGTTCCGGCTAAATATATAGAGTTCTAAAAATGAAAAATAGAAAATTAGTTATAGGAGATATTCATGGCGCCTACCTGGCATTAAAACAGGTATTAGAGCGTGTTGGTTTAAAAGAGAATGATGAGCTTATTTTTCTTGGAGATTATGTAGATGGCTGGAGTCAGACAAAAGAAGTAATTGATTATCTGTTGGAATTAAACAAATCACATTCATGCATTTTTATCAGAGGTAACCATGATACTTGGTGCGAAGAATGGCTTCAAAAAGGAAAAATAAATGAGGTGTGGTTATTTAGTGGTGGCACATCTACCGCAAATAGCTATAGCAATATAGATGATGAAGTTAAACAAAAGCACATCGAGTTCTTTAACAGGTTGATAAATTATCATGTAGATGAAAAAAATAATTTATTCATTCATGCCGGATATTCCTCTATGCATGGGCCAGCAAAGGAAACTTATACTTCCAATTATAATTGGGATAGGACACTTTGGGAAATGGCTCTAGCTATGGATAAGAATATTCAAAAAGATTCAAAAATATATCCCAAAAGATTAAAATTGTTTAACGAACTATTTATTGGACACACACCTACTACTGATTATGATAGTGATGTACCAATGAATGCAGTTAACATATGGAATGTTGATACTGGAGCTGCATTCCACGGTAAGCTAACAGTATTGGATACTGACACAAAAGAGTTTTGGCAAAGCGATGTTGTCCAAAAATTCTATCCAAATGAAAAAGGAAGAAATAAAGATTAAAACGGTTAATAATCAAAAAACAAAAAACTATGAAAATGAATCCCTTAATGCTGATCGACTTTTATAAAGCAGATCACCGCAGACAGTACCCTGAAGGAACAGAAATGGTGTATTCCAATTTCACTCCGCGCAAATCACGGTTGGCCGAAAATGACAAACTTGTATTTTTTGGTTTACAGTATTTTGTGAAAGAATATTTAGTAAAACAATGGAATGAAGGTTTCTTTGAGATGCCAAAAGAAAAAGTAATGGCGGACTATAAACGCCGGATGGATAATGCCCTTGGGAAAGACAGTATTCCAATTGAGCATATTGCCGAATTGCATGATTTAGGCTATCTGCCATTAGTGGTAAAGGGTTTGCCTGAAGGAACTATTGTAACACCAAAAATTCCGGTTGTTACCGTTTATAACACACAGCCCAAATTCTTTTGGCTGACAAATTATTTAGAGTCATTGATGTCAGCTATTTTATGGAAGCCTGCAACCAGTGCTACTACTGCTTTTCAGTACCGGAAAACATTTAATGAATATGCAAGAAAAACAGTAAGTGATACCGATATTGATTTTGTTTATTGGCAGGGGCATGACTTCAGTTTCCGCGGTATGAGCGGTATTGAAGATGCCTGCATCAGTGCAGCTGGACATTTGCTGTCATTCTATGGAACTGATACGGTACCTGCAATAGACTTTCACGAATTGTATTACAATGCAGATTCTGATAAAGAGCTTATAGGCGGGAGCGTTCCTGCAACAGAACACTCTGTAATGTGCATGGGCACAAAAGATGATGAGATTGCAACTTTTGAAAGACTGATTGTTGAATTATATCCAGCAGGAATTGTTTCTATTGTTTCCGACACCTGGGATTTTTGGAAAGTAATCACTGAATTTTTACCTGAACTAAAATCAAAAATTTTAGCACGCAATGGTAAAGTTGTTATCCGTCCTGACAGCGGCGACCCGGTAAAAATTATTATCGGAGATAAAGATGCTGCTCCCGGAAGTCCTGAATACAAAGGTGCTATAGAGTGTATGTGGGAAGTGTTTGGCGGCACTACTACTGAAAAAGGTTACAAATTATTAGATTCTCACATTGGTTTAATTTACGGCGACAGCATTACATTACAGCGTCAGAAAGAAATTTTAAACGGATTAAAAGAAAAAGGTTTTGCTTCTTTCAATGTGGTATTAGGTATCGGATCTTATACCTACGAATATGTAACCCGCGACACATACGGTTTTGCAATGAAGGCTACATACGGAGAAGTAAACGGTGAAGCCCGCAATATTTTTAAAGATCCTAAAACAGATGACGGCACAAAAAAATCTGCAAAAGGATTATTAGCAGTTCATGAAGTAAACGGAGAATTAAAACTGAAAGACGAATGTTCATGGGAAGAAGAAAAGAAAGGTCTGCTAAAAGTAGTTTTTGAAAATGGTAAAATAATGAATGAACAATCACTTGCTGAAATCAGAAGCCGGATTAATAAGCAGTTGGAAATTGAGGCGTTGGTTTTGAACGATTAAGACTAAAAGGCTCTAAAAGATAACAATATCATTGCTTTTAGAGCTTATAAACCTGACAGGTTTTAAAAACCTGTCAGGTTTAAATCTGCTTGAAATAAAATGAAATATGAATAATAAATTATTTTTAGTTTATCTACTAACTTTTCTTTTTAGTATCCATCAAATTGGTGTTGCTGCCAATTTAATTATTTCAAGTAATGACACAATCAAAATTAAGAATGACACTGTAAAAAAAATGCAGTTAGAAGAAGTATCAATCAGCGCGGTTAGAGCGGATAGAAAACTTCCTGTTACAGAAACTTTACTTACTAAAGAGAACATCGATGAAAATTATACCGGGCAGGAAATGCCGGTGATCTTAGCTAAAACACCTTCTGTTACCTGGTCTTCGGACGGCGGCAATTACACGGGATATTCTTATTTAAGATTAAGAGGCATTGATCAGACACGAATTAATTTCACTTTAAATGGAGTACCCTTAAACGAGCCCGAAGATGAAGGCGCTTACTTTTCGAACTATCCCGATTTTTTAAATAGTATCCGCTCCATACAGGTGCAGCGCGGTGCAGGGGTAAGCAGCAATGGCAGTGCATCTTTTGCAGGTTCTGTTAATATGGAGTCTCCATCATTAAGTGATTCTGCTTATACGGAATTGAACAGCAGCTATGGCTCGTATCATACATATCGCATAAGTCCTGAATTTAATTCAGGGTTATTGAAAAACAACTGGTCGTTTTACGGGCGCTATTCCAATGCAGGTTCCGACGGCTTCAGGGAACACTCAGGAACCGAAGGCCAGTCTTTCTTTTTCAGCGGAGGATATTTAGGTAAAAGGGGTGTTTTCAAATTTACAAGCTTTACAGGTTATTCTAAAAGTCAAATGGCTTATTTGGCAATTGCTGACAGCGCTCTCAAAAAAAATTATCGAGCTAATTTTTTAACCAATGACGAAAAAGATGAATTTAAACAAAGTCTTGCCATGGTTCAGTACATGGCTCCTTTAGGCAAACATTCTTTTTTAAGTTCAACGATTTATTATAATTATCTGGAAGGTGGTTACAGTATTTTATTCCCGCCTGATCTCTATAATTTTTCAGTGAAGTCTGATTTTTACGGAGCCATCATCAATTATCAATATCAAAATAAAGCGTTAAAAATTAATGCAGGACTTCATGCCAATGATTATGTGCGTTATCATTACTCTTCGATTCTGCCAAATGAAAGTGCTTTGTTATATAAGAATTCCGGGCATAAAAATGAAGCAGCCACTTTTCTGAAGTTATCTTACGATGTCAAAAAATTTACATTGTTTATGGATATGCAATACCGATATGCGAAGTTCAGTTATCTGCCGGATAAAAATACTCCTCTTCAAATTCAATCTGTCGATTGGCTGTTTTTTAATCCTAAAGGAGGAATTTCTTATTTATTAAATGACAAACATATTATCTATGCTTCAATAGGCAGAACATGCAGAGAACCAGCTCGAAATGACATGTTCGCTGGTTATGACAACATTGATTCATCCAACTATTCTGAGGTGGGGAAATTGAACCGTATAAAACCGGAGTCCGTAATCGATATAGAAGCAGGTATAAAACTTTTATATCAAAAATTAAAACTGGACATCAATATCTATGATATGGAATTTGAAAATGAAATCGCAACAATTGGTCAGCTGAGCTACATTGGACTGCCATTAAGAAAAAATGTCGCATCCAGCTACAGGCGGGGAATAGAATTAAACTTGACTACAGAGCCAATCAAAAAATTATTTTTAAGTACTCAGGCTAATTTGAGCACAAACAGAATAAAAATTTACACAACAGATTATGATTCGGTTACCTACTCAAATGTGCAGCCTTTGCTAACGCCGTCCTTTATCCTAAACCAATCAGTATCTTATGCATTTACGAAATGGATGAAAGCAGAAGCCGGAGCAAGGTATTTAAGCCTGTCCTATCTCGACAACAGTAATAATAAAAATTACACAGCCCCTTCATCCTTGATATTTAATGCTTCTGTCTGTTTTACTTTCCTGAAATACCACAGCATCAATTTTATGGTTAATAATTTAACCGATCAAAAATATTACACATCCGGTTATGTGCAAAACGCCCAGCCTTATTACTTTGCAATGGCAACTCGGTATTATTTTGTAACACTTAAACTCCGCTTCTAATGTCGCTATTAGAAGTAACAGCAGTGATTTTTAGTTTAGCATGCGTTTGGCTTGCAGTGAAAAAGCATATACTAAATTGGCCGATAGGAATAATCGGTGTTACTGCCTACATGCTGCTTTTTTACAAACAAAAATTGTATGCCGACATGCTGCTGCAAGTGGTTTTTATTGCCCAGGGAATATATGGCTGGTATAACTGGCTGCAAAGAAAAGAAAATACCGAAGAACAAAAAGTAATGTATTTGAATTTCAAAGAAAGAGCTGTATATGCTACTTTAATTTTATTTATTGCTGCTGTATGGGCCTATGCCTTACAAAATTACACCAACGCTGCTTCACCTTACATAGATGCCTTTGCAGCAACAATCAGCTTAGCTGCCAATTGGCTGCTGGCAAAAAAGAATATTGAGAATTGGGTTTTATGGATTTTAGCAGATATTATTTACATAGGTTTATTTTGGTATAAAGAGCTGTATCTCTCAAGCGGGATATATGCGGTATTTTTAATTTTATCAATAAAAGGACTGATAGATTGGAACAAAAAAAGCGCTATAAAAAAGGTTTTGTATTAGGGAAATTTCTGCCTCCGCATAAAGGTCATATTTACCTCGTTGAAGCTGCTATGAAGCAGACCGATGACTTAACCGTATTGGTCTGCACAACCAGCAGAGAGCCAATTCCAGGAGCACATCGTTATCAATGGATGAAAGAACTGCTGCCTCACGCGCGCGTTATTCATGTTACCGATGAAGTACCCTCCTACCCTCACGAGCATCCTGATTTTTGGAATATATGGACATCACTTTTGAAACGCGAAATAGATCCGCAGACGGAAGTGTTTTTTTCTTCTGAAGAATATGGCAATGAGGTTGCTGAACGGTTAGGCATAAAACATATTTTAATTGATATGGAACGGAAAGCTTTTTCCGTTTCAGGTACTGCTATTCGCAATAATCCGTTAGCTAATTGGAATTTCATTCCAGAAAATGTTAAACCCTATTTTGTTAAACGCATTGTTTTAACCGGCCCTGAATCCACTGGAAAAACAACTATGGCGGGGCTATTAGCAGCCTATTATAAAACAGTCTGGGCAGCAGAATTCGGAAGAGAATATTTTGTTAGTCAGGGCGGGAAATTAGTAATTGATGATATTCAGAAAATAGCTGAAGGCCAGTTAAAACAGGAAGATGAGGCAGTATTAAAAGCAAATAAATTTTTGTTCTGCGATACAGATTTAATCGTGACTCAAATTTGGAGTGAAATTTATTTCAATGAATGTCCTCCAGCAGTTATCGATAAAAGCTATGAACGAAAATATGATCTCTACCTTTTAATGGACATTGACATTCCCTGGGAAGATGATGGCACCAGGGAATTTCCGCATTTACGCCAATGGCATTTTAATAGGATTAAAGATGAGCTGGATAAAAGGGGACTGAATTATGGAATTATATCAGGGTCTTATGCGGAAAGGCAGCAGGCTGTAATAAGTCTTCTAAAAAAATATGGCTGAAATCCGTTTCAAATTTTCAAAACAATTTTTTCTTTATCTGAATACAAATGCAATAGATTCGGGTATAATGGCATAAACGATTCGACCCTTTGTAAAGAGTGTGAGAGCTATTTTAATTTAAAATAAAAAAATATTTAATCAATTTGACTACTCTCGTATCTTATGATTCTCATACTATATCGTTCATTTGTTGATAATTTTTTAATGCGTTTTTAAAACGAGATTGTATTGTTCCGACCAATCTCTTTGGAGCCAGTACTTGTATTTGTTCACCAAAACCCATTATCTCACGTCCAAGTTCAAAATTTAAAACTACCTGAATACTAAAAATCATTCCTTCTGCGTCTTCCTTTAAAATTGTTTGAGATGAATGGATAGGTTTTGTTTTAACATAAGGTGCGTTCGCTTTGTCTATTTTCATTACAGCTCATGAAAGAATATAATGATTTTTTCAGCTCCTCTTCTCGTCCGGATAACAATCGTATATTCAGGTTTATCAGCTTGACTAAATGGAGGGAGGTATTCGGGATGTAAACGGTCCACTCGCTCTTTTAAAATGGCCGGCATGCGCAAATCATTTTGAAGGTGTTGTAATAAACTCGAGCCAGATTGAGGATCAAAAATTTTTCTACTCACAAGTGAAGTATTGTTAAATTACTTAATTCCTGTCTCTATTGAAAAAATTAAACGATTGATTTATAGAGTAAAGAAAAACTTTTACCAACTTCTTCATAGCTATATTTTAAAGCATTTTCTCTAATTAATAATGGGTTGTATTTGTAGGTATCATTAATAAATTTTAAAATAGTTTCAAATAAGACACTCACATCAACTAAAGGAATTGTAATGCCATTCTCGTGATTTACGATTTCTTTAATCCCTCCAACATTCGAGGAAATAACTGGGACACCACTCATAAAAGATTCCAGCAGGGCACAAGGCTGATTATCATAAATACTGAACATTACCATGAAATCACATTGCGAAATTATTTTGGCAATTTCTTCTTTAGGCAAATATCCATGAAAGAAAACAATGTTATTAAGCAGGCCTAATTCTTTAGTATATTCTTTTTGTTTTTCAAGATCAATCCCTTTTCCAACAACATGGAATTCAAAATCGTTTCTTAACTCTGAAACCATCTTCAATACATCAATTATTTTTTTGAAATTCTTTGTTTGATTATCTAAATGAGAAATATGTATCAATTGTTTTTTAGTTCTCTTTTCTTTTTCACGGATATAAAAAATGTTTTTATTAATAGCATTTGAAATCACAACATAATTTGCATTTCTATTAATAAGCTGCATGTTAGATTTTAAAAATTCAGAAACTGCAGTAATAGCAGCTGCTTGAGAAAGGACAAATGAGATACACTTTTTTCTGGCCGCAGTCATTTTGTATTCTACAGCCGGGTCATAGCCAGAAAAGTGTTCACTAATAATAAATGGAACCCTGCGAAACCATTTAAGAAAAATTGCGAGAACTGAAGTTCTCATTAATACATGAACATGAGTTATGTCAGGTGTTCCCCACTCCTTTGAAATTTTACGGTATCCATGAAACTGCGCAGAAAGAAAACGTATTCCAGTAAATAATTTGTTTAAGATATTAAAAGGAGTGTTAATACTTTTGAAATAAATAACCATCTCTTTATATCCATTTTCACTGCTAATTGATATTGTTCTACCTTTTTTTAAATCAGGATGAGAGTGAACAAAAAGCACATATACATCTTGAAATATATTTATTGCTTTCGCATGGTCAACTATAAAAACACCATCTAAAATATCTGCGTGATTAGGATACCACTTAGGAAGCATTAAAATTTTAAGTGGTTTATTGCCTTTCACATTTATAGTCTTAATGTCTTGTGGAAGCATTCAACAAGCCTTTAAAGGGAATCAATTTTCTTAATACAGTATAAATATTTTTCATTGAAGTATCTGTTTTAAATTCATTAACAGTTCTTTTTTTCTGAGTCATATACATATCCAAATCAGCTTCTGTCAATCGAAATTTATCAAGGATATGTTTTTTATCCTGTTCAAAATTATAAGGATAGATAGGTTTTTGCATTTCTATCAATGCGTTTTCCCGGCTCATTAAACCGGATAAAATTAAATTACTATAGTGGGCTTTTCGTTTATCTATGTTGAATCGCGCAGGGAGAATAAAACACTGATAAAAACGTGTCCAGATAGATTCGCCATGTTTTACTTTTACAGGAAGCCACCCATAAGTATCCTTTAAATTTTCAGCGGCCTCCAGCTTGTTGTATTTTAAGGTATTCAGAATAAAAACAACCTCAATCTTTTTTATATTGTAGTACGAAAATTTTTTTTTAAAATTAAGAATAGGTAGTGTCTTTAATTTTAAACCGCTTCCAAATTTTTTATAAATGTCCATTATATTCCTTGCATCAAGCTTATCGCAAACCCAAGCTTTTGGCATAAGAGATTCCGTTTTTAAATTATGTCCGGTAATAATAAATGGCACATTTTTCTTATCGGCTACTTCATATAAAGAAGCAAAAAAAGTATGATCTGTAGGCACATCTATATCAATAACACCTGCATTCAAATAGGCCAATTGCAAAGCTCTGAATTCTTCCCAGTCAGCGTAATACGTGTAGAGATCAATTCCAATAGTTTCTACGAGTGATTTTACATTGTGTATCGCTTCTTCCGTATTCCATCCTCCATCAAAATGTACAGCTAATACTCGGAGTCCCGCACTTTTTAACTTATGAACCATATAGGAACTATCTATTCCTCCGCTTATAGCTGCGATGCAGTCATAGGGATGCCCCTTTCCTAGTTTTTTTATTTTTTCGATTATTCTGTTGTACTCCTCTTCAGAATATTTTTCATTATTTTCTATCAGTTTTTCGTACTCAAGGCAGTGATTACAAACGCCGTCATTTCTGAATACTATTTCAGGATCAGTAGTATCCATTATACACCGAGTGCAGATTTGATAATTTATCATATTTTAAAATTGATAAAAACAATTAAGTTCTTTAGAAAAATTACACGTCTTTTTTTAAATTATTAGAAAGAAGACTATTAATAAATCTTAAGCCCAGCTTGAAGGGCTTCTTTTGATACAAACTGCAAATAAGAACGCAATAATTGTTATAAAATTGTACAGCCTTATAATAAAATAATTATTAGCCGAACACCTTCGAAATCTCATCCGCTTTAAGTATATCAACTGCTTTATAATATCTTTTGGCTGTTTTAAAATCTTTATTTCCAGTAATTGACATAGCAGTAAGCACTGATAGTAAGTGCAAAAGCGGTTTATTATCTGAATGCATTTTTTACTTTTTAAAATCCCAATATTGCATACGGATTTATTAAACAAAACGCAGTTCGCTTTTGGTTAATACCAAAAACCATATTCATCAAGTAATCAAGAATCGAAAAATAAATTAATCAACAATTTTCTTTTGAATAAAAAAACGCGTTACATCTGTATCAGTTCATAGAAATTTAGTGAGTCCTAATGGGGTTAATTGGAGGGGTATCACCAACTATACAGGAGGAAAATCACAAAGCTTATAAAAACCAATTGAATTGTGAGCACCCCGCTAGAAGCCACACTACCAGAGGGATCACAGAGTGATTACAAAAAAAACCTGAAAGCAATGCTTTCAGGTTTTTTTGTAACCGCTCGGATTTAAGGGAACGTTTTGGGTTAATTGAAATCAAAATCTTTTCTCATTATACCTTCAATCAATTAATTCTGTCTTAAAATAAACACTACCCTTTTGTTTCGTTAATAGTGATTTTTTCAATAACATCGCCTTGTCTGATTTGATCAATGATTTCGAGGCCTTCAACCACTTTTCCAAAGCAGGTGTGAGCTCTGTCGAGATGTGCAGTCTGTGCACGGCTTATAACAATAAAAAACTGAGAACCTCCTGTATCGCGTCCTGCATGTGCCATTGAAAGAACGCCTTTGTCATGAAATTGATTTCCTCCGCTTAACTCACACTTGATTTTATATCCAGGACCGCCAGTGCCTGTGCCATTAGGACAGCCGCCTTGCAAAACAAATCCTGGAATTACCCGGTGAAAAGTTAAACCATTATAGAATCCCTTGTTTGCAAGATCACAAAAGTTTTTTACTGTTCCCGGAGCATCTTGTTCAAAAAATTCCACCTTCATTGTTCCTTTTGCTGTTTTTATTTCCGCTGTTTTCATTCTATTTTATTTTTATGTTTTAAGTTTTTATTATGTTTCAATTTATCAGTAAAGATAGTATTCAATTTTAGAGCTTGTTCAAATTTTATAAAAATCTACAATAATATAATTGCATACCAAAAACTTTATTGTTTAAACTTATTCTCGTTTTCAGAGAACTGAAAATTTATACTGTAAGTCCAAACTGCAAATTCTGTATAGCTTTCCCATTGACTAAAACTTCAATAATATGTTTTCCCGAATAGTGTTTTCTAGTTGTGAAATTTTGAAAGCGGTGCTTTTTAATAACACGAACTGTTTCATAAGGTTTCAATTCAAGCTCTTTTAACTTAAAAACTTTAGGACACAGCTCACCTGATTTTTTGAAATAATGTACTGCAAAATCAATTACTAATTTCTGCGGTTTCGATTTTTCGGAAATAATATCAAACTCAAACTGCAGGGTTTCTCCCAGTTTTAATTTTGATTTATTCAGTTTAAAATTATCAATACGTACTTTAACATTTTTTTCGAAATCAAAAAGTGAAAGTGTCTGCACATTTCCCTTTTTGATAAGCGTGCGGCTGGCATGCTTTATTACCCACTGTGTATCTACATTGCTTTTGTCCCATGAATTTAAAAGCTGCAGCATCCATTCTGTGTTGTCTTTCGAAATATCATTCAAATGATTCGCAACAGATTTTTTAACATACAGTTCGCTGTCAGTTTTTAATTTTTCAAGTATTGATTGAGTAAAGCGGGGATTTTTAATTACTTCATCCAGCTTAAACGACCATGGCAGGCGCGGTCTGCTGCCTTCTGACGCAAGGCGTCTTATATGGTAATTTTTATCCTCAGCCCATTTGTTCATCACTTTTATTGTTTTATTAAAATCGCGTTTTAAAAATTCGCGGACAGCAAATTCTGAAGAGCCGAACTGT
Source organism: uncultured Bacteroidota bacterium (assembly GCA_903847205.1). Classification (GTDB taxonomy): domain Bacteria; phylum Bacteroidota; class Bacteroidia; order 2-12-FULL-35-15; family 2-12-FULL-35-15; genus 2-12-FULL-35-15. The sequence goes on from CAINDA010000005.1 coordinate 60,692, forward strand.
GTAAAATATTTTAATGCTTCCATGGAAAGCTCAAAATTATCATAACCGTATAAGCCGACAAAATCAGGGAACACAAGAGATGTGTAATTTGGTTTCAAATTTGAAATTGTTTTAGTAAGGATGCTGACAGATTTTTTATAATCAGCAGGCAGGTGCTTTTTTAAAACAATAGAAGTATTGCGCATCCGCTGATTCAATGACAGCTCTGCTATATCCTTTGTAACCTCTTTAAAAAAATTTCCGGGATGAAAATTTTTGTCTGCCTTATTAAATTCAATTGCTAAAAGCTCGTAGAATTTGGTATTAAACATTTCTTTTAATGCATCTGCCATAAAAAAACTGCTGCGTTTTTGATTTGGGTATTGTCAATTTATAATTCAATATCCCGAAGATAAGGAACTAAATTTATTTCCCAGCAAAGTCCTCTCTAAATGAAGACTTCGGGATACCAAAATCTAAAATCAGGATTGATGTTTTTTTTAAAATCAGGAATTGTAAAGCTCCACAATAGTTATCTCAGGTGGGATTCCTACTCTTCCTGGGTAACCCAAAAAGCCAAGGCCGCGGTTAACATACAGATATTGGTTCTGCTGATTATATAAGCCCGCCCATTGTTTATAGGCGTATTGAGAGGGACTCCATCTAAAGCCTGGGATTTCTATGCCGAACTGCCCGCCATGCGTATGACCGCTGAAAGTCACATCAATATCTTTATACTCTTCTTTTACCTGCAGATCCCAATGTGACGGGTCATGTGAAAGCAGCAATTTAACTGGATATTTATCAGTTCCTGCATGGGCCTTTTTTAAATCGCCGTATTTTGGGAAATGGAAATTTCCTCCCCAATTTTCAATCCCAATGATTGCAATTTCGTCATCTTTCCTTTTTAATGCCACGTGTTCATTCATCAATAATTTCCAGCCTAATGCAGCATGAACATTTTTTAAGTCTTCTAAATTTTTAATCTTTGCTTCCGGACTGTCCCAGGTTATATAATCGCCGTAATCGTGGTTGCCGAGTGTGCTGAAAACACCCATCGGTGCTTTTATTTTACTTAATACTTCAATGAACATTTCTGTCTCAGACGCTGCGTTATTCACCAAATCGCCGGTAAAAAATATGATATCAGCATTTTGATTTTGAATAATTTTCACAGCTTCTTCCAAATGAGTTGTTGAAACAAAACTTCCAGAATGAATGTCTGAAATCTGCAGTATTTTCAAGCCATTGAAAGAGGGAGGCAGATTTGGAAGAATGATTTTTGAAGTATGAACTTTATAATCAAAAGCCCCCCTCACCATACCGTAAATAAAACCGGCAAAAGGTAAGGCTGTCATTCCTAAAGCAATTTGATTTAAAAATTTCAAACGTGATATACTGTGAATTTTTTCACCGGAAATTTCTGCGGAAGTTGTGAAATAACTCCCAATCCATCTAAACAAGCGGACAATATCATCAGCAGCAATAAACAGCGACCCGATTATTTTTGATATAACAATCATCACTGCCATAGACAGCAGATATACACGCATGTATTTCGGCCATTCGGCTAATGGAACAATAAATGCTATTAAAAAAAGGAGAAAAGTAAAAACTGTAAGTCCCCAGTAAATATAGAATACAATGGTTCTTCTATATGCTGATGTACCTTTTAGGACAGTTACAAATGCCTGGTAAAAATACCAATCAATAAGTAACAATATTAAGCCGACAATTAAAATGCGGAAACTAATTGACATTCAAATAAGTTTTAAATTGAACACAAAACTACGGAAACTATTTTTGTCTAGCAAGTTTCCTTCTCAATTATTTTTTAGACAGAGGCCGCTCCAAACTAATGTTTTCATCGCCGGCCTGATAAGGCAGATAAGTAACAATAAATTGAAACATTTCATCCTGAGTACGCATACTTCCTCCCCGTTCTGCAATTAAACGCGGCGGACTGAAAGGATTATTCGGATTGCTGCGTGTGTTGTCAAACACACCTTCTGCGTGAATAATGCTGCCTCTAGGGATCTTCAACATTTTTTTAAATCCATAAAAATACTGCCAGCGAAAATCCCATTTTTTAATCCGTATCAGCGGAATAGTCTTTCCCTGGGGCGTTACGGCGTAAGCCAAAAAACTTTTGCCGAGCAGATGCATGTGAGGATTTATAGTTAATATCGATATATCGGAAGGCAGTGTATATTCCGAATGAAAGGTCATTATTGTATCGGGCGGAATTACCAGGTCAGGGATAATCGGAGAAACACCGAAGGTACCCAGCTGAAACTCTTGCAGGGGGCGCTTAGGAGCCTGTTTTGCAAAAAAAACATTGAATGAAGTTTGGTCAGCTGTATCAATTCTTGACGGCCCGTAATGAATATCTTTCAAGAAAACTGCCCCTTTGCGGGTCATCTTAAAACCTCCAATTCCATCTGGATAAATGGGAGGTGTAACGCCGGGCAGATAATTGCTTACCGATTTTGTAAGCGCAGGAAAAGTTACACCGTCATCGTTTGCAAGTCCAAGATCTTTATATGCCTTTAATTTGTCGGTATAATTTTCTAAATCAACAAAAGTATTTCCTTTGAATACATCCTTTTTTTTATCAAAATCGTAACTCAATAATTGAGCATTAACATGGTGCACCAGCTTGCGGTTTCCGGGAACAATTTCTATAACTCTTACAAAAGTATCTTTGGGAATTTCGTAAGGTACGCGCATTAATAAAAATAAATCTTTTCCATTACCCTTTATTTTGAAGGGTTCTCTGAGCTTGATTACTAAATCAGGTTTCCCAACCTGCGAACCTACAGTAAATTCGGGCGGTTTAGGAGCTTTAGATGTATCGCCCATTTCACAGCCGTTATCGGCCCATGCGGCAACCATTGCAATCTCATCAGCGCTCAGGACTTTTTCATCAATAAAATGCGAATAGGAGGCATCTGCAGGCCATGGAGGCATGTACCCTGACTGCGTTACATATTTGAGCAGCTGTGCATGTGCAGCGGCATCCTGATAAGTAAGCAGCCTGAATGATCCTGCTTCTCCGCGGCGGTGGCATGAAGTACAGTTTTTATAAATGATGGGAGCAATATGTTCAGAGAAGGTGATTTTATCAGGGATTTGATTCTGGCAGCCGGAGACCAGCCAAACAGCAAGACCCGCTGATACAAATATCTTTTTCTGTAAAAGCTTCGGTACAATAAAAAACGATAAAACTTTATACTGAGGCATGGATTGAGATCAGACTGCAACTAGCAAAACAACTGAAATTGAAAAGTAAAGAAACAAAAAAATATTCTTTTCTTTTCAGCTGTCTTAATGAAAACTAATTTAAACAAATATATTATTAAATCTTCTATTACTTATCTCTTTAACATTTTTTAGATATCCTAAAAGGTGCGACCACATCTATAAGAATTTTTTAAGCTAAGAATCCCGCATAAAAGCGGGATTCTTAGCTTATTCAAATAGTATTTTTATCAAACGATAAATATCTCATGCAGGCTCTAGTTTCCGGCCTCTCTTCTTTTGGCCTTAATTTCAACCCTTCTATTATTTGCTCTTCCAGATTCAGTTGTATTTGTATCCTTAGGTCTGCCTTTACCGTAACCTCTACTTGAAATTCTTGATGCCGGGATGCCTTTAGAAATAAAATACTTTTTCACAGCTTCCGCTCTTTTTTGAGACAGCACTAAGTTGTAATTAGCGGCACCAACACTATCGCAATACCCTTCAACAACAAAGTTGAGATTAACATACATTTTAAGAATGCTGACTACTGCGTCAAGCGGTTTATTGGATTCCTCTTTTAAAGAAGCGCTGTTAAAATTAAAGAATATTACTTTTTCAAATTTATCAATTTCTTTCTCCTCATCTAAATGATATTCTTTGCCGGGATCAGTTACCTGGGCCGCTAGTAAAGCCATTGAATCATTACGGGCTTTTTTAATGTTAGCGGCAATAACAATAACATTAAGAGAATCCTGCTTTTGCAAACTCTTTATAAATTGGGCTAATTTAATTATCTCTACATCTGTATAAACATGGGTTGGACTATTCAGTAAGTCTGCAATTTGATTTTTCTGCTCTGTGTTATATTCAGTGCCGGTTGCTGCTAAATTTCTTTTTTCTAAATCTTTTATATAAACATTAAATTTATTTATTTCCCTCAGAGAGTATGCATGCAGCGAATCATTAACAATAGGCTTTTTGTCTAAGGCATTCTCTTCCGATGATACAACAGCAATACCATTTGCTTTTTCTAGTGTTTTAATATATGCAGCGAATTTAATTATTTCCGTATTTGTATAAACATGCGCATGATCATTGAGGAGCTGATCAACCTGTTTTTTCTCAGATGCATTAGGTTCAGAGGCGGTTACTGCCGGGTTTTTATTTTCAAGCTCTTTTATATACTTTGACAATTTGTTTATTTCAGCATCCGTATAATGCTGCATTGAATCTGTCTGTGAAAAACAAAACAAAGAAATATGAAGAGCAAATACAGTTAAAAAAAATATTTTTTTCATTTTATCCTGTTAATTATTATTTAGATTAATGTACTGTTTAAAATATGTTTTTTATCTTTTTTTTTAGAAAATCTGATTAAAATTCTGTGATCAATGATTTCTGAAATTCATTTTATTGTACTAAAAACAGCAATCCCGCAAAGCTGGCTTGCGGGATTGATATTTCTAATTTTTATTTGAAATTTTTCTCTGCAAGACTCCATCAAATCTAAACTTTCAAAAAATTATTTTTTAGGCTTAATGGCTTTAATTGCAACCCTTCTGTTTTTAGCCCGACCTTGTTCAGTTTGGTTTGTATCAATTGGTTTAGCCTTACCATATCCGATTGAAGAAATTCTGGGAGCAGGAACACCTTTCGAAACAAAATACTGCTTAACACTTTCAGCTCTTCTTTTAGATAAGTTCAAATTGTATGCAGGGGTACCAACACTATCCGTATGTCCCTCAACCACAAAATTTAATTTATTGTATTTCATTAAAATTGCAGCAACATCATCTAAAGGTTTGCTGGATTCTTTTGTTAATACAGCGCTGTTAAAATCGAAATAAATATATTTTACGAATTTATCTATATCCTGCCCCTCGCCTAAAAGAACTTCATCGCCGCCTTTAGCTTTCGCAATTGCAGCAATTGTTGCTAATGAATCATCATGCGCTTTCACTTTAACTTTAGCTATTGCAACGGTATTTAAAGAATCGATCTTTTCTAGATACTTTATATACTTGGCTAATTTAATAACATTAGCATCTGTGTAACGATGCAATGAGTCAGTAGCAATATCCGAAAGAATCTTTTGTTCGGCAGCGTTATTCGGCGGTTTAGGCGCGTCATACTGCGATGCATTATATGCAGCAGTGCGCTTTTCTAAATTTTTAACATGGTTGGTTAATTTAATTACTTCAGCATCTGTGTAACGGTGCAGCGAATCAACCTGTGAAAAACCTGACAATGCAAATTGTGAAACAATTACTATTAAAAAAATTATTTTTTTCATTTTAAAATTTTATTGAATATAATCCAAAGATTCTAAAATGAAATATTTCATTTTAGAATCTTCGTTTTTTTTATTTGTTAAGAATATCACGTAAGTACTGAGCTGCATCTTCTGCTTCTTTGCTTCTCTTGTATGTATTTGGCGGAGTTGCTTTAATTTCCGGACCTACAGGAACTGAAGCAATAGCTTCTCCTCCGATTTTGAATACTACACCGGCAGAAAATTGAATGTAATTTCCGCCGCCTAATGCATCTGACTGATGCATATTAAATTTGGCAAGGGTCTGCGCGTAAATGCCTGCATTTTTAAAAAACCAAATATTAACCCCGCCGCCAATATTTGCGTTGTATGAATTATCCATGGCAATATGAGTGTCCAAGCCATGCGGATAAAGTCTATAAGTATAACCAACTCCAAGCAAAGCATAAGGATCAAACCACTTTGTATCTCCAATAAGCTGCTTTAAATTATATTTAACATTTAAATCAACGGAAGTAAAATGATGTGTATTCATGGTTTCGCTGGAAAAAACGCCCTGAATACTTAGTCCTTTTTTAAAATATTTTTCAGCACTGGTATGAATGGGATAATAATTACTAACGTCATGAATAAGTTTGAAAGATTTAAATTTTGAACCGTTATCATCAACAACATCAGGCCCAACATTAATGATCCATGGAGTTTTAGTAATTTTAGACCACATCGAAGTTTTCTTTACAACTATGGTATCTTTTTTTGCAGGAGCACCGCCGAATTGTAGGAAAGGAGTTTCCTGAGCTTTACTATCAGTAAGCCCTGCAAGGAATGAAAAAGCCGAAAATGCAATTATGAAGTATTTGTTTTTCATTATTTAAGAATTATTAGTGAAGAATTTTATATAATAATTTAGTGTTTTAGGGAGCGCAATATTAAAAATAAAAACTGAGAACTGCAAAAAAAACACTTTAAGACGCGTATTAAAATAACATTTTCAAAGAACAATTTTTCAAAATCAAACTTGTTTTTTGGGGAATGGTACTTCAAGTTTCAAACTCATGTATTTTTTTTCGACAAAAACAAACAAAACGGACAATATGCCGCCTACAATAAATCCCATAACTGCCCCCTTAGCGGGACTGACAATTCCCATAGGATCCAATGGCAGAGATGGTGTATCAATGATTTGAAGAAATGGAGTCTGCTGCAATAAATTAAATTTGGACATTTCAAGCTGTTTGATTCCTTCTATATAAATGGAATTGCAAACTTCCACGTTTCTCCTTAAACGCATCTCTTCAATCAATCCCTGCGCCTTAACCAATTGGTTGCTGGCATCTTTCCATTTTGCAAGTGTAAATTCAGAATTCTTAAGGGCAATCGCGACTGAATCAACTCTTTTTTGAGTAATATCAACATTTTTTCTTCCTTTCTCAGTAATGTGATCGACATAAAAGCTAGTCAGGGCTTCTACCAAATATTGATTGAAATATTTGGAAAACGATTCAGATTCTGTTGTTGTGGCTATGGTAATAATGCCGCTTTTTGCTTTCTCGGCAGTTAAAGAATTCAATGAAATTTGTGTACAAAACATTTTTAAAACACCATTTTCTTTTAAAGTAAGGTTATCCCTTGTATTTACAAATCTGAAGCCTTTAAGGGACTCATCCTTCTCCCAAACTTTTTTATAGCCGAATAAATCTATAAAGTGATTTGCCAGAATATCAGTTGTAGAATCAATTGTAACTTTTTTAAACAAGGTGGTTTTTATAATTGTTTCGGCTTTGATAATTTCTACTAATTTATCTTCATTAATAACAGAAGAAGAACTGCCGCTCATTAAACCAAACTGGCTGGCTAATGCCAGAGCCCCAGACATTGACCCGCCCTCTTTCGAACTTTCCAGCATCATAGTGCTAACGGCCGTGAATTTCGGTTTTTTGATAAAAGAATAAATTACACCCATTAATGATGTGATGAAGACAATAATACATACGGTAAGCCATTTCTTTTTGAATTCAGCAAGAAATACTTTTAGACTATTAGTCATATCGATTAAACTCATTTCTTCCACTTCGTGCTCCATCCTTTAATTTGGTAATTTGATAATTTATTAGATTTTTGAAGAATGAATTGTTCTAAAAATTAATTCGTTCAATTCGTGTCAAAAAAACTGAACAGATTTAAAAATTGAATTAAGGAACCAATTTGCTGATTAAAAGCCACAGCGTTGCAAAGCCTGTTAGTTTAATTGTGAAACCTTCAATGCGCTTATTCCAATCAATAGGCTCGCTTTCTTTTTGAATCTTTTTTTCATCCTTAATTATTTTTGGAGGAACTACCACTATGGATCCTTTTGGAACTTTAGGGTAAGATTTAATAAAAAGAAAATGCCTTGTTTTATGAATAAAGCCTCCAGTTTCTAAAACATAGGTTCTCTTGCGGTCCGCACCTTTTTCGAAGCCCAAACCATAGTTATTTATATAATAATGCGCTGATCTGCCAGCTGTAAATGGTGCATTGATTTGTTTCAGAGTATCAATACCGGGATAACGGATAAGTCCCTTGACCTTTATTAATTCCTCTACCCTTGGAATAGTAAGTATGTCTCCCCCCTTAAGTGTATAGTTATACTTTGAACTGGAGTCGTTCAGGACTTCCTCTAATTTAAAAAATAAAAAACCAGTATTAGAAGCGTCCCTAACCAATTTAGCCCCTTGCGGGAATGCCCATTGAGTGAGTCCGCCGGCTCTTTGAATTACACTTGTTATTTTTTCATTTTTATTTAAGACCGGATAAATACCGGGATACATTACCTCCCCTCGTATCTCTATATTTTTTTGCAGTTCAAAGTCCGGCGCTATCCTAATCAGTATTTGATCATAGGGCTGTATTACAAAGCCCTCAGATATTTTATCAATTTTAAAATCATCACCCACCTGGATAGTTTTTATTATATTCCTGATAGGGATGAAAATTCCTGAACTGGCTGTAAAATCAACAGCCCTTGATATTTCAATACGATTTTTAGCCGCTTCCTTTTTCAAGCCTCCAGCTAGGTATAAAGCATCTTTCAGGGTGATGCCGTCGCCATAAGGGTAATCTGCGGGATTCCTAACTGCACCGATTACAGAAAAAACAAATTCATCTTTGAAATAGGTTTTAGAAAATATTTTAATAATATCTAAATTCTGAAGTTTAATATTTGAAACAGAATTCGAATTCTCCAGTACTTCTTTTAAATTAAAAGGGATGTATTTTTTTGAGAAATCAGGATTCAATCGGATGACATAAGCCCTGCTGTCGAACACATCATATAAAACTCCTTCAGCTCTTTTAATGATATCAGAAATACGATCCTCTGATTTCAGCTCATAATTTCCAGGTAATTTTACAGGGCCGGTCAGCTCAATATAATTCGTATATCCCTGCGGGATTTTCCGAACTATCACCGAATCCCCGTCCCATAATTCAAAATCTTTTTTTGCCATGCTCAAACTATCATAGTTAATGTCCATAATAGTTTCCTCATTGTTTAAGAGCCTCTTGATTTGAATTCTTTTACGGTAAGCCCCCGCATCAAAACCGCCGGCATATTTTATTAGTGCGTCTAGATTTTCTTTTTCAATCAATTCATAGCCCTGAGGCCTTTTTACCTGCCCGCTGATTTTTACAATTCTTCCGGAAGGTGGAACAAAAATGTAATCGTTATTTTCCAGAAAAAAATCCTGCTTACTGTCCGGGTTCATCAGGTACTCATAAATATCTATAGTTTTAATAATCTGCCCCGCTCTTTTTACATAAATTTTCCTTACAGAACCGATAGACCTGATGCCGCCAACAGTAACCAATGCATTAAAAGCTGTGTTAACAGCAGGAATGGTGAAGGCGCCTGGGTTAATTACTTCACCTACGATATTTACTGTTATAACTCTGGAAAACGTAAGTGTTATATCAATCTGGGAATTATTCAAATCATATGCAGTCTTAAATTTTCCGGCAATTAATCCTTTTGCTTCTTTGAAAGTAAGCCCTTTCAGATAAATCCTGCCAACCAGCTTGGGATTTATTGCACCGTTTTCGTCTATTTGAAATACCCCGTTAAAATCTGAATATCCCCAAATGGCAACACTTATTTCGTCACCTATTCCAAGGATATAATTATCGGGAGCTTTCAGCTCGTTCGCTTTGTCATAAAATTTAATGTTATTGTTTTTAAAAAAAGAATGGCCGAATATTTTTTCGGCTTCTGCTTCTTTTTCAACAGAAGCTGCTATAGGCTGATCCGTACCTTTTACCGTCTGCTTCAGTTCTTTCTCTCTCTCTTTATTTTTCACATCAGACGAAGTTGCCGGCTTAGACTGCTCGGCAGGAGTACCTCCATTTTGAATTCCAATTTTATTTTGATTTGCCAGCTTTCTTGTTTTGAATTCAGTAATTACTTTCACCTCATCATCAGAAGCTCCCATTGCTTTTAATTTTTCAGGACCTGGGATGTCGGCAGGATTAACTGTATTAGTATCAATATTTGAAGGCAATTGTCTTACCTGGGCAAAAGAATTGAATGAGGACAGTATCCCGATTAAACAAATAATAAAAAAAACACCTCTCCCCTTAATCCCCTCTCCACAAGAGCGGGGGCGAGATGCAAAGATTAAAGTATGTTTCATGATAAAATTTTATTTGGGCAAAAGTAAGTTTTTAATTTGATTATTTGATTATTTGAGAAATAGGGGCGGTTCCAAAAATTGCTAAATGCTGCCTTTGATGTAATGCTCACGACTCCGAAACTATTATTGTTCTGGACTCTGGTTGTCCCTGCACATTCCTCTCGATTCCACTCGAAAGACATCGCACCGAATCGAAAAACAAAAATCTATTTTTTTATTTTGCGGGTTTTTAGCGCAAAAAAGAGGTAGGTAAACAGCAGAAACAAAGCAGCCATTACAATGGTCATAATATAACAGGAGTAATACCTGCCTAACAATAAAAATACAAATACTATGAATATATTTAAAAGGCCGAGCAGGATACTTGCTTTTCCGTGCGATAAGCCCAAATCAATAAGAATGTGGTGTGCATGATTTCTATCGGCGGTAAATGGGTTTTTTTTCTGCAGCAGCCTCGAAATAATAATTCTTGTGGTATCGAATGTTGGGATAAATAAAATAGCAATAATAAATATGATCCTGTTTTCCGCTTTAAACTGGTACTCAATTATACTAAAGGAATCTATGGTCATAAATCTAAGCGTTAAAAATCCTATCAGGAAACCGATTATCAGGGATCCTGAATCGCCCATAAAAATTTTATTGGTTCCGAATGATAAATTATACCTTAAAAATGCCGCTAATATTGCTATTAGAGAAATGCAGAGCATAAAAGAAAAATCGTGATGGGTAAAAAAGAAAATCACCGCGTAAATGCTGCAAATAATTATTCCTATAATTCCTGCGAGGCCGTCGATGCCGTCGATAAGATTATAGGCATTTATAATGGAAAGCATTAAAATTAAAGCCATGGGCCATGAAATGAATGGAGAGATTTCATAAATATTTAAAAAGCCATTTAAGGAAGTTATCTGCAATTCAGGTGAGAACAAAATAAAAGTAACGGCAATCAGCTGCCCAACAAGCTTCACTTTTGCTGTGGAAATTATCAAATCATCTTTTAAGCCTACCATAAACAAAATGGTCAGCCCGGCAATTAAATGGTTCCCTGCATAGTCAATATGAATAGACTGTACAAGTGATACCGTTAGAATGATAGTTATAAAAAAAGCAACACCTCCAAAAGCGGGGGTAGGTATTTTATGGGCGCTTCTTCCATTAATGGGAGCGGCTAAATTTTTAACCTGAGTTACCCATATAATTTTAGGTATAATTATATAAGTGGTTAAAAAAGCCCCGATAAAAAGCATTCCGGTGAAAAACAAATAATGAGCGCGTAAGATGGAGAGAAGAGTGGCTGAATCAAAAATATTCATCGATGAATTATAAATAACGGGCGTAAAATTACTTATAATTTTCTATCTGAAAAAACATTTAATAATAAATTTTATGTACAATTTATGCTTCATTCACATCGCTTGTTGCGAATTATGTGTTAAATAAAACAGCTTATATATTAAAGCTGCTTAGTTAAGGTTATATGAAATTCAAAAACCTGTGCAGAATAGTTAACATTATATGGAGGAAAAGTATATTTTCACAAGGAAAAAGGGTGTTTGCTTATTATTATTTTTGCTATTTGCCAGGCCTTCTTTATACCGAAGACAGGTCGCGGAATTAAATTTTTTAATACAATTCCGTTTGAAAGATAAATAAAAAAGCCGTATCACAAATGACAAATGCTTGTTTTGAGGTTACCGCGCCTTTCTGATAAGAGCGCCCCAACGGCCGCCCCTGATTAATAAAAAAAACTTAAAAAATGATCAATAAACAGAATATCAATGAAAATGGCGACGGGGATGGAGAAAGTATCTGCTATCATAAAAATGGACAATTTGAATCAAAAGGAAATTATTTTAATAAGCTGAGAAACGGTTATTGGGAGTTTTATTGGTACACAGGGCAGCTGCAGTCGAATGGGAATTACAAAGAAGGGAAATGCGAAGGTGAATGGAAAGAATATATTGACGGATATTTACATTCAATTTATAATTATAGGGATGGCATATTGGAGGGCAGCAGTGAATGTCATTTCAGTACAGGGCTCTTGAATTGGAAAGGAGACTATAAAAATGGTAAAGAAGAGGGAGAATGGGTCTATTATGATATTCATGGAAATATCAGTGAAATGGGGACTTATATAAATGGGCAGAGGCAAGGGATATGGGAGGAAGGCGGTGAAGCTGTGAGTTACCGCAACGATGGTAAAAGAATCGGGACTTCATTAGAAAAGCAGGGAGATGTCTCAAATGAAATACCAATTGAAAGGACGACAGCAGAAGCTGAAAATTTCTTTTTAAAATATGTTATTATTGGACTATTATTAATTGGATTGCTTATTTTCCTTCTCCTGAGATAAGAGCAAACTGAATTTTGAAAGTTAATTTTTAACAAGCAAAGCTATCTTTTCTAAATAATGTGATATCACTATTTTTTCATCAAATTTGTTTACAGCGATGTTCCTGCCAAATTCTCCCATTTCAATTCGTTCAGTTTCTGTTAATTTTATCATCTCTATCATCTTTAAATAGAGATCGTCTGAATCTTTAACTTTACAGAGATAACCATTTTGGCCATGAATAACAACATCCCTGCAGCCAGGCACATTTGTTGTAATAATTGGAAGTTTCATGGCTGCCGCTTCAATAAGTGATTTCGACAAGCCTTCTCGATAAGAAGGCAAAACCATCACATCCGCTTTAATCAGTTCACTAATTATATCGTTGGTTTTACCTTTATAAATTATTTGAGGATTTTCTAACCATTCATTTAGTTCTACTGATGAAATTGCAGTATTATTATTACTTCCTAATTCACCAATAATTATAAACGTGATTGAGTTATCTGCTTTTATTATTTTTTTTGCTGCTTCAATATATTCTCTGATCCCTTTATCTCCAAGCAATCTACCGGCAAAAAGAAATACTTTTCCTTTATTGGCTGAACGGTTGAAATAAAACTTATGAGTATCTACACCGGACCCCGCAATCACACTTGAAAATTTGCAATTGACCAGCCTCCCCTGTATAAATAGATCTCTATCTGTTGAATTTTGAAAGAATACCCAATTTGTTTTATGAAAAGAAATGAAATATAATAATCGGCCGATATATGACGAGAATGTTTTTTTTATAAAAATAGTTCCTAAACCGCTTACAGTATTTATTACCGGTATTTTTAAAAATTGAGCGGCAAAATTTCCATAAATATTTGGTTTTATTGTATTGCTTAAAATCAGATGAGGTTTAATTTTTTTAAAAATTTTTATATAATCTCTAATAATAAAGATATCTTCAGTGAAATTCGTCCCTTTGCTGTTTATTTTAAGGTCATAGAATATAATTCCCAAATTTTCCAATGGACGGACGTACTCATCTTTGGGTGCCACAGCATAAACTGAAAAGTCCTGCCTTATTAATTCTTTCAGCAGGCCCATCCGAAAGTTAAATAGATACCACGAAGTATTAGCTGTTATTACTATTCTTTTTGAATCCTTATGATCCATATAAGCGTTTTGGGGAATTTGACTAATTTAAACTCAGCCTTTGAGTCTTATGATAAAAGAAGGAAAAGAAAAATATCCTAACATTAACAACAAAAATGTTTTTTTCTAAGAATTTAAGGTATAATAACCAAATGAACAACCCCAAATATCAATATCATCCGCCAGTTTTATAAAACCCAATTGAAATAAAATATCAGAACAAAAATCATTTGCATATATAATGTTAATAACTCTGCCTCGCCTGGCCTCCAAAACAATTTTTATCCATTTTTCAAATACATTTCTTGGAAAAGGATTATATAAATAAAAATTCGAGTAAGAAGAATACTCCCCAAACTCTAAAGCATTTTGGCAATATATCCTTATAGCAGAATTATTTTTAAAATTATTTTCCGCAATGTCTGCCACTTTATTATTCAACTCAATACCGGATATTTTTTTAAAATTCATTCTTTTAAACATAAATATACCGGCACCTTTACCGCAGCCAATATCAATAATATTGTCTGTTGAAATCAGCTTTGAATCAATTAGTTTTTTTAAAAAACGCCTCAAAGTAAAAGGATCAGCCGGGGTTGATCGATAGACAAGCAAAGGGTCTAAGCCATTAATTTCTGGAGACAATTTGCTGCTGTCATATAGATATAAGTCTAGTTTCATTAGCCTATAATAAAATTGAATTAACCTGATTTTAAGAAGATAGATAATTTGTTTTGGAGGTAATTGAAAGTTTGTTTTCATTATATTTAATTTTTCAAGGTTTAATTAAAACGATTAGTTTTTTTTAATCCAATGCAGCCATACAGATGGGCTTAGGTATTGTTTCAAAATCAAACCCAGCCAAATAAATAATGGAAAATAATGATACTCTTTAACAAACTCACCGCCAAAAGAGTCTTTAAAAGAATTTATGCCCAATAATGATTTATTCGATGTGCCATAAGCATATCCGCCTAAGTCATATTCCGTAAAACCCAAATTTTTAAAATAGCTGATGTCCCAGAAATGCAAATACCTGTTAGCACGGCCTATTAAAGCTCTTTCAACTGAATTTCCATCGGTAATTTTTGTGCCGGAGTTTAACAGCCTTACCCTCCCTTTTGATTTATCACATATATATAAATGGCAGACTAAAACATTTTCATTAATCTTTGCTATCGTAAAAAATTTGTGCGGACTGCTGCTGATATTTGCTGCATTTAATAATCCTAAATTTTTAGTTTTAGCGAAATCATTATAAAATAGTGCTGTCTTCCCGGGGTCGGATGCCGCAGAACAAACAATTCCATCAACCTGCGCTCTGCGTATTTCATACTTTGTTCCTTTCTCGAAATCGGCCAAAATTTGAGATTCCGGCTGCTGCAAATCAATAATCTTAGTGTAGAATGCTTTGCTTATCATACCTGGTATTTTTTGATAAACAGAACTCTGATAATACACAGTTAAAACTGAGAAGTCAATTTTATTTGAAAACCAAATTTTAGAAATATATTTCCCTGGATCGACAATCATTATTTACAATTTATTTGTCGATTTTGTAAGGTGTTTTATTGAGGTTTTTAAGCTTAAGAAGAACAAAATAAATATTACCGAAAATTTTATCTAAAAAACTTTTTGCCCGATTTGTATCCGGTTTTTCAAAACTGTTTAGGAAATGTTTTTTATTTTTTAAAATGAATTTTTCGAAAAGGAGAATTTCTGCATCAATTGAAGTACTTGGATGAAAAGCGCAGGTCCATTGACCAAATGGGAGACGTCGAAACCGCCAAATTTGCTGGGGAACAAAATAAAATCCCATTTGATTATAGGGAAAGAGAGAGATGCCGTCGCTGATCCACCTTATATCAGTTTCGATTTCTAAGGCTTTAATTGTGTTGATATCAAAAGAATGACCGGGTGCAATAAAAAACCTCGGCTTTATACCATGACCATTAAAAATTTGAATTGCTTTTCTAATTTTGGTACGCTGATCTGATAAAGGCAGCCCTGCAAATTCGGAATAATTATTGATTGCCACCATTCCCGGATCTCCCGAAGTAAAAATATGATTAAAACCATGTATGCCGATTTCCCAGCCCTTGCTCTGCCATCGCTTTACTTTCTCCCAAAAATTTAAATCTTCAATGGGGAAATTAAGTGATTCATCTTCATTCGAAGGAATAACCGCTACAATTGGTTTTATATTATGTCTGTCCAATATTTCCTCAAACTTCTGCCACTGATTTTGATTCATACGGGGATGAGCATCATCTAAGCGTACAATGTAAGCCGGGCCATCGAGGTACTTTCTAAGAATCATAATTATTTGTGAAAATTTAATTTCTAAAAAAATTAAACACTGATTTTAAGAAGCAATTTTTCAAAACTCTCTTCATAAAAATCTGAATTTGAAAAAGTATCATACGCCGCTCTCGACATTTTATTATATTCTATCTCATCATTTGAAGCAGCTGCAACTAATTTAACTGCTGCATCCAGAGAGCCGTCTGAATAATCAAAAACCATGAATGAATTTATTAAATGCCTGCAATATTCTGAAGGCCCGCCTACATTCCCTGCTATCGGCACTACACCTGCCTGCATAGCTTCAGCCACTGACATAGCCATACCTTCAGTATGGCTTAACGAAATAATATAGTGATAACTAACCATCTCGTTTTTTATTTCCCAGGGCATCAAAAACCCCTTATACGTGATGATTTTATCTAAATGATTGTTTTTAATAAATTTATTAACTAAGTGCAATTCTCCCTGGTCGGTTCCGTAAATATCAAAAACCGAATTAGGCAATTGAACGTACAATCGCTTCATAAGTTCTAACACCTTACCGATATTTTTAACCTTGGACAGGCGGCCAATATAACAAAATTTTATCAAACCAGTTTTTTTTACTGCAAATGTTTGGTCTGATTTAAAAAGTAAAGGTATTTCAAAAACATTTGGTTTCAAACAATTACTTATAACCCAATTTTTTGTCGGCAGGCTGTCTGCCAGTTGAAGAATGCTATTATTTATCTGCCACTTCCTAAAAAAACCATCAAAAAAATGAGCTGTAGTGCTTCTATGAATAAAAGCCACATGTTTTTTCAGCTTAAAAACAAATGAATATAAATACACTATTAAGACCGATTTCCAGAGGGAAGTAATAATGATGCTTGAACGGTTTTTATGTAAAAAAACAATCGACTTTATATAGCGGCTAATTGTAAATCTTCCTTTTATAATTATTATATGTTTTTTTTGTTCAACAGAAAGCTGCTGCCATAGATTTAAGTCAACCGAATCGAAAAACACTAAAAAATATTTTCTTTTTTTATTAATATTTATCACTGAATTCAAAACAAGGGATTCCGCACCGCCAATGCTTAAAGAAGGTAATAAATGAAAAACGGAATCGTCCATATTTAAACAGATTTTTTGAATTAGGCGTATAAGAAATACTGTTATTCTATGCCCCGCCCAAATACTTCGACAGGCTCAGCATGACTGCACGCTCGGGGTCAGCCTGAGCTTGTCGAAGTATTTGGGCGGGGCAATACATACATGTTATTACTTAGATGCCTGATTCAACAGATTTTTTTTCAAGCAGGTAAGGCATCGCCCCTAAGAACCAAATATATGGATACCAATAATTTGAAATTAAAAAATAATGAAAATAAAGTGAAAATAAACTTATCTGAAAAAAGAAGATGAAATTTTTATCCAAGGTTTTGCTTTTTTGAAAAAACTGAAAAAATATCCTGAGAAAAAGTAAGAATCCAAGAACACCAAGCTCAATTATCAGCAGGGGGTATAAAAGAACAATTGTACATGTTTTGCATAAACCCAATTTGGCAGTAACTGCAGGACCGTAACCGAAGAAGGCCGTAAATATATCAGCTTTTGAAAAAAGACGCTTAAAGAGAGAAAGGCGGTATAAACGGTCATCAGCGGAATCTGATTTATCTAATGAATTAGTGAAAACCATATCGTAAATTGGAAGAAAATCCTTTAGGAGAAATATTACTAAAGAAACAAGTAAGACAATAACGGCAGCTTTAATAAGAAATGATTTTGTGAGCTTGAAAATAAGCCGGTAATTAAATATTAGGGCTGTAATAATAGCCGCAGGTATGATTGTAAATGCTGCAGCACTCACAGTAAATAGCAAAGAAATAATTATAAGAATAAAGGAAGATACTTTTAATATCCGCCCTAAACGGGAATACTCGCTTACAAACAAATAATAGTACACAATGGGAATAAAACATTCTAAAAAAAAAGCATAATGGCCAGGCTCAGCCGCAAACCCTTTTGCCCGGTAAAAATTCCCTAAAAACATGGTATTGGAAACGTCAACATTCGGCCAGTAAATGTAATTATCTAAATTTATACCAAACCAGTTATTCGAAATAAACTGCAATACGGTATATGCCGAAGAATAGAGTACCATTATAAATATGCATAAGAATATCGTTTTATTGTTTATGTAATTTTTAAAATAATAGCCGTAAAGCACAGGGATAACAAAAAAAAGGAAAACCGTAGAGATATATGACGTTGAATGCAAAAATGATGTTAACAGGTGGGAGTCGGTAATCAGGAAATTGAAAATTATGTATACACAGAAAATCAGGGAAGGAAGGATATAAAAAACAACTTTTTTACTCAGCGCAAATTTAATTACTGCAAAATGGATGCTTAAAAATGCAAACATAACAATAGAAATCATTAAAGCTAAAGTGAGCGTTCCGCTGGAGAAACTGAATGCGAAAGAGAAGGGTAAGGATAATATATATAGATATAATAATTTTGATTTCACTTCTGGCAATTTAATATCAAAAAAAGATTAAGCGCGGAATTTATTTTTATATTCTGCCTTTAACCACTGCATACAGCTTTCAACGTTATCGATATTTTTTATGTGTTTTAAATCGGCAAAATATCCGTAACGTTTTATAATAAAACTAAACATAAAATCAGGCAGACTCAATACGAATGCTTTGATAATATTCAATGCCCTGTTTTTAATAATCATCCAATTTTTTCTTAAAAAGTCTAAACTCTTAAAAGAAAAGGTTTTTTTTAAAAAAATAATATCCTTGAAATTACCGTACAAAATTTTATCATATAGCTTAAAATAATTAAGATTCAAAACTCTATTATTGTGTTTAAATACAATAAAAATGCTTTGCGCATATACAGTAAATCCATTCCAAAGTCTTGGAATTTTAATATCCCAGTTCGCTATAGTGTCTTTAGGGAGCCATTTTGGTGCATTTTCAAGTGCAGCGCTATGCTCTCCCCTTCTCCCCATTCCGGCCGCACTATCATAGGATGCACCGGCGATAGACACAGGGAAATTGATATAATGATAAAAATCTAATTCAAACGCAAGTGAAATTGCCAGACATATATCCGGTGATGGTCCAAGTATATAGGTCCCGTGTTTTTTGTATATCGCATCCACAATTTCTTTTTTAACTATGCCGTGGTATAGTGCCGGCAGTTTATATAAGTAAATGCCGCCCATTGATAATACATATTGCAACTCCTCGGCCGACGATAATTTTTGAATATTTAAATCAGCATTTTTAATTATCTGAATTGAAGCAGGAGCAAAGAACTCAACTTCTTTTTGAAATACCACATCCGGCCAATAATATGTGGCTCTTGGATAAATTAAACATTCTATTTCGGATTTAACAGCATGATCTAAAACATCCATTATATAAGGATTGACTAAGTCATCATCGCCAATCAGTATAAGATACTTACCGCAGGAATGAATCAGGGCGTAGTCAAAATTTTTTTTAAGGCCGATATCCTCAGAGTCATAGAAATAACGTATACGAGAATCGTTTGCTTGTTTCTGATACTCCAACATTTCAATATTATCATTTGAATTATCCTGAATCACAAATTCCACCCTGGAATCACTTATGTTCTTGGATAAAGTTTTAATTGTAGGAATTAGCACTTTGTGCCGATTTTTGGTCGGAATAATAACACTCAATAACACTTCGCTCATAATAAAATTATTTAAAATATTTTGAAAATAATCGCAACAAATCAATTTTCAATATTTTCAAGAAATAAAAATATTGAAAAAAGCAATTTATTAGTAATGAAAAAATGTTTTTAAATATAAAAAAAACATAGAAACCAAGATGGCTTTCAAATACAAAATTAAGCATCGAAATATGGATAAGATATGATAGGATAAAAGCCATTAACCCTGGAATTAAAATCAGATTTATGACATAAAAACCATATTTAAATTTAAGAAATTCTTTATTTACAATATATATATAAACCAATGAAAAAACAATTTGAATAATTAAATACGAAATTGCAATGCCCATCGAATTTAAAAAATGATTAAACACCCAATAAAGTAAAAATCCTAAAACCAAACTGAATATACCAAGCACTAATTGGATCTTAAGAAACCCAAAAGCAAGAGCCAATGCATACGGCACTACTGTTTGTGCCATAAACAGAAAAGACAATGTCAACACAGATAAAAACTTTATTATTTCCAAACTGTTATTTTCATTATGAAGCCAATTACTTATAAGTTGAACACGATCCGAAATGATGTTTGCTCCTAAAGTGAAAGAGAATAAAGCGACGACAATTGTGGAAATCAAATATAAATCGCGAAACTTTACTGAAGAAAGTTTTGTTTTAAAGATGATAAATCTTGGTAAAAAAACAACTAAAAAAACAAAAGAAAGAGAAACAACAATTGATGATAATGAAGAGGCCAAATTGTATTGCCCAATAACCTCTACCGTATTACGCTTGGAAATAAACAGTTTGTCCATTTGAGCATTCAACCCTGTGACAATAGCAATTCCTATTAAAAGCGTAGAACTTTTGAAGATTCCGGAAAAAATATCTTTATTGTATACGAATTTTGCTCTCCCCCCTCCTAACTTAGCGTAAATTGAAATCTTTAAAATTATAAGGAAAATAACTGACATAAATGCCTGCCACAGGAAGAAATATAACAGGCCATTGAAATAATGCAAAACGACCAAAACGCAAGCGCTTCTGAATATACCCCATAAAATATAATTTATATTGGCGGTTAAATGACATTCCAACCCTTGAAGACCTCCGATATAAAAGCGCATTAACAATTGTGAACAAATATCAATGGTAAATATTTTAATTATCAGCGAAAAATTTTCAACGTTTTCAAACTGATGATTAAAAAAAACAGCAACAATATTTCGAGAAAAAAGGAGCGAAAGAATAATAATTAAGCTTAACAGGCTGACATAAATTAATTCAAATGAATTTAAAATTTGTTTTTTTTTTTGTTTAGAATCAACATTAGAAGCTAAATCCCTTGTTATTAATGGTGTCAATCCAGCGTCAGCGATTGACATTACACCTTGAAACACAATTGACAAGCTTATTATACCGTATGCCTTAAAGCCAAGTTTATCAATATAAATAGGCGTAAATATTATCAATGAAATTAAATTCCAAAATTTAGATATAAAGTTTATTGCTATGTTAAAAATCATAAATCTTTATTTTATAGAAAGCAGTAAGACTTTGTCAGTAAATGAATTGTCCAATCTTCGTAAGTTTATTTTTTATTAAAATGAGTTCTTTTAAATCAAGTTCTTTCTTATTCGTGATTAGCACTTCCTTATTACAAGTAAATGTGTATCGCTTATTTTATTTTGATATTTATTATAAACGGAAACATTATAATTTCGTTTAAAGAGCAAATAGTCTTTCTCAAAAACAATTTCCCCTCCTTCACTGACAAGTGTTTTAATGACTTTTCTCCACTCAATGTGATCATCTTTAAATACATGAATATCCCCTTCTCTCCGATATCGTTTATTGAAAAACCGACGTATAACCCAATCAAAATAATTATTTAGCATAAAATATTTACTTATCTCAATCCGACTTTTTTTTTTCATCTCGAGCTTAAAAATATTATAGTCATTTTCTTGGCGCCAATATTCTTCAGAAGACTCGTGGTCAATATAAATTATTCCACCCTTTTTAAGTACTCGATGGAACTCTTTAAGTATGCTTAGATAATCGGGAACATGATGCAAAACCGAATAGGTAGCAACCATATCAATACTTTCATCTGGGATGTTTGAAATATCTTTGCCATTAAGTTTTAGAGTCTCCACTTTGGCCTCATAAGTTCGGGATGTTATCAGATCAAGGAACCCTTGAGAAATATCGCAAGCAGTTACTTCAACACCAAGCGATGAAAGATGTTTCGTTAAATTTCCAGCACCGCAACCAAAGTCAATTGCTTTTTTTGTATTGCTTGTGGTTGTGATTAATGATATTGCCTTTAATAAATCATCATGCAAACGATTTTGTTCATTTGAGTTATAGATTTCACCATGTATATTTTCGTACTTTTTTGCTATACGATTATGTGCTCGAATATTTGATTCTAAAGTCGCAGAAAGATTAAAGATCATACTGTATTAGTTCTGTAAAGGTTTATAAATGATGAATATGCAGTATTTGTAGGCATTGAAAAGTTTTATTGGGTGCTATTATTGAATAATTTCCCTATTTATAAAATGATTAACGATCTGTTCATGTTATAAGTGGAAAGTGAGAAAATTTAAAAAAGAAGACAGCAGCTTTCACAGTAAGTGCCCAAAATTTACTTTACATATTTTGTATGAACCCTAATCATTTATTTTACGAGCCACAACCGCAATATGATAAGGTCTAAAAACCTGGCTATTGATGATTTTCAAATCACAATGTTTCAAAATTTCTATTAACAAGTTCTTGTCGAATGTGTGATGATGTAAAATCCGGTTTTCAAAATTATGGCTGGTTCTACTAATATGCTCATCAATACCTTTTATAGTGTTATCAACGGATAAATCATGCAGTTTCATAACTTCTTCAAAATGGGTTGTGTCATTCTCGCCAACATTCTCGTTATAATCCTTTACAATATGACTAAATTCTGTTATCGGCCGTTTTCTGTCATATGTATTCCGCATATCTGGAGCAATTATAACCAATAATCCGTTAATTTTAACAATCCTTTTCCATTCTAAAATAGCCTTAATTGGATTCGCAATATGTTCTATCACGTGAGAAGCTAACAAAAAGTCATAGGAACTACTTTCTATTTTTTGTATGCTTACTGCATCTGAAATGATTTGCATTCCATTTGGTTTGTTTGCAGAAAAATGAAAATTATTACCTTCATCTGCGCTAGACCAAAATGTATTATTACTGAAATTTACATTATTTAAGCTCTTAATTATACTGTAAACTGGGAGTGGTCCTTTTTCACTAAAAACCTGGCTTGGCCCGCCAATCTCAACGCCTTGTTTATTTGCTAATTCTATTAAACTCTTGGAAAATATTCTTCTGTTTCGATATACCCACAACTCATTAATCTTAATTAAAATATCTGATTTGCGCAGAAAGCGTTTAATTGATTTGTACATAACAATTTTCTTTAAGTTCAATAAGTTGACTAATTATGTTTGTAGAGGAAAAGTCGGGAAGAAGACATCTATTGGTGTAATTTCCAGAAGAGGTTGGTCTAATTAAATATTTGGATTCGAATACTTTTTGAAAATAATTGAGCAGCTCATATTTATTATATTTTTCTTCGGTACCTAACTGAATGATTTTTCCGGTTCTTTCTCTTTCCTGATCCGCCATAATAATCGATTCCACTTTTTTACACCATTCCAAAGTAGTTATGCCATTCCACCAATGATCTGTAAAACCATTTAACTCATTTTCATCTCCGGATGACAAAAACCAACTCAATAAACCTTTTGGATTATTGCTGTTATCTGGTCCAATTATGGAGACTCTGATGATGTAGCAGTTGCTTCTTTCTAGAAGGGCTTCTTCACCAAGTGCTTTGCTCCAACCGTAATCATCAATTGCATCAGGTCTTTGGCCACTAAGATAATGACTTAATGAATTACCGGAAAAGACACAATCGGAAGAAGGCTGAACAAGTATTTGCCCTTTACCAATGCCATTAATTAAATCAAAGGGGAGAATTGAATTCGTCTGATAAAGTTCCATGGCATTTGTAAATTTTTGCTTGATCCTTCCAATACAATTAATAATTATACAATCGCCAAATTCTTTAATTTCATTTACGAATTCATTTCTATTCAATAAACTATATTTTTTATCAAAGATAAGTGTTTCATAATGAGCCGAAAAAAAACCATAAGCCATTTGACCCAGCATTCCTTTTGAACCTAAAATTAAAATTTTCATAATAAATTAATTTATATCGATTTATATTTTTGCAGAATAAGCTGTTAACTCATTACGAACATAGTCTAAATTTAATAACAGGGATTTTAATTCCTCTTTTGTTAAACGGTGGGTATTGTCAGAATTATACTCCTTATCAAGTAAACGCGGCCCGTCTGTCTGCAAATATTTTGTGTAATTTAAATCTCTCATATCCGCAGGCACACGATAAAATTCGCCTAAATCTTCTGCTTTTGACATTTCTTCTTTTCCGCATAATGTTTCAAACATTTTTTCCCCATGCCGGGAGCCTATTATTTTTATTTCATTATCTGCATTGAAAAGTTCTTTCAATGCAGTTGCTAAAGTAAGTATTGTTGCTGCGGGAGCCTTTTGAACAAATAAATCGCCCGGTTCGGCATTATTAAATGCAAAGAGTACAAGACTTACTGATTCCTCAAGTGACATCATAAAACGGGTCATATTCGGCTCTGTTATTGTCAGCGGACTTCCATCCTTAATTTGTTTGATAAATAATGGAATGATAGATCCTCGTGAACACATTACATTACCATACCTGGTGGCGCAGATTACTCCTTTATTTGCCTGTACCCTTGGATCGCGTGCTTTAGAAATTGCCAGCTTTTCCATAATAGCCTTGGTCATCCCCATAGTATTTATGGGATAAACCGCTTTATCAGTACTTAAAACAACAACTTTTTTTACGTTATTTCTGGAAGCGGCTTCTAATACATTCTCAGAACCAAGGATATTAGTTTTAACTGCTTGAATCGGGAAAAACTCACAGGAGGGAACTTGTTTTAACGCTGCTGCCTGAAAAACATAATCAACTCCCTGCATAGCTGAATTAATACTATCAAAATCGCGCACATCACCGATGATAAAATTGAGTTTGTCATTTTTGAACTCAACCCTCATATCTTCCTGCTTTTTTTCATCACGGCTGAATATGCGTAATTCTTTCAGCTCAGAGTTTAGAAAATGTTTAAGCACTGCATTGCCGAAAGAACCTGTTCCTCCAGTAATCATTAAGACTTTATCTTTGAACATGGGTAGTCAATTTTCGGTTCAATAATTTTTTTAAATTTTTATTATAATAAAATTCCTAAATATTTTGCATGAGTTATAATTTATTTCGCCTGCAAATGCATAAACCCTATAACTATTCCCTCACGATTATACTTTAATAAATTTCAAATTTTTCCAATACCAGTCAACCGCATTTTTTAAGCCTTTTTCCAAAGAATGAGAGGGCTTGTAATTGAGCAGCGTTTTTGCTTTATCAATAGATGCCAATGAATGAGGGATATCACCAGATCTATTGGGGCCGTATATTATTGGAATATCAGCGATTTTGGGATCATAAACAGCTAACAATTCTTTGAGATAAAAAACCAGTTCATTTAAAGTTGTGCTCTCGCCAAATGCCGTATTATAAACCGTGTTAATTGCTTTAGGGTTTTGAGCAGCCATGGCTAATATATTCATTTGAATTACATTATCAATATATGTAAAATCACGTGAATAGTTTCCGTCTCCATTAATAATTGGACTTTCATGATTCATCAATTGAATCACGAACTTTGGAATAACAGCTGCGTAAGCGCCATCAGGGTCTTGTTTACGGCCAAAAACATTAAAATAACGTAAACCGATACAATCTAACCCGTAAGTTCTGCTGAAGATATCGGCATACAATTCATTTACATACTTGGTAATTGCATAGGGTGATAAAGGTTTTCCTATTTTGTCTTCCACTTTTGGCAACGTTTCTGAATCACCGTACGTAGATGAGCTGGCCGCGTAAATAAATCGTTTTACCTTAGCATCTCTTGCTGCTGCTAACATATTTAAAAAACCAGACACATTAACAGCATTGGTTGTAATTGGGTCATTGATTGAACGCGGCACTGAACCTAAAGCAGCTTCATGCATCACATAATCTACGCCTCTTACTGCCTTATTGCAATCTTCTAAATTTCGTATATCACCGACAATTAATTCGAAATCAGAATCCGCTGAAAAAGATTCGATGTTTTCCTTTTTTCCAGTTGCAAAATTATCCAGGCAGACTACCTTATAATTTTTATTAAGTAATGCTTCACAAAGATTCGATCCGATAAAACCCGCCCCTCCTGTAACTAATACTTTTTCTTTCATTTAAATTCGATTTTTATTGGTCTATAAAATATGTGTTTTAGGGGTGCGAAATTAACAATTTTAGATGATGCGATCTTGAATTAGTTGAGTCAATTTCGAATTAAACTGAAGCAATTTCGAATTAAATTCAAGCGATCTCGAATTAAACTGAGCCGAACTCGAATTAGAGTGTGTCGATCTCGAATTAAAGTAAATTGATTTCGAATTAAACCCAAGCGATCTCGAATTAAAGTGAATCGATTTCGAATTAAACCGAAGCAATCTCGAATTAGCATGTGTCGATCTCGAATCAAACTGAAGCAATTTCGAATTAAACTCACTCGTTCTCGAATTAAACTGAATCGATCTCGAATTAAACCCATGCGATCTCGAATTAAAGTGAAGCGACCTCCAACTAAATTGAGTCAATTTCGAATTAAAGTGAATCGATCTCGAGTTAAACTGAAGCGATTTCGAATTAAAATGAGCTGATCTCTAATTAAAAAATGACTAATTTTCTATCTGAATATCAAGACATTATAAAAAATATTCGATTTTTTATTATTTTTTTTATGGAATAAACATTTAGAAAACATCTTAGGTATATAAATCAATAAATTATTAACATTAAAAAATTAAAAAAATGAAAATCACTTACAGAGCGGTATTGGGCCTAAGCGGCCTTAATCCGGACGGAAAAGTAACAAGAGCAGAAGTTATACTGGCTGCCATGCAGGCGAGCGGAAATTTTCCCGCTAATTTAATGCCTGTAACCTATGCAATGCTGGCTGTATTAATAGCTAATCTTCACAATTCAATACTTACTGCAGCAAGCGGTGCTGCAGGCAGTGCCGATCAGATGCACGAGCAGGAGCGCTTGCTGGTGAGCGCATTTAACTTTGTACGGGCTTTTGTAGAGGAGACTGCAAATGCAAATGCAAATCCTGCTGCAATAATTCAATCGGCAAGTATGACTGTTTATACAAGCGGAGGAAATACCGCTGTAACAGAGCAGACTTTAACTGCAATGGGCAACGGTGTTATCCAGGTATGCGTTCCGCGCCATATCGGCGAAGCTGCTTTTGAGTACCAATACAGTACAGACGGTATTACCTGGATTGAGTTTGTTTCAAGCAAACTGGCAACAGTAGAGCTTACAAACCAAACTCCAGGTGTTACTTTGTATTTCAAGTTTGCCCCGATAAGCAAAGCCAAAGGCCCATTCAGCCAAGCTAAAAGTATTATGGTTGTATAAGTATTTTGATAGAAGAAAAGTCCTGCAGCAATGCGGGATTTTTTTTGCGCATTGATTTTTTTATTGTTGAATCTGAATTGTATTCAGGATTATTCATTATCAATTTTATTCGGGGAAATTTTAACATGCTGTTCACGGCTTCGCCGCCATCAGTCCCATTTTGGGCCTGATTAAAAAACTAATTTGAAGGGGTAAAAAGTAATTTTATTTCACCTTTTCAACAAACGACAATGGTATATTCACCGCCATTACACTTCCCATTGCCTCAATCTCAACTACTATTCTATGCTTACCTTGTATGCTTACCGACTGCGCCGTTAAGCCGGTAAAAGGCCCTTTTACAACTCTTACCCTTTCTCCCTTCTCAAAATGAACTCCTTCCAGCTTAGAGACCTGTTCAAAATCAGTCAATAATATTTTTAAATTTTCAATTTCGTGGTCCCTTATTACTGCCGGCTTTCCTAAATATCTGAGTACTCCTGCAGTTCCCTGAATCTGCAGGGCATCAAACACCTCATCCCTATGAGTATTTACAAATACATAGGATGAGATCAAGGGGGTATAAACTTTTTTTTTGCGGTCGCTCCATTCCCTCACGCTGGTAACTAATGGCAGGTAGGCGTTAAACCCTTTTGAAGCCAGCCGTTCATAAACCTTTTTTTCTGCCCGCGGCTTCGTATAAACGGCATACCAGCTTGTAGAAGATGTACTAATGATGCTGCCGAATTTATGAGGTTCCATAAATTATCCTAAATAAAAATATAATAAATTGTGTGTTTAAAAACAGCAGCAATATTAAGCTGTTTAATGGGACGTATAATGTTAAAAAACAATTAAGGTTTTTTTAAGCAGCAAAATAGAAAGGCGGACCGCGTTTTTCGTTACTGGGAAACGAACGAAAACAATAAGCTGCCTGCCCTGACAAGACAGCTTTATTATCAATAGAATTTAAAACAAAAACAAACTTATTCCGAATGCCTGCAAATACAGGCCTGGTTCCTTTTCTGTTTCTTTTTTTATGCCAGTCAGAAACTGTATTGGCTGCATCGCAATAAATAAATTTCGCTTTAAATACAGTGGTCTTATTTGAGATTTTTTTAAAGGCATTTAATGAGAACGCCTCCTTTGATTTGCTGAAATGATTAATTTCAGCATTGCTGTGGAAATTTAAAAAGATAGAAAATAAAGTAATCAGACAAATCAGCCTTTTCATCGCGCAAATTTACAAAATTTATTGTTAAAATGGAATCTGTCTGCATAGCAAAAAAAAGTAAAATCAAAATGTTTTGAAATTTAAATATAATTCTCATGCGAGGAGTCTTGTTTCCTAAGTACCAGGTGCCTTTCTTAATCCGAATAAATGCCTTCTGCTGTTACCCATCTGCCTCTTATAGGCCCTGTTGCTTTTCCTCAATATTCTTTTATCCGCCCGCAGCTGAACCGTATTTGGTTTAATTTTCATATTCAGAAATGCATCGGACGGATAACGCTTTCTGCATGAACCCGCAGTGATTGCAATGGAAATAAAAAAAATTGCAATAAATATTATTTTCAGGAGTTTGATCATTCGGACAAAGATAAAGATGAAACATGCTTAATAAGCAATTTTAATAATTTGTTTGTTAAAAAAAATGACACCTTTTGTGATTCTTTCAGCTGCAAAAAACCTATACATGTTTTGGATTTTATACTCGTAAAAATATATAATGAAATCAATTCTATTAAAAACATTATTTTTGCTTTTCTTTGCTGTTTCAAAGAATATCTATTCTCAAAATCTTACAGCGGCAGACAAAACCATGGAAAACACAAACGTTCAGCTTATAAATAAATTCTATACCTGCTTTAAAAACAGGGACTACAAAGGGATGCAGGACTGTTATGCAGATACTGCCGTTTTCAGCGATGAAGTATTTGTAAATCTAAATTCCAAGCAGGTAAAGGCTATGTGGGAAATGCTTGTAACAGGCGGGAAAGACACAAAGCTGGATTTTAAAAATGTAACGGCCTCTGGAACCCGGGGGGATGCAGAATGGACAGCCTATTATACCTTTTCGGCAACCGGAAGAAAGGTTGTAAATAATGTGAAAGGAAATTTTATAATTGAAAATGGAAAAATTATAAAACATACTGATGTTTTTAGTTTTTATAAATGGTCGAAGCAGGCTTTAGGAATATCCGGCGCTTTGCTCGGCTGGACCCCTTTTCTAAAAAAGAAAGTAAGAAAGTTTGCTATGTCAAGACTGAGTGACTTCCAGGCTAAAAAATAACTTGTGCCAGACTCTTGGTTTTAAACTTATTTACTTCCAATACAGCCAGTAGAGATACCCCGGCTTTGATGGATCAATTGTACTTTCACATTGAAACATTTGTTATCTTTGAAAGCGTAAAAATTAAAAAATCCTGAGTTCCTTCAAAATAAGGGGCAATTAAATGTTATTCAAAGAGATCATTGGCCAGCAGGCTGTTAAAGAACGTTTGATACGTTCCGTAAAGGAAGGACGCATCAGTCATGCTCAGTTATTCCTCGGCCCTCAGGGCAGCGGAAGTCTTGCTCTTGCTGCAGCTTATGCACAGTATATTTCCTGCGGAAACAGGCAGGTGGATGATTCCTGCGGTGTATGCCTTTCCTGTGTAAAATATAATAAACTTGTCCATCCCGATCTGCATTTTGTTTACCCCGTGGCGCTTTCAAAGGATGTGCGAGTAAGTACCGACGTTGCAGCAAAATGGCGTGAAGTATTTTTAGACAACCCTTATGTTACGCTCTTTAACTGGTTTGAAATGCTTGATGCAGAAAACAAACAGGCTGTAATAGGGGTTGAAGAAAGCGCTGAAATACTCCGTAAATTAAGCCTTACCACTTATGAGGCTGAATATAAAATAATGATTATCTGGCAGGCAGAAAAAATGAATCCTGCGGCTTCAAATAAACTTCTCAAAATTTTAGAAGAGCCGCCTGATAAAACCTTGTTCCTGCTGGTCTGCGAGAGTGAAGATCAATTACTGCGAACCATTTTATCGCGGACACAGCTCATTAAAATTTCTAAAATTAATGAGACTGATTTAATAGAAGCATTGATTGGGCGTCATGGCTTATCGCCTGAAGCAGCTGAAAGCACAGTGATTTTAGCAGACGGCAATTATGCAGAAGCGCAGCTGCTGATTAATGAAAATGAAAACGCAGGACAGAACCTTGCCGCTTTTCAAAAGCTTATGCGTGCAAGCATAAAGTTTGACCCTAAAGCAGTAATGGCCTGGATTGATGAAATCGCAACTGCCGGACGGGAACGCCAGAAAAACTTTTTGAATTATGCTTTGCACATTATGCGCGAAAGCCTTGTTTTGAATTATGCTGATGCCGGACTTGTAAAGCTGGGGGCAGAGGAGCAGGGCTTTGTTAAAAAGTTTTCTCCATTTATTCATGGCGATAATATTGAGCGTTTTATCGAAGAATTAAACAAAGCACACTTTCACATGGAGCGCAATGCGAATGTTAAAATATTATTTATGGATCTGGCTTTTAAGTTCAATGAATTACTAAATTTACCAAAACCGGTTTAGATAATTTGACAATTGGCAATTCAGCAATAGGCAATTTGGCAACAGGCAATATTACAAACAACTGACAAATATCAACTAGCAGCAAAAAAAACAATTTAACAATTCAACAATTTAGTCATATATGGGATGTACGGGGTGTTCAACAGGAGAAAATAAAACAAACAGTTTACCTGGCGGATGCAATAATAACGGCTCTTGCGGCGTAAGCGACGGCGGATGTAATAAATTAAATGTTTTTGACTGGCTTGCAAACATGGAGCTTCCAAGCGGACAGCCTCTATTTGATATTGTTGAAATACGTTTTAAAAACAGCCGTAAAGATTTTTTCAGAAACGTAAATAATCTGCCTCTTCATGTCGGCGACGAGGTTGCTGTAGAAGCTTCTCCCGGGCATGATATCGGCGTAGTTTCAATTTCCGGAGAATTGGTGCGGCTGCAGATGAAAAAGAAAAACATTGCTCCTTCATCCGAAGAAATTAAAAAGGTTTACCGCAAAGCAAAACCAAATGATATTGAAAAATGGCAGGAGGCTCAAAACCTGGAGCAGGCTACTATGTACCGCGCACGCACCATTGCCATTAAGTTAAATCTGCAGATGAAAATCAGCGACGTAGAATATCAAGGCGATAAAACCAAGGCTGTTTTTTATTATACTGCTGATGACCGTGTTGATTTTCGTGAATTGATAAAAGTACTTGCTGATGAATTTAAAGTGCGCATCGAAATGCGTCAGATCGGCGCAAGGCAGGAAGCCGGGCGTTTAGGCGGTATCGGTTCCTGCGGAAGAGAATTGTGCTGTGCAACATGGCTCACTGATTTCCGCTCTGTATCAACAAGTGCAGCCCGCTACCAGCAGTTATCATTAAACCCGATGAAGTTAGCCGGACAATGCGGTAAGCTTAAATGCTGTTTGAACTATGAGCTCGACAGTTATCTGGATGCTCTTAAAGATTTTCCTGAAGTAAACAATGTAAAACTCGAGACCGAAAAAGGAAGGGCTTTTCATCAAAAAACTGACATTTTTAAACGCACCATGTTTTTTTCCTATACTTCCGAACCGGATAATTTTATTCCTCTTTCGGTTGACCGCGTAAAAGAAGTTATAGAAATGAATAAGACAGGTTTAAAGCCTTCTGATTTAGATATTTTAAAACCTGCTTTAAAAATAGCTGAAAAAAAACCGGATTACGAAAATGTAGTCGGGCAGGACAGTCTGACGCGTTTTGATAAAACAAAAAAATCGAAACACAAACACAGCAATAATAAAAAAAGGACTTCAGGCCCTAATGCTGATATCAAGCCGGGTGCGAACCAAAACCCCGTTACAAACCAGGATGCAAATGCGGATGCAAATAGTGCTGCGCCTTCTAATGTGCCTAATTTGAATCCAAACAGAACAAACAGCAATCCGAACAACAATCCGAACAGAAATAAAAACAGGAATAGAAACCCGAATCAGGCAAAACCAAATCCTAATCCGGGCGCTAATCCTAATCCTAATCCTAACGCAAACCCAAACAAACCGAATAACAGTAATAGAAACAGGCCGAATACCAACAGGCCAAACAATCGTCCGCCCCGCCCGCAGGAAAATAACAAACCTCCGCAGGAGCAGGCATAATCCGCTTCAAGCGAGAATGGTGTATTAATTAAATTAATTTATGAAACTAAAATCCGGCAGATCCAATTTTTTTTTATTTCTAACACTGTTTTTTCTGTCTCTATTGCTTTTTTCAGCCTGCGACCGCGGCCGTATTTTCGAGCAGAATGTCGAAATTCCAGAAACCGGCTGGGGCAGTAAAAATGTTATAAAATTAAATGTTGATATCGCTGATAAAGATGTCCCTGCCGATTTTTATATCAACGTCCGCAATGCCGACGGCTTCCCTTACAGCAATTTATTTTTGTTTGTTAAAACAACATTTCCCGATGGCAAAATGCTGCAGGACACGCTCGAATGTGTGTTAGCCGATGCGAAAGGAAAATGGATAGGCAGCGGAGCCGGCGATATTTATGATAACCAAATACCTTTTAAACGAAACGTCCGTTTTCCTTTCACAGGAAAATACACATTTGAAATACAGCATGGAATGCGCCTTGATACAATTCCATTGATTATGGATGTAGGGCTGAGGATAGAAAAACATAAAAATAAATAATGTATATCTAAATGAATACCTCCCTCAAACGAATGAAAATTAAAATCGCAGCAATTTTAACTATCTTTTTAGGTTTCACGGCATCTTCTTCAATCGCTGCCAGCTCCCCTCAGACACTTCGTTTCCTTGTTGACCAGAGTGAATTTATAGTTGTGGGTTATGTGCAGAAAACAGTTACCGGCCATACTGAAAAAGAAGGCAATTTCCGCATCGTAAAAATAACAGTAAAAGAGAGGCTTCAGGGAAAGGTGGATGAGGACACGCTTTCATTCAAATTTTATAACAATTCAATTAATTTTGTTCCTGCAAATGTGCAGTATTTCGACAGTACTTACGTAATCCTTTTTTTGAGTAATTCAAGCGGAAAATATTATACCAGAGAAGGAGCCTTTGGTGTTAAAACTTTAGCATTGGATGAAATTGAAGTTTACAAAAAACGCATTAAAGAAATACAGGTAATACAGGAAATCACTGATAAAAATAAAATGTTTTCAGAGACTCTTGAATGGCTTGTAAAATGTGCTGAAAATGAAGCAACCAGAAAAGAAGGCACCGACGAATTGAATCCAAAAAAATCTCTTACTGAATTATATTCTAAGGATGACCTGCAGGATTTTAAACAGGCTCTTTCACCGGAGCAGAAGGAGCGTTTGAAAAAAGCATTGTTAAGCTCAAAGATTTCGCACAACGCCGACTTCGCTTTAGTAGATATGGTTTACAAGAAAAACAAAAAAGAAATTGATAAATTCCTTCTTATAAATTTTAAAAATATTCCTGAAGAATATCTCTTCGCTTATGCACCTGATTACATGGATCATTTTCTAAAAAAACACGGCTCTAAAAAAGCACATGCCCTCGAAGATGAATTTTACAAGGTATCCTACAAAGGAGACACTAAAAAAATCAAAGACGTTGTTAGTCAATTTATAAATTTAATAGAACCGGAAATTGCCGGCTGACGGGGCAAAGCATTTTATAATGCAGAGGCACGCCGTTCAGAAGTACATCAAATTAATAAAATTCAACAAATTAAGCAATACGCATGAGCGCAGAAAAATCGAAAAAGAAAAACTATAGAAAGTATGTACTGCTGTTTTGGGTGCTGTTTACAGTGCCTGTAATTTCAATAGTGTCATTTGTAATGTATGTTCGTTTCTTCTCTGAACTGCCCGATACCGAGGCATTGCAGAACCCTAAAACAAATCTGGCAACAGAAGTTTTTTCGTGCGATACAAAAGTAATCGGTAAGTATTATGCCGAAAACCGTACCAATGTTAAGTTTAAGAACATCTCTCCTAATGTTATAAATGCGCTGATTGCAACTGAGGATGCCCGTTTTTTTGAACATTCTGGCGTTGATATACGTGCCTTAGGACGTGTAATTATAGGGGCTGTGCACAGGAGCAGCAGCAGCGGCGGAGGCAGTACAATAACGCAGCAGCTTGCAAAAATGCTATTCCCACGCGAGGACCTGCGCGGCATTCACCTGGTTATAAGAAAAATTAAAGAATGGATAATTGCCGTAAAATTAGAACGAGAATATACAAAGCAGGAAATCCTGGCAATGTATCTCAACAAGTTCGATTTCATAAACAGCGCAGTAGGAATAAAATCAGCTGCACAAATTTATTTCGGCACTACGCCGGATTCACTCCGCCTGGAGCAGGCTGCAATGCTTGTGGGCATGGCTAAGAATCCTGCCTTATTTAATCCAAACCGTTTTAAAGAACGGACGCAGGGAAGAAGAAATACAGTACTGCAGCAGATGCAGAAATATAATTACATAACTGTTAAACAGCTTGATTCGTTAGAAAAAATCCCTCTCGTATTAACCTTTCATCCCGAAAATCATAATGATGGTTTAGCGCCTTATTTCCGGGAATATCTGCGGGATGTGTTTTTTAAAAAATGGTGCGAAGAAAACCCTAAACCTGATGGGACAAAATATGATATTTACCGCGATGGTTTAAAAATATACACTACTATCGATTCGCGTATGCAGCGTTATGCCGAAGAAGCCGTAACAGAACACCTGCTGGAACTTCAGGGCGCTTTCGATGATGAATGCAGGAAGAAACGAAATGCGCCTTTTGCCTGGAATGTATCAAAGGATGAAATTAAAGCCATCATGGAGCAGGGGATGAAACGCTCAGACCGCTACCGCGCAATGAAGAAGGCAGGAGCAAGTGAAGCAGACATTGAAAAGAAATTTAAAACACCAACTGCTATGACTGTTTTTTCCTGGAAAGGCGAAAAAGATACTGTGATGTCGCCATGGGATTCTATCAGATATTACAAAGCGTTTTTGCAGACAGGGTTTATGTCAATGGAGCCTCAGACAGGCTATATCAAAGCCTGGGTGGGCGGTATTTCTCATAAATTTTTCCAGTACGACCATGTTCAGATCGGCCATTCAAGGCAGGTGGGATCTACTTTTAAACCGTTCATTTATGCATTGGCAATACAGGAGGGATATTCGCCATGCTACAGAATACCCAATGTTAAAACCTGTATTGATATGCCAGCCGGACAGCCTCAGTACTGCCCTGATAATGCAGGCGGCGAAGAAAAATTAGCCGGAAAAATGCTTACGCTGCAACAGGCATTAGCATACTCAATCAATTATGTTTCTGCTTACCTGATAAAACAATTCGGACCTCAGGCAGTAATTGATATGACCCGCAGAATGGGTATTGTAAGCCCTATTGAAGCTGTACCATCTATCTGCCTAGGCACTCCTGAAATATCTGTTTTTGAAATGGTGGGTGCAAATTCTTCCTTTGCCAATAAGGGCACATGGATACAGCCTACATTCGTTACACGTATCGAAGATAAAAACGGAAAAGTACTGGCTGATTTTGTTCCAAAAACCGAAGAGGTAATGAATGAAGAAAAAGCATACGTGATGCTGCGCCTGATGCAGGGCGTTGTACAGATAGGAACCGGCTGCCGCCTGCGTTACAAATATAAATTGATGATGCCTATAGCCGGCAAAACCGGTACTACACAGAACAATTCTGACGGATGGTTTATGGGCATTACCCCCGATTTGGTTTCGGGCTGCTGGGTAGGCGGAGAAGACCGCGCAGTGCATTTCGACCGCACCGATCAGGGACAGGGTGCAGCTATGGCACTGCCCATCTGGGGAAAATATATGCAAAAAGTTTATGCGGATAAAACTATTAAAATATCTCAGGGTGAATTTGAAAAACCATCTAAGAGAATTGATACTGAAATGGATTGCAGCAAATACAACAGGGAGTTGGATAACGGCGTTGAAAATTTTAATACGATTGAAGATAATTATTAGTTCGCAATTGTTCAATTGGCAATTTCAAAATTGGCAGCAGGCAATTTCTTGAGTCCCCCTTGTGAGGCTCACTGTGCGAGTGAGAGATGGGAGAATGTGTGAGATAATGTTCAGAAGCGGGATGTTTTTTTAGTTCGATAAATTTAGTAATTCACATAGCATGAATAAAACGGTAGCAAACGCCGAAGAGGCGATTAGAGACATCACTGATAACATGACCTTAATGCTCGGAGGCTTCGGCCTGTGCGGTATTCCGGAAAATTGTATTACCGCCTTAGTAAAAAAAGGAGTAAAAGGTTTAACCTGTATTGCAAATAATGCAGGTGTTGACGATTTTGGAATAGGGCTTCTTCTGCAGCAGCACCAGGTAAAAAAAATGATCGCTTCGTATGTAGGCGAGAACGCAGAGTTTGAGAGGCAGTTATTAAGCGGTGAGCTTGAAGTAGAATTAATTCCTCAGGGAACACTTGCCACACGCTGTATGGCGGCAGGATATGGAATGCCTGCTATATTCACACCTGCAGGAGTAGGCACCGAAATAGCAATTGGAAAAGAATCACGGAAATTTATTGTTGACGGTGCTGAAAAAGAATTTCTGATGGAATATGCATTTGATGCAGATTTCGCGATCGTGAAAGCCTGGAAAGGCGATACCCAGGGCAATTTAGTTTTCAGGGAAACTGCACGCAACTTTAATCCATTGATGGCAATGGCCGGAAAAATAACAATTGCAGAAGTGGAAGAGCTGGTGCAGCCCGGAGAGTTGAACCCTGATCATATTCATACTCCCGGAATATACGTGCACCGCATATTTCAAGGCGTTGATTATGAAAAACGAATTGAGCAGCGGACTGTGAGAAAGAAGAATTAATTTAAGAATGAGCGGATCTACCGATATGCGAATTTACTAATGTACCAATTTA
Source organism: uncultured Bacteroidota bacterium (assembly GCA_903847205.1). Taxonomy (GTDB): domain Bacteria; phylum Bacteroidota; class Bacteroidia; order 2-12-FULL-35-15; family 2-12-FULL-35-15; genus 2-12-FULL-35-15. The sequence goes on from CAINDA010000005.1 coordinate 97,962, forward strand.
AAAATATTGTTTTAGAAAATGATAAATGAATATTGTTTGTGGAAAATTAATTTTCAAAGTAATAAAATTAAAAATCAGCATATTAGTACATCAGTAAATTCGCACATCGATACATCGGTACATCGGTACATCAGTAAATAGGCACATCGGTATATTATCAAATCAGCAAATTAGAAATTATGTTAGATAAAATCGGTATCGCAAAACGCATTGCGAAAGAAATAAGAAACGGCTATTATGTGAATTTAGGAATCGGGATTCCAACACTTGTAGCTAATTATATTCCCAAAGGAATGAGTGTTGTGCTGCAGTCGGAAAACGGACTCTTAGGAATGGGGCCTTTCCCGTTTGAAGGTGAAGAAAATCCTGATTTGATTAATGCCGGAAAGCAGACTATCACAACAGTACCGGGTTCTGCGTTTTTTGATTCAGCAATGAGTTTCGGAATGATACGTTCGCGCAAGGTTGATTTAACAATCCTCGGCGCCATGGAAGTTTCAGATAACGGCGATATTGCCAACTGGAAAATTCCGGGTAAAATGGTAAAAGGAATGGGCGGTGCAATGGATTTAGTGGCATCTGCAAAAAACATAATTGTTGCTATGCAGCATGTGAATAAAGCCGGGGAATCTAAACTTTTAACAAAGTGCGAATTACCGCTGACAGGCGTAGCCTGCGTTAAAAAAATTGTTACCGAGCTGGCTGTTTTAGATATTACTCCTGAAGGCTTTCGTTTATTGGAGCGTGCTCCGGGCATCAGCGTTGAGCAGATTAAAAATGCAACACAGGGCCGTTTAATTATTGAAGGGGAAATCCCAGAAATGGTAATTGATTAAATAAATTTTCTTTAGAAAAAAATTCAGAAAATTTATTTCAGGACTATATCTTTAATTTATTAATCGTTTTTATCGGACCCGGGCAAAACTGCTGGTGACAGTCAACACAGCCCTGAACAAAAATATTAAAGTTTGAAGTTAACTGATCTTTTGGGGAAGCATATAATTTATTTAACCCATTGAGATAACTTGTTGCGAAACCTTCGAAAATGGGCGTACTCGTTGCTGGGTCAGTAGGCTTTGCAGTATGAATTTTCAAAAACTCTTCAGGAAATTTTTCAGGCAGCTTCCCCTGCTTGATCAACTCTCTAAAACTTGCTGTTGATGTATTCATGCTGCGCATAAGCAATGCGAGCTCACTGTCTCCGTTGGGATTTAGAGGCTTTTTTGAACTGCACACAGTGCTGTCTTTTTGAGACAAAGCAGCAGCTTTTTTATCTGATGACTGCGAACACTGAACAGCAATCAGCATAAACGAGGCTAATGCAGTGTAAACAAAAAATTTATTTTTTAAGAATAACACCATTTGCTTCAAACCCAATATTTATTTCCGGCTGTGTAATTTTTTCAATTTCTTCTTTTGATTTCCCTGCATCTTCTGCGTAATGTTTCAAATCAGCAACAGAAATGGTGTCTTTAAAAGCAACTCCGTCGATAAATGCAGTTTTTCCTGCAGCATCTTTCGGAACAAAAAAAGCATAATCCTTAAAACTCACTTTCATAGGCTCGCTTCCGCCAATATTCAAATTCATCCAGCATCCTTTTTTCTGGCAGACAGCTTCAACAACTCCTGTTAACTTAATTTTTAAAGAATCTTTTCCTTTCATTTTTTCAGTTAACTGACTTGATGCAACTGCATTATCCTGAGTAATTGAAGCACCGAAAAAACGAAGTGTTGTATCAACAGCTGCTGTTTCGTTTTTAACTTCCCCTTTGTTGTTGCTGCAGCCAGAGAGCAATGCAATGCCGACAGCTGAAATGAATAGAATGTTTTTCATCTTTATTATTGTGTTTTTATTTTGCGCTGCAAAGGAAACGTTTTTTTAGCAATTAGAAATTAAAAGTTCGAAAAAAAATCAATGCCTTTTAGCAGACGCCGGCAGTTTAAGGCAGCATCAAAACTTTAACTAAGTCTCCTTTTTTAATGCTTTCAGATTCTTCCGGCAGGTAAATCAAGCTGTCTGCAACAGCAAATGAACTCAAGGTGTTTGACTCCTGTCCGTCAAGCGGCATTGCTGCACCATTTATAATTTGGGATTTGAGGAAATTAGAGAGTCCTTTTTTCTTCGTGTAATCTGCTGCAATCGGCAGCTCGATTTCTTTAAGAAAAAAGCTTGTAAAACCTTGCATTTTGCGCAATGCAGGATAAACGTAATTATAAAAACAGGTCAGGGCTGCAGCTGGATTTCCTGGCAGTGCAAAAATTAAAACATTACCGATCTTACCGAAATACAAAGGTTTTCCGGGCTTTTGTTTTACTTTATAGAAAATAGTCTGCACATTTAATTTTTGTAATACTGTGCCTACAAAATCATAATCACCCACGGAGATGCCTCCGGATAATAGAATAACATCGCTTGAAGCTGCCGCATTTTCAATGAGCCTGCTTATGGCAGTTTCGTCATCAGAAACATGTTGTACTTTGGAAGGCGAAATATTAATGCTGTTCAAAGCAGCTATTAAACTATAAGAATTTGATTCATAAATCTGCCCAGGATTGATTATGTTTCCTGGCTTTACTAATTCACTACCTGTAACTATTACAGACACTTCAGGCCTGCGGTAAACAGAAACAGAATTGATTCCCATACTAGCGAGAAAGCCAACAGCGCCGGCAGATAAAAAAGTTCCGCTGATTAATGCTAGATCATTTTGTTTTATCTGAGAACCTGTTTTACGGATATTTGAAAATGGTTTTAATTCGGGATCAAGAATTTTCAAAAGTTTTTCTGATACCGACACTTTTTCCTGCATCACAACACAGTCGGCACCCGCAGGGATTGCTGCACCGGTAAAAATACGAACCGCCTGCCCGGATTTTAATTCGAATTGAAAAACACCGCCAGCAGCTGCTTCACCGACAATTTCAATTTTGCATTTACCGATATAATCCTTATAAATAAAAGCGTATCCGTCCATTATCGATTGATTAAACGGGGGCAGATTAACTGGCGAAAAAATATTCTTCGCTGCTATATATCCATACAATTCTTCAAGAGGCTTACTGACAACCGGCAGCTGCACTGTATTATCTATAATTGCTTTTTTTGCTTCTTCTGCTGAAATCATAAATTGTTTATTTGCTGTAAGCTTCAGTACTGAATACGCCCGCTTCTAATTCACAGTTTGAATAATAATAAATAATGAACTGATTGAAATTACCGCCCAAAGGAAAACACCAAGTATTAATGGTTTTATGCCTACGCTTCTTAAAGCAGCCCGGGAAAGTCCTGTACCGATTAAAAATAATGTAAGTGTAAGTCCTTTTTTTGCAGCATAAACTATATATGCTCCAATAGTATGCAGCTGCGGAAACATAGTGTTTATGAACATTGCGATTACAAACAAAAATATAAAATAAGGAATGTTTATTTTACTTGATTTACTCTTGTATTTCAGAGCAATAAAAAATGATAAAGGAATTATCCATAATGCTCTTTCTAATTTTACCGCCGTGGCAATCTGCAAAGCAGTCTCTCCGTATTTATGCGCCGCCCCCACAACTGAGCTGGTATCGTGGATTGCAACAGCAGCCCAGAGACCGAATTGATTTTGTGATAACAGAAAGAAATGACCTATTGCCGGAAAAACAAATAGAGCAATTGCATTTAATATAAAAATTGTTCCAAGAGAAACAGAGATTTCATCTTCATCGGCATTAACCAAGGGCGAAATTGCCGCTATGGCACTTCCTCCGCAAATAGCTGTTCCTGCGGATATCAGCAAGGTCGTATTTTTTTTAACCTTCAAATATTTACCGGCTGCAATGCCAAGAAGCAGCGTTACTGCAATAGAAGAAATTGTAAAAACAAAGCCCTGCTGTCCGGATTTGAGAGATTCATAAATGTTCATCCCGAAACCCAGACCGATTACCGATAACTGTAATAAATATTTTACCGCTTTTCGATTGTATCCTAAAAAAGGGTGTTCACAAATTTGTGAAAATAAAAAACCCAAAAACAGAGCAAGAGGCGGATCTATATAAGGAGTAAGACATGCCGCTAAAGCACATAAAAAAATAATTGTATTGATGTTTTTTTTTTTTCATTCAATTAAAATTTATTTTTTTATTTTCATCTTCAAACTATTTTAATGAGATTTTATGCAGCGAAGATAACCTGTTTGGCTCAGCAAAGAAAACAAATAGTTATTTGCCCTAGTCGGAATAATTAGAAGATTGATTTAATCCATTTCTTTTGATTTGCATAATCAGGCCTGACAGGTTTTAAAAACCTTTCAGGTCCATGCCTGCTGAATATTTTATTAAATTGCGCCATGAAATTTAAAGCCCTCCCCTGCCCTCTTTTTTTATTTGCTTTTATTGTTTTTACAATAAATGCCGCTGCACAGAATATAACTTTTGATCCCTGGCAAAACCTCTCGGAACAAAAGAACATGCCGGCTCCTGTTAAATTACAGCATTCGAACAACAACCTTGATCTCATAAAATTTCATGATAAATATTATGCAGCATTCCGCACAGCTCCCAATCATTTTGCTTCCGCGAAAGCAAAGTTGTATGTGATAAGCTCAAAGGACCTGAAAAAATGGGACTATGAATACACCATTTCTTTAAAGTCGGATCTTAGAGAACCTCGTTTTGCTTTATTGAAAGACTCTCTATTTCTATATTTTTTCAGGGGCGGAACGAGAACGTTTAAGTTTGAACCGAAAGAAGTGCTGGTTACATCCACCAGCGGGAATATGCAATGGACCCCGCCTGCAAATATAGGATTAGACGGCTTTGTGCCCTGGAGGCTGAGGAACAAAAAAGACACTCTTTTTCTTTCGGCATATTACGGCAAAGAATTATATAATGAAAAACACCAATCCGATTTAAGACTGCTGAAGAGCGCTGACGGAAGGCATTACACGCCTATTTCGAAAGCACCGCAGATAGACATAAAAACGGCTGAGGAAGGCGAGTTTATTTTTGATGCTAAAAATAATTTATTCGCAACAGTCCGTTTAGAAGGCTCTGGCTCATTGATATGCCGTGCAGATAAAGACAGCCTTTACAAATGGAAATTTAAACGGTATAAATACAAATATGACAGCGCTTTGCTCTTTGCACATAAAGACGATATATATTTGATCTCCCGAAGGAACATGGACGGGCCGATTGATAAATCATCTGATAAAAAAAAATCAAGCCGTAGGCATAACCTCGTCCGCTACTCGCTTACAAAAAAACGGACTGCTCTTTTTAAACTTGACAAAGAAAACCTTGAAGTGACTCAAGTGATTGATTTTCCCAGTACCGGAGACTGCTCTTATCCGGCTGTGCAGCAAATAAATGATCATGATTTTCTGGTTATGAACTATTCAAGCAATATTCATAAAAAAGAAAAAATATGGCTGAGAGGCCAGCTGGGCAGGACTTATATCTATTGGACTGTGCTGCACATGCAGTAATTTTTTTTAATGCTTCAACCCAATGGCCTTCGCCAATGGAACTTTATTAATCATCGGAAATATCATTCTAAAAATAAGATCCCTCGCGAAGGGCTCGGGATGACAGGAAGGGCAGAGGTTTTAATGCTTGTTTGAAAAAACAAAAGAACACTGCCTGCCTGCAATAACAAATTTTAAATACTTTTTGAAACAGGAAAATCAGGATGAATTTTCAATTCTTCAATCTGAAGAATATGTCTGTTTGTATGTGCAATCATAAAATGGACCCAGTCTAATTTGGTCATTTCGCCTAAGCGCGGGTGTTTTATTGTATGCGTTTCTTTGGTTATATCGTTTGCGTCAAGCAGGCTGCTGATTTTTGAGCTGACTGAATTAATACTTTGCTCTGCTTCCAACTTAGTTTTTAAAATACCTTTCGGCACCATGGAATCAGGGGCTGGTACTTTCTGCATTTCTCTTTTTGTAACTAATATATGATGCAATTTTTCGGCACTGAACAATTCGGTTTTATCGTTTTCCATTGTTTCTGCAGGAGGAGGAATGCCGATAATTTTTACGACAGCATTATCAATCAAAAAAATATGCTCTACACATTCCAATACAGACCATACATTTTCGGAAGGTTTAAATTCAGCCTCCGTTTGATTGAGTCCGCTGAAAGAAGCAATCAGCGCTGAAGTGTTTTCTTGTACTTTTTTTTGTAAGCTCATCCCTGACAGGGTTTTAAACCCTGTTAGGGGTTGATTATATTTACAGGTTCAGTCAATATCTTATTAAATGATTAATTAATAAGAAAGTGTTTTTTAATTCTCAAAGATTTCGAATTTATAAAACTCCATAATTTGGTTTGCCAGCAGTTTTTTGCAGGCCTCATCCACCTTAGTCTCTGCAATGTCTTTCGAGGAAGCTTCTACTTCTAAAGTAATATGTTTGCCGATGCGTACATTTTCAATTTCGGGCAGACCGAGATTTTTCATACTTCCGGTAACGGCTTTCCCTTGAGGATCTAACAATGCTTTCAAAGGCATCACATCTATTTCTGCTCTGTATTTCATATTTTTAATGTTTAATTAATTTAAAATTTATTTAATTATTTCTTTGTCTGCTGCTCCCTGAGTTTTGTCTGTAATATTGTTCACCAGGGATAAAATGATATACAAAAATATAATAAAAGGGATTGCAATAAACTTTAAAAGAACAAGGAGAATCACGGCAGTTATTAAAAACGAAAAACGTATTTTATTATCCGCCCAGCCGAAGTTTTTGAATTTAAGCGCGAAAAGAGGCAGTTCTGCAACCATTAGAAAGGACATCAGAATTGTGAGCGTTAATAAAAACCAGGGATTTTCAATTATTACAAGCACATTAAAACTTCCTAATACAGGCTGAAAAAATTTAATAAGAGGAAGGGAACATATTAATATTGCTGTGGCAGGAGTAGGCACTCCGATAAACGAACTTGTCTGACGCGTATCGATATTAAATTTAGCTAAGCGCAATGCAGAAAATATGGTAATCATGAAAGCCGTGTAAATGAGCCAGGAAGGGAATTCCATCCCGCTTTTAAATGCTGTGTAGGATGTTTCATTAAAAGTTCCTGAGAAATGAAAAGCGGCAGCATCTGCCAGCATCAAAAACATCATAACCCCCGGAAGCACGCCGAAAGTAACCATATCAGCCAATGAATCTAACTGTTTCCCGATTTCGGAATGGACATTTAAAAGTCTTGCGGCAAAGCCGTCGAAAAAATCGAGCACCGCTGCAATCCCCACCAAGTAAGAGCTGAAAACTAAATCTCCTTTAAAAGCAAATACCACAGCCAGGCATCCGCAGAATAAATTGCCGCAGGTAAGCGTGTTTGGTATATGTTTTTTAATGTTCATTGTACCTGTAAAACTACAAAATCTCTTTCTTGAAATGAAAGAACGAAAATACTGTTTTAATTTTAAAACAGCTTTTGGAAAATTAATACGGCTGCCGGGCAATAAAATTTATAAGATGCCGTTTTTCATGACTTTTGTATATCATTGTTTATTAGTTTAATTTTAGGCCGTTTTATGAACAGGAACTATATAATAGTATTTATAATTGCTCTAAGCCTTTCCATTAATGGTTTTGCTCAGGTCAGAAAATACAGTAACTCTTTTCTGGATATCGGAGTGGGAGCAAGGGCTTTGGGGATGTCTAATTCTTATATTACATCTGTAAATGATGTTACCGCAGGTTATTGGAATCCGGCGGGCCTGCTGGGATTAGGAAGCCAATACCAGGGCGCATTAATGCACTACGAAAATTTCGGCGGGCTTACAAAGTATGATTACGGCGCTTATGCCATGCGTTTGGACAGCAGCAGCGTATTCGGTGTTTCCCTTATCCGTTCAGGCGTTGATAATATACCCAATACTACCGAACTAATTGATGCCAACGGCAACATTGATTATAACCGCATCACCTATTTTTCTGCAGTGGATTTTGCTTTTATTGCTTCGTATGCAAAAACAATGAAGATACCGGGGCTGCGGGTTGGTGCTAATGTAAAAGTTATCCGGAGAAAAATCGGCGACTTTGCAGGTGCGTGGGGTTTTGGTTTGGATGCCGGAGCACAGTATGATTACAAAAAATGGAAATTTGCAGTGATGGCGCGTGATGTTACAACCACATTTAATGCCTGGACATATAATCTTTCCGATGAAATGAAAGCAGTATTTAACGCAACCGGAAATGTTATTCCTGAAAATTCTCTGGAGATTACTCTTCCAAAAATATTGATGGGCAGCGCGCGTAAATTTGATTTTACTCCCAAAATATCTCTGCTTGCCGAGGTTGACTTTGATGCCATATTCGGAGGTAAGGAAAACGTTATGATACAAAGTAATGCGGTGAACATTGATCCTCACTTCGGGCTTGAAGCCTCCTATATGAATTTGATTTTTTTAAGGGCCGGGCTGGGGAATTACTATACTTATTTAAATGCAGCAGGAGCCTCGGTGCAAAAGATACAGCCTAATATCGGCGTAGGCGTAAAAATTAAAGCAGTAACTATTGATTATGCTTTGGCTGATGTCGGCAGCCAGGTTGTACAATACTCAAATGTATTTTCAATAAAAGTTGATATCAACAAAAAGAGAAAATTATAAATTACTCTCCATGCAATTACGACATTTCATTTTTAAATTCTCCTCTCAATACCCTTATTTTACTGCAAACTCTGCTTATAATTTAGAGCTGCCATTTTTTAGAACTATAGAGTCTTGCTATACTAAAGATAATTAGGGATATTTGCCGCACTCGCGAAACTTTTATTAATATCCGAGTATCAAATGAACCTCAGTATTTTCAGGGCATTTCACAGCCGGAATTACAGACTGTATTTTACCGGACAGTCGCTGTCGCTGATAGGCACATGGATGCAGCGGACTGCTGTATATTGGGTTATTTATGCAAAAACGGATTCAGCATTTATGCTCGGCGCAGCTGTTTTTGCCGCACAATTTCCATCTTTTTTATTTTCTCCTTTAGGAGGAGTAATCTCCGACAGGTATAATAGATACCGCGTACTGCTTGTTACACAGACAGCTTCAATGATTCAGGCAATTCTGCTCGCTGTGCTGGTTTTGTTTAATCAATATACAGTATGGGAAATATTATCGCTGAGCGTGTTGCTCGGATTAATCAATGCTTTTGATGTACCTGCAAGGCAGTCGATGATACTTGAACTTATTTCAAACAAAGAAGATCTGCCGAATGCAATTGCTCTTAATTCTTCAATGGTAAACCTTGCATGGATGATCGGGCCTGCAATTTCTGGAATTGTGCTGGCACAGCTGGGTGCAGGGCTTTGTTTTCTGATTAATGCTGTGAGTTTTCTCGCGGTTTTAGTTTCATTGATGATGATGAAATTTCCGAAATTTATTCGGCCGGTACGAACAAAAAAAGTAATGACAGAATTTAAAGAAGGCTGGCAGTATTTAAGACGCACGCCTTCTATCGGTGTAATAATTTTACTGCTTGCCTGCGTGAGCTTGCTGATAACGCCTTTCAGCACACTCCTGCCGGTATATGCAAAAGTTTTATTTAAAGGAGACGCTTCTACTTTCGGCTACCTGAATAGTTTTATCGGCCTGGGAGCCGCAGGAGGCGCATTGTTCCTGGCATCTCTGAGGGGCGGCGTTAACTTAAGAAAATTTTTAATTATTAATGTCCTGATTTTTGGTACCGGCCTGATTTTATTTTCACAGATGACTAATTTCCCGGCTGCTTTATTTTTCGCAGTAATAGCGGGTTTCGGGATGATGTCGCAGACAACTATCAGCAATACTTTAGTGCAGACAACTTCTTCACCCGAAATGAGAGGAAGGGTAATAAGTTATTTTGCGATGGCTTTTTTCGGCATGCAGCCTCTGGGCGGATTACTGGTTGGAACGCTGTCACAGCATATAGGCGCACGAAACACGATTTTGGCGGAAGGAATTGCAGCTGTGATAATTGTGCTGTTATTTTTACCTTATTTGAAAAAAGATATGCTGCCTAAAAAAGAAACTCAAACTTATACGAAATAATTCAAAGACAAGACTTATTCCTTCCTTTTCACAGGTATCCATATTTCCTCTTCAGAATCAGCAGCATTGTTTTTATATTTTGCTCCCATTAATGCAAAATGGGCTCTGCTGTCTATTTCAAAATTTGACTTCGGCACCCATGTTCCGAAAATATATTGATATGATTTAAGGCCTGTATCTGCAGGGCCTTTGTGGATGAATACCGCATACAATCCGCCTGGTAATGTGTAGGTTTCCATATCGGCCGGAACTATATTGAAGTCAGAAACTTCAACAGCCGCCCATTTATCGAATTCTATTTTATCATTACAATTTTTAAAGTCAAATGATTTATCATATACCTCCAAAGAAAATAAATCAGCTGTTACATTATTTAAAATTTCTTTTCTTCTCGGCATAAAAGTCCGCCATAATTCGCCGGTTCTGATGTTTGATAATGACATTTTAATCCGCCTGCCTATTAACTTTTTTTCCGTTAAGGTTTCAATTCTCGGTTCCATATTTTATATGTTTGATTTCAAAAACAAAAATATCATTTCTTTTTTCAATCCGGCCAGAGGAATATTTCCCATCCGCTTCATAATCTTTTCTGGTGATTATTTTTCATCGGTAAAACTGATGTGCTGTTTTTATTATTTCCATTTTTAAAATAGATGTCCCTGATTATTCACCGCCATACTATTGATTTCCTTCTTAAAGAAATCAAATGATGTGTACCTATTGAATCAATCACTATATTCAGGAAGATGTGCAATCACCGGGGAAGTTTCAAAAAAAATGCATTAAATTAAATGTGCTTTTCTTTTTTATCAATGCGTAAACTCACTTAAATATATTATCTAATTTAAATGCCCCTTGTAGAATTTATTGTAAATTAGACGCATTGGAAATCAATTTTCGTGAAAACTTAATTGATTAAAATTTTTCAGCTGGTAAAAAACGAAATATAAAAAACGATCTTAAAATTCGCACTATGCAAAATAATGAAGAGATGAACCCGACGCAGAACATGGACCTTTCGCAGGAAACTGTTTCGGCATCCCCTATTGAAGGATTAGAAGGAGATACTGCTGAAGTACTGATTTCGGAGAATGAAATTGAAGGTTTGAGTAAAAATCAGCTGACTGATAAACTGGCTGAATACCTTGCAATGGACGATGTGCATTCAATTTATCCCGCCGCTGCGCTGATCAAAAAAAAACTGGATGAGCTCACAAAGGAAGAGTATGAACGCAGACTGCATGTATTTATGCAGGATGGAAGTCCTGCCGAAGATTTTGAACCGAAGCCTGATCCGCTGGATGAAAAAGCAGAACAAATCTGGAAAAGTTTAAACGCAAAAAGAGCATTTCAGCGCAAGCAGAAAGAAAAATCTGCACAAGAAAATCTTTCAACAAAAAAGATGATTGTTGAAGAATTAAGAGAGCTCCTGAAAGGCAATGAAAATTTTTCTGCTTCGTATCATAAATTCCAGGCGCTGCAGAGCAAGTGGCGTGTAACCGGCAACGTACCTCCATTGGAAAGCCATACCCTTAAAGAAAATTATTTTTTTCTGACAGGTAAGTTCTATGACATGGTGAAAATCAATAATGAGCTGAATATACTTGACAAGAAAAAAAATGTAGAACATAAAACTCAGCTCTGCGAAAAGGCAGAACTGCTGACTGAAGAGCCTTCCTTGAAAAAGGCATTGGAAGGCCTCCAGATTTTACAGGAAGAATGGAACGAAATCCGCACCGCATCAAGAGAATTGAAAGATAATTTAGGACAGCGTTTTAAAGCCGCAGGCGATAAAATAATTGAACGAAAAAAAGAGCACGCTCTTCAAGTACAGCAGCAGCAGCAAAAAAATCTGGCAGCAAAAATTACTTTGTGTGAAGAAATTGAACGGCTTAGCGAAACAGAATTTACGTCACATAAAGCCTGCCGCGAGGCGTCTGATAAGGCAGAGGCAATTTGGGAAGCCTGGCAGAAAATAAGTTTTGTTCCTAAAAGCGATAACGGAAACTGCTGGAAAAGATTTAAAAAAGCCCGTCTGCATTTTTATCACGTACTCGATTTGTTTTATGCGAAACAGCGCAGTGAATCTGCCAGCAACCTGGAAAAGAAAATTGCACTATGCGTGAAAGCAGAGGCAGTTCAGGAAAGCACGGAATGGCTGCCTACTGCAGATTTATTAAAAAGATTACAGAGTGAATGGAAAACTATAGGACAAGTAGCGGGCAAAGATTCGGATGCGGTATGGAATAGATTCCGCAAAGCCTGCGATCATTTCTTTGAAAGAAAAAATAACCTGGCAGCAGAAAAAGAAAATTCCTTAAAGGCCAACATCCTTGCAAAAGAAGCAATCATAGCTAAAACAGAATTGTTTCAGCCTTCTGAAGATATCCGCCAGAGTATTGAAGATCTAAAAAAATTCCAGGAAGGATGGGCTGCTTCAGGCGAGGTGCCAGTGAGAGAAAATGACAGGCTTAACAATGCTTTCGGAAGGGCAGCTGAAAAACTGCTTGAGCGGATCAGAACCAGCCCGCAGGCAGATGATAAACTATTCTACCGCTTGAAATACGAACAAATGCTTAAATCTCCGCAAGGAATTGAGCAGATAAAAAAAGAACGTGCAGCACTCCATGATAAAGTTAAAAAGCTGCAGGCCGAATCAGATCAATTGGAAAACAATCTAAGTTTTTTCGGCAAATCAAAAAACACAAACCCTTTAGTTGCTGAGTACCAGAACAAGGCTGATAAAATTAAGGCGGAGATAAAGGAAATCGGTGTCAAACTAAAATTAATACCCTTTGTTTAAAGGTGTACTATTATGATTAAGCAAAATGATGAAATGTTTTCTATTCATAGAAAAGAGCATTATTCTGCGAGCCATTCAAGATTGGTTCTGAGCGGCAGCGATTATTTCGAAACGCTTGAAAACTTAATTCAATCGGCAGTTCACACTGTTCATCTGCAAACCTATATTTTTGATGAGGATGAAACCGGCAAACGTATTGCCTCTGCGCTGAAAGATGCTGCATCACGCGGAGTGGCTGTGTTTGTAATGATTGACGGCTTTGGTTCAAAAGCTCTCTCTAAAACTTTTGTTGAAGACCTAAAACAGTCAGGTGTTCATCTCCGTTTTTTTTCACGTTTCCCATCTTTTCAGAGTCTTAATCTTGGCAGAAGGCTGCACCACAAAGTAATTACTGCAGATGAAAATACGGCGCTTATCGGCGGAATCAACATTGCAGTTAAATATCACGGATCACCGGAACAGGCTCCCTGGCTGGACTATGCAATTTTATTAAAAGGAAACGCCTGCAGCGATATTGATAAAATATGCAGGCAGATTTACGGCAAAAAAATAAGACATAAAAAACTTGAACACTCTTCCGCTATTGATGTTTTAGAAAAAAATGTTTTTATAAGAATAAGGCAGAATGACCGTTTCAGAAGGAAAAATCAAATCAGCCGCAGTTACCTTTCTGCAATAAAAAATGCAGAGCATTCAATTTATATAACCGGAAGTTATTTTTTACCAGGCCCCAAACTTCGGAAAGCATTAGTAAATGCTGGAAAGCGGGGAGTTGATGTTAACCTTATACTTGCAGGTGTTTCGGATGTTCCATTATTTCAATCTGCTACCGCATGGCTGTATGATCTGCTTTTCAGAAACGGAATAAAAATATTTGAATGGAATAAATCTGTTCTGCATGGTAAAGCAGCATTGGTGGACGACCGCTGGGCAACCATCGGTTCATTTAATCTGAATCATTTGAGTGCTTACGGAAGTATTGAAATGAACGTTGATGTGCTGGATGAAAATTTTGCAAAAACATTTAAGACAAATTTAAAATCAGTTATCGAAACGGGCTGCCGGCAGGTGTTTCCAATCAGTCAGAATAATCATTTGTTTGCAAGGTTAAAGAGATGGGCGGCTTATGTGTTAACAAGAACAAGTCTCAAACTGATTGCAGCTGCACCGTATTTTAATCCGTTTAAGAAATTTGAATAATGAGGGCGGTTAGAAAAGTTATTGCCACGAATTTCACGAATTATTTTTTTGAGCGTGCTGCTCAAAAAGGGGCTGACAAAATTTCACGAATTATTTTTTTTAAATACTATCTGCAGGTTAAATTTCCGGGTTCGAATTGTTCGACCCCTGAGGGGTCGAATGTTTATAGTTCAACGACTATCTATAAATATTGGACTCCGAAGGAGTCCAACTAAAACGCGAAAATTTACACCGTTTTTATATAAGAAAGTATTTTAATTCGTGAAATTAGTGTCGAAATTTTTTGACAAAGATTGCTTTTAAAAACTACCTCCGGAACCGGCGCCGCCGAAACCGCCCCCGCCAAATTCAGTACCATTAGAATCAATCTCAACAGGCCCTTCCGAATGTGTCCCAAAGTTTTGGGCAATTACTAAGGCTTCTGCATTTGCTTTTAAGAAATTATCTTCATCTGGGTCATCTTCAAAAGTAATGCCGTGTTTAGGGGTTTTCAGGCTCCTTATTGACAGGTATGCAGTCACAATCATTATAATACCTGCAAGTGTAAGCGTAATTTCAGGATGACCAAGACTGAAATAATATTTAAAAGTAAGCACGGCTGCTGAAATTAATATTAATCCTGTCCACAAAAGTGTTTTGTCTTTTTTCTTTAAACCATAATAAACATAGGCTAAAGGGACAAGAGCGGTTAATATATAAAATACAAATGCAAGCGGAATATTTTCTCCTTCATTTAATTGCATTCCAAAATATTCTATACTCGATTCCCGGATCACAAAATAATTACCTGCTGCATAAAACACAATCAATGCAGCAAACTCAAAAACTGTAAAGCAGTTTTTCCAATAAAATAATTCATCACGCTTTTTTTGTTTTACCGCTGTCAGGTAAACAGGCACTGATATAATCATTAATGCAAATGGCACAATCAATTTTGCAATTTCTCCAAGTTTTAATAATGTGAGAAAAAAAACACTGTAAAGACAGGCTGCTGCAGCCAGGGCAGTAAATTGATCGGCGTACCGTACAACAGCGGCAATTAAAAAAGGAAGTGCTGTTATGCAGATAAGCAGACTATTGCTGCTGCCGTCAAACCTATCATTGATAAGCATTGAGACCGCAGAAAAAATAAAGCCCAATGCAGCATATAAAAGACACTCATCTACACCGGCCCTGTGAACTTTATTATTTCTGATAAAAAATTCTAATGCAATAACACTGAGTATAGAAAATAAAATGCAGGTAAACACAAAAAAGGCTGTACTCCTTGATGCATTTGCCATCAGGAAGAACAAGCTGTAAAATCCGGCTGCAGCTCCTATTGCAACGGCAGTAAAAATAAACAGGCCTATCTTTATAAAAAGTGTGGGAGAATAAAATCCCGACTCATAATTTTTTAAAACGGTATTCAGCTGCTCAAGCGAAATGAGCTGCCTTCCATACCATTGTTTGGATTTTTTTACAATGGAAATATTTTTTATCAGCTGGGAATTATATGCTTTCATTTTTTGATCCCGAGTATTTTTTTATAATTAATAAAAAATGCAATTACGCCTCCGCAGGAAGCTGCTACATAAAAGAAGCCCAATAATATTATGTCGTTGTTACCGAATGAAAGTGCGGAAAAAACACAATAGGTTAATCCAATATAGCCATATACAATTGATAAAAGCAAAAACAAAAAAGACTGCCTTTCAATGGCATATTTAATATAATAAAAACAGATGCCAGCCAAAAACAGAAAGCTGATCATTTTAAACGGCTGATCAAAGAGGGCAGCTAATACAGCAATGAATAAAATATTGGCAGCAAAATTATTATAGCTGAAACCAAAGTGCTTTTTAATATTTTTCCAGTCGGAGTATTTAGCAAAAACCGCGATCAGCAGGCCGACAAAAATGGAGGTAAAAATAATGGATGTACTTTCAAAATCATTTTCTTTCAGCAGGCTCATCGGAGTAACAGTAAGTCCGGCCCATGCAGCAAACCCGGTGACGGCTAAACTTAAAATGCCTTTGTGGTCGAAGGCATACGCACAAAAGAAAAAAATGACAGCGGGCAGAATAACAGCAATGCCGTAATGCAAACCAAATACACTGTATTGAAACTGAATGTACCCGATGAATGTCCCTAAAAGCAGGCATCCGGCTAAAACTATATAATCAAAAAAAGGCGAGGCCTGTTTTGTTTCTTCATGAGAATAAGGCAGGCGGTGTTTGTATCCGTAATAAAAACAGCCAGTGCATGCAGCTGCAATCGCGGCCAGTATTGCCTGATGTCCGATGGTATCGATATTCAAATAAATTAAAATGCTGATGCCTGAAGTCAGCAGGAGTATTCCCAAATAAAGTATAGTGCGCAGCTCCCAATGAATTGAAAACAATTTATTTTTTTCATATTCATCAATAGCAGCTGACTGCTCAAGAGTTATAATGCCCTCGTTATTTAATTGTTCGTTTTCTTTCATCGCAGATAAAATTAATCAAAAAATTGCGGATACTATTTATTCCGTCAAGCCGCCTGTTTGAATTTAAGATTAAAAATCATTCCCGAATTATTACTAAAGGAATATGTTCCGCTGATCTGCTCCGATAAAGATTTAATAAGTTCAAGACCTAATGTGTTAGTATTTGTTTCGATATCTTTTGGCAGCCCCGGCCCATTATCTTTCACTTCAATTTCAACAATATCACCCCTCTTTTTCAATTTGACCTGAATCTGCAGTTTTTTATTTTCTGACTTGCCGTATTTAAATGCATTGGTTAATAATTCATTCAAAATTAATCCGCAGGGCACAGCGTTAGATAATTCTAAAATAAAATCATCTGTGTCCATGTTAATATCAACAATCTCTTTATCTCCCAAAGAATTCGCGATTTCTGAAATAAGATTTTCAACATACTTTTTAAAATCCAATCCGATATTATTATTGCTGCTGAATATGCTGTTGTGAACCAATGCCATTGAAAAAACACGGCCCCTGCACTCTTCAAGAGCGTTTTGTACTTCCGACGAATCGGATAGGTTCTTTTTTAAATTCAGGAGACTGGTAATAATGTTCATGTTGTTTTTTACGCGATGAAATACTTCGGCAAGTAAAATTTCTTTTTCTTTCAGTACTTTCATTATCAGTGTTTCCTGCCTGATGGATTCCGACGCCATTGTAAGAGTAAAAAATAGTGTAATAAAAAAACAAAGTAAACTGTTAAAAAGAGCGAGGGCGCTTTTGACGTTATCACCTAATTCGATTTGGAGCAGCTGGAATTTAAATCCAATTGCAACTGCTGAGATGGAAAGCAAGCAGAAGAGGCTTAAAATAACTAAGTGTTTAAATGTTTCTCTGCGGCCCATAAGCTGCACCATACTGATGATAATCGGAAAATAAAACAAAATGAGATATGACTCTTTACCCATTTTAAGATTCATTGGAATGAACCACAAAAAACCTAATCCAAAATACAGATAGGCTGCCCAAATATAATTTTTATATTTATTGAGAACGAATACAAAAGGAAATAAAAATAAAGCAACTGCACATTCAAACATAAACTCGGTATAACCAACGATTTCAAAAAATACAATTCCTAAAATCATATTTAAAAATGCAATCAAAGTAATTGAATTCAATTTTCTGGTGACAGAGGTTTCCCAGAATTGATAATCAGGTTTTACACCGGTATTTATTATTTTATTTAAAATTTCCTTCATTTAAAATCTATTTTACTGCAATCATAAGCTGCCAAACTAATTTGACGCATATTTTTAAACAGCCGGATTAATAATAGAAAACCATTATGACGAAGATAGCATTTTGTACTTATCGCGCAATGAAATAGAACTAATATGACGCATCCAAGTAATAACATATATGTATTGCCCCCATAGTCTTCGACAAGCTCAGACTGACCTCAAGCGTGCAGTCATACTGAGCCTGTCGAAGTATGTACGCGGGCATATAACTAATATGATGCAGATTACTGAGGATAAAAAATGATTAGAAAGAAAGAAATAAGGGATTAATATTATTATTGAGAATAAAAATGCCGCTAAGAATTTCTTAGCGGCAAAATTTATAATACTAATATCTGAAATTTTAATTCAAGTGTATTGAGATTTTTTATTATTTTTTTCTTAAGATCCAGTGGTTAACACTTTGGCTGCCGGAACTTACAACATAAGCCTGTACAAACTCCCAGCCCATTTTATCCATATAATCCATGGCCTCTATCATTGATGCAAACGATGTGACTTTTGCTTTAGGTTTCGATGATGCAGGTGCTGCTTTAACAACTTCCACTTTCTTCCAGATAAATTTTCCTTTGTTATCTGTCTGCACGGATTTACCTTCATACATCGACTCTTTAGTTTCTACATATTGTTTTTCATTTTTTGTTTCAACAGGAGGAGGAGCTGCAGCTGAAGAAGACTCTGATACAGTTTCAAAATTAACACCATCGCCGTAATCTATCACAACTACCATTTTTTCGCTCAGGAATTTTGAATACCCGGCTAATTCACAATATTTATACTCTTTCTGAGAGAAGCCCTTTAAAACCAAGGCTAAGGACATAATTAACAGTAAGCTTTTTTTCATTTTTTTGGATTTTAGTTGCGCAAATGTACTTATTTGATCAGAATAAAAAATTGGTCTCTAATAATTTTTTATTGATCGGCCTACAGGCAAACAAAAACCGCCTGCATGTCTGCAAGGCGGTTTTTTATTAATTGAACTTCAGGCATTAGCTGCTTCAATTCAAATTCTAAATAAAAGCAATTACTGTTTAGATGCTCTTACAGTTACTATTTCACTCATCAGGCCTACCTGCTCATCGGCAATAACATAAATAGCTTTGTATTTCCAATCATCACTTATTTTACCGGGAGCAAGCGAGGCAGTATCCAAAAAATCTACCTTCATAAAACGTCCGATTAATATAAAGCCATTGCCATCATTATGGTCGGCGTAAATATCAATGGCATCTGCAATACTCCTTGCCCATTTCAGGTGAGGCCGCCCTACATCCAGTTTATGTTTTAACACCGGCTGAATTGTGTTAGGGTCGGTAGTATCAACCGGAGAAACAATATTGAGATCCTGACCTATTGCATCACTGTATGCAGCATGATTTTTAATGCGCTGCACCAGCAGGCGCACACGGTCAAAAATTCCGGCAGGCACAGCTGCCGGCGGTACACCCAAATCGGGTGCAAGCGGTACACTGCTTATCGGCGTGCCTGCCGAATGGTTCAGAAGTTTTTTAAAAGCCGTAGCATTCTGCTGGCTGTGTTTGAACAGATCACATACAGAAATACTGTATGCAAACATATCATAATCTTTAGCTGTCTGATTTACATCATCAGCTGTAATGTTCAACGGCAATGCGTAGCCGGGTAATTTGTGTTTAAGGTTATATAGCCAAACCAATCTATCAGAATCGGCATTTGGCAGCCATGGACTTGTCATTTTTTTTATTTTATTGGAGCCTTATCCGCCCGGCTCAGCT
>CAINDA010000006.1 GCA_903847205.1 uncultured Bacteroidota bacterium
GCGTATTCTTTTCCAAGAATAGTTCTGTCACCTTTTGTCTGTCCACAAGCGGTTAATGTGAAAGTCAAAAGTGTCAAAAAGTATATTGCTTTTATGTTTATCATTGGTCTGTTGTTGTGTCGTCTTACCATTGGTGCTAACGATTGGCTAGGCGACTGTGGCCGATTTCGTAAAACGAAATTATTATATTACAAGTGGCAAAAACAAATAAAAAATAAATTTATACCGCTGTGAAATGTTTTTGCCACGACCTATTTTCATTGCGAACTCAAATTTTGATGCTGACTATGAACGGCCATTGAGCTTAGCCGATGTTATGGGCAGTAGTTTCTTCTCCGAATAATTCAGGATATTTCGTCTTAGAAATACAACAAATATTCTGTTCGATGGTCTTGTCCACCAATTGATGCCACCCTAATTTTTGAAATTGTTTTTCAAGGCCTATGCAAACCTGAAAATCTTCTTCTGTCACTTCGTATAGATTGTTGTCTTTCGTTCCTGCAATTTCAATTCTAAAAGTATTTGCAGAAACCCAAATAAAAGCCTTGTGTCCAAATATTATAGAGTGACTAGGTTGTTCAAGATTTTTTTGATTTTTTATTTCGGTTTTAAATTTTTCGAATTCAGCTGATGGGTATGATTGTCCTATAATAGGTCTGGGGAAATCGTCCGGAATAATATTTAAAGTTATTCCAATTTGTCCAAGTTTATTTATTAGGTCTAGCCTGTCTGAATAAACAAATTCCACTTTAAAAGCGTCTCCGTCATTTGCGTGTCCGCCCCATGCTCTTATAAAATAAAAATAGTCAAGCTGTCGAAGCCATTCTTTAACTGTCGGTTTAGAATGTCTTTCAAAGAGCCTATTGTCTGTGAGTTTGTCTATTTCCATTTTTTTGATACTATTGCCCATAACGTTTGAAAGATTTATGAAGTAAAAAAAAGGGGGGATTAAAAGCTCGTCTCTTTCGCCCCGCGACAAACGTTATTAAATGCTTGAAACTTCATACTGGCAGGGCGCCCCCCCTTTTTTTTATTTCATAAATCTTATGTTATCAGCAGTTATTCATATTTCCGCTACTGTTCGTGAATGTTTTATAAAAGTCAGTTTCGCCCCTTTAATAAATTCATCAAATGTAGTTTGTTTATTTGCGCTTTCGTTAGTAAGTTCTATATAATAATAAGCGTCTGTTGGTCCTCCATAATATATTTTATGTTCAAGTTCAAAAACTTTTGTTCGTGATTGCTTTTCTAAATATACAAGCTCTGTAATCTTGCTTATATAAATTCTATGTCCTGTCCAATTATATTTTTTTTGCAGAAACGATTTGTCAAACAATACTACTCCGTCTGTAGTTAATGTGTCGTGATTCATATTGTATTTTTCTGTGTAGTCAGGTTGCTGTTTGCATAAACTATCTAAAGCACATAGTATAATATTAGGAGTAATCAAACCACTGCCAAATAGTAAAGAATATCGTAAACCAATATTTCCGTCAACTTGTAAGCTATTCAGATAAATTCTAACTGTGTCAAATTGAAAATATGTATATTCATTAAAAGTGTCTTTAATGATTTTCCCTTTATATTTCTCAAAGGACATTTTTTTATACAGTCTGTTAAATACAACTTCGTTAACATATTCTTCCTGTCTGTTATCGTCTTTATATATTTTCATTTTCACTTTCTTCCCGTCTGCTGTTTCAAATGTTGTCATTTTGTATGCACAGGAGTTAAGTGCGAAAATTGTCAATATGAAAAGTACTTTCTTCATTGTGTAGCTCGTTCTCATAATTGCTGATAACATGTCGATAATTGTTTCTTGCATATTATTTAATTTTTCGATCGATATACGCAGCTTTGGCGATTATTTCTTCAGCAAAATAAGTATTATTTTATTTCGCTGGCTAAGTAATCATAATTCATTGCGCAATATCGGCGTTTTGGGCTGATAGGCGAAACCAGTTTCGCCTATTTCCTGATTATCGCAAAGCAATTGTAACCGCTTACAAATAATTAAAATTGAATTCCTGAAAAATTGCTGTTTCAAACTAAATAATTTTTCTATCCCCAAAGATACCCTTATAAAAAACAAATGCGAATCCTTTAAAAAAGAATCCGCATTTATAAAAACAATTTCAATTTTTATTATGGCACCATAATATCAATTTTATCGCTTGCCGGACTTTTACCCAATTTATTAAATCCGAAAGTTGTTACATACATTCTGGTGCCGCTTGGCAGCCCGCTGTATGTAGCTTTGGTGCTTGTTCTGGAATCTATTAAAATTTTATCGCCGGCGGCGGGTGTTATTGCAATACAATCTCCGCTGATATCTATTGGTAATGATCCGTTACTGGTTATAATACTTAAATAACTTTTTGCGCCTTTTAATGTGGTACTTGTTTTTTTAATACAGCCTACTGCACCATGCGTTAATACTGGTGCTGCTGGTTTTGCTAATGCAATTGCTGCAACTATATCGGCACTGGTAGCTATAAAACCTGCATCAGTAATTATTGTTTCGCTGCCATCGGCAACTACATCAATAAACAGGCACTGACGGCGGATTGCTTTATTAAAAGCAGCTAAAGCCGGCTTTATAAGCGCTTGATTTTTACTTGCTTCGGCTTCTCCAAAAGCCGCTATAAGCTCTGTCATAGAAGTGCCATTTGTTCCGGTTAATGCTATAAGCGGATTGGCATATACGGGCTTATTGGTCATTTTAGCAATTGTGTTTGTCATAAATTGCATTTTGTCGGATGGTGACATTGCAATTATATCACCTACTGCTGTTTTTAATATTTTCATATCCTAGTTTTTTAAAAATTTATTTTTTGTAAAGCAAGGACAAAAAAAGTTTTAATTATCTGTTATGCATCATTGTAAATTGAAAAAAATAATCTTGCAAAGCAGAGGTATTTGAAAATTACCTATAGTTTTTTTGGAAAAAGGTATAGACATTCCTGAAAAAGGTATAGACATTTCTGAAAAAGGTATAGACTTTCCTGAAAAAGGTATAGACTTTCCTGAAAAAGGTATAGACATTTTGGAAAAAGGTATAGACTTTCCTGAAAAAGGTATAGACTTTCCTGAAAAAGGTATAGACATTTCTGAAAAAGGTATAGACATTCCTGAAAAAGGTATAGACATTTCTGAAAAAGGTATAGACATTTCTAAAAAAGGTATAGACATTTCTGAAAAAGGTATAGACATTTCTGAAAAAGGTATAGACTATAGTTTTATTTTGAAAAGGAGCAAGCTTACGCCCCCGCCAAAAAAATTTAAGAAATAAGAAATTCATTTTAGAATTAAAAACAATAACTTGCCTGCAAATAAAATGTTTGAATCAGGCGTATAAGAAATACTGTTAATTCTATGCCCCGCGCACATACATCGATGCTTCGACAAAAGCTCAGCACAGGCTAAGCTCAGTATGACTGTACGCTCGAGGTCAGTCTGAGCTTGTCGAAGAAATGGCGGGGGCAATACATACATGTTATTACTTAGTTGCCTAATTCAATAAAATGTTTAGGCTGTAACAAATCAATTATCCAATACGTCCCAAAATCAGTGGGAACCAAACAACAATAAAAATGAAATTAACGATAAGCAATCTTTCAAAAACCTATTCGAACGGGTTAAAAGCATTAGATACTATTAATTTAGAAATCGGCAGCGGTATGTTCGGCCTGCTGGGGCCTAATGGTGCAGGTAAATCATCATTGATGCGCACTATTGCCGCTTTGCAGGAGCCCGACAGCGGCTCTATTATGTTAGGTAATATTGATGTAATAAAACAAAAAGATGAAGTACGTAAAGTACTTGGCTACCTGCCTCAGGATTTTGGTTTCTATCCAAAAGTTTCGGCAATAGATATGCTGCATCATTTTGCAGTTTTAAAAGGCATTGCTGATGCAAAAGAAAGAAAGGCGGTATGCGAAGCCCTGCTCAATCAAACAAATTTATTTGATGCCCGCAAACGCAATCTCAGCGATTATTCAGGAGGTATGCGCCAGCGTTTCGGAATAGCTCAGGCATTGCTCGGCAACCCGAAACTGGTGATTGTTGATGAGCCAACAGCAGGTTTAGATCCGATGGAGCGCAACCGTTTTCATAATTTATTAAGTGAAATCGGGGAAAATGTTATTGTGATTCTTTCTACTCATATTGTTGATGATGTGCGCAGCTTATGTTCAAATATGGTAATTATGAACCAGGGAAAGATACTGCTTGCTGGCCGGCCGGCGCAGACCATTGAAGAGATGAAGGATAAAATATGGATGAAGCTGATTGATAAAGAACAGCTGGCCGAACACAAAAGTAATTTTAAAGTTATCTCAACAAAAGCCACTGAAGGTAAAATACAAATTCATGTGTTCAGCGGACAGCAGCCTGATGCTTCATTCAGTCCGGCAGCGGCAGATTTAGAAGATGTTTATTTTGCAGCAATAACTAATTAGAGAATTAGAGATTTGGTGAATTATAGAATTTCACAATTTCATAAGTTAACAAATCAATAAATCTCCATTTCTCAAATTCAATAAATCTCCAATTTATTTTTAAAATGTTTAAACAAATATTTCTTTTCGAGCTCAAACTCTGGTTTAAGAAGCCCGCAGCATATATTTATTTTTTAGTATTCTTTGCAATATCATTGTTATTTACTCTTGCAATTGGCGGGCTGCTGGGGCCGCCAAGTCCTGATAGCAATACAACACTCAACTCAGCCGGTGCAATTGCAGGGATTTTACCCGCCCTGAGTAATAGCATTTTAGGAGTATTGGTAATGGTAACCATCATAGCGCCGGCAGTATATAAAGATTTTCAGTACAATATGCATCCGCTTTTATTCACCAAGCCTATCAGCAAATTCGGATACCTTTTTGGAAGGTTTACCGCATCTTTTTTAACAGCGCTGTTTGTGCTCACCGGAACTATTTTGGGTCACATGATAATCTGTTCATTTGCTGGGATTGCTGCTTCGAGATTAGGCCCTTTTCATTTAATGAACTATCTGCAGCCCTTTATTATATTTGTTGTTCCGAATACATTACTGGTCGGCGCCATCTTTTTTTCCCTTGTAACTTTTACACGTAACATTACAGCAGGATATGTAGGCTGTATTGCCTTTCTACTAATAAAAAGCATTGCTTCATCGCTTCTTGAAAATTTGGATAATCAAACAATTGCTGCACTGCTTGAACCATTCGGTGAACAGGCTTTTAATAAAATAACAAAATTTTGGTCGCCCGCCGAACAGAATGTGCTTATGATACCATTCGAAGGCGTATTGCTTTATAATCGTTTGCTGTGGCTTGCAATAAGTACAGCAATTACAAGCATAACCTTTTTCAGATTTAAATTCAGCCAGTTTAATGAACCGGTTTCCTTCTTCCGCCGAAAAAACAGTAAAGCATCAGCAGCAATTTTATCTGCTCCGCCTCTAAATTCATTAGCTGATATTCCAAAACCTGCTCAGAACTTTACATCTAAGTTCAGTATTTATCAAACCTGGTTTCTTGCAAAATTTGAATTTCTTCAAATTGTGAAAAGTGTTTTTTTCTTAATCATTATTGCATTAAGTATTATCAGTTTTGCTCTTGTAAGTTCTCAGCTGGGACTTATTTACGGCACATCCACCTTTCCGGTAACCTGCCAGATGCTTCAGTTTGGAGGCGGGCTGTTTAACTTTTTCATGATTATCTTAATTGTGTTTTATTCCGGCATTATGGTATGGCGCGAGCGTGATGCAAAAATTGATGAATTAATAGGTGCTGCTCCTTTGAAACCTTGGGTAAGCTTTGCTTCTAAACTCACTGCATTGATATTGGTGCAGGTTGTGCTTCTATTTGTTATAATGTTTACAGGCATGTTTATTCAAATATATAATGGTTATTATAAATTGGAGCTGCTCCTGTATATCAAAGAATTATTCGGTTTAAAATTAATTAGTTTATCAATCATCTGCGTTCTGGCAATGGCTGTGCAGGTTATTTTTAATAATAAATATGTTGGATATTTTATTGCCGTTTTAATTGTGATCCTGCTGCCGGCAGTATTTAGTTTTATGCAGTATAGCAAGTTACTGCGATTTAACAGCATCGGAGCGCACCTGCTATACTCCGATATGAACGGTTATGGATCCAGCATATATCCATTTACTATTTTTAAAATTTATTGGGGCAGCTTTGCACTTATACTAATTGTACTATCGAACATATTTTGGGTGCGCGGCAAAGAAAAAGGTTTAAAAAACCGCCTGCGAATTGCAAAACCCTTATTTACTGGTAAAGCAAAAATTACAATGTTTATCGGTATTTTAATATTCATAGGCAGCGGCAGTTTTATTTATTACAACATCAATATTCTTAATAAAAATATTCCTGAAAAATTAGATGAAGCAAGGGCTGAGTTTGAAAAAAAATATAAAAAATATCTAAAAACGCCTCAGCCCAGAATAATCTCAGCAAATTGGAATGCGGACATTTTTCCGATGGAACGAGGTTTTAAAATCAAGGGATTTTATATCATTAAAAATAAAACCCGAAAAGCGATTGACAGCATAATCATAAATTTAAATCCGGAAGTAAAAGTGAATGATTTAAAATTTGAAAAGCCGGCTTCACTTTTATTGAATGATAAAGAAAATGGATTTCAGATTTATAAACTCGCATCTTCTCTTCAGCCCGGCGATTCCATTAAACTGGATATGAGCTTGGATTATTTTCAGAAAGGTTTTAAAAATTCGGATGATGCCACTGCGGTTGTTTACAATGGAACTTTTTTTAATAATCAATTACTGCCAAGTATAGGCTATTCAGAAGAAGGCGAATTAATAGATGATATGGCCCGTAAGAAATACGGGTTGAAATATAAAGAAAGAATGGCAAAGGTGAACGACAGCAATGCCCGCATGAATACCTACATAAGCAATGATGCCGATTGGATTGATTTTGAATGTACCATAAGTACTTCTGATGATCAAACGGCAATTGCCCCAGGATATCTGATTAAAGCATGGAAAGAAAACGACAGAAATTATTTTCACTATAAAATGGACTGCAAAATTTTAAACTTTTATTCAATTCTTTCAGCACGTTATGAAGTAAAACGCGACAAATGGAACGATGTCGCCATTGAAATATATTACAACAAAGGGCATGAATACAATTTGGACAGAATGATAAAAGGCGTAAAAAAATCATTGGATTATTACACCAAAAATTTCAGCCCGTATCAGCATAAACAGCTTCGTATCATTGAATTTCCGCGTTATCAATCGTTTGCTCAGTCATTCCCGAATACAATCCCATTCTCCGAAAGCATTGGTTTTATTGCTAAAGTAGATGATAAAGATCCTGAATCAATTGATTATCCTTTTTATGTTACATCACACGAAGTAGCGCATCAATGGTGGGCTCACCAGGTAATAGGCGCAAATGTGCAGGGTTCAACCCTGATGTCGGAAACAATGGCACAGTATGCTGCACTGATGGTAATGGAAAAAGAATACGGCAGACAGGCTATGAAAAAATTCCTGAAATATGAAATGAGTCAATACTTGAAAGGGAGGGCTATGGAAGGCAGAAAAGAACTTCCATTAATGCTGGTTGAGGATCAGCAGTACATTCATTATAATAAAGGAAGTATTGTTATGTATGCCTTAAAAGATTATATAGGCGAAGATTCATTAAATGCTGCACTTGCAAAATATATTAAAAAAGTTGCTTACCAGGAACCGCCTTATACCAATTCAATTGAGTTTGTAAATTATTTAAGAGCTGCAACGCCCGACAGCTTGAAGTATATCATTAACGATATGTTTGAAACAATAACTTTGTATGAAAACAAAACAACAAAATGTTCTTACACTAAAACTAAAGATGGAAAATATCTGGTAAAAATTTCTGTTGAAAGCAAAAAGATGAAAGCCGACAGCATCGGTAAAATGAAAGACATTCCGGTTAACGACTGGATGGATATAGGTGTGTTTGGCAGCAAGGAAGTAAACGGAAAAGCAACAGAAACAGAACTGTATTTAAAGAAACAAAAGATCAATAAAACTAAAATGAACTTTGAAATTATTGTTGATGAAGAACCTGTTAAAGCAGGCATTGACCCATACAACAAACTGATTGACCGCACACCGGATAATAATACCAAATCATTTAAGGGCGGTGATAAAGATGCTCCTGATGATAGTGAGGGAACCAGCGTTACCATTAAAGTCGGGGATTAAAAAACATTTATTTTTGAACTAATTTTTTCTTAAAAATCTTAATCTATGAAAAAGTATTTATTATTACTTAATCTATCATTGCTCTCTGCAAGCTTTTATTCCCAGACAAAAAACAATCTTGTTTCAATCATCGAAAAAACAATGCATGAACAGGAACTTGCATGGAACAAAGGTGATATAGATGGGTTTATGGCGACTTATTGGAACAGCGACAGCTTAAAATTTATCGGGAAAGGCGGAATAACTTTCGGATGGAAAAATACTTTAGAAAATTATAAAAAAAGTTATCCTGATAAAGCGGCAATGGGCGAATTGAATTTTGCAATTATAAGTGTGGAGCAGTTATCAGAAAACATGTGTTATGTTATCGGCACCTGGAATCTAAAACTAAAAAAAGGAAATACCGGCGGTTACTATACTTTGCTTTGGAAAAAAATTAAAGGCAAATGGGTAATTGTAACGGATCATACGAGTTAATTTTAATTAGATTTAAAAATACAATTATATTCTAATTCCAACTACAGTCACATCATCCACTTGCTCTAAATTACCTTTCCATTCTTGAAAAGTTTTTTCTAAAACAGCTCCCTGCTGTTTTAAAGGTAAAGTATAAATTGCTGTTAATTGTTTTTTCAGCTGTTTAGACATGAACTTCTTTCCTTTTAAACCACCGAACTGGTCGGCATATCCGTCAGTAAACAGATAAACGGTATCTCCTTTTTTCGCTGTGATTTCTTTTTGAGAAAAGGGAGTCATCTGAGAATAAAAAGCCGCCGGCTGTTTATCGCCTTTAAATTCAAGCAGCTCTGGTGAATTTTTATGTCCCGGCATAATATACATTGATATGTTGGCCCCAGAAAAACTAATTTTCACCTCATCAGAATCAGTTGATTTGAATATAGAAATTAACGCAATATCCATCCCATCCTTACCGCCAGAATCTAACTCTTCCGGGTTAAGACCGCAGATTATAATTCTCCTTAATTCATCAAGCATTTTAGAAGGGCGTACCATATTTTTCGAATGCGAAATTTCATTTAAAAGGCTGATACCGATCAAACTCATGAATGCACCAGGAATTCCGTGTCCGGTGCTATCTGCGCATGCGAGAAGTATTCTGTCAGGCAGATCAAAAGCCCAATAAAAATCGCCGCTGACAATATCACGCGGCTTATAAAAAATAAAATAATCTTTTAATGTATTGTCCAGCATTTTTTCCGAAGTCAGGAAACTCTGCTGGATCCGCTTTGCATAATTAATGCTGTCGGTGATACTTTGGTTTTTCTCAGCAATTTCAATATTTGCATGCTGCAGGTCGGCATTTTTTTCTTCAATAATTTCATTCTGCTCTAATATTTTTTTATTAGCAGACTTGATTTTAATGTAAGAATAAACACCGCTTATGACTACAATAGCAATAATGGAATAAAACCACCATGTGCGCCAAAAAGGGGGTAAAATAACAAACTTAAATGAAACAGGTAACTTATTCCAAACACCTTCGCCGTTATCTGCGATAACCAAAAACTCATAGCTGCCCGGCGGAATATTAGAATAAACAGCTTCATTTTTTGAAGTTTCGGGCTGCCATTCATTCTCTAAGCCTTTTAGCCTAAAACGATACCTGACTTTTGAAGGTGCAGTTAAGCTTACGCCGATAAAATTAAACGTTAAATAATTTCTGTCATGTGCTAATTCAAGATTAAGAGGCAGGTCATTTTTATCAAAAGTATTATTAGCAAAGAATTTCCGATCTATTTTTTGAGAAAACAATTGAATGCTTTTCAAGCGGGTTATAGGTTCTAAGGTATTTTTTCTGTCAAACTTCGGCTGATAAACCATCAATCCATTTTCTGTCCCAATCCAAACTCTATCCTGCTCATCAACCAAAATTGAATTTAATATATCCTCCCCATTAAAACCATCTTCAATTCCATAATGATTAATTTGATATTTTCCATTACCCAACACTCTTACTTTATCCACCCCATTAGGCAATCCAGCCCAAATATTTCCCTTTTTATCAATTGCAATAGACTGAATTATGTCAGAAAACAAGCCTTCCTTTTCTGTAATTCTTGAAAATGCCCCCTTTTTATATGTGAATATACCAGCGCTAGTTGCAAACCAAAGATTTCCATCCTTATCTGCCACAATATTCCGAACACTTTTTTTAGTAAATCCATCCTTTTCAGTAAAATATTGTACCAAAGATCCATCAAACCTAAATAAACCATCATCAGTTGCAAACCAATAATCTCCTTTCCGATCTTCATATATTTTGAAAACATTTTTTTTTGAAATACTCGTATTATCAAATTCCTTGATTTTTCCATCAATAATTTTTGCAACTCCGCCCTTTGTACCAAGCCATGTTACGCCCTTACTATCAATAAAAACATCATAACAATAGTTCAAAGATTTATTGTCAGTACGTTCTATTCTTTCAAAGCTTTTGCCATTGTATTTGAGAATTCCAAAAGTTGTACCTATAAAATAAATTCCATATAAACTTTTCGCAATTGAAAGCACTATATTAGGGCCGCCATTCCAATTTCTATTGTTGTAGCTTGCAATTTTTTTTCCATTAAAAATATTCAACCCTTTATCCGACCCTATAAAATACTTTTCCCCTTCTCCTTGATATATTCCAGTTATCGTATTTGATAATAAACCTTGATTTACTGTATAGCTGTAAAAACGCTCTGTGGCTAGCTTTGATATTCCATTCTCTTTAGAAGCAAACCATAAATTACTTTCCTTATCTTCAAATATTTTATAGATATTGTTGTTAACTAAGCCATTCTTTTGGTTAAAGAGATGGAAATTGTTCCCATCAAATTTCAAAACACCGAGACCACAGGCTATCCAAATATTATTATTCCTATCTTTTAAATAACTATAATAAAAAATATCAGTTTTTGGGTCATCTGATTTTATTGTGGTAATGGGTGTAATACCCTTTTCATTCAATTCAAACAATCCCTTATCTGTAAAAAACCAATAAGTATTTGCTTTATATTCTAAAATCGAAAAAACGTATGGGGTCTTTAAACCTTCCGAAGCATTGTAGTTTTTCAATATCTTTCCATCGAACTTAAAAGCTCCTTTTCCAATAGTACTAAACCATAAATTTTGGCGGCTGTCTTCAAAAATATTAAAAACAGAGGCACTATTTAAGGCCTCTCCAATATTCAGTAAAGAGCAGACTGTATCCTGAAAAAGAGTAACCCCTTTTCCGGTACCTAATAGGATCCGTCCTTTTGTGTCACAAAAAATTGAGAATATCCGGTTATGACTTAAACCGTTTTGGGTAGTATAATTCTTAAAATGTTTCCCCTCAAAAACAGATAAACCGTTATTAGTTCCGATTAATATCCTGCCTTTTTTATCTTTTACAATACAATAAACTACATTGTCTGCCAAGCCGTCCTTGTCTGTAATATATTCATAAGAACTGCCGTCATATTTTGCAATACCGCCGGCATTTGTACCAAACCACATTACACCGTCATCATTCTGAAAAACAGAAAGTACCTGTGGCTGAGGCAAACCCGTTTCTACAGTATAATTAGAAAAATTATAAACTTGCCCGGAAGCGTTTTCAACAAAGAAAAAAAGTAATGAAATTAAAAAAGTGCGGATTAAAAATTTAAACATTCAAAATGTAATTTATTGTTTCTTTATTTTTCAAAAATACAATGAATACTTTAAACACCAAGATTATTGATTAATTAAACCAAGAATTTATTTAAGAAAAAAAAAGGGGCAGTAATAAATTACGCCCCTCTTTATAAATTGCCTTGTTATTTACTGCTCAATAATTTTCAAAATACTTATTTTATTCCCAGAAGTAAGTTTCACAATGTAAACACCCGCAGGATAATTTAGGTTCTTTGCACTAAAATTATATGAATAAGTACCGATTTGTTTTTGTCCTTTATCTATAGTCTGTATTTTTTCTCCAAGCACATTATATACTTCTATCAAAACATCATTTTTTTCTGTTAAATTAACTTTAATGGTAGTATTTAAAGAATAAGGATTTGGATAAGCCTCCATTAAATTATTAGTTTGGTAATGTTCATTCACATTTGTTATATGCTGGCAGGCTGGATGAATAGAATCACTGCCTACTGTAAAGTCCAGTCCATTTATAACTGTACCGCCTAGAATCGTAAAATAACAGCTGTCAGCCATGTGCAACCCTGGAATATCCACAAACAAATAATAGGTTCCATCATGCAAATGTTTAATAGTAAAATTTGAACTTGAATTTGAACTATCGCTTTTTACTTCACGTACAGCAATTCCGCCAGGGTTTTTCTTTACAATAACATCTACGCCAGGTATCGGATTTATAGAACGTTCATGCAAATTTAGGCCTAAATGACCGCTGATAACACCCAAACCTTGTAAAGTATCCTGATACTTTAGATGGATAGGACTGTTCCATGTTGAGTCTGTACTTGAATGAATTGCCGGCGCCAAGAGCCAGTTTGTAGAATCACCATGATATGTAGTAAAAGCATGGGGATATAAAATTGTGTCAGGCCGTATAGCAATTCTATATTCACCATAAGGAATACTGTCGAAACGGTAAGTACCATTTGCCTTTAAAGGCGTTCTTTCTAAAATATCGTTTCTGGCAAAGTTCGAATTTTCTCTGTAAAGAAGCGCCTCACCGCTTATAACAAGATTTCCAGGCGTTTCATTTAATGACTTATATACAGTTCCTGAGATAGAACCAAAATCAACCGGCAGTGTGTACCATCCATAATCAACATAAGAATTAGAAGCATTAACAGTAAGAAACATTAATACAGTACCGCCAAAAGTATTATTGCGCAAAAAGGAATATTCTATATAACTCTGAGGTAAAACACCCGCAAAACTGCCGCTATTACTAAAAAAAACGCTATCAACAGAGGTTACATTTACTTTTGTAAGCAGGACATTATTATAAATAGTACCATTAGGCATTTTCAAGGTTCCGTAACCAACACCATTCATATCCTTGTATTTTTTTCCTTTAACCTTAACAGGATTAGCATAAAGATTGCCAAAAGTTACATACTTTGATGAATCAATCCTGTGCATGCCAAAAGCAGCAAGAGCGGGCGAAAGCAACTCGCTTGGGTTTATAGCTGCTGTGGTATCATAGCCAATATAATTTCCTATTGGTTTTCTAATGTTAAATCCCCCTATCATGTGAAGGCCATTGGTATCAACAATATAATAAGAATACAAAGAATCGGATAAATTATTAAACGGTGTACGTATGTAAGAAGCATGGGTAGCAGAAGGGAAATGCTGATGATAGCGGGCCAATGTAGAATCAGGATGAAATGTTTTTATCTGAAATGTATCAACAGGATGAGTAAATTTATTAGAGTAATCCCAAATCTGATTTGCACCGATCGAAGGAACTGCAGAATAATTATTAACTGTATCCCACACTTCTTTAATTGATGTTCCCCTTACAGGAAGATAGGTGCTTTGTATTATAGGCTGTGCTGCAGATAAAAGTGAAATTAAAGACAATACTATAGTAGAGATTTTTTTCATCCTGGTAAATTTTAAATACGTTATAAAATGATTGCACAAAAATATAACATATTTTTTGATTGCACAAAAGATAAATAGGAAGCAAATATCAATTCAAAATCACTTTTTCAAGCCTATACCCAGCTCCTCCAGCTGCGACTGAGCGATAATTGAAGGAGAATCAATCATTACATCACGTCCCGAATTGTTTTTAGGAAAAGCAATAAAATCGCGGATTACATCGGCACCGCCGAAGAGTGAGCACAAACGGTCGAAACCAAATGCAATACCGCCATGAGGAGGAGCGCCGAATTCAAAAGCATTCATCAAAAATCCAAACTGCGCCTGCGCATCTTCTTTTGTAAAACCAAGCAGATCAAACATTCGCGACTGAAGCTGTTTGTTGAAAATACGGATAGAGCCCCCGCCTACTTCCACCCCGTTAATCACCATATCATAAGCGTTTGCACGAACAGTTCCCGGATTAGAATCAATCAGAGCAATATCTTCAGGCTTTGGGGAAGTAAAAGGATGATGCATGGCATGCCAGCGGTTCATTTCTTCGTTCCATTCCAGTAACGGAAAATCAATTACCCAATGACATGAAAATTTATTTTTATCACGTAGGCCTAAACGTGTACCCATCTCCAAACGAAGCTCTGACAAAGCTTTTCTAGTTTTGTTTTCTTCGCCGGCAAGTATTAATAATAAATCACCGGGCTTTGCATTAAATGCACCAGCCCATTTTTTTAAATCTTCTTCGTTATAAAATTTATCTACTGATGATTTAATTGTGCCGTCATCATTGTAACGTGCATAAACTAAGCCTGAAGCACCTACTTGCGGGCGTTTTACAAATTCAGTTAATTCATCTAACTGCTTACGTGAATATTCAGCAGCACCTTTTGCGCAGATACCAACAACCAATCCGGCATCGTCAAATACTTTAAATCCCTTGCCTTTCACAACATCATTCAACTCCACAAATTTCATTTCGAACCGAATATCAGGTTTATCATTGCCATAAAATTTCATAGCATCAGCATAAGTCATCCGCGACAGCTCAGGAATATCAATACCTTTCACTGTTTTAAATAAATGACGTACCAAACCTTCGAACGTATTTAAAATATCTTCCTGTTCTACAAAAGCCATTTCGCAGTCTATCTGGGTAAACTCGGGCTGACGGTCGGCACGAAGATCTTCATCACGGAAACATTTCACAATTTGGTAATAGCGGTCGAAGCCGCCAATCATCAATAATTGTTTGAATGTCTGAGGTGATTGAGGCAGGGCATAAAATTCTCCCTGGTTCATGCGTGAAGGCACCACAAAATCACGTGCTCCTTCAGGTGTTGATTTTATCAGCACGGGTGTTTCTACTTCAAGGAAATTTAATTTATCCAAATAGTTTCGTGTTTCAATTGCCATGCGGTGGCGTAACTCTAAATTTCTGCGCACAGGATTCCTGCGCAGATCCAGATAGCGGTATTTCATGCGTATATCATCGCCTCCGTCTGTTTCGTCTTCAATTGTAAACGGAGGTGTAAGTGCTGCATTTAGAATAGTAATTTTATCAGGATAAATTTCTATATCGCCGGTAGGTATTTTATCACTTTTTGAGTAACGCTCAGCAACCTTTCCTGTAACGGTGATTACATACTCTCTTCCTAAAGTACGTGCAGTATCAATTAATTCTTTTGCTGCTTTTTCGGTTTCAATAGTGATTTGAGTAATGCCGTAACGGTCGCGCAAATCAATCCATAGCAGCGATCCTTTATCTCTTACCCCCTGCACCCATCCGCTGATAGTAACTGTTTCTGAAACATTATTAATTCTTAATTCGCCGCAGGTATTTGTACGTAACATAACGTTTGATAATTTGTTAATTTATTTATTTAATGATTTGAAAAATTAAACATGAATATTCACTCATTTTCAAATCTTCACATTTTCAAATTTATTTATATTTTTATTCCCATAAGAGTAACATCATCCACCTGTTCCAAACTGCCTTTCCAGTCATAAAATGTTTTTTCTAAAATCTGCTCCTGCTCTTTCAATGGCAGTGTGTATATAGACGACAATACTTTTTTCAGCTGTTTCGACATAAATTTTTTGCCTCTTTCACCGCCGAACTGGTCGGCATAGCCATCAGTGCCCATATAAATTATATCGCCTTTTTTTGCAATAATTTCCTGCTGAACGAAAGGTTTCATATTCGAATAAAATCCAACGGGCTGTTTATCACCTTTAAATTCAGCCATTTCAGCAGCATTGTTTTGTCCGGAAATTATATGTACTGCACTGTTAGCGCCGGAAAAATGAATTTTCACCTCATTAGAATCAGGATTTTTAAAAATGGAAATCAGCGCAATATCCATTCCGTCTTTTCCTCCGGAATCAAGTCTTTCGGGGTTAAGCGCCTCAATAATAATCTTCCTTAATTCATCTAAAATTTTTCCAGGTTCAATAATATTTTTCGAATGCGAAATTTCATTCAGCAAGCTGATACCGATCAAACTCATAAATGCACCTGGAATTCCGTGTCCAGTGCTGTCTGAGCATGCAATAAAAGTTCTGTCCGGGAGATCAAAAGACCAATAAAAATCGCCGCTGACTATATCTCTTGGTTTGTAAATAATAAAATAATCTTTTAAAGACTGATGTAAAATTTTTTCTGAAGTTAAAAAACTTTGTTGAATCCGCTGCGCATAATTTAAACTATCTGTAATTGCATGAATAGCTTCAGAAAGCTTGGTATTAGAACCTTTCAATTCAAGTGTTCTAACTGCTACCTTTTCTTCAAGCACCTTTTTTTCTTTTGCTAAGTGCGATGTCCGATAATGAATGAATCCATAAATACCGCTTCCAAGAAGAATTACAGCCAATGTGTAAAACCACCATGTCTGCCACCAAGGAGGCCTAATGGTAAATTTAAAAGCAACAATGTCGGTACTTGGTATGTTATTACTATTTATTGCTTTTACTTTAAATGTATATGTTTTACCGGGGGCAATATTTGTAAAATTAGCCTCATTATTCATCGACAATGGCGACCAGTCATTATCCTGCCCTTCAAGTATGTAAGAATATTTTACATTATCAGTTGTGAGTGCCTGAAAATCGAATATTAAGTGATTGTTTTCATGAGAAAGAACTAAACCGTAAGGCAGATTAGTTTTTAAATCAACGGAATCGGCATACTTTTTCCAATCAACATTTTGATATCCCAGCCGAATGCCGTTTAACCTAAGTTTTGGCGATGTAATATTTGGGTAATCAAAATTTCGGTTATACCTTGACAGGCCATTAGTAGTACCAAACCAAATTAAGCCCTTATTATCAATCAGGATAGCATTTTGATTTACTTCAATCCCTTTAAAACCTTCCTGATCGCCATAATACCGTAGTAATCTTATTTTAAAATCAGGGCTTAGTTTTAATCTATTAATCCCCTTATCAGTACCAACGCAAAAACTTTTATCTGTGCTGTCCCATGTCAATCCGCTTATTTTATTTGAACACAGACCGTCGCTGACTGAAATGGTTCTAAATTTCATGCCGTCAAAACAGCTGATCCCGCTTTCAGTACCAAAATACATGTTATGCTTATCATCCTCAGCAATGGACCAAACCGCTTTATTTGCCAATCCATTATTTTCGGCATAATTTATAAATTTTTTATTTTCAAATTTCAGCAAACCAGCCTCATTAGTTCCGAGCCAAATAAAATCTTTGCTGTCTATAAACATGGTTAGGATATTATTCGAGGCTAATCCATTTGATTTTGTAAAATGTTTTACATCAATATTATCTATATTTTCCAG
Source organism: uncultured Bacteroidota bacterium (assembly GCA_903847205.1). Classification (GTDB taxonomy): domain Bacteria; phylum Bacteroidota; class Bacteroidia; order 2-12-FULL-35-15; family 2-12-FULL-35-15; genus 2-12-FULL-35-15. Next base: position 17,617 of record CAINDA010000006.1, read on the forward strand.
GTTATCTGAACCATCAATTTTAAAGAGTCCTTCTCCGTAAGTCGCAATCCATATACCCCCTTTTTTATCCTGGTAAATATTTACCACCATGGGCAAAGTAATTTTATTAATTTTTTTTATTCTTTTACGTAATACATAAGTCCCATTTTGTTTTTTTAAAACAAAAATCCCGACACTTGTTCCAATCCATAAATTCTCTCTATTATCTTCGGTAATAGAAGATATGATACTTTGTGCTAAATCAGTAACTGAAGTGACATGCGAAAAAACTTCGTTTGAAAAGATGCTTATTCCATTACTTAAAGTTCCAATAATATATGTTCCATCTTTTGTTTGAAAGAGCGTTGTAATTTTATCGGTTATAAGCCCATCCTTAGGAGTATAATTCGCAAAAGCTTCACTGCTCAATAAGCTGGCTCCCCCAAGATATGTGCCCATCCAAACATTACCTTCATAGTCAGTTGTGATTGAGAATACGCTATTTGAGGATAATCCTTTTTTTTCATTGAACAAAGTAAAATTATTTAAGCCAGTATTGTTTGCTGCAGATAGGTTAAACTTCAATGCCCCGTGCTCCGTTGCAAACCAAATATTTCCATGCTTGTCTTCTGAAATACTTCCAATGAAATCTTTACTTACTTCATCTGGGATTTTCACAGTCTCAAAATCTTTTCCATTAAATTTAACTATGCCGGCTGCACCTCCAAACCACAAGTTTCCTTTACTGTCACATAATATTGAGAAAAATGTTTTATTACAAACAGCTTTTATTTTATCATAATTTGAAACCCGGTTACCATCGTATTTTGAAATGCCTTGATCTTCCAAAGCAAACCAATAATCGCCTTTCTTATCTTGTGTAATGGCAAAAACTACATTGCCTGATAATCCTTCCCCTTTGGTTATTTTTTTGAAATCTTTTCCATCAAAAATTGAAATTCCGCCAGAAGTAGCAACCCAGACAGCATTTTTATTATCAACATAAATAGAATGAATAATATTGTCAACAAGCCCTCCATTAATATCGTAATTATGAAATTTTATTCCATCAAATTTTGAGACCCCGTCCGATGTCGTCCCAATCCATATATTTCCAGATTTATCTTCGGCAATACAGGTAATATCATTTGAAGGAAGACCATCATGTTTTGTAAAGTTTTTAAATTCTTTGCCATTGAATCGGCTTATACCACCACTCTGCGCGGCAAACCAGAGGTAGCCTCTGCTGTCTTGAAAAATATTATTAACTATAGAGCCTGCAAGGCCGTTTTTGGGAGTATAATTCTTAAAATTATATTGCTGTGCAATTGCTATGTTTAGAAAAAAACACAGTAGCAAAAAGGTGAAGAGATAATATTTCGTTCTTAAATAAATCATTAAAAAAATTTGCCTAACCATAAATTTATGATTAGGCAAATTTAAACTTTAAAACGATAAAATTAATCTTAATTCACAACAAGTTTCTTCTGCAATTTACCAGTTGTTGTTTCAACAACAATAGAATAAATTCCTTTTGCAAAATTGCTGGTATTAATCTGCTTAACTGATTTAGATGATGAGGCAGTTATTGTTTCGCTGTAAACCGTTTGACCAAGAACATCAATAATTTTTAATTGAGCATTTTTAGTTAAGGCCGACAACTCAACAGTAACATTATCTTTTGCAGGATTAGGATATACTGCCATTGCAAAATTATCACCAAGTATTTCCGATATTCCGATATGAACACTAGGACGTTTGATATTTGAACGTGAAGTGCTAATTGGAGCATGTGTAGGAGTACAAATGGTACTCCAGTCAGTTTTTACACGCCATTGCGCAAGTGAATTGTTCTGGTGATCAGCAAAACCAGCGTCTGTTACAGAACTTTGTGTTCCTGATACTGTTCCCACATTAAACCAAGGATGGGTATTCTGGGTTGTATCGCAAATTAATTCATAATTACTTATGTTTGGATCGCCGCCTTCAATGGCATAAGGAAGCCCCCAATTGAAAGTACCGAAATTATCAGGACCTGCAATATAAATTGTATTGTGATAAGGACTCATAGCACTATAATTACCGCATGAATCGCGCAATTGCAATTTATAACGGTATGCACCAACATTTGGGTCACCATTTGCAGGACCTACATGTCTGGCAGTATCAATAAACTCGCTGAGTGCACTGTAAGGAAGAGCAGCAATTCTCTTATAAACAGCTGTTGAAACTTCACGATAAACTATAAACGAATCCACATTTGTATACATGGTCTTATTCCAATAAATAATATTATTTATTGACAAATCATCAACCGTTACCATACAAATTGATGGTTTTGGAACTGATATTGCAACAGTTCCTGAAGCAGATGCAGTACATCCTCTATTATCCGTAACGGTTACAGAATAAGTTGCTGGTGCAAGTCCGACAGCAGTTTGAGACGTCTGGGAATTATTCCACAAATAAGTAAATGAAGTATTACCGCCGATAGTAGTTACAGTAGCTGATCCATTACTGTGACCGCAGGTTGCTCCTGAGTCTGTAACAATTGCTGTAAGCGGTGCCGGCATAGTTATAGTGTAACTGCGAATTGCCTGGCAGCCTCTTGAATCAGTTAAATTAATGAAATAACTTCCTTGAGGCAGATTATGTAAATCCTTATGATTATTATTCGGGGGATTAACATTCCACATATAGGCATAAGGGCTGGTTCCTCCTGAAGGAGTGATAACAATTGAACCATTAGTCAAGCCTGAACAGCTTACATTAGTTATTACCTCAGAAATGTTTGGAGCATTTGCGTTGCTCAGTGCAATTACTCCATCCAAACTACATCCTTTAGAATCTGTAACGGTAACTGAGTATGTCCCTACCGGAAGACCAGTGGCAGTTTGTGTCGTCTGCCCATTTATACCGCCGGTATTTGGATCCCATTGATAAGTAAATGGAGCAGTGCCGCCTGCAACAATGGCTTTCGCTTTTCCGTCAAAATTACCGCTACCACAGGTTGGCGCAACCACAGTACTTGTAACAACACTCAATGGAGCCGGCTCTGATATTGTCGTATTAAATACAGCTCTGCAATTTCCATGATCCGTAACAGTAACTGAGTAAGTTCCAGCGCGCAGATTAGTTAAATCCTGAGTAATTGCAGTGTCAGACCAAGCATAAGTATAAGGGGCGGTTCCGCCGGTAACAGTTATATTAATGGCTCCATCATGACTGCCATTGCAGCCAGGATTAGTTGCTGAAGTCAAAACAACAGCAGGGCCATTTAATTCACTCACACTTACGTTAGCAGATGCAGTACAACCATGACCATCAGTTACCGTAACAGGATAAGAACCAAAAGCAAGTCCTGTTCTTGAGGCACCTGTACTTTGATTAGACCATAAATAAGTGAAAGGCTGAACACCGCCGCTTGTTATGCTGATTGAAGCAGAACCAGTTGCAGCACCGCAAGCAGAATTTACAACGGTTGGTGCAAGAACTATAGGTGCAGGATTGCTGATTGATACTGTGAAAACTGATTCACAACCTACATTATCAGTAACAGTTGCAGAATAAACACCTGCTGACAAATTAGCAGCTGCTGCAGTTGTCTGGGCAGGTGTTGTGTTCCAAGAGTATGAATAAGGTAACTGGCCTCCAGCAGCAGAAATTAATGCACTTCCATCATTTCCTCCGACACAAACCGGCGGAGCTGAGGAAGTAAGTGTAACTGCAGGGCCTCCTGCGCCATTTATATTAATTGATTGAGAATAAGTTGCTGAATTTCCGCAGCCATTTGTTATCACAACAGTTACTGTGTAAATCCCTTGAACAGGGAAAGAATGTGTAACTGTTGGTGAAGTTGTAGTTACCGGCGGATTGCCGTCACCAAAGTTAAATTTATAATTTGCGCCGCCAAATGCCATAAAATTAATTGAAGAACAGGTAGTAAATGGAGGAGATGATGTCATCAGACTTCCGTTTACCACTTGGTTTCCGCCTATATTAACTCTCATAGAATCAGTTACACTATGGCCGCAATGATTGGTAACAGTGAGATGAACCAAATGAGATCCGCCTGAAGCAAATCCATGAGAAATAATTGTTACCGGCATTGATCCTCCGCCATTTCCACCGCCATTAACGATCATATGCTGTGTAGCTATGCCTGTTGTTCCATCACCAAAATCCCATAAATTATTATCATATGATCCCATAAAATAAAAAATAATTGCATCACCAACACAGCCTGCAGAACTATTATTACCATCACTTCCAGGGAACCCAAAGAGAGGTTTACCATCGCTTCCAACAAGCGATGGATAACTATTTAAGTTTACATTCTGAATATATTTGATTGTTTTAGACACACCGCATGAATTAGTAGCAACAACTGACAGAGTATCATTTCCAACAGCGGTAAAAACGTGGCGGGCTCCAACACCTATAGTTGTATCTACCGGAGAACCATCTCCGAAATTCCAAACATATTTAGTTGTGGCCTGACCATTTTTAATCAAAAAGAAAACCGTATCGTTAGGACAGGAAGGATTAGGCAGACTGCCATCAATTCTTAAATCTCCGCTCAAAGGGCTGTTGTTTATAACCTGAACCTGAGAATATATCACTGTTGAATCTCCGCAGCCATTTTTTACTTTACACGAAACGTTATAAGTACCAAGCGTATCGAAGGCGTGCTGTATATCATTTCCGTTGGTAGTAACTTTATAACCATCACCAAAATTCCAGGAATAGGATTGGAAATTGCCTTGATTAATATTAAAATCAACTAAATCACGCGGGCAGGATCCTGTATTAGGAGTTGTTTGAATACCTAAATTGCTTGAAAACACCCCTATGGTGCTGATCACAACAGTGCCATGAAGAGTAGTATCATGTCCGCAGGCGTTGGTGATTTTTACTGAATAATGGAAAGTCTGAGGCGGTTGTGCTGATGAATAAATGTGATTCGCATTATTTTGACTGCTGGTAGCAGTATCTCCGTCGCCAAAACTCCACAAATAATTTGAATATCCTGAAGGTGCCTGAAAACCTACTTGGTCAGTTTTACAAGCTGGATTAGGGCCGGCATTAACCTGAAACCCTGGCCCGTTTTGCTGGATATTGAAACCAACGTTATTCCTGATTTTAACTAATGCGTACAGCGTTGTATCGTGTCCGCAGCCATTTGTAATATTCACCCAGGCAGTATCAGTTACTATGGCGTTTCCATAAGTATGGCTGTAGCCATTCTGATTACCTGTGGTAGTAACATTCGGAGAGCCGTCTCCGAAATGCCAAGTATAACTGCTGTACGAACCATTAACCCCTAAATTCACACTTGCACCCGGACAAGCAGGCGAATTTGTATTAAAACTAATATAGTTAGGAAAGCCCGCACTGGTATTTACCTGAACAGTAGTAAATAGTCTGGTTGTATCTCCGCAGCCATTTTTAATTAATACAGAAACATTATGAGTAGGACTTGAACCGACAAATACATGGTTATCCCAGCTGTCTGTTGTTGTTTCTAATGGAGAACCATCGTTGAAGTTCCACTGATAACTTGGGTATCCGCCTGGAGCATTAAAACTAACATTGTCATTCGGACATACCGGGGATTGCGCGTTTAATTGAAAATAATTTTGACCTATTGGAAATGGAGCATGACTTGAAATAACCACCTGGCTTGTAAGTACATCATAAGTTCCGCAGGCGCTCACTATTGTAACAGAAGCCGGCTGGCTTGGCTGATTAACGTAGATGTGATTCATGGTACATTGTCCGCCATTGTTGCTTGAATTATCGCCGGTTGTTATATCAGGACTGCCGTCTCCGAAATGCCAGATATAACTTGGATAGCCGCCTGGTGCAGATAAATTAACATAAGAATTAGGGCAGGCAGGAGAACTATTATACATAGCAAAATTCGGCCCGGTAGGGAATTGATAACTTTGGGTTATATTTATTGTCGAACCTATTGTTGTGTCATTGCCGCAGGCGCTGACTATTTTAACAGAATAGTTAAAGAGCTGAAGGGTGCTGCCATAAGTATGAGTTATACTGCTATTAACGGTTGTATCAGGCTGGCTGCCATCTCCGAAATGCCACACATAAGCTGGATAACCCTGCGGTGCATTAAAAGTAACAGTTGAATTTGGGCAGGCGGATGTTGGATTTGGCTGCACATTATTCCAGTACTGAGGCCATACGTAATGAGATGTAACATTCACCACAATACCTGACACCCCAGTTTTTCCGCAGCTTGTTGTAACCATCAATCTAACAGTATCACGTCCGAGGTGAGTGAATGTATGCTGCGGGTTTTGCTGATTTGAATAAGTACCATCTCCAAAATCCCAATGATAGGAAGCATAGCTATCTGTTATAAAACTAAGCGGTGCACCGAGGCAGGTGCTATTATTCTGATTGTTAGGTATGAAAATGTTAGGATGAGGAATTCCTCCTATGGTATTAACAACAATTGTTTTTGTTGTTGACACAATATTACCGTTCATGTTGCATTGAAAAGATTTCGCGGTAAGTGTTACCGTGTATGTTCCTGCAGCAGCATAGGTATGACTAGCGTTTGGGTTTCCAGTTGAATTTGGAGTGCCATCGCCAAAACTCCAAACTATGGTCTGACCGTCAACCTGACTCATGGTATTAAAATTTGCCACATCGTGAAAGCAAACTGTATCAGGAGCGCTTATAGAAAGACCATTATTAATCTGCATGGTTGTATAAATTGTTGTATCCCCGCCGCAATTGGATATTTTTACAGAAACTGTATAATTGCCGATATTGGCGTAAGTATGCTGTGCACTGCTATTGGGACCGGTCTGTGGTGAACCTTCTCCAAAATTCCATAGGTAAGTATTATACCCGCCAGGCGCATTGAAATTCACTTGTGTACCTGGACATGCCGGTGAATTAGTCTGAATATTGAAACCATATTGAGTATTCCAGGGAGTATGCATTACAGGAAAGGTAAGATGCAAAGTTGTATCATTATGACAGGCCTGATGAACAGTTACAGAAACATTATAATTTCCAAGGTTATTATAGACATGGCTATTGAAGCTATTTGAATTTGTTTGAGGAGAACCTTCGCCAAAGTTCCATGTGTAGGATGTATTACCCCCTCCATTAGGAGCATTGAATTGAACATTGGAACCTGGACAAGCTGATTGCTGCATAGATTGCAGAGTAAATCCGTTTTGAGTATTCCAAGGCTGGTTTGCAACAGGCAAAATTAGGTATAAAGTTGTATCAGTATGGCAGGGAGCCGATATTCTTACAGAAACAGTAAAATTTCCAAGACTGCTGTATGTATAATTAACATTGTTCCAAGTGGTATTTTGCGGCTGCGAATTATCTCCAAAATCCCAAACATAATTATTATAACCGCCTGGGGCAGTAAATTGGACACTTGAATTAGGACATATTGTCGATGGGCTAGCCGTTAAACTAAATCCTGAAGCGGGCCATGGAGTATTTTGTACCGGCAAATTTAAGTGCAAGGTTGTATCATTGCTGCCACAAGATTGAGTCATCCTTACTGAAACTGGATAATGCCCTGAATTGACATATAAATGAGTATTAGATGCGTTTATATTAGTTACCTGCTGGCTGCCATCACCGAAATTCCATGTATAAGAACTATAACCAGTAGGAGCACTAATTGTTACATTTGAATTGGGGCAGGCAGCGATAGGGGAAGCCGTTAATTTCATCCAAGAAGCAGTTGGCCATACAACAAAGTGGCTTGTTACAGGAAAAGTTAAAGTTAAAGTTGTGTCAGGTCCGCCGCAAGCTTGGGATATAGTTACTGAAACAGGATAGTTTCCGCTGCTGCTATATGCATAATTACTGCTGCTGTTTGTGTTAATTACCTGAGCTGAACCGTCTCCATAATTCCATTTATATGAACTGTATCCGCCAGGTGCATTGAATTGCACATTTGAATTTGCACAGGCGGTGCTGGGCATTGAAGTGAGGCTGAAATACGAATAAGTCGGCCAATGAGGAATTGCAATATTTACTTGTGCAGTTGCTGAACCTGTTTTTTGGCAGCCGTTTGTAACTGTTAATGTTACATTATAGGGTGTGCTGGAGTTAGCGGAGAATGAATGAGTGGACGTTTGGCCAACGGCACTATTGTTTGGTGCTGAAGCTGGATCACCGAAGTTCCATAAATAAGTACCTGATGTATTTGTTGTAAACGTTACTGGATTTCCCTGGCAGGTTGTCCCAGGACTAAAAGTTATAACAGGGGTAGGATAGATATTTGCAGAGTTTGAAACAATAATTGTTTTGGTTGTTGTGGCTGTTCCGCATGATGATGTACTTGAAGTCAAAGTTACTGTATAAGTTCCGGTAGAAGTATATGTATGACTTGGGTAAGGTTGATTTGAAACGGCTGTTTGATCCCCAAAATCCCAAGAGGGTGAATTAATAGTACCGACACCTATAGAAAAAGCACCAAAATTGATATTATCATTTAAACAAACAGTTACTGGATAATTGTTTCCACTGCTGTTTACTGTAATTTCAGCTCCATTTACCTGAACAAAACCACATCCGCAGGGAACCGGTGACCCAATCGCATTTGAATTCGCATCCAAAGCGGTTAAAGTCACACTATAATTTCCAGGATTTGAAAATACGCGCGTATAGGTTGTATTGGTATTTACTACCGGGCCAGAACCATCATCAAAATTCCATTGATAACTTACTGTACCTGTAGGAGAGTTAGTTATTGTAAATAATGTGCTTAAAGGTGCACATCCATTTGTATTATTGCCGGTAAAACTTAATTGTGCCTGCAATGCTGAATTACCGACTAACAGCGTAAATACAGCGGCAAATAATTGAATTGTAAGTTTTTTCATATTTTCTGTTTTTAAATGATAGGCAGCTAAATTATAATAATTTTTGAGATTGATGATTTTATATGCAATTATTTTTTATTAACAATTTTTAAATACTTTCTGATTTGTTAGAATGAGTATTATATTTTTTTTTAATTAAAAAGAATCTTAATTGTAGTTCTTTTATCTTCAATGTTCACAAACAGAGCTCATATAAACATTCCACACAGCAACAATAAACATTCCGTGAAGAGGCATAAACCCTCGATAAAGTATAACCTCCATAATATTATATATTAGGATAAAGTATCAACCCAACACCATGTTATATAAATACTCCTCTATGCATTATTATACTCCGCGGAGTCTGGAAGTCATTGCGGCAAATACGGAAATTATATTGAGGGAGTGTTGTATACAATTGCTTATTAAACGTTGCTTCAATCGGGTTGGATCAATGCGATTGCTGATTATACATTGCCTCAATCGGGTCGGATTAATGCGATTGCTGATTAAACATTGCCTCAATCGGGTCGGATCAATGCGATTGCTGATTAAACATTGCCTCAATCGGGTCGGATTAATGCGATTGCTGATTAAACATTGCCTCAATCGGGTCGGATCAATGCGATTGCTGATTAAACATTGCCTCAATCGGGTCGGATCAATGCGATTGCTGATTAAACATTGCCTCAATCGGGTTGGATGAATGCGATTGCTGATTAAACATTGCCTCAATCGGGTCGGATCAATGCGATGGCTGATTAAACATTGCCTCAATCGGGTCGGATCAATGCGATTGCTTATTAAACATTGCCTCAATCGGGTCGGATTGATGCAATCGCTGATTAAACATTACTTCAATCGGGTTGGATCAATGCGATGGCTGATTAAACATTGCCTCAATCGGGTCGGATTAATGCGATGGCTGATTAAACATTGCCTCAATCGGGTCGGATCAATGCGATTGCTGATTAAACATTGCTTCAATCGGCTTGGATGAATGCGATGGCTGATTAAACATTGCCTCAATCGGGTTGGATCAATGCGATTGCTGATTAAACATTGCCTCAATCGGGTCGGATGAATGCGATGGCTGATTAAACATTGCTTTAATCGGCTTGGATGAATGCGATGGCTGATTAAACATTGCTTTAATCCAGATGGAAGAATCTTCCACCTAAATAAATTTCACATTCATCATACTATAATTACAGACTCTCAACAAAATATAAACTGGATATAAATTCTTTATTTCCTTTTTTACTTTATCTGCAGCCAGTTAGTGCCGTCAGAAATAATTTCAATGCTGCTGTTTGTTCCAACAGTAGTGGTCGCTATACCGCTCAGATTATTATAACTCCCTATGGTTACAGTCTGCGCGCTCCGGTTTACGATAATATATCTTCTGTTCGCGACACCGCTTGCTGCAGGCAGAGTAAGTGTAATTGGTGATGATGGAGCTGCATACCAAACTTCTGCCGTATTATCTAAAGTTGTATTGGCTGTAATAGTCTTGATTTTGGTACTAATTGCTCCATTCACATCCAAACTGCTAAGCGGGGCAGAAATTCCGATACCCACATTTGCACTATTGCCCAATACCAAACTATTGCTGGCACTTACAATAGCATTGTAGCCTATAGCGGTTGCATTGCTAAGGGATCCAGATGCCACATCAGCATAGTTTCCGAGAGCTGTATTGCCATTTCCTGATATGTTGGATTGAAGCGCATTAACTCCACTAGCAGTATTGCTGCTTCCAAAGGTGTTGGAATAAAGCGCAGAATAACCATTGGCAGTATTTTGAGTTCCTGAGATGTTGGAGTAAAGAGCTAGGTTCGCATTGGCGGTATTTTGAGTTCCTATTGTATTGGAATAAAGAGCCGAACTTCCATTGGCGGTATTTTGGTTTCCAGTAGAATTGCTATAAAGCGCAAGTACACCATTTGCCGTATTAGAGTTTCCCGTAGAGTTAAAAAGAAGCGAACTTGCTCCATTTGCAGTATTATTGTATCCTGTTGTGTTAAAAGTAAGTGAATTATTTCCAGAAGCGGTATTCGAGTATCCCGATGTGTTGGAATTAAGAGCACTTTGTCCATTAGCAGTATTCTGGGAACCTGTTGTGTTGGAATAAAGAGCCAAAGCTCCATTGGCAGTATTATTGCCTCCTGTTGAGTTTGACCACAATGTTTGATACCCGATTGCTGTATTATTGTTTCCAGTATTTGCTGAAGGAGCAGCGGAGCCTCTTAATGCTTCAAAACCAATGGCAACATTGTAATTGGTGAAAGCTGAAGCACTATTGTTGGTATAACGCATTGCATTGTAACCTATAGCAGTGGCATTACTTCCAGCTATATTTGAACTAAGAGAATATGCACCCTCCGCTGTATTGCTGCTTCCGGTGTAAGTGCCATTAGCTCCGCTGCCATTGGCAGTATTGTAGCTTCCGGTGGTGTTGTTAGAAAGTGCCGAATTTCCGCTGGCAGTGTTCTGGCCCCCTGTTGTATTACTAAAAAGTGCATAATTTCCATTAGCGGTATTAAAGTCCCCAGTTGTATTGGAATAAAGTGCCTGAGATCCAATGGCGCTATTCCAGCCTCCAGTGGTGTTTGACCAAATCGGCTGATACCCAATACCAGTGTTATTGTTTCCTGTATTCGCGGCAGCAGTTAAAGAGCCTCTTATCGCTTCATAACCAACTGCAACGTTAAAATTATTAAAAGAAGATGAAGAGTTGTTTGAATACTGCATAGCGTTTTTTCCAAAAGCAGTAGCATTGTTTCCAGCAACATTGGAATAAAGTGCCAACTCTCCATTGGCGGTATTAGCGTTTCCCGTTGTATTGGAACGAAGGGCATTTATACCTACAGCTGTATTATCGGAACCGGTAGTATTGGAAAAAAGTGCTCCTGCCCCGTAAGCTGTATTGGCAGCGCCCGTAGTGTTTGTGTTTCCCGAAACATAACCAAAGAATGTGTTATTTAAATTCGGATCTATCCTGCCGGCTTTTACCCCAAAAACTCTTATATTCAAAGGTATGTTATCAATAGTGCCGATAAAACTGGTTGCATCAACTGTACCTGTATTTCCGGTAAGCGACCATGCATTTAAAGCGCCATCTGCGCCCGTAGCACCAGTTGAACCCGTATAACCAGTGCTGCCGGTTGTTCCTGTTGCTCCATTAATACCATTTGTTCCCGTGGCTCCTGTAGAACCGTTTAAACCAGTTGTTCCCGTTGCCCCGGTTGAACCGTTAGTTCCAGTTGTGCCTGTGGCTCCAGTAGTACCATTTACTCCGATTGTTCCAGTCGCACCTGTTGAACCGTTAGTTCCAACTGTTCCTGTGGATCCGGTAGTACCATTTACTCCTATTGTTCCGGTTGCGCCGGTCGATCCGTTAGTTCCATTTGTGCCTGTGGATCCTGTTGCACCGTTGGCTCCGATTGTTCCTGTACTTCCGGTTACGCCATTTGTACCTGCGCCATTTCCGCTATTTTGTGAATAAAGAGCATAAGGTACAGAAAGAAGCTGCGCTGTTCCCATCAAAGCGAAGGTGCTGCCGCCTGCTTCGTCGAACTCTATTTTTACATAGTAATTATTGGTTCCCCAGCTGATAGAGGAAAAATTACCAGATACTAATGTGCCTGCTCCAATATTTAAATTAGCCAGTCCGAATTGATTGGTAGTCGCCGTCTGCGTTTCAGTATAAACATTCGCTCCTGATGAACTGCCCTGCAATATGCTGATGCGAAATGAAACACTGTGATTTGCTAAAGTATTTCCAGCATTATCACGTACGACTGCTTGATATTTGAATGCCTGGGGTGCCTGCGCAAAACTTTGGCTCATTGATAATAACAATAATGCAGATAGAATTGTAATTGTTTTTTTCATAAATCGTAATGTAAAATTATTTTTGGTTAATCTGGTTTAATTAGTTTTTTGCAATTTGAATATTTTTACTAAAGTATTATCGTCATCATATACTTTTAGTATATACGCACTGTTTGAATATTCTGAAATATTCAATTGAACTGTATTTTGGAATATTTCGGAATGAACCAGCTTTCCTGAAATATCAAATAAGTCAACTTTCAGTTTTCTTAAAGACGCTGATACTGTTTTGATATTTAAGAATGCGGAAGCTGGATTCGGATAAATAAACACAGAAATTGCGCTATTGGTATTTTCATCAAGGGAAGTTGTTATTGTAAACTTGTTTTGCTGAAATCCTTGAGTGAGGATGTTATTGGAATTTGAATATGTTTCGGTGATACATTCTCCGATTGTCCAGCTTAAACTATTATTAACATTTGAAAAATAGTCACCGGAGGTTGCTAATACCTCAGGCGAAAGCGTTTGGCTCAGTCCTATATAATGCAAAAGGATACTAAATAATAGTAATGTCTGCTTCATTGTTATCAGATTTTAGAAAATAAATTTCAGTTTCAAACAAAAAAAATTTAAATTAATTCGATGTTGTTTTTGTTTTTAAAATTCAGCAAAGGTATAACATTTGACTTATGATGAAATATTTCTTTTTATAGTTGAATGCTTTATTTTCTGTTATGAATTTTTCTATGTAAGAAAAAACTATTTGTAAAATATTTTCAACAAATTTTCTTCCTGAAGAAGAATCAGGTTTAAAAACATACAAACATATTTCCTAAACAGAAAGAAGGATACATGACCTCTTAATCATTGGGAGGAGGCTGATTTTCTATATTCTTCCTCGGCTGAAAAATATCAATTATCTTTATCCAATGGAAACAGCTGTTTTTTCTGATGAATATTTTATGCAGGAAGCATTAAAGGAAGCTAAAAAAGCCTTCGATGCCGATGAAGTACCTGTAGGAGCGGTTGTTGTATGCAGCAATAAAATTATTGCCCGATGCCATAATTTGACTGAACTTTTAAATGATGTTACAGCTCATGCTGAAATGCAGGCTATTACATCTGCTTCCAATTTTTTGAACGGGAAATATTTGAATGAATGCACACTTTACGTAACACTCGAACCTTGTGTAATGTGTGCAGGAGCAATTGCCTGGGCACAGCTTGGAAGACTGGTTTATGGAGCACCGGATACTAAACGCGGTTTTAATTTATTAAGTCCACAAAAAAATATCGGCATATCTGAGACGCAGATGCTGCAGTCAGATGAAGTAAAATCAGAAAAAAATAATTTAACTCACAAAAGCAAGTCGTATCAGTTGCTGCATCCTAAAACGATAGTAAAATCGGGAGTGCTAGAAGATGAGTGTGCTCTTTTAATGAAGACATTTTTTCAGAAAAAACGGTGAAATTATACTTATGTACCGATTTGATGATGTGCTGATATACCAATTCGCTGTTGCGGTTATGTGATAAATTGATAATACCGTAATATTTCAATGCGCCGATTTGGAATAATTTAATTCGTCTGCTTTCAAATTAATTTAACGGATTTTTATTTAAGAATTTTTGCAATTGTTTTTAAAATAATTTTAAAGTCAGTAACAATGCCTTGTTCGGCGATGTATTTAAGATTCAATTTTAATTTGGCCGGCATAATTTCATTTATGTAAACCTGCTCCGGGTTTTCTGCTTTACCTAACAATTCATTTTCATTACTGTATTCAATGCTTGCATAATCAGTAATACCGGGCTTTACAGTGAGTACCTTCTTTTGTTCATTGTTGTATAAATTTACATACCTCTGAACTTCCGGACGCGGACCAACTAAACTCATATCGCCAAGCAAAACATTAATCAATTGGGGCAGCTCATCAATTTTATACTTGCGGATAAAATAGCCCATCCTGGTAATACGGCTGTCTCTGCCTCCTATAGTGAGCAGCCCGTTTTTATCAGCGTTGGTGCGCATAGAACGAAATTTGAACAGCAGAAAAATGCGGCTGTCCTTCCCTACCCTTTCCTGTTTATAAAAAATTCCGCCGCTCGAATCTATCATAACCATTAAAGCAATAATGATGAAGAATGGGAGGAGTATTAATAATCCAATGAGAGAAAAAAATATATCGAATATCCGCTTTAGCATTTTTATTTTTTCGTGTTAAAAAAATCATCCACCTGAAGCACACAATCTATCGCTCCCCCCTTCTCTTTCACTTGCTGCCCTCAAGGAGGACAATTCATAATTATGCAATTACTTTTTCTACCGACTTTATGACTGCATCAATAACTGTTTTCACCATTTCATCCGTCAAATCATAAAATATGGGCAAAGAAATTTCGCGGGAATAATTATCAAACGTTACGGGATAATTTTTTATATCGAAGCCTTTATTTTTATAAAAACTCATCATAGGAATTGGAATAAAATGAACGTTCACCGAAACATCATAATCAAATATTTCTTTGATGATTGCATCACGCTGCGCTTCGGTGATTCCTTTGATCCGCAGGGCATATAGATGATAGCAGGTTTCTATCTCAAATTCTGATTTTAAAACCGGCACCTGCGCCCAGCTGTACTTTGAAAATGCTGCAGAATATTTTGTACAGATACTTTTCCGTTTCGGCAACGTATCATTATCATACCGCTCCAACTCAACAATACCAATTGCTGCAGTAATGTCTGTCATGTTGCATTTATAACCTGCTTCAACAACGTCATAGCGCCAGTTGCCTTTCTGTGTTTTGGCGAGAGCATCTTTATCCTGTCCGTGAAGGGTTTTAACGCAGAGTTCTTTATAAATTTTTTCATTATCAAAGGGTATCGGCAGGTTTAATGAAACAGCACCGCCTTCTGCAGTTGTTAAATTTTTAACAGCATGAAATGAAAAAACAGAAA
Organism: uncultured Bacteroidota bacterium; assembly: GCA_903847205.1. Classification (GTDB taxonomy): domain Bacteria; phylum Bacteroidota; class Bacteroidia; order 2-12-FULL-35-15; family 2-12-FULL-35-15; genus 2-12-FULL-35-15. The sequence continues at coordinate 33,265 of CAINDA010000006.1, forward strand.
CATCGGTTAATGAACCGGCTCTTTTCCCTTTGTACCATGCCCCGAATGAGTGGGCAGAGTCAGATAAAATCAGAATGCGTTCAAGCATCTTCTGCTCTTGAGTATCAGGAGAAAATTTATTTTTATGTTTTAAAACTAAAGCATTCAATTCATCATAGCTGCAAGGGTAACCGCCAAAGTCAACAGGCATAATTACTTTCGTTTTAGAAGTAATGGCTTTTTCGATATTGCTAACTGAGATATTAAAATCTGACGCGTTAACGTCAACAAAAACAGGCGTTGCACCGCAGTGCATTACAACATTTGCAGTTGCAGAATAAGTATAAGCAGGCAGAATAACTTCATCGCCTTCTTTTACACCAAACCAGCGCAGCATTATTTCGAGCCCGGCAGTTGCGCTGTTCAAGCACAGTACAGACTGAGTGCCGCAGTACTGCGCTAATTGTTTTTCAAACAGTTTGGTGCGCGGCCCTGTTGTAATCCAGCCTGACTGAAGCACTTTTGTAACTTCATCAATTATTTTTTTGTCGATATGAGGCGGTGAAAATGGTATCATAATTATTTTTTTGAGATTTGAGACTGGGGGTTCAAAGATGGTAATGTAAAACAAAGCAATGTATAAAAGAAGGCATAAAAGATAACACCTTCCTGCCTTTCGAGCATGGATTCAAATAAAAAATTAATTCCGACAACAATAATAAACGAAGCAAACAGCATTGTTTTCTCATGGTATGAAAAATACAAAGGAACAGCAAAACAAAGCAGCAAAACAAAAAAACCAATAAAACCCAATGCAATAAAGGTGTTCAAATATTGATTATGAGAATTTAATTTATTTTCATATTCGTATGTCATTCCTTTTTCTTTGTACTTTTCTAACATAGTATCCTTTGCATCACCTGTACCTACACCAATCCAAAAATTATTTTTAATAATATCGATTGCTGCTTTCCATACTAATATTCTGCTTCCCGTACCATCACTACTTGTTGTTATTTTTTTGTTATCATCCCCGCTTCCTTTTATTGCTTCTGTTATTATTGATAATTTGGGGATTCGTGTTAAAAAACGCGGAGTAAAATAAATATTCAAAAATGAAAACAAGCCGATTATCATTACAAGCATGGCCATGGTCTGTACAATTTTCTTTTTTAATACAAGCCATCTTGAAAAATAAAGAACGAATAAAATCAATCCTATCCAGCCGGCTTTAGAACTCAATAACATAATAAATATTACGAATAAAAAAATTGCAGCAATCCATTTCCAATTTAATTTTAACTCGCCTGCATTTATCAAATGAACTATAGACATCAATGCAAAAACATTATACAATGCGAGATAACTGGGATGAAAAAATACTGAGAGCTGCGTATAATAAAAATTGCTTGCTCCCAGATCGTAGGGCACGCCGTATAAAACAACATATACCGGCTTCGCAAAACAATAAAATGCCCAGCCTAAACGAAAAACAGAACTTATGATTGAACCGTAAATAAAGAGTTTCAAGTATTTATTCAGGTTGATTTTTGTGACTTCAGCATAAGGAGAAAAAACAAGGGGAAATATTAAAAAGGATAATTTTGTTTCAACTGTCTGCGATGCGTCTTTGGTATTGGCAGAATAAAGCATACCTGCTAAATACAGCAGGTATAGCAAGATCATCATCTGCAAAGACGGATTCTTTACAATGTTTTTAAATCCCTGCAGAATTAATTTAGGAGCGCAGAGCCAATTAACCGTTAACAAAACTATTAACGGAGGAAGTATATCAGGATAAGCGGTAAGTAAAAAACAAATAAGTCCGGTAAGGAATATATGTGCCTTTTCATTAAATTTAAGCAGCGTCATTTTAGGAGGTTATATATTTTACCGGTTATTAATATTATCGATTATGGTTTTATCACAAATATATTCTAATTAAAAATTCAGAATATAATTATCTTTTAGTTTTAAGATTTTTTTTGCAGGAACTCCCTGATTGTTTCTTTATCAAAATAATTTTCCTGCACTAACTTTTCGCTGAAATATTTTTTATCCAAATCAATTGTGCTTCCTTTAACAACGCCGGGGTTGCCAACCACAATTGAGAAATCGGGAACTGATTTATTTACTAATGTCCCGGCAGCTATCAGGCAGCCTTGACCTATGGTTACATTGGGCATAATAGATGCTTTTGCGCCGATAAAAGTATAAGCACCAATGTTTACTTCTCCTGTAAAATAGCCCATACGTTCGGACTGAGCTGTGTTAATATAATTTTCGCCATAGAGCCTGATTGCGATATGACTGCTATGTGTGAATATCCCCACCCAGGCACCAATCTGACAGCCCTCTCCTATCTTTACTTTATTGGAAGCATCAATGATAGAGTAATGCCAGATCCATACATTATCACCAATCTGAAGGTTTTCATCATTTAAAATTATTGCAGATGATGAAACTCTTGTATGTTTTTTAAATTTCCCGTCAAACTTGCTGCGGTAACCATAAACCATAAATGGCCTGGAAAAGACGCTTAATAAATTTTGAATAATTGAAATTATTCTTCCGAAAGGCGACAAATACAGGCGTTTTTTCAGCTCCATTTATATTAAATTTAGGCTAATGTGAAAAGAGTAAAAATTATATGAGTTCAATATTATATTATTTATTTTAATCTTTTTCAACTAATGATTCTTCGATAACCGCAATCACTTTTTCAAGATTAGCAGTTTTACTCAAGTTTTTTTGAGCAAATAATAATCCGTTTTCTCCAAACTTCTCCAGCTCTTCTTTAGGAAGATTTACAATGGATTTCATGCATTGTGATAATTGCTTTTTATCTTCAGACTCCACTATAAAACCGCATCCAGCTTTCTTTATACAATCAGCAGTATCGCTGTTTTTATCAACACATGCAATAATTGTTTTTTTTGAAAACATATAAGCGGGAAGCTTTGATGGGATGGAACTTACTGAAGCGCCTTTTTTTAAAGGCAGTAAAAGTACATCAGCAAAGCTTTGTGTTTCCGGTACTTTCCCTTCGGGAACTGACCAAAATTCGATTACTGCATTATTAATTTTTTTTGCTTTATTTTCTAAAGACTCCCTCATACTGCCTGAGCCGGCAATAACTAACCTGCAATTTTTTAATTCAGCTTCTGCGAAAGCATCAATAAGCAGATCAATACCTGCAACCGGGCCGATATTTCCCATATACATAAATGTAAAAGCCCCTGCATTATCACTTTTCAAATTAGTCTTTTGCCGGAATTCAATAAAACTCTTTTCATCCTGCCAGTTTGGTATAACAGTGATTTTGCTGTTGTTTATTTTCCTTGATGCTGCCAGATAATTTTTCATTTTTTCAGAAATTGCAATAATGCTGGATGCATTCCTAAGAATATATTTATCAATAAGCATCAATAAAAAAGCAAATAAAGATCTGATGAACGGGATTTTACTTGTTAACGATTCGGGGTAAATATCCTGCACATGAATTATAACAGGGATTTTATTTTTTTTGGCAGCCTTTACCGTGTAGTACTGTGCCAATAAGGGCCAGGTATTGGCATAAATAATTTTTATGTCAGAATTATTTTCGATAATATATTTATAACACTGCTTCCCGAAACTATAGCTTTCTTTAAACCTTCCAAATAAACTCGACTGAGGACAAGTATAGGAATCTGTTTGAATATGTCTAAAATTAAATTTTAGGCTCGCATCATTAAACTCAAAACCAAAGGGGCGTGTGGGTTTTGGAGAGATAACAGTAACTTCATGTTTTTCTGAAACCGTATTTGCAATGTCAAATGATAAGCTGGCAGATACAACGGGTTCAGGAGGAAAAACAGCCGAAATTATTAACACTTTTTTCATTTCAAATCTCTTTGCTGAAACCCCAAGGTATCAATAGATATTAGATGTATGCAGAAAATATGATTACGCATTTTAGTACTCATTGTATTGTGCTGAAAAGAATATTTATTTCTTTTCATTCTCTTTCATTAACTTTTTGACATTATAAACGCTGTAGCGGAATATCACTTTAAATAAATACTTGAGCATATTTTTCAGCCCCTCATTATTGATCAGTTCAAACTTCTTTAAGGGAATATTAAATTCAGGTTCTACAGTCTTGACATAGTTTTCTACATCACGCAGCACTTCAATATAAGGTAAAAACAATTTTAATATAATGACCTTTGCAGGCTGTCTCCAGCCTAAATCAAGAATATCATTTTTAAAAAAACGCATGTGGTGAAAATGAAAAAAAACAGCTTCAAACTTTGTATTATCTACATTATTATTAAAAATTATCTTGTTTCCATTTCTCTCAATTAATGAATACTGTTCAATATTCCAAAGGGCCAGTCCGCCGCCGAGATGTTTTAAAACATGTACTCCATTAAAACGCGTTGTCCAGTCATCCAGGTATTTTTGATCGCCGAATTTGCCGTCTTCATACCTATTGTAACACCATTCGATACAGGCATCGCGCCACCACCTTAAAGCTTCCATTCCATTTTTATCATTCACAAAAGTGATGAATTGAACACAGTATATTCCCGAAGAAGCAGATCTGTTAAATTTTGGCGGGTAGCGGTGCTCGGTTATAAGTATTGATTTATCGCCCATTTCGTCAAATAACAATTTGGGATTTTTATAAAAATACAAATCAGCATCCACGTAAGTGCAGCTGGAAACATTGTATTTTTCAATAACATAAAGGATGGTGGATGAAGTGCAGGTCCAGCAGTATTCTGCACGTGTTCTTGAAGATTTTACGGCTAATAATTTATCGCTTTCAAAATCCTTAAGTGAAATAATTGTAGCTTTTTTCAGATTAAGTTTATTTAAAATATCAAAACTTTTATCGTCGAAAGCGAAAATATAAAGATGAAAATTATCGCAGGTGTTTTCTAATGACTGATACATAGCCAGCCCGCGGGTTAAATAAAAAGAATCAAAAAGAGTACAAAAATTAAACATGGATATTAAATGTAATTTTATTAAAAATTATTCATGGTCTCAATCACCCTATTCACATCCTCTTCTGTGTGAAAAAAAGAAATCGGCAGACTTAATGTTGTATTGTGAATTTCTTCGCTGATTGGGAACTGCTGATTTTTAAACATCTCTTTTAAAGCAACCTGATTATTCGGAGAAACCGGATAATGAATTTCTGTTTTTATATTATTTTTTAATAAGTACGCTTTTAATTCATCCCGTTTAGGGTGGCGGATATTGAATATGTGATAAACATCGAAATAATCAGCGTCAACTGACGGTTTAATAAAATCAGCTTTTAAATTTTCTAAATAAATAGCGGCCAGTTTTCTTTTATGATTATTTATCTCATCAAGTCGTTTCAATTTAACAGAAAGAAAAGCGGCCTGCATTTCATCAAGCCTGGAATTATAGCCAACTAAATCATTATAATATTTTTTGTCGGAACCATAATTTCTTAATTTCCGGATTATCCCTGCAAGTTCTTTATCATTGCAGACAATGGCACCTGCATCACCAAGCGCACCTAAATTTTTTGTAGGGTAAAAACTGAATGCCCCGAATTCGCCAAATGTTCCGGTGTTTTTGTTTTTGTATTTTGCCCCGTGAGACTGTGCACAGTCCTCAATTAACTTAAGATTATATTTTTTACATAGCTCCAAAATCGGATCCATATTACAAGATTTTCCATATAAATGGACAACAACAATTGCTTTTGTTTTTTTTGTAATCGAAGCTTCAATTTTTGCAGGATCAATATTGTAGGTTTCTATTGAGGGTTCAACAAGTACAGGCTTCATATTATTTTGAAGCACGCTGATAATTGTTGCGACATAAGTATTTGAGGGCACTATTATTTCACTCCCCTGCTCAAAGTTAAATGCAGCAATAGAAAGCGTAATGGCATCTAGTCCGGAGGCGACTCCGAAACAGAAGTCAGCATTATTATATAAGGCAAACTGAGACTCAAATCGTTTTACATTTTCCCCTAATATGTACCAGCCGGATTTTAAAATACTTTCGAAACTATAAATATATTCTTTATGGAAAGGCTCATTCAGCAATGCCAGGCTTTCGTATTCAATCATTGTATTTTTCATAGATATAATCATTTTGCTCAAAATATTCAGAGGCTAAAACCATTAAAATTGCATCTTTCGAAAAGCTGTGCATTTGATGCCAGTCTTTGGGTTCAAGGATTAAACATTTGTCGGGGGAGTCCAGCAAAAAATCTTCTTTTTTTTGATTATCATTATTAAAAATTGTACAGCTTCCTTTAATGCAGATTGCAGCCTGGATAGTTTTCACATGCCTGTGCCCGCCGCGTATTGATTCATCAACCCCATAAATGTAAAAAATTCTTTTAATATCAAAAGGTATAACTTTTTCAATAACAGTAAGGTTTCCCCGTTTATCGATAAAGGTTTTTAAATTTAAGATGTGTGCCATATAATTGGTTAAATGATAAGCTGGCAAATTCATTTTCAAATTTGCACATTTAAAAATTGATTTTAATTTTTTCTTTTAAATAAATAAGCTTTTAATGCAGCATTAGTCAGATTAATCCTTTCGGGTGATTCATAATCAAAAATTAACTCGTAATACTTAGACAGGTATTTTATTAATTTTGTTTCATTCAATATCCTGCATGGATACTGTGCATCATAAATATTTTTAGGCACCCTTTGAATCGTAATTCTATCGTCATCTTTAAAGAATACGGGAGTTCTGTCGATAATAATGTACTCGATATTTTCGGCGATAACTTCATCCAACAGCTGATAGGGTTCTTCCAGGTATTGCAGCACGGAGGCTAAAAGCAAAACATTAATTTTATACTTTTCTGTACAGCTTTTTACATCATAAAAAAAATGAAGATTACTATCAGCAAAAGTTTTAATTCCCTCCTCAACGAAATGTGGCTGCTCAACAATGCACCAATTAAACTCGTTGATGTCCTTAAAAATATTTTTATTTTGATAATAGCTGCTTCCCAATGATCCGCCAAAATCCAAGACATTTAATTTCCCATTATTTTGGAGAGCTGCAATGCTTAAACCGGATAACAGATGGAGGGAATACTGAATTTTATCAAATGTAACAGAATCTCTTTCAAAAACGGCTTCGCCATTTTTCACCTTCAACAACGCCTCTTTTACTTTAGAAAAAATAATTTCGCTGTTGTATCCAGAGCATTTTTTTTGAGCTTCACTCCATGTCGAAAAATTTCCTTTCCATCCATAGAAAAAACCAATCATATATTTTAATAAAACAGGCGGAATAAATTCTTTAAGCATAAATTAAATTCAATCAAAAATTGTTACTTTTTGTTTTTTAAAACATATACATTTCCAAAATATAAATCCTCATTCTTGGGAAGAATATATGATATTAATCCAAGCAAATTATTTATAATAGAGAACGGAAGAATCAGTACCCAAGCCAAATAGCCGGGAATATATTTTTTAAAAACTGTATATAAATAACTGTTTATCAATAAAAAAATCAATCTGAAATCAGTTAAATATTTTTTATGTTCAATGATCTCGAATCCATGCTGATCAAACATGTGTTTTAAGCCGAAAGATGAATAGCGGGCAAAATCATAAGGCTGTTCGTGCTCTCCCCAGATAAAAGGAATTGTTACTAAACAATTTCCGCCCGGTTTAACAACTTTACTAATCTGTTTGAAAAAAGTATCGGGATTAAAAACATGTTCCAAGACTTCAAAAAACACCAAAGAATCAAATGAATTTTCTTCAAAAGGAAAAGTTTCACCGTCGTAAAAAACATCGATACTTTCAATTTCGTGTGTGTGTCCTGACTGCTCAATATCCATTCCTATATAGGTTGTAACATTGGCAAATAGGTTAAAATAAGGTTTGCTGCCACTGCCGACATCCAATGTTTTTCCTGAAATAAATTTGGAATATTTTTTAACATTGATATACATAGCGCTCTTTCCCAAAAAAAACGGGTTAATAAAAAAAGCTGTTAAGCCCGGACGAAACATCTGCTGTAATAAATAGGCTTTAATTTTCATCATACCAATTTCCTTTTTCTATAATAGGGACTGAATTAATAAACTTAATTATGCCTTGAATAAACGAATATCGAATCATTTCCCCAAGGCAAGGTTACTAATTTAGAGTTTATTTTTTTATCATTTAGATAATCAAATATTTTATAGTTATTTTCCGCTGAAAGCAGCATAAAACAAATGTTGTTTTTTTCTTTTAAAGCTGACTGGTTATAAGATTGGTAAAAAAATTCTTTCGGAGAAATACCTGAATCATACCATCCGTAGCCGATTAATTTTTTATTAAAAACATAACTAAGACCTATGAGTTCGCTCGAAGTAAACAGTGCATCCGAATTCTGGCTCTCCATCAAAGGCTTCAGCTTTTGAATGGTACTCATCAATTCTTTATCTATAAAAATTGTTTCACCTGATGCCTGCATTTTTAAAGCTTCAGTTTGTTCCCACAGGTGTCCATTAATTTTGTAGGGGTCAAGGGCTATTCCCGAAAACACGTCAATTATAGATTTGCCGGTTATTGCAATTAAAAGAATGGAAATTGGAATATTAAAATCGGATTTTTCAAATCCGGAAAAAGCATAAACCAAATAAATAAATAAGAACCAGGTGTTTATAAAAAACAGAATCTGCACCTGCAGATAATTACCAGTGCCCATTGCGCAAATAATAGGGAAAAATAATAATGCAAGTCCCGCAAATATCTTTTCGAGAAAAAAATCTGAAAGCAACCCTTTTTTTCTTGGTACAAAATGAAAAAAAAACAAAATCGAAAATAAAAAAATAAAAATGATGTAGATTAAAGGCGCCGTTCCATTGTGTTTTGAACCTGACAAGAAATACCCTTTGCTATATAATGAATATACCATTGCCGTAGAAATGAGAAGAAACAGGAAATTCCCAACTTTTTTTATTGACAGATATTTATTCTGAAAAGAAAAAATCAAACTCATTACCAAGAAAAACAAGTGGGGAACGTAATTTATCAGATGGCTGTCCCAAAAGTCATTAAAGCCGACAATATAATTTTTAATTACATAATTTACATCATGTGTATAGAATTTCGAAATAAATGAAATCACATAATAATACTCATTCAAGATGCTTTTAGGTGAAGATGGGAAGCTGATAAAGCTGAATGCCAGTATAGCAAAGAGAGCAAAAATAAAACTATTTATAATTGAAAACCATCGCAGCTGTTTGAAAAGTATAAACTGCATGCTTAAGAAAAGAAAAGAGAGTAATATGGTGGTTGGTATTTTTACAAAAAACTCAAGACCGCAGACAATGCCCAAGGCAGCACTGATTAACATATTTTTTTTTCGATTATCAGAATTGGTAAAGCCAAGAAAAATCAATCCCAAAAAAAGATTACCGAAAAACAAGGTGTAATGATTGTAAGATAATGTCTGCGGACCTAAACCATAACCGGCCAGACTGCCCATTAAACAAAACAAACTCAAGGAGATGAGTGTTCTCTTCTCGTTTTTATTCTTAATAAAATTAAACTTCTTCAGCAAACCCCAAAGAGTAAAAGATAAAAACAAGCTGCCTGTGATGGTTAAAACTAACCTTATTATCCTAAAATAAATCAAGCCCGATCCTATTTTCGAAAAAGTATTCACAGTTAAAAATTTAAATGCTGAAAGCCAGAAGGGAAATTCAATCAGCCTATCATAACCGGCAATATAAAAACCTTCATCCGACAAATTAAAGCCTTTGTTCATTGCCCAAACTATTACTGCAAGTGTAACAAAAACAGCAAAAAGAAAAAGAAAGAGGAAATTTTTTTTCGTAAACATAAATTTTTAAAGCCCTATGAATTTTATTTTATTCATCCTTGAATCTGAATTATGGATCAGCTGATCAGCATTTATTCTATTCGGAAATTTTAAGAAGTTTTGCAGGATTCCCAACATATACGCCCCTTTCAACAAGTATTGTTTTTTTTATTACAATTGCTCCCATACCAATTATGCAATTCTGAGGAACAGTGAGCCTCTGGTGAATGATCGCTCCTAAATAAATTTTAACGCCTTCTAATACCGTTACATGCCCTCCTACAATTACGTTTGCACGGACTTGAACATTATTATGAACTATGCAGTCGTGTCCGCCATGTGCATTTTTCAACCATAAAGTCTCATTATGTATGCGTGTAGGTTCAACGGTGCCTCCATCAATGGTTATCTGCTTTGTAAATCTATTGTTATTCCCGATTATTACACCTTTTCTTTCCTTGTCAAAAAATTTAATGCTCTCCCCGATATCACCGATAATGCAGTAGGGGCCAATATAATTATTGTCGCCTAAAGTTACATTTTCTTCAATTATTGAAAATGCCCCTATAAAATTTCCAGTTCCTATTTTTAAAGAAGGATGAATAATTGCTGTTGGATGTATTGTGTTTCCTTTAAAATCAAGAGTTTCTGCCGGCATACGTTTAAAATTTTAATATGAATAAAAATTGCGGATAACTGAAATATTTATTTCAATCCGCTTCTTAAAGCACTGTCCATAACCTTCACGCGGTTTTCGATTGTATGATCTTTTAAAGTTCTATTCTGACCGGCTTTAGCAATTTTCGCTGCTTCGGCAGGATTAGCCAATAACCACTTTACCTTATCTATGCACTCTTCAACCGATTTATAAGTAACAACTTCTTTATCCAAGTCAAATAATTCCGACATATTTTCTCTCCAGTCAGTTACCAGGCAAGTGCCAATGCCAGTTGCTTCGAATAACCTGACATTGCCTGCGCATCTCTTTGCAATGTCTCCGTGAATATTAAAGCAGAGTTTCGCTTTTGATAATGCCTTATACATATCCAGTCCGAAAACGGGCGGTTTAACAGAATTAACTAATCTTTTTGAATAGTATTTTATATCTGCTTCGCTGTGCTGTTTATATTTATTTAAAACAGGTATTTTATCCACTGCAAAATCAAGCCCGGCAGCATTTAAGAATCGGATAGTTTTACTAATCCCCTGCTTCATAAGCACTCTGTGTTTAGGTTCTAAATTCCCGTAGATGCAGATATCCAATCCTTCTGAAATCATTTTTTCGATGTACTCAATTCTTTCGTTATGGAGACCGTAACCGGTGAGTAAGGAACCTGTAAAAACAAAATTTTCTTCAGGAAAATTATTTTTTTCCACGGCTAATTTGTCAAGCACAGAATGATCAAAAGCATGATAAACCAATTGAGTATTTTTTATTCCCATCTGTTTCAGCTCCCCCGCAATGCAGGGAGAACAGCTGAACATCATATCAAAGGCGCTGAAGGAACTGCCTATTTCAGAATTGTAAGGTGCGCAGATATGACCCGCAATCAGCCTAAGAGACGGGGCTTCATTTCTTAAATGATTAATCCATTTTTTGTTTAACAGCTGGGTAGTGTCTATCCATACAATGTCAGGCTTGTAATACTTTATCTGTTCTAATATCAATTCCTGATCTGTAAAATTTTCAGCAAGATTATGTTCTTTTGCCCAGCGGTTTTGAAGGGGGCCGGCATTTGAAACTATATCTATTGCATCAACACCGATTTTCCTCAAATATTTACCATAAGAACTAACCATTTCAATTGAATCATTTATCAAATGATTGTGCTGTTCTTCATAGGATAACTGCATGCTGTCGGGATTACGTTCATAATAGCCTTTTAAATAGCCGCTGTAATAATCCGTAACTCTGATAAATCGATAACTCATACTTTTAATTTGACAATTAATCAATTCGGAAATTTGAAAATCAATTCATTTTCAAATCTGCATCTATTCAAATTAATTAATTAATTTTTTATCACTCAAAATTGTAAATGACATTAAAATAAACAGAAAAATTCCGCCTGTAATGAAACAAGTTAGAAGCGGAGCACTCAAAATGATATAAATATAACTAAAAAAAATACCGTAAAATCCCTTATGTAAATTAAGTGAATTGAAAAAGCTGAACAGCAAAGCAAAAATTACGGAGAACAGCCCAACTCCATAGTATCCAAGGTTCATAAAGCCGTCGGATATTATCCCGTTACTTGCAAATGCAGTAGGTGCCCCCCAATATACTTTTGTGATAAGAAACCCCACAGGCATATCATAAGGACTTTTTATAAAGTGATTAATGAAATGCGTTTCCGCGAAATAAAAAGGATGCCCGTTAAAAAAATCGAAATAGAAATGAGTTGTTAAAGCCGGGATGAAAAAAAAGCGGTTTATAAAAATTCCGCCGAAAAACGGTTTAGGCCCTCCGATATAGGCATCGAAGAAGGGAAATAAAGCAAACAGACATAATGTAATCAATAAAAAATAAGTGATCTGCGACATATAATCTTTGCCCACATAGTAGAAAAAAACAACTATCATCGGTGTAAAATAAACCAGCTTGTTTCCTGAAATAACAAAGAGATAGAGCAGTATTAAAATGAAAAGCCCTATTAATAAAGGCTTTTTTCGAATCATAAAAAACACGAGAGCAGCTGGAATAATTGTTTTTGCTTCAAAATTGTATAAGTAGGCAAGGTATCCATCCAGGTATTTCGAAAAGTTTTCCCGCGTTTCATATATTTCCGAAAGAAATAATGTTTTCAAATTGATGTTTAATTTGAAGGTAAGTATAATCGGAATTAATAAAATTACAGAAAGGGCAATCAACGTAATTCCCTTGTACTGCTGTGGAATTCCAATGTTTGGAAGCGGGAATTTAATATAAGGCGTAATTAAAAAAACGCAGATAAAAAATACATTTGAAACAAACGGACCGCCTGGAATATTGCTGAAAGAAAATAAGATTGCATTGGGTATGTAAAAAAAGAAAAGCAGCAGTAGGTAAATTGAATACAAAAATTTAGTCCGGTTATAAATTGTATAGGATAATGCCAGCAGTAGAAGAAAAACAATTTTGGTAATTATATACTTGCCTGAATTAAAATCGGCTTTAAAACCCATGTACTCATAAATAACCGATATTACATTGTGATAATATAACTCCAAAGCGACGTAGATAAGTGCTATCAGCGCATTTAGAATAAGGAACTCCTTTGTTAATGTAATTTTAAATTTAGACATGCTGAAACTAAATTTTAGATTTTAATTTTTTTTCATATCCGTTTACAATGAAGTAAATCATTGCGCAGTAAGTTAAGTGCATGACTATTTCGATAGCCACATAAATTTTTAAAAAATCATAAATACCAATGTTTTTGAAAAAGAGCAGCGAGCATATCACGCAAAAATAGGCGATCTGCCAGATACTATTCAGCCTGATTTTTTCGAATGTAATAAAAATGGAAGAAAAAGCAGAGCCGATAAAATTCAGCGCGAAACTAAATATTAAAATCTGGGAATAAGCTCCGGAAACGGCATATCTGGCGCCAAATACAAACCCGAATAGCTGCGGTCCGGCAGATGCAATTACAACAAATTCTATGAAAACCACTGCTAACAGCAGATATACTATATTTCGCACATCATTTTTTACACTTAATGAATTATTTTTTTTTTCTGTAGTCTGCTGAAAAAATACCTGTGAAATTGTGGAGGAAATAAATATCAGCGGGATGGATAATACTAACCTCGAAAGATCTAAATACCCTACTACTTCAGTTGAGTAGATTTTGTTTATAAACAAAAACGGCAGAATGGTTGCAGCGCTGCTTAAAAGCGTCGGCAGCACATTAAACTTAGGGTAATCAATATATTTCTTAAAAACATAGCCGATTTTTTTCCGCGACACAAAACGGATATCATATTTGTTCCTGAAAATCTGCCGGATGCCGGCAATCATATTTGCAACGTTTCCGGAAAAATCGCCAAGAAATAATCCGCCCGGAATTTTTAAAAATCCTAAAACACTTTGAAAAAAGCCTTCAACCGCGCGTCTTATAATTTTATTACTTGTAGAAGCTTTAAACGCTTTTTGGCGGATTAACCAGTAATTGATGCATTGATAGATGCCGAAGATAGAGCATAAAAAAGGCAGCAGATAAATGTAGCCTGAATATTTTTCGGGGAAATTTATAAAATGTACAACCTGATTTTTAAAAAGCACTATAATAAGCAGCAGAAGCGAGCTGAAAATTATATTTATAATAAAGGTGAGCGAAAGAATGTTTGCTGCCTCATTATTATTTTTAGGAAGTACAATGGTAGCTTCATATCTCAAGGATGAAACAATAGTAAGCATACCGAATATATTGAGGTAAACCGACATTGCGCCAAAATCTTCCGGCGTATATATTCTTCTGAGAAAAGGGTGAAGCAGTAAAGGAATGCTTTGGGCGATAACAGCACCAATAACTAATATAACAGTATTTTTGGTAAACTCAGACTTTCGTGATAATATTTTGAACATGAAACTCCTTCGTATTATTTAACAAAAGCAATTGAAAAACAAAATGTTTTCAGGTTCTAAATTTTACAAATCAGCCTGATTTATCAGAGTATCGGTATAAAGCCGATACAGCATTAATTATCAAATTAACAATTCCGAAATTATTTATTTGGCAATGCTGACAGCCCTTGTTTCACGTATAACAGTAATTTTAACCTGTCCGGGATAAGTCATCTCCGTTTGAATGCGCTGTGAAATATCAAAAGAAAGCACTTCAGCCTCTTTATCAGTTACCTTGTCGCAGGATACTAATACGCGCAGCTCTCTGCCAGCCTGGATTGCGTATGTTTTCTCTACTCCGGGATAAGATAATGCCAATGCTTCCAAATCTTTTAAACGTTTGATATACTGCTCAACAACTTCGCGTCTTGCACCAGGACGGGCACCTGAAATGGCATCGCACACTTGAACAATAGGTGAAATCAAAGTAGTCATTTCAATTTCATCGTGATGAGCCCCGATTGCATTGCATACTTCAGGTTTCTCTTTATACTTTTCTGCCAGCTGCATCCCTAAAATAGCGTGAGGAATTTCAGGGGAATCATCAGGCACTTTACCAATATCATGAAGCAACCCCGCGCGTTTCGCAAGTTTAACGTTCAAGCCGAGCTCTGCAGCCATTATCGCACAAAGGTTAGCAACCTCGCGTGAGTGCTGTAATAAATTCTGTCCGTAAGACGAACGGTATTTCATACGGCCTACCATACGTATCAATTCAGGATGCAGCCCGTGAATACCTAAGTCGATGGTGGTACGCTTGCCGATTTCAACAATCTCTTCCTCAATCTGTTTTTTTACTTTCTCTACAATTTCCTCAATACGTGCAGGGTGTATCCGCCCATCAGTTACCAATTGGTGCAACGCTAAACGTGCAATTTCTCTGCGGATAGGGTCAAAGCCGGATAAAACAACTGCTCCCGGGGTATCATCAACAATAATTTCAATCCCTGTAGCAGCTTCAAGGGCGCGTATGTTGCGTCCTTCACGGCCGATTATGCGTCCTTTAATTTCGTCATTTTCAATATTAAATACTGAAACTGAATTATCAATTGCATGCTCAGTAGCAACACGTTGAATGGTTTGAATAACAACCTTTTTAGCTTCCTGATTTGCAGAAATTTTTGCTTCTTCAACAATGTCCTTAATGTGCGACATTGCAGCTGTTCTTGCCTCTGCTTTCAAAGATTCTATCAATTGTGCTTTAGCTTCTTCGGCTTTCATACCGCTGAGAACTTCGAGCTGTTCAACCTGCCTGCGGTGGAATTTATCTACCTCCTGCTGTTTAGTGCTTACCAGCTCCAGTTGTACAGTAAGGTTTTTACGAACAGCATCTAATTCGGCATCTTTGCGCTGTACCTGCTCCTGCTTCTGCGAAAGAGACTGTTCTTTTTGTTTGATGCGGGTTTCAGCCTGAAAAACAACCTGATTTTTTTCGTTAATCACTTTTTCATGTTCTGCTTTCAGCTGCAAAAATTTTTCTTTAGCTTGCAGCATCTTGTCTTTCTTGATTATTTCCGCCTCAGCTTCAGCATCCTTAATAATACTTTTCGACTTGTCAACGTTAGTTTTTTTTACAATAATAAATGTAATAAGCGCCCCGATAATCAATCCTCCAAGGATGGCTGCTATAATGAATGTATCCATAATTTTAAATATTAAATGTTTGATAATAAAAAATTCCCGCCTTGCTCCTGAAAAAGACAAAAGTAGAATTTGCGAATTAATTAAGAACGGCTAAGGGAAGTTTTTGTTTACAGTCTGTTGTTAACAAACTATAAAATCAGTGTACATTACTTTCTTTTCGAAGATATTCAGAAACAAACAAATCAAGCTGGTTAACGAGCTCTTTCTCAAGCTCATGTGTTTTTTCGGGAGTATTTTGCTGCGTTGCCAACAAATTAAGTGCGCACATGGCTAATAAGTCCTGTTTATCACGCACTGAATAATTCTGCTCAAATTCCTTCAATTTTTCATTAATCATTTTAGCTGCCTGCAATACACCATGCTCATCATCCTGCTTAACGGTGAGAGGATAGCTTCGGCCTGCAATTAAAATTTTTAATGATACTTCAGCCATTTTATTTATTTAGTTTGAAAGGTATAAGTTCTACAATTTAATTTAGAAAGTTCAAAGGCGGGGCAAATTCAAACTCTGACCTTTTAAACTTTAAACTGTTTTATAACTTTTAACTGCTTTTTACTTCAAGAGAGCAATGCAATTGTCAATTTCCTGCACAAGCTCATTAATTTTCAGTTTGGTATCCGTAACAATTTTATTTTGTTCTTCGTTTTTGTTTTCGATTAATTCCTTATTGTGTTTTTCTAAAGTTTCAATCGTTGTTTTTTTTTCATTAAGTAATAAGTCAATCGTAATTTTTTGTTCGGCAATTGTTTTTTGCAACTCGCTATTGTCAGCGGATAATTGTTCGTTATCTTTTTTAAGCTGTTGATGTAAACTTACTAATTTCTCAACTTTCGCTTTTAAGTCTGTAATAGGTAAAGTTAATTCATTCATAATCAATTATTAAAATCCATTACTATAATTTTGCAAATATAAGGCTGAATATTGGAATTGCAAAATAATTCCTAAAAATGGAAACCGCTACAAATAATTTAGGGAAATTCTAAATTAGGCCGGGTGAATAATATATTTAAGCTAAATTTTTATTCCCATCACAAGTATATCGTCAGTCTGCTCCAGGGCACCTTTCCATTCTTCAATAAAAGTATTAAGATGTTCTTTTTGTTCTTTCATAGATTTACCTTGAATTGAGAGAAGACTTTCTTTAAATCTTTTCGACATCATTTTTTTATCATTCTGTCCGAACTGATCTGCAAATCCATCTGTAAACAGGTAAACAACATCACCTTTTTGTAATTTAATTGTATGTTTCTTAAATATCTGCTCATCAATGGTAAAGCCGCCAATTGCGCTCTTTGTGGCTTTTGTTTCTTCAAGTTGCAGCCCAGCAAAGGCATCCTCTGGATTAAGACTGAATTCCATCGCGTGTGCATTCCTGATAATCCAAATTGGGCGGTTAGCTCCTGCATATTCAAGTTCTGTTTTATTTTTATTGAAAGAACATAGTGCTATATCCATACCCACATTTGTTGAATCCACTTTTTCCGACTGGTGCAATACTTTTTTCAGCCGAATGTTTACAGAGTGAAGTATGGCCGAAACATCATGAGTTTTTGCTACGGCTTCATTTAATTTCTCCGAACAGATGGTGCTCATTAATGCCCCCGGAACTCCATGCCCGGTGCAGTCGGCAGCAGCTATTAAAATCCTGTTTTTTTTTTCTGAAAACCAATAAAAGTCACCTGCAACAATGTCCTTGGGTTTATAAAGAACGAATGATTCAGGAAACGCTGCTGTAATAGATTCCTGACGGGGAAGAATTGAATTTTGAATGCGCAGTGCATAATTTATACTATCGGTTATCTCAAGATTTTTTATTTCGATAATTTTATAGGCGGTTTCAATTTTTTTATTTCTCAGATCTAATTCAAAATTTCTTTTTTGATTCTGACGGTAGTTTCGAAAAATATAAAAGGCTAAAAAGATCACTAACAGCAATACTATCAAAAAAAGAGTCAAAATTAAATTTTGAGTTTGAATTTTAGAAAACTGTTCGGTAAGCGTGTTCTTTTGTTCTCTGATTTTTTTTTCACGTATTTCAATCTCGCCTCTTCTTAAATTCAGAACCTTTACCTGATCATCAAAAATGCTCTTTTGATACATAATTTCCGCTTCCCGTTCATCCAGCAACTTGCTTTTGGTATCAAGCAGTTCCTGCTGCCGGATGTTTTCGAGCTCAACACTTTCAAGTATTTTTTTTGTTTTGTTATGCTCCAGCCGTTCGATTTCAGATTCAAATAACAGCTGGTTATTTTTAACCATCATATTGTTCGGATCGATTTTAAGAGCAAGATTTAATATGGTGAAATTTTTAGCTTTGTAGCAGAAGTTAGCTGTGGGATTTCTTAAATAAATATACCGGAACTGCGTTTGCAGGGATAAGAGATAATAGATGGTTTTAGTTTTAAAAGCAGCGGGGGGCAATATGTTTTTGGCAATTTTAATATACTCATAAAAATAAATTACAGCACTGTCCAGCCTATGGCAGCTAATAGCTATTGCAGTATCTGCAGGAAGATCAGCATACAAAATCCTTTCCATTGAATTCCAGTATGCCTCAATTTCAGCGTTTAATCTAGGATTGGTTTCTGCCTGCGGGTATAACACTGAAAAATTGAAACCGAACAATATAAAAAAAACGAAGAAAAATTTATTTCTAAAACTCATGCATTATAAATTAATTTTATCACTTTATCAATTTAAATTCAGTTCTCCGATTTACCTGATGCTCTTTTTCGGAACATTCAACTCCGTCAACACACCTGTTAATAATTTTTGTTTCACCAAACCCCTGCCCTTTAATTCTTTTTATTTTTATTCCCTTTTTTATAAAAAAATCAACAATGGCTGTGGCTCTTTTTTCTGAAAGAACCATGTTAGCCTGAGCCTCGCCTACTGCATCGGTGTAGGAATAGATTTCAATTTTATAGCCTGAATTCTGCTTCAAGATTTCAACCAGTTTATTTATGATTATTGTGTTCTCAGCTGAAATATCCCATGCTCCATGTTTATATAAAATATTTTCATTCACAGTTATTTCTTTTTCAGTGCCGGCAATAAATTTATCTAACTTATCGGCGTTATCTTCATCTGTAAACTCAATTAATTTCATTAATTCATTGGATAAAACATCAAATGTAAAATCATTGTTTTTATCCTTTGCTAATTCCTTAATAATTTCTCCTTTTTGATTTGCAAGATAGATGGGCTCACCAGCCGGCAGACTTTCATTTTTTTCTAAAACAATGTTAACGCTGTCTTCGGCACTTATTCCTTTAAAAGAAAAGTCCCCGAATATGTCGGTTTTTGTTGATTTAATCACGTCCCCCTTGCTGTCTTTTAAATTAACAACCTGATCTACTAAGGAAGATTTCCCTTTGCCATGCATAAGTTTAGCATAGTAATTTACATATTTGTTTTTATCAGTAAAGTTGGGTTCAGGACTTACTGCCTTTTTAACGAAAGAAAATGTCCCGGCTTGATTAACTTTTGCAAAAAACAATTCATTCCCCCCGCTGTTAGTTAATTCTATATCGCCTATTTTAATGCTGCCATAGTAGGATCCTAAAATATAAAGGCAGCCTTGATTATCTGCACACATATCTACAACCTCATCATTTCCGTTGCCGCCAGCCAATAAACTCCATTCATCTTTCAGCATTCCTTTATATTTTACAACAAATAAATCCTTGCCAAAGGTTGCCATGTTGCTGAAGGATTCATTATTATTGGAAGAATTTGTGAAAGAGCCGCCAATATAAAAATTTCCAATCTGGTCAGTTACAAAACTTTGACTCTTTTCATTACCGCCGGTTCCGAAAGACTGAATCCACTGGCTTTTGCCGGCGGAATCAAACTTTACAAAAAAAACATCGAACTCACCTTTATTTGCTATCTGAGTTTCATTCAAACAAAAAGTACTGTCGAAATTGCCGGCTAAATAAATACTGCCCTCATTATCGGTGCATACCCCTGTGGCATAATCAAGGCCTTTGCCTCCCACATGCTTTGCCCATTGAGCTTCACCATTGGTATTATATTTCACCAAAAAAGCATCACCGCTACCGTTTGAAGCAAGGGAAACGCGATTAAACTTTATTGTGTCATTAAAAGATCCGGAAACATAAAAGGCATCACCGTCAACCAGAAGGGAAGAAGAATTGACGACGTCGTCTTTTTTTCCGCCGACAGCTTTGTCCCATATTAATTCACCTTTTGAAGAAAATTTCAACAGAAGAATATCGCTGCCGCCAAAGCCTGCAATAGTTTTATCTTCAATTGTAAGAGAATCGTAAAAGCTGGCTGCTACATAACAATTGTTAAACTTATCAAGCTTAATATCGCATCCATAGGAACCGCCTTTTCCGTTGCCGGGAATAATCCATACAGGATCCCCGGAAGAATTATACTTTGCCGCGAAAAAATTCTGCTGTCTGCCTCCCAATATAATTGTCTGACCGAATAATGCATCGCCCTTATAGAATCCAGTAACATAAACATACCCTGATTCATCGGCTGTGATTGACTCTCCTTCATCATCGCCGTCGGAACCTGCATTTGTTGCCCATAAGCAGATGCCGGTGGAATCATATTTGGCAATAAAAATATCCTCCTTGCCGTAACTGCCAAGGACTAAATTTTTGCCGAACCTTACAATACCGGTAAAACTGCCAGTTACGTATATGTTTTTAAATTTATCTACAAAAATTTTTGAAGCCGAAATATTATTCGTCCTCTTTTCGGATACAGGATTATCACCAGCCTCCTTCGAAAAAAGAAGTGATACTGGCAAGAAATAAATTAACAATAAAAAAAATAAATGTTTCATCCTAGGATTAGAATAAAAATAATTGTTTTCTTTTCGGGTATTCTTTGAGCTAATAAAAGTAGTGTATTTCCGCTAAATACAAATCGGTAAAAAGCTGTGTTTTAATTTAGAATTGTTAATTTACATAAATATTTTAAATAAAATTGATTAATTGTATCTTTGTATATGTTCAACCGCTTTTCCTTAGGCTTGCTGTTCGTTTTTCTTTCAGAGGCTGTTATTGCACAAACCCATTATCCTTCTGACTATTTCCGTTCACCAATTGATCCTGCTTTGAGTCTTGCCGGCAATTTTGGCGAAATACGTCCGAATCATTTCCATGCCGGCTTCGATCTTAAAACAAATAACCGTGAAGGACTTCCTGTTTATGCTGCTGCTGACGGCTATGTTTCAAGGGTTAAAACGGGCGCTTACGGTTACGGCAAAGTACTTTACATCAATCATCCAAATGGATACACTACTGTTTACGGGCATTTAAGGAATTTCAACAGCACAATCGCTGGCAGTGCAAAAAAAATCCAGTACTATAAAGAATCCTTTGAAATAGATTCACTGCTTACACCTGAACAGCTCCCGGTAAAAAAAGGCGACATTATTGCTTATTCCGGCAATACCGGCGGTTCTCAAGGGCCGCATCTGCATTTTGAAATACGCGATACCAAAACCGAATCGCCTATTAATCCATATTATTTCGGATATGCTGTGAAAGATAACGTAAAGCCGGTAATCACAAAAATTGCTGTTTACCCGATCGGCGAAACTGCGGTTGTTAACGGGAAACATCTCACAAAAAAAATAAAACCTGTCCGTTTAAAAGGAGTTTATTCACTCAGTAAAACAGATTCAGTTACTGTGAACGGTGATATAGGTTTCGGTGTAGAATGCTTTGATACCGAAACGGGCTCAACTAACCAGAATGCAGTTTTTTCAATTGAACTGCAATCTGACGGTAAACGAATTTATTATGAAGAATTAGAAAAATTCACATTTGAAAATGCACGTTATGTAAATGCTCATATTGATTACCAGGAAAAACAAAAACATAATGAAAGGATTCAAAAATGTTTTCTATCAAAAAATAATCTGCTTGGTATTTATAAAGACATTGAAAATGGCGGAGTTGTAAGCTTTACAGACAATTCAGTACACTGGATAAAATACATAGTAAAAGATTTTGCAGGTAATTCAACAGAATTTACATTAAAAGTAAGAAGCACATCAAAAAACAAATTACAGAAAACCATTGCCGGCTCAAACCTTGAAGTTTACGATTGTTTAAAAAGTAACCAGTGTAAAAAACAAGATGTTGAAATTTTAATTCCTCCTTATGCCTTATACGACGATTTAAAATTCAAAACTTCTGTATCGCCTTCTGTTAGAGGGATGTACTCGAAGATATACCATGTTCAGGATGATGAAACCGCGCTGCAGAAAGCATACACGCTTAATATAAAACCAGATAATCTGCCCGGCGCTTTGGAAAGCAAGGCAGCTATTATTTCCATAAAGGCTAAAGGGAAACAAAGTTATGAAGGCGGAAACTATAAAAACGGCTGGGTAAGCGCACAAATAAACACTTTCGGTAATTTTGCCGTGACAGTTGATACTACAGCACCAAAAATAAGCCCTGTCTTCAAGGTGCTTGATAAAAACAATGTTGATTTCAGAAATGCAAAAATGATCGGAATAAAAGCGTATGATAATCTTTCCGGAATAAAAAAATACCGCGCATCTATTGACGGGAAATGGGTTTTATGCGAATATGAATTCAAAAAACAGTTGTTGTTTTATACTTTTGATGAGGCTGTTCAGAAGGGAAAGCATACATTTAACATTGAAGTAACCGACAATAAAAACAATATATCGACCTGGACTTGCACATTTTTAAGGTAAGACAGGGGCACAGGAAATTAATTTAATTAAATCAGTGAAGTTCATTTTCTTTAATAAATTTACATGTAATTTTTTAAAACTTTCAGAACATTTACACAGATAATTCAAAATTTACATGAAGAAATTATTACTCTTTCTTTTTATTTTTTCATTTTCAATTCTTGCCAAAGCTCAGGATGAACGTGACCCTTTTGATAAATACGGACCGCCGAGTACTGTTTATACTACCCTTAAAGATGCATTAACAGATCCCTCTAATGCCTACAAAGTAAGAATAGAAAATCAGGTTTTTGAACCCAAGATGCTTCCGAAATTTGGGAAACTTTCGCAGCTGCAGGCGCTGGAACTGACAAATAACGGGCTTACACAGCTGCCTGCTGAATTTAAAGATCTCAGCAATCTCATTTATTTTGCATGTATCAGAAATGAAATTACGTCGCTGCCAAAAGGATTCGGAAATCTTTCTAACCTTACCGAACTGCACTTCCAAAGTACAAAGCTGGATTCTTTCCCTTTCGATATTGCCTATTTAAGCAGACTGCAAGTTATTGAATTACAAAATAACCTGGTTGATACATTTCGGTTTCCCAGCTCTTTTGGATATTTATCAAGTTTAAATACTTTGCTTTTATTCAACACACAGCTTGACACGCTGCCTGCTTCATTTGAAAAATTTAAAAAATTAAAAAGCATCACACTTGCTATGTGCGGATTGAAGAAGGTACCTAAAACGATATTAAAAATAGGAGGTTTGGAACAATTGGCATTAGATAACAACCAGATTTTGGAGCTGCCTAACGGGCTTTATAAATTAAATAATCTTAAATACTTATCATTTAAAGGTAATAAAATATCAAATATTCCAGATAAAATAAGTATGCTGAGCAACCTTGAAGTATTAGATATTAGGGGAAACCCCATAAAAGAATATGATGTTGCTGTAATAAAAGCGCTGCTGCCAAAGTGCAGAGTACTTTATTAGAACTTAAAAAAAGCTACCTGCATATTTCACCACACACAATATGAATTGAGTTCAGTCAATCTGCATAAGCTGCCAGGGGGATTTGTCGAAAATTCGAAAATTTTGTTTTGATATTGAATATTTATATTAAAATTAAAACCGGATTTTCAAAATATAGAAATTCTGATTTATAGTTTATTCCAATATATTATTCTTCCTTTTCATCGTAATCTAAAACCCCGCCCCAAAGTGCCATTTGATGCAGAATCCAGGTTTGGCGGTTAAGGATATAAGCGCTTGGTTTTGCAGCTGAAAATTTTAGAGGATTTGGAAGTACCGCAGCAATTAAAGCCGCTTCGCCTTTACTCAAATTTTTTGCATCCTTATTGAAAAATGTTTTTGATGCTGCCTGAGCACCATAAATGCCATCTCCCATTTCAATGACATTTAAATATACTTCCATGATCCGTTCTTTACTCCAGAATGTTTCAATCAAAAAAACAAAATACACTTCAAACCCTTTACGGATCCAGCTGTGTCCCGGCCACAAAAAAACATTTTTAGCAGTCTGCTGGCTGATTGTGCTTGCACCCCGCTGCCGTTTGTGTTTTTTATTAAAACTCATTGCTTTATCAATTGCTTCAAAATCAAAACCGCGATGGATAATAAAATTTTGATCTTCAGAGCAGACAACAGCCAGCTGTTGGTTTGGGGAAATTTCATTAAACGGCACCCAATTTTTTTTGAGCTTCATTTCTTTCCCCTCCATCTTTTGCTCCACACAGCGCACAAGCATCAGCGGGGTTATTGGTACCGGCACCCACCGAAAAAAAACAACGGATACTATACTGATAATAAAAAACCACATTGCAGCTTTCCAAGTAAAACGCCAAAGTTTTTTAAGAAATTCTTTCATCTTATATTTCTTGTGATACCGCACTATTTACAAAATATAAAAGTATCGAAAAATTTTTAAATTCACCCGCAATGTCTGCATTGGCTATCAGAGATAAATTGTTTCAATATGTTCAAACCATAACTGTATCGAAACTCATTTTAAACTTATTTTTATTGTGTATCTTTGCATCAATAAAAATGGGGTCGTACGGTTTTGACAGCAGGTGCGATTTTTATGTAAGCATGCCGAGCGTTGTGAATATGGCTCGTAAATATCAACTCTCACTCGTCTAACTGGCGAAAACAATTACGCGTTAGCTGCTTAGTTTTAGAAATTAAGTGCTTTCTGCTTCTTGGGAAGCTCCTCTCTACTGCGTCCCGCTGAAGCATCACAAATGTTGAGATAGTCTGGGCAGAGTCCCGATGTTCAGACGAAAATTAGGGAATAAGGCTGCAGTTGGTTTGACTTATACCGGCCACTTCTCGAAAACTAAATGAGATCTACGCATGTAGAAAGCTTATTAATTCCTTGTTTGGACGAGGGTTCGAATCCCTCCGACTCCACAAATGTGAAAAGTGTAGAAAATGGTTTTTCTACACTTTTTTGATTTTAACTCTTTCAATCAAACCATTCGTTTAATGCTTATTCTGATATTTAACAAAAAATATATTAGGGCCTGATCAACAGCAATTATGCAGGTAGATGGTCAGCAAAGTCATATTCATTTTCCATTATTTTCCACTCATTTCTCAATATTTCAAGAGCACTGACTATTTGATTCGCGATTCGCGAATCGCGAATCAAAATAAATTAGTATATTTACTTTTGCTTAAAATAAATAAGATGAAGAAACATAGTGGTATGCGTCCGCAGGATGTAGTAATACTTTTAAAGATAACTGCTAAAGGCAATAATCCCTGGCTAATGAAGGATTTATCCTCAGAGTTAGAAATAAGCGCCAGCGAGGTGAGTGAAAGTCTTAATCGTTCAATGCTGGCCGGCTTAATAAGTGCGAACAAACAAACATTAATGAAATCGGCGCTTCTGGATTTTTTAGGACATGGTTTAAAATACGTTTATCCTCAAAGACCTGGAGCAATGGTACGTGGTATGGTTACCGCTCATTCGGCAGAACCTTTAAATAAAATCATACAAAGTCAGGAAGCATACGTTTGGCCGTTTGCTCAGGGTAAAGTTCGTGGACAAGCAATTGAACCATTGCATCCTTCTGTACCCAAAGCCTGCTTAAAAGATAATGTTTTACATGAGTTACTGGCATTAACAGACGCGCTTAGAGTTGGTAAAAGCAGAGAACAAAAATTAGCTATGGCAGAATTAGAAAAACGTGTATGCTAAAAAATACAATAATTAACTTAGGTGTTATCCGGAAAATAGCAGCAGCATTAAATGAGCTCAATGATAGAGTTGTATATGTTGGCGGCGCTGTAGTCAGCTTATACGTTAATGATCCTGCGGCTGAAGATGTGCGCCCTACAAAAGATATTGATATAAGTTTAGAAATTGCTTCGGTTGCGGAGTTAGAAGAAATAAGAGAATCCTTAAACAAAAAAGGATTTAAACAAGCTCCGGAAAATGATGTTATTTGCCGTTTTAGATATGAAGATGTAAAAGTTGATGTAATGAGTACAAAGGAAGTTGGATGGGCACCTGCTAATCCTTGGTTTGGCCCGGGATTTAAATATGTGGAAAAAATAAATATCAAAGATAAAACCATCAACATATTACCGCTGTCTTATTTTTTAGCAACAAAGTTCACGGCCTTTCATGATAGAGGAAAAAAAGATGCAAGGACTAGTCATGATTTTGAAGACATCACTTATATTTTGGATAACAGAACCGATTTAGTGGAGGTAATTTTGAAATCACCTGATGATGTACAAAAATACTTAAAGAAGGAATTTGCAATACTTTTAAAGGACGATAATATGAAAGAAGCTATTATTGGTAATTTATATTATGAAACACAACAGGAGCGATTTGAAATGATAACAGACAAATTAAAAAAAATAATAGACAGACTTTAACGAATTAAATAGTGTGGACATTAATCCGCAATTAACTGCAATAACGGGCAATTTCCCACTTTTCAATCGTAGTTAATTTTATTCACCAATATTCATCAACTGAAATCAAATACAAAATGCCGAATCAATTTAGTGACTTGAAATGTATCGTTTTAAACTCGATAATTTTTCAATATCCTTTAGTAGTTGGTTCGAGATTTTGTCCGTGAAGTCCACTCCTTCTAAAGCCCTTGCATTGCAAGGGCTTTGTTTTTTATCTCCATAGGAAAGTCGAACCTTTTTAAATCCCCCATTATATTTTAAATACATATTATTACATTGATTATAGCTTATGTAAATAAATTAAAAAATTACTTAAATGCACCCCATCGGGTATACTTAACGCTCTTTTTGTATAAAATATACCCGAAAAGGTATAATATTTTTATTTCTCAATACACTTTTTAAAATATTATACCCGTAAAGGTATAATATATATATATATATGTATCTTTATACCCGAAAAGGTATACAAATGAAAAAAACAATAGAAAAAAACTTGCCACACATTTCGGCTTTTATCAAGTACCAACGAGAACAGGCAAAGCTTACGCAAGAAGAACTTGCTCAAAAAGCAGGTGTAGGAATTCGTTTTATCCGCGATTTAGAACAAGGAAAAGAAACACTCCGCATGGATAAAATAAATCAGGTCTTGGGATTATTTGGTGCACAAATGAGAGCAGAAAGGGATACTATTGATCCTTATGTAATCTGGATGAATTATTTTAATAAAGGTGTAATTGTAACACTTAAAAACAAAGAAAAATTATATGGTATCATAATCGAAGAAATAACTGACGAAGAAAATAAAATCATAGCCTGGAAATTTGTACCGAATAAAAACGCAATAGAATATCAAAAAAAGGAAGACAAAAATTTAGTAATTAAAATAGGGCACAGAGATATTGTTGCTATTGAATATCAACTTAAATGAGAAGAGAAGGAAAAGTTTATATAAAAGATAAATTAGCCGGTCTCATATGGGAAGACGAGGATGGATTCGGCTTTCAATATGATGAAGCATATCTGAAAAATCCTGAATATGGAGAAGTTAGCAAAACATTGCCATTAAAGGATTCTTCATACACAGACAAAAATATGCTTCCATTCTTTGACGGCTTAATTCCTGAAGGATGGTTATTAGATATTGCATCAAAAAATTGGAAATTAAATCAACGTGATAGAATGGGTTTGTTGCTATCCGTTTGTAAAGATTGCATCGGAGCAATTAGTATAGAAAAATAGAAAATGAAAAATAATCGTTGTTTATATTGTTATCAACCATTACAAGTAGATGAAATAGATTTTCATCAGAAATGTTGCAAAACATTTTTTGGTACACCCAATCAACCTGAATTATACTTAGATAAGGACAATTTGAATAAACTTGCAGAAGAAATTATAACCCGCAGTGTAGCCATTACAGGAGTACAACCAAAGCTATCACTAACAATTGAAAAAATTTCTGGTAATGATAAAAGATCTCGAATGACTATTGTAGGATTATGGGGTAATTTTATTTTAAAACCCCAATCAACTCAGCATCCCTTTTTACCTGAAAATGAAGATTTAACAATGCACCTTGCACAAATTTTCGGAATCAATACTGCCGACCATTCTCTGATGCGAACTACTTCAGGTGAATTAGCATATATTGTTAAACGATTTGATAGAATGAATAAGGAGAAACTACAATGTGAAGATCTTTGTCAACTTTCGGAAATGTTAACAGAAGCAAAATATAGGGGGTCAATGGAAAAAACAGGGAAAATAATAAAACAAAATGTTGCAAATCCGATTCTTGATGCGATATCTTTTTTTGAAATTGCCTTACTTTCATTTATTACCGGAAATGCAGATATGCATTTAAAAAATTTCTCGATTCTAAAAGATGAAAAGAATCGTTACAATCTATCACCTGCTTATGATTTGGTAAATACAAAATTAGCTGTACCCGAAGACAAAGAAGAAATGGCTTTAACTATAAATGCTCGTAAGAATAAGATTACTATAAATGATTTTAATGCGTTAGCGACTAGTTTAGGTCTTAATGAACAACAAACAAAAAACAGTTACAATAAATTTAATTTTCATTTTATTCCAATGCTTCAATTAATTGATCTCAGTTTCTTACCAGAAGAATTAAAAGAAAATTATAAAAATATATTCTTAGATAGAACCGAAAGACTCTTTCCTTCAATAGTACCAAAAAGGTCTTAAGGGAACTCTAATTAATTTACAACACATTTAATTGCTCTAATGATCTGAAATATAACGCTTTAAACTCGATAGCACTTCAATATCCTTTAGTAGTTGGTTCGAAATTTTGTCCGTGAAGTCCACTTATTAAAAACCACAAAATCCCGTTATCATTGAGGTAGCGGGATTTCGTTTTTCAAATGGGGACGTAAGACTGGACGTGGAGGTAAAATCCTATTGCAACAGTACTTAAAATAGATAAAAATTAAATCTATTGAAATAAATTTCAAACAGATTCTTACAAATCATTTTTAAGTTCCGATTCAAAATCGTGAATCGGCTTTAGTGAAACTTCATTTCCGCTTTCGCCATTAACAGAAAAATCGAAAGGGTCGTCGATATCCCTGATTAATAAAAACATATAGGATATTAAAAATGTAACGAGCAGGGTGAAGAAAAGCGAGGAGTAAAATGGATCTATTTTTATAATAAGAAGACCAGCTATAATCAGGAACCTCATTGTTTCTACAATTGCATAGGCCGAACCTATAAAGCTGGTATCCCTTATGGTATCAATCCTTAAAAGCATTTTACGCAGGCTGTTCTGCTCATTCTTCAATTTAGAAATATATCCGGGCTGAACTCCTTCCTTATCCATATCGATAAAGAACTCATTCATACTGCTGATTTTTTTTAACATCACCCTGGTTCTTTCTTTTTTGTAAAACCAATCGAGCAGTGAAGTGATTAATGACTTTTGAAATTCGATAAATTTTAAGGCTGTCTGTGAGTTTTTAGCTTTAGAGATGGTATAAGCATCATCATAAAATGTTCTGAGGGATGCGGCAACGTCGCTTGGCAGCTTTTCACTTTCTTTATAATCGGACAGCACACCGCTGATCAAAAATCCTATCAGAAATATAGTGCCGCCAATTAAACTGGTGAAAAGTGCATTCAGCTCCATTACTTCAAATCCCAATATATGGGAAAGATATTTTAATACAGCTACTATTGCTACAATAGGCATTACCTTAATGGCAATAGCCCACTTCTGCCATCTTTTTATTGAAAAACAGGAAATCTTTTCTTTTGTATCCATTAATTTAAGAATTAGGATTTAATGCAATCGCACTATTAAGCCGGTAGAACTATCTGGCAAGCCGCTGCACAGTCTTCGACCAACTCAGACTGACCGCGGCGCGGTGTCATACTGTCTGGCGAACTATATGCGCTGGCGATTAAAATTCAAAATGAGCTCTTAATCCAAAAACATTCACAGGACCTCTGGCAGAGTTGTAAGCCGGGTTAACTATAAATTGATAGTCGGGTGATAAGGTCATGGATGAATAATGAAAGTTGTATTGCAATTCCACTATGCCTTCCGCCGATATTCCATGCGGATAATTACCAAGTCCGTCGCCGATAATAAATCCATAGCCTCCTGCCTGAAGGTAGGCGGCATGGTCTTTTGAAATGCCATTGATGGCGACTCCTATTCGTATCATATCATTGGGTCTGTTAAATCTGGCTCCTGATAAAAATCCGCCGAATGTTAAACTTTGATCTATTTCTGTGTACATCCATGATTCATATTTGCCATTATTCCAGGAAGCTCTGACAAAAACCATTTCATTTTTATGACCGAGTTTCATTTCCCAGTTTACTACAAAACCTACTTTGCCGTAGTAAGGCCCTCCGGCTCCTCTAAGTTTGTCCATTGCAGGAGAAACAAGATGTGATGATGTATCGTGCAGCGACACTGGCGAACCTATTACATTTCTATTTGCTGCGCTGGTATCCGCAAGCAGGGACTGTGCGGCATCGGCATAAGAGGCGGATCTATTGTGATTGGTAAAAAAAGTAAATTTTAATGAGTTGCTGAAATCAGCTTTTAATGGAATTCTTAATTCATATATTTCGCCGTGTGCATTCATATAGTCCTGCGGTGTAGTTATAGGACCATCGGATACTTTGCCGTTCGACCATAATGAATTTACACCTGTGCAGAAACGGAATATATATTTTTTCTTAACTACTTTAATAGAAAGCGCAGATGTATATCCTCTTGTATCGGAAGGGTAATCCCATGCTCCTGCATCCATAAGCGACCAGTTGAGAAGGCTTCCCATAGGATCGTGGCTGGTAACATTTTGATCAAAGATATCACTCATGCTGAATTTCCCTGCTGTTATAATAATGCGTTCGGTCGGCACCATCATAGCTACTTTATTAGATTCATCGGGTCTGAGTTCCATTTCTTTAGTCAGGGGGATAGTCTGCCGGAGGAATAACCTTGCCATATATAATGTAGGCGCAGGTGAACCTACGCGGAAAGTGGTGCCGTTAGGGAAGCCTGCAACACCTGTTGCACCAGAAAATCCAGAACCGCCGGCAACTTCGGGATTCACACATACTTCAGTGAATTTGAATAATCTAAGGCCGAAATAAAGTGTTGAAATAGCTGAAAGGTCGTTCTCTGAAGCATTGTCAAGAGACTTGCCGCCAAGCGGAACACTTGATTTAAAAGCAGGGTGATATTGATCAACAAAGGTTGATTGAAAATGGAAGGAAACTCTTTTCAGCGAATCCTGTGAATAGCCGTTGATAAACGTTATTGATAGTGTAATCAGTAAAAATAGTTTCTTCATTTTCTATTTTATTGTTTTTGGTTTAGTATAATTATCAGGTATTTTAAATATCTCTATGATTGAGAGCGGTAAATTTGACTATAATTTTTTATACTTTTCTAATATATTTTAATGGGTTATTATTTTTTTTCTAACATTTTGAGGAAAAAGGAAGGAATAAGCGGACAGTATAAAAGAATGCTATATATATGCTGCGTTTCAAATTGTTTATTTTCAAATGCTTTGAAATCAAATGTGCTTCTTCAGAGAACATCAACCTTTCCTAAGAGAACATCAAGGTTTCAGGAGAAGAACATGTGATTCTCTGAGAAGAATGACATCTGCCTTCACAAAAAGGTAAAAAATGCTTAAAAAACAGATTTTACAAATGCGTCCTGAAATATTCGGGACGCATTTATGTTTATAAGATTATATTTGCTTCATGATAAAACAGAATAATATATGAGCATTCCGTCCGTGCAGAAATTTGCAATCTCTGCCAAAGAGCAAGGCATATATAATCCCGAACAATACAAAGCTTTGGATTACAAATCCAAACCAGCTGATGCAGTGCTGACCATTACATTCACACATAAAACAAACGACATGAAAAAAACATTTTCAATTTTCACGCTTCTGATAATTTTTATGATGCCTGCATGCAGCGATCAAACGAACACTAAAGCAGGTACAAACAAAAATCCGGCGATTAAGGAACTAACAAAAGAAAAAAAAGAACTAAAAACTAGTATCGATGCTGCAATAGAAATCCTTACAACATCACAAGCGTACCTAAAAAAAACAAAAGGACTTTATGAAGCAGTAGTAAAAAATGGCGGTACATCTTTTGGCATTACTGTAGAAAGCAGTCCTAATCCAAAAATCGATGGTGCATTAAGTTATTCAAAAACATATGACTTTAGTCTTCACGAATCTTATTCAGACCGCATGCCTGTTATTGCCAACTATACATTCAATCCAGCAGACCAGCAGCTATATGAATATGATGCTGCTGAGGACAAACAAAATCCAATTGACTTTGACAAAAACTTACTTTTAAAATTCAATAACCTCTGTAAATAAAAAGAAGACAATGAATGTAAAACCATTAAATTTCAAACAATGCAGGAGTTTGGAGCAGTTAAAAGCAGTATGAATTGAAACACCGCCTAAGCTGGAATTGCTTAATCTTGTATGCTCATCTATAAATATTATGAACTCTTAAATTTTTAAACATGAAAAATAAAATCGGGACAAAAGAAAAACCAATGCTTTTAAAAACACCGCCATTGTCATCAGAATACACAATGCACGCTGACGAAAAAGACGGCAAAGAGGTTTTAGTATGCACTGTTGGTAAAACAGTATTGCTTTATGATATGCGCTGCCTTAATGATTTACATGCTATGCTTAAAAAACACGGAGACTGGATGGAACTGGGCAGTGCTGATGAACAAAAACCTGCGAAGGAAGGCACGGTTGAAGCCTGGGGCCGCTCCGAAAAAAATCCGATTGGCGGCTGGTACGGTCTTAAAAAAGGACTTCGCGGCCGTTTCGGAATGTACATTCCGCCTTTGATGGAAAAACTCGGACTTGCTGAAGTAACACATGATCCCAAAGGAAATAAAATGAGAGCGAAGTGATTTAACATATAGACAAATAATTAAAGATGTAAAGGTTATACTGTAAAATGAAAGCCATAGAAATGAAAACAGAATTACAATCATTTGCTGATAAATGGCTTGCTGCGTGGACAGGGAACAATCCTGCTCTTCTTTTAGATTTCTATACGGCTGATGCATTCTATCTTGATCCTGCAAACCCGAAGGGCTTAAAAGGCCATGAACAGCTCTTAATGTATTTCGAAAAACTGCTGAAAAGAAATCCGAATTGGAAATGGACAGCAGCAGAACTATTCCCGACAGAAAAAGGTTTTACACTTAAATGGAAAGCTGAAATTCCCATTGTCGAAGAAACTTTAATTATGAACGGATTAGATATTGTAGAAATAACAAATGAAAAAATATCAAGGAATGAAGTTTATTTCGACCGTTATGATTGGATAATGAAACTGACAAATAAACATCAATAACCTAAATGCACCTATTTTAAAAATCAGCTCACTAATTTTCAAATTATCAAACCTGCCCGACTGAAAAGACATCAGTCATTCGGACGGGTCATCAAATTAACTTTATTTACTCAAAATCTTAAACTCCGTTCTCCGGTTCAGCTGACGGCCCTCATCAGTATCATTGCTTGCAATAGGCTGTTCTTTGCCGTAGCCGACAAATGTCAATCGCTCCGCTTTAATGTTTGCTTTCACTAAATAATCAACAACTGATTTTGCCCTGCTCTCTGATAATTTCAGGTTAAATTCTGCAGAGCTTTTTGAATCGGTAAAACCCGATATTTCAATTTTTAATGTAGGGATGTCATTTAACAATTTTGTTAAACGCTCTAATTCATTGGTAGATTCGGGGCGGAGAGTAGATTTACCAAAATCAAAGAAGATGTTTTTCAAAATAATTTTATTACCTACTGCTACGTTGCTCAATGCAACATCTTTCACTACTTCCTGAAAAGCAGCAGTCATAGGTATATCAAAGTTTTCGGAATGAAACAGGTATGATTCTTTTTTAACCGCAATACCGTAATTTTTACCTGCAGGCAGCGAAACTAAATAATTACCCGTAGAGCTGTTAGAAGTAAAGCTTGCAATTATTTCATTCCTAAAATTGTCAACAATTTCTATGGTTGCTTCTAAAGGCTGCTGTGTAAGAGCGTCAGTAATTTTACCTTTTAAAATGGTTAACTGAGCTTCTTTAATTGCAATCACCGGCGCAATCACAGTTTCTTTTACAGGAGCGGTAAGACTGGCAAGCAGGTTATCCTCATTATTTAAAATCATTGGTTTTTCAGGACCTAAAAAAGTAATCATGTAAATATCTTTTTCGCCTAATCCTTTTTCACTTACCGAAGAATAATAGCCGTGTTTACCGCTAGCCGAAATTGCAAAAAACACATCATCATCAGGCGTATTCACAGGATAGCCGAGGTTTTCCGGATTACTCCAAGTTTTTGTTTTATCATCAAACACCGATTTAAAAATATCATAGCCGCCCATTGTTTCCCTCCCTCTAGAACTGAAATACAAGGTTTTCCCATCAGGGTGGATAAACACGCCTTCTTCGTTATACTGTGTATTGATACTCGGCCCAAGGTTAACAGCCTTTCCCCATCTGCCTTTTTCATCTTTGGCAGAAACGTAAATATCTGAACCGCCCAAACCGCCTGGTTTATCAGATACAAAGTAAACCAGCTTGCCATCCGGCGAATAGCAGGCCGATGACTCGTGATAATCAGTATTAATGTTTTTATTCATTTTTTCGGGCTTGCTCCACACAGCACCTTTTAATTCTGATTCAAATAAATCACCGTTATTTTTTCCGATATAAATTAATAATTTCTGACCGTCTGCTGATAAACCTGTTGTTGATTCATGGTCGTTTGTATTGATCGGCGGGCCCATGTTTACAGCCGGAGTCCATTTGCCGTCTTTTTTAGTTGACATATAAATGTCCTCAAAATAATCATTGATCGCGGGATCAACTCCTCCGCCGGTGGTATTGTCCCTTCTGGATGTGAACAGCATTACCGACTCATCTGCTGAAATTACTGTTCCGTAATCAGCGTACTTCGAATTTACTTCCGGTCCGGCATTATCAATAAAAACGCGGACAGGTTTTTTCTCCAGATCCTTGCCAGTTAAACATTCTGCAATCTGTTTGTCGGCATCGTTTGAAAGGCTTAAGCTTTCAGCATCTGTGCCGGTTAATGTTTTTTGAAACACCTTAAATTCTTCAATCGCTTTATCCCACTGCAAATCCAAATGATACGCTTTACCAAGCATATAATGTATTTGAGGGTCAACGGCCGGGTTAAGCTTTAAAGCTTTTTCAAGATATAAAATTGATCTTATTTTATTACTCGAATACAAACAGCATTTCCCAATTTTAAAATTAAGAAGCGCATTATCAGGGTTAAACTGATTTGCTGCAAAATAATGGTAAACAGCCAATTTGTAAAACATGGGGCCTTGAACAAATAGCTTGTCACCAGCGTCAAGCCTGCCTTTTGCCTCTCTGAATTTATCTTTATTGTTTGCAAAATTTTCTTTTACAAACTCAACGTTTTGTGAGTGGACAGTATTTGCAAGCACTACAAGCAGCAGCAAAATTATTTTTTTCATATTTAAAGTTTTATTATTTATTGATTCATTGGTACATCAGCACATTGGTAAATCAGCACATCGGCACATCAGCACATTAATTACAATCTCCCGTATAATTTTTAGCCGATTCAACACCAAGCTCAATCGCCTTTTTCCAATCAGAGCAGGCACCTGCGTTATCACGAAGCATTTCTTTTGCGATGCCTCGGTTCAAATAAGAGTAACCGTAATTTGCATTCAGCTGAATAGCCTTTGTGCAGTCATCGGCAGAGCCTTTGTAATCTTTCAATTTAAATTTTGCTGTTGCGCGGTTGTTGAAAGCAAAAGCATAATCCGATTTTAACTGAATTGCTTTTGTAAAATCCTCGAGCGCACCTTGGTAATCGCCCGCATCATACTTAGCGCTGCCACGATTGTTGTAGGCCACATAGTAGTTTTCTTTTTTGCTGATTGCTTCTGTATAATCACTTATTGCTCCTTTAAAATCATTTTTTTTTCGCTTTGCGCTTGCTCTGTTATTATATGTAAAACCCATAGCTGGATTGGCTTTCAATGCACTTGTGTAATCGGCAATTGCACCGTCAATATCTTCTAACTGGCGTTTGGCGCTTCCGCGATCGTTAAATGCGTAAGCATAATCAGGTTTAATCCTTATGGCTTGTGTGAAATCATCAACGGCGCCTTTGTAATCTGCAGTTTCAAATTTTATTCCTCCTCTGTAATAATATGCCTGTGCGTGATCCGATTTCAATTCAATGGTTTTTGAATAGTCTGCCAATGCGCCTGTTTTATTATCCAATGCGTATTTAGCCTGTCCTCTGCTGAAATAGCTGTCGGGATTCTGAAGCAGCGAAAGCGACTTGTCGAAGTCAGCAACAGCACCTTTGTAATCCTTCATTTCAAATTTTGTACTTCCGCGATTGTAATAAGCTTTTTCAAAATCTGCTTTTACGCCGATTGCTTTATCAAAATCTGCTAAAGCATCTTTGAAATTTTTAGCGGCAAAATTCGCAATGCCGCTGTTATAGAATTTTTCGGCATCCTGCGATCCGTCATCCAAGATCTTAGCTTTAACAATGGTATCAGTCTGTGCATTAATGCTGTTTAAGGCAAATACACAAAACAATGCAAGTACTATTTTTTTCGTTTTCATGCAGCGTAGTTTTTTTTGATGTAATAAATGTAATAAGATTTTTTATTACGGCGTATTTAATAAAATTTTAATGTTTCAATTATTAGTTTTTATGACTATTCATTAAAGCATTTTACTTCGTGAACTTTATCACAGCTTTAAAACAATGCTTGCTTTTCGGATATTTATATTATATATTCGCCATAGCAGTATCAACAAAAAAATAAAAAAAGATGAAGAAAACATTACTATTATTAAGTGTTGCTGGTTTTTCAATTATTTCCTCCGCGCAATTATCTCAAAAAATTTCACCTCAGGATAAAACTTCTTTTGATGCTTATAAAGCCGAATCAGACGGTTATTTCATCAATTTTATGGAAACCACCGAGGGCATAGCGGCTACTGATAATTATGCTTCCGCTATTTATCTTTTTAAGGACGGCGCTTATACCATTTTATTCAGTTCCCCCGGCTGCGGCAGATATATGGTGCTCTCTCCTGATAAAAAAAGTATCGGTTTTAAATATATTCAACCCGACGGACTGCAGGCCCCTGCCCTGTTAAACGTGCAGACAAAACAAATTACTTTGCTGCATTCACCTGTTGATTTATGCGGTCAGGTAAGCTTCTCGCAAAATGGGAAAACAGCTTTCACTGTCGGAAATGATTTGATCGTTAATCAAGGAAACAGCTCTGCAAGCTATTCATTGAGTCATTACGTCAATATCACCCCTATATCGCCCGACGGAAACTTTGTATGTTATAATGATGATAACGACCAATTATTTTTAATGACCTTATTGAACCGTCAGGCAGTTAAATTAACTTCCGGAGAAAAGGGAAACGCCTTTCCTGTCTGGTCTCCCGATGGTTCTAAATTAATGTATTCATCAATGGCCGGCGGTATTTATGTTTATGATATGCATAGCCAGGCTTCTGTTTTTATTTCTGAAGGCCAGTATCCATCATGGACGGATGATTCACGCCATATTATTTTCACAAAACTTATATCCGATAATTTCCGGCTTACGGGCTCTGATATTTATAAAGCAAAGTGCGATGGTTCTGGAATAATCAATATCACAAACACTCCCGATAGTTACGAAATAGCAGCTATCCCGGCAGGCAGTAAAATTATTTATCAAAGTTTAAATCAGAAAACTGTAAACATCGGTTCAGCTGTTAACGGCTCTTTCTCATCTCATCTTATTTATAAAATTGCAGGTGCTTTAAATATGAACCATCAGCAGCATCAGCAAAAATCCATGCTGTCCCAGGTAAGTGTTCCGGGAACGGTGCCTTATGTTAACCAGGTATATGATACTCCCGAATGGCACTATGGATACGGTTCATGCGCTCCAACTACTTCCATTATGGCAGCAGCTTATTACAATAAAGTTCCTAAATGGCCTATTATTACTAATAATGGAGCTGGCAGCCACACCAGCGATTACGGGGCTTATGTTGCAGATAAATACCGTTTGGATCAATATTATTTTCAGGATGCAGCTACTACCGGCGGCGGAGAAACTGCATGGGGCGGTTATGGTTATATGTGGACTGGTTCTAATGCCCCAAGTAATCACATGGCATCATACCTTTCAAAACATTACATGACTTCAGTAAATGATGCCGGAGCCTACGCAACTGCATTAAGCGAAATTAACAGCGGTTATCCCTTCCCAGTCTGTAATCTGCTAACAACTGCGGGGCATTTGATATTGGCCATCGGCTATATAAACGGGCAGCATACATTAGTTTTTAATGACCCTTACGGAAATAAAAATAATGGATCATGGCCGAATGTATCAGGGGCGAATTCTCATTATGACTGGCCGAGTTATAATAACGGTAATCAAAATCTTAATTCAGTTGCATGGGCTGTAACTGCCGAAGGGTCTCAGGTTGCTTATAACGATACCATTATTGATGATGTTTTTTATAATCATGGTTTTTATATAAACAACAGTCAGAATACAGCTGTGCAGGGTTTTTATCACGATTTGAATTCCGGATATAATAATCATTACTGGTACACCGGAACAGAAGCAGGCAGTACAGATATCTGCAATGTTACATGGACTCCCACTCTTGCTGCCACCGGCAATTATGAAATATTTGCGTATATCCCGGGCGGTGCAGGCTCTACAGCTGTTGCTGCAAAATACCAGGTGCATCACTCAAGCGGTGTTGCAGATGTTGTAATCAACCAAAGTACAAACAGTGCGCAGTGGGTTTCTCTTGGAATTTACAGTTTAGACGCTGGGCAGACTGATTATGTATATTTAGGAGATGCAACCGGAACAGCCTCTCAAAATATTGCTTTTGATGCCATGAAATTCAGGCACATCGGCCCTATCGACAATATTAATCCTACCACTGCAGTAATTTCTGCCAACGTCTGGGACACAACCAATTTTGCTGCTTCTTTTACGGATGCTGATGATATCGGCGGAAGCGGCCTCGAAAAAAGTTATTACCAGGTGCTTGATTATGACGGATCAGAATGGCATGCAAATACTTTGAATGGTTTTTTTGCAGATAATTTTGATTCGTACAATGCGCCAGTATGGTCTGTTCCTGCCGGCAGCGGTACCTGGCAGGTATCCAGTGGGAATTTAATACAGAATGATTCCTCTTCTTATAATTCAAATATTTATGCTTCAGTTAATCAGAACTTATCCAATCGCAGCTTGTACCAATTTTATGCTATGATTGATCCCGCTGTTGACGGCACAAACCAGCATAGGTTCGGTTTTCATTTTTTCAGTGATAACGGAGCCCTTACAAACCGGGGAAACTCTTACTTCATTTATTTCCGCGAAGAAACAAGTACACTTGAATTTTACAAAGTGGTAAATGATGCATTTACACTATCGAAAACAGTAAATAATGTTACAACTGTTTTTGGCCAATGGTATGATTACAAAATTATTTTTGACCGCACAACCGGCAAAATTTCTGTTTACCGCGATAATACATTGCTTGGAACATGGACGGATTCAAGTGTTCTGACCACACAGGGTAATTATGTTTCTTTCCGTACCGGCAGCTGCAAAGCAAGTATTAGTGAGCTGAAAATTTATAAATCAAGAATGCCTTCGGTAACTGTAACAGAGGGTGCCGCAATTACAAATGATATACGTTATCAAAACTCTGATACAGCGACGTATTCAGGAAAAATAAAATCAATTGTTAACGATGCAGCTGGAAATCTTTCAGCCATTGCCTCCAAAAATATTAATGTGGACTGGACTCCTCCATCCTGTGTTACTGTGAATGACGGTGCTGCCGGCGATATTGATACTGTATATTCAATCAGTTCTCTCTCTGCAAACTGGACGGCTTCTGCTGACCCAAATTCAGGAATTGCAAAATATTGGTATGCTGTCGGAA
The DNA here is from genome assembly GCA_903847205.1 of uncultured Bacteroidota bacterium. GTDB lineage: Bacteria > Bacteroidota > Bacteroidia > 2-12-FULL-35-15 > 2-12-FULL-35-15 > 2-12-FULL-35-15. The sequence continues at coordinate 73,581 of CAINDA010000006.1, forward strand.
CAACCGCCGGTGCTTCAGACGTAGTAACCTGGACTGATAATCACTTGAACACTTCGGTTACAAATTCAGGACTTTCACTTACTCCCGGACAGGTTTATTATTTCAGTATTAAAACGGTAAACGGTGCAGGATTAAACAGCATCTGCAGTTCAGACGGGCTGAGGGCCGAAGTTACAACGGGCATCTCTGAAAATGCTGATGCGATAAGTGTTTCGGTACTGCCTAATCCTTTTACTGCTAATGCGGTAATATCCTTTTCACAAAAAACGGATCAGAGAATAACAATAACTCTTACTGATATTCTTGGAAAAGAAATTCGGATTGCAGATACTTTTTATACCGCCGGGAAACACAGCATCGACATAAACGCTGATGGATTAAGGCTTGCAAAAGGAGTATACACTGTAAGGATTTCATCTGACCATTCTGTATCTTCATTGAGATTAATAAAGTATTAAATAATATTTGTCACTATTCACTTTATGGTTCTCTGTGAAACTCTGTGTAATAAAAAAATCACACAGAGTTACACAGAGAAGACACAGAGAGGCACAGAGAAAAAAATCTATTTAAAAACTGCTGCATGAAATTTCATCTCATAAAACATACTGCATGAAAAAATCAGTACTCATAATTTTATTCCTGACAGCAGTTACATACTCAATTTCCATCATGCCGGCATCTGCCCAGAATCCAGTCAACTGCGACATGACTCTTGAAACTACCATTCAAGGTTTTAATGTTTATAATCACAATCCTTCTGGCGCTACAATGTATAAAGCAAAAATGTATATTGATGCTGACGGAAGCCCGCGTGCATACGGCCCAAACAACAGCGGCCTTGACTGGACTGCAAATGCAGGCTCTACAGGCAATTGGTGGGGTGTTGTTGCCGACAACAACGGAAATCCTATACTTCAAAGCTCAAGCGATCCTTATCCGGGCATGTATGTTTCAACTACCTCTTTGGTTAATTCGTCTTATTCATCAACCAATCCATTGAGATACGTTAACTCTGAAGCGGTTCCATTTTTTGTGCTTCCTTCTGCGGTGGTAACATTGGGCGGTATTCACATCGGCGATATCGGTTATGTTTATAATACTTTAACAGGGCTGGGATGTTATGCAATTTATGCAGACGGCGGTCCTTCCGGAAGTTTAGGCGAAGGTTCCATATACCTTGCAAATCAAATAGGAGTAAATTCAAATGCAAGAACCGGCGGTACCTCTTCGGCAATTATTGACTATATTATTTTTCCTAACTCCGGCGCGGGTCAGGGAACAATTCCAACGATAGCCCAGGTAAATTCCATCGGCACAACTTTGATAAATACTGTTGGCGGAACAGGAATTACGGCTTGTTTAGATGCACCGGGAAGCGACCACACAGCGCCCACTACGCAGATTTCTATTCCTGCCGGATGGGAAACAGCTGATTTCACTTCCACTTTCACTGATGCTGATAACACCGGAGGCAGCGGTTTGGATAAAAGTTTTTACCAGGTGCTTGATTACAACGGCGCCGAATGGCATGCAAATGCTTCGAATGGTTTTTTTGCTGATAATTTTGATTCGTATAATGCGCCTGTATGGACTGTTCCTGCAGGAAGCGGAACGTGGAATGTTAGCAGCGGTAACTTAATTCAGAGTGATTCGTCGGTTAACAATTCCAATATCTATGCATCGCTTAATCAGAACTTATCCAACAGGTATCTGTATCAATTTTATGCAATGATTGATCCTGCTGCCTACAGCTCAAGCCAGCATAGATTCGGCTTTCATTTTTTCAGCGATAATGGAGCACTGGCAAACAGGGGAAATTCTTATTTCATTTTTTTTCGTCAGGAATCAAGCGCGCTTGAAATTTACAAATCTGTTAATGATGTTTTTTCATTAGAGAAAACTATAAATAATGTTGCTATTAATTTCAGCCAATGGAATGATTACAAAATTATTTTCGACCGGACTACAGGTAAAATCGATGTTTACCGCGATAATATATTTTTGGGAACATGGACAGACCCAAGTGTTTTAACCACTCAGGGAAATTATATTTCATTCCGCACAGGCAATTGCAAAGCATCTATCAGCGAGCTGAAAGTTTACAGATCAAGGCTTCCTTCTGTTACTATCAGCGTAGGCCCTGCTGCGACAAATGATATCCGCTATCAAAACCCTGACAGTGCAACTTGTTCGGGAAGAATAAAATCAATTGTTAATGACGGTGCAGGAAATTTATCGACAATCGCTTCTGAAAATATTTATGTTGATTGGACTGATCCATCCTGTGTAACAGTGAATGACGGCAGCAGCAGTGATATTGACACCATCCATTCGCTCAGCTCGCTGTCGGCCAATTGGACAGCTTCTGCAGATGCCAATTCAGGAATTACAAAATATTGGTATGCCTTGGGAACAAGTCCCGGCGCATCAGACGTAGTAAACTGGACAGATAATCACATGAATACTTCTATTACAAATTCAGGATTAACACTGACTCCCGGGCAGATTTATTATTACAGCGTTAAGCCGGTGAATGGAGCGGGATTGCACAGCCTCTGCAGCTCCGATGGTGTATTGGCAGCACTTACAACGAGCATCAGTGAAAACGAAAATGCGATTAATGTTTCTATTCAGCCAAATCCATTCAATGAAAATGCTGCAATCTTCTTTTCTCAAAAAAAAGAACAAAGAATAACAATAACACTTAGTGATATTCTTGGAAAAGAAATAAAGCTGGCTGATACTTTTTATTCTGCAGGAGAACATCGCATTGATGTAAACACCGATGAACTCAAGCTTGCCAAAGGAGTATATACTTTCAGAATTTCATCTGACCGATATACTTCCTCTTTGAGAGTAATAAAATATTAGATTCCCGCAATTTCTTTACGGCTTTCAAACGTATTCTTCTTTGAAGAATGAGGCAAAATCACTAAGTTTGTGTTTCATTTTCAAAAGCGTATGACAGACACCATCAAACAAAAATCTCCTTTACTGACAATCTTTTTAACGGTATTTATAAACCTGTTAGGTGTAGGCATAGTAATACCTGTGATAGCTCCCCTATTGATGTGTCCGATACATTACATGCTGCCTTATGAAACAAGCCAGCATACACGTTCCATTTTATTAGGCTTTTTAATTTCGTCTTACCCGCTGGCACAGTTCTTTGGAGCACCAATGTTAGGAGCACTTTCCGATCGCTACGGCAGAAAAAAATTATTAGCGCTTTCTTTATTCGGAACAGTGATCGGCTACATTCTTTTTGCACTTGCAATTGTTGAACAGAATATTTATTTACTTTTTTTCAGCCGGATTTTAGACGGTTTTACTGGCGGTAACATTTCCATTGCCTTTTCAGCCATTGCCGATTTAAGCGATGAAAAAACAAAAGCAAAAAACTTCGGCATGATTGGCGCAGCCTTTGGATTAGGCTTTATCCTTGGTCCGTTTATCGGGGGTAAGTTGGCAGATCATAATTTAGTTTCATGGTTTAATCCTTCAACACCGTTTTGGTTTGCGGCAATATTGGCAGCAATAAATTTATTATTTGTGTTTGTTGCTTTTCCTGAAACCTTGAAAGTCAGAAACAATACCGCTGTAAGTTTATTCACCGGCATCCGTAATCTTGGAGAGGCACTCAAGCTGCCCCATCTGCGGATTATTTTTCTCGTTGTTTTTTTACTAACACTTGGGTTCAACTTTTTTACGCAGTTTTTTTCAGTTTACTTAATTAATAAATTTTCTTACACCAATTTTTCACAGATTGCGAATGTATTTGCATACATAGGCGTTTGGATAGTATTGGCCCAGGGAGGATTGCAGCGGCCACTGGCAAAAAAATTCCTTCCCCTGAAAATTATACGTATTTCTGCCCTTCTGCTTGGAGTTACCCTGCCCCTGCTTCTGCTTCCATCATCCTCTCAGGTAATTTATATTTTCTACATACTGCCTTTTATTTCTATATTTCAGGGATTAACACAGCCTAACATTACAGCGGTTGTATCCAGCCAGGCGGGTGAAAGTGAGCAGGGAAAAATACTAGGTATCAACCAGAGCATACAATCATTAGGTATGGCAATACCACCCATAGTTGCAGGTTATATCAATTTAGTAAATCCTGATTTACCGATTGCTGCTGCATCACTCTGCACCATACTCGGATGGCTGGTTCTGATATTGTTTTTCAAAAACAGAACGGCAGAAAACGCATTCTCCAAATAAAAAATCATTCATGAAAAAAATACTTTATTTTACTGCATTAACAACAGCACTATTGTTTACCGGCTGTTCAGGCAGTAAAGAAAAAATATCAGAGAAAAAAACATATTCTGATGAAGAAATAAAAGCAGAAACAAAAAAAGCAAACGCCTTTTTCGATCGCGTATTTGATGCTAAAACAGACCGGGATCCTGTTCAGCTTTCGATTTACGGGATAAAAAAACACTATAGCGAATGGACTGATATCAGTGATGCAAAAGCTCAAAATGAATTAGAAATTACAAAAATAAACTTAGATTCCCTGCATAAAAACATTACAGTTGAAGCACTGGATGAGCAGACAAAAATCAGTTATAAATTATTTGAAGAAGAATGCAATAACACCATTGACAATTTTAAATGGCGCTTCCACGATTATCCCGTTACACAAATGGGAGGCCCTCAGACAGATATTCCTACCTTTTTAATCAACGTACATTTAATTGCAGATAAAGGCGAGGCCGAAGCATACATTGCCCGCTTAAATGGCATCAATGCTTTGTTTGACCAGTTAATTGTGAACTTGAAAATCAGGGAAGAGAATAATATAATTCCTCCAAAATTTGTTTTTCCATTTGTAATTGCTGATTGTAAAAGTATAATCAGCGGCGAACCATTTGATAAAACAAAAAACAAAAGTCCCTTGCTGGAAGATTTCACTAAAAAGGTAAATGCCCTGAAAGATATTGATGACGCTGCAAAAAAAGAGCTTATTTCAAAGGCTTCTGCGGCCTTATTATCATCAGTGAAACCAGCCTATGAAAAATTAATGGCTTATTGGAATGAGCTGGAGAAAAAAGCAACTACTGATGACGGCGCCTGGAAACTGCCTGAGGGCGATGCTTTTTACGATGCTGCATTAAAGCTTACAACAACTACTAATTTAACAGCCGATGAAATTCATGAAATAGGTTTGAAAGAGGTAGCGCGCATACATGGTGAGATGAAAGAAATCATGAAAAAAGTGAATTTCAAAAATGATAACCTCAATGATTTTTTTGATTTCATGCGCACCGATAAACAATTCTATTATCCCAATACCCCGGAAGGAAAGGAATCATACCGGGTAAAGGCTGTAAAGATTATTGATGATATGAAAAAAGAGCTTGATAAATTATTTTTAACCAAGCCAAAGGCTGATATCGTTGTAAAACCGGTGGAAGCATTTCGTGAAAAATCTGCTGCCGGCGCATTTTATGAAGAACCCGCATTAGACGGCTCCCGCCCCGGGCGCTATTATATTAACCTATACAACATGGCTGATCAGGCAACTTATCAGATGGAAGCATTAGCTTACCACGAAGGCATTCCCGGACATCACATGCAGATTGCAATTGCACAGGAATTGACCAATATCGCTAAATTCCGCATGCACGGCGGGAATACCGCTTATGTTGAAGGCTGGGGATTATATTCTGAACGCGTTCCGAAGGAGATCGGCTTTTATCAGGATCCTTATTCTGATTTCGGTAGACTGGCAATGGAACTTTTCAGAGCGGCGCGACTGGTAGTTGATACAGGCATTCACCGCAAAAAATGGACACGCGAAAAAGCTTTGGCTTACTTCAAAGAAAACACTCCTGATCCTGAAGGCGATAATAAAAAAGAAATTGAACGTTACATTGTCTGGCCTTCGCAGGCAACAGGTTATAAAATCGGCATGAATAAAATTTTAGAGCTTCGTGAAAACGCTAAAAAGAAACTGGGCGATAAATTTGATATCCGCGAATTCCATGATGTGGTGCTTACTTCTGGGCCTGTTCCAATGAATATTTTAGAAGAAATGGTAAATACGTGGGTGGAGAAAAAACACCTCACCCCTTAATCCCCTCTCCGCAAGAGAGGGGGCGGGACATTAAAAAAAAGAATGAAAGAATAATAAGAGGGCGGGACATAAAAAAAAGAATGAAAGAATAACAAATAAAAATAAGTAAACTAACCAAACTCACCTAATACCCCCTCTCTTGAGGAGAGGGGATTAAGGGGTGAGGTAATAATTAAAAAAAATGGCAAAGAAAAAAGAATCAAAAAAAGCAAAAGCATCGAAGTCAATTCTTGCAAAAGGGTCGATCGATTTTTTACGCAATTACTTGAATAATGCATCTCCGACAGGTTTTGAGACTGAAGGTCAAAAATTATGGCTGGAATATATCAAACCTTTTGTTGACGATTATTTTGTAGATAATTACGGAACAGCTGTGGCAGTTATCAATCCGGATGCTCCGTTTAAAGTTGTTATTGAAGCTCATGCGGATGAAATTTCATGGTTTGTAAATTACATTTCTAACGACGGCTTTATTTATGTGCGTAGAAACGGCGGCAGTGATCATCAGATTGCTCCTTCTAAACGCGTAAATATTCATACTGACAAAGGTATTGTTAAAGCAGTATTCGGCTGGCCTGCAATTCACGTTCGCGACGCAGCAAAAGAAGAAGCACCGTCATTAAAAAACATTTTTCTTGACTGCGGATGCACTACTAAAAAAGAAGTAGAAGCTCTTGGTGTTTACGTTGGCTGTGTGATTACATACGAAGATGAATTTATGATATTGAATGACCGGTATTATGTGGGACGTGCATTGGATAACCGCATAGGCGGATTTATGATTGCTGAAACAGCTCGCCTGCTTAAGGAAAGCAAAACAAAACTGCCTTTCGGTTTGTATATCGTTAATTCTGTTCAGGAAGAAATAGGGCTGCGCGGTGCAGAAATGATTGTTCAGACCATTAAACCGAATGTTGCAATTATCACAGATGTATGCCATGATACTCAGACGCCCATGATGAGTAAAATTTCCAGCGGTGATTTATCATGCGGTAAAGGCCCTGTACTTACTTACGGTCCAGCGGTTCAGAATAATTTATTAAAACTGATTATTGATGCTGCAGAAAAAAATAAAATTGATTTTCAGCGTGCCTCTGCATCAAGAGCTACAGGAACTGATACCGATGCATTTGCTTATTCTATAGGCGGCGTGCCGTCGGCATTAATTTCTCTCCCGCTCCGTTATATGCATACTACTGTGGAAGCTGTTCACAAAACAGATGTTGAAAGTGTTATTAAATTAATTTTCCATTCTCTGAAGGCTATTAAAAATAATCACGATTTTAAATACATTAAAAAACAAACATTAGTAAACAAATAAAGGGTTTGAAAGGTAAGAGTGTTTTTGCCACGGCCTTTAGAAACCTTACTATGTAAAAAAAAGAAAGAGGCTTGCGCCTCTTTTTTTTATTGATGAGGCTGAATTAGAAATTTTTTAAACTCTTCTAATTTATCAGTGTTAATTAAATCAACTCCGCAGTTTAGCAGCTCTTCCCACACAACAGTGTTTTCAGGCGATGCCCATAACCTTACTTTTTTCCCCTGCAGGTGAGCCTGATTTACAAGCGCTGTTAATTTTTGTTTTTCTTCTGCGGGGATATTGCCTTTGCCCTTCCATTTCAATACGTTTGAATATTTCGAACTTGCCATCACAAAAACTGTGGTACTCTTTTCTGAATTCATATTGCGCAAGTCTTCATCAATAAAAGCATAACGCATTGTTTCCTTTTTAATGTCATCATAAGGTTTGTTACCTGTTAAAACAATAGTTACAGCCCCTGCCGTAATGATGCCATTCTTGAAATTTGATACGACAGATTTATACTTTTCAAGCAGCGGTTTTAATGATTCATACGTTTCAGATGCATTTGATTTTATATCAATTAATAAAATTATCTCCTGTTTCGAGTTGCTGTAAACGCTGCCTTTGTGGAGGCCGATGCTGTCGTATAATGGCTTTAAATAAAGCGTTTCAAGAGTTTTTGGTTTCCTGAAAAAGGGATGAACATGAGCAACACGTAATTCTCCTTTTATTAAAAACACATCTGCTTCGATACTTGCGAAACCATTATTTAATGCATCAGTTAAAGGATGTTTTTGCAGATAGTCGTTATGCGAATGCGCATTGGGAAGTACAATTACCTGCGCTGCTGCAAAATCTGCGAAGAATAATAATACTGCGATTAAATTTAAACTGTTTCGTAAAAAGAATTTCTTTTGGCCGGACATGGTCTGTTTTTGTATTTACTTGAATCAATAATTTATAATAAACAAATTTCAAAAAAATAATCGCAGCTAATTCATTTTTGTAAAGCTAATTCTAAAATTCCCTTCCTGTACTTACATATTTTAATAAATTTCCGCGGTAAAGACCTGTCAGGTTTTAAAAACCTGACAGGTCTGATATCTCCAATGACCCAGAGAATATGCTAAAAAAACACTTCCCGTTTTGAAATGTATATCTAATTCAAAGCCTTCAAAAAAAACCTGAATTTTAACTTAAAATGATTATTTTAGACAAAATTTAATAATCAACAAAAAAAGGGATGGCATTTTTAGGTTCAATACTTAAACGGACATTTGAACTCAGGGAGAGAATCCCCAAGATTCGCAGGGTTAATGCTTATAAACAGCAGGTAAGGGTATTAAAAAAACTTCTTACTAAAGCTGAATTTACAGCCTTTGGCGAGCATTATAATTTTTCGAAGATCAGGAATGAAAAAGATATAGTGAGTGCTTTTCAAAATTCAGTGAAAACCCATGATTATAATTCCTTATACGAAAAATGGTGGTATCGTGCTGTTAACGGCGAGGCTAATGTATGCTGGCCGAAACGCGTAAAATATTTCGCGTTAAGTTCCGGCACATCCGGCGCAGCCAGCAAACACATTCCGATTACTTCCGATATGCTGCGGGCAATAAAAAAAGGAGCTATCCGGCAAATGATGCTTCACGGCTGTTACGATTTCCCTAAAGAACATTTCCAGCGCGGTATTTTGATGCTTGGCGGCAGCACTCATCTAAATTATAACGGAACCTATTTTGAAGGAGATTTAAGCGGCATACAGGCTAAAAATATCCCCTTTTTCTTTCAGCATTTTTATAAACCCGGCAAACGTATTTCAAAAGAACGTGACTGGGAAACCAAACTTGAAGAAATAACCAAGAATGCCAAAAACTGGGATATAGCCATTGTTGTGGGTGTTCCGGCATGGGTTCAGATTTTGTTCGAGAAAATTATTACTGAATACAATGTAAAAACCATACATGATATATGGCCTAATCTTGTTGTATATGTGCACGGCGGAGTAGCAATTGCTCCGTATAAAAAGGGATTTGACAAGCTGCTCGGGAAACCAATCATGTATTTCGACAGCTATTTATCGTCTGAAGGATTTATTGCTTTTCAGGACCGTCAGGGAACTGATTCATGCAGGATGGTGCTTGACAACGGAATATTTTTCGAGTTTGTTCCATTCAATGAAAAGAACTTTGATTCAGAAGGTGTAATCGTGCAAACGCCGGAAACCTTTCATATCGGGCAGGTTGAGGAAGGTATTGAATATGCATTGCTGCTTTCTACCTGTGCAGGCGCTTGGAGATATTTGATCGGCGATGTTGTTAAATTTACTTCGCTTGAGCGGAATGAAATTATAATTACAGGCCGTACTAAACATTTTTTAAGTTTATGCGGGGAGCATCTTTCGCAGGATAATATGAACCGTGCAATTGAAGTTGTTTCTGCTGAAATGAATGTGAATATTAAAGAGTTTACTGTTGCCGGAATTAACTATGAATCATTATTTGCACATCACTGGTTTATCGGTTCAGATGATAAAATTGATGCCGTTGTATTGCGCAGACGCATTGATGAAGTACTTAAAGATTTGAATGATGATTACAAGGTAGAGCGCATCGCAGCTTTAAAAGAAGTGATTATTGATGTTCTGCCGAGCCACGTGTTTTATGATTATATGCAGTCGAAAGGAAAAATAGGCGGTGCATTTAAATTTCCGCGTGTATTAAAAGGGGATGCGCTGCATGATTGGGAGGCTTATTTAGGGAAGAGGGTTCTTTAGGGAATTGACAATGGACAATTTTAAAATGGACAATTGACAATGGACAATGGGTAATTTTGAAATGGGCAACAGGCAATTGAAAATGGACAATTGAAAATGGACAATTTTGAAATGGGCATTTGGCAATTGACAATGGATAATGGACAATGGACAATTTTGAAATAGGCAGTAAAACAATTCAACAATAAAACAATCAGAATACTTAAATGATTTTAAAAGCTATATTTCAAGGATTTGCACTCGGGTTTGTATTAGCAATACAGCCCGGTCCTTCATTTTTTACGCTTTTAGAAACCAGCAGCAAAAAAGGTTTTAAATCGGGGCTTGCACTTGCTATAGGGATTTTTATCAGTGATATTATCTGTGTGCTGCTTTGTTATTTGGGCGTTGCACAGCTGTTTGAAAACCCGCATAACAAAACCTATATAGGGCTTATTGGAGGTGGTATTTTAATAATATTCGGTTTAATAAGTATTCTCCATAAAAAAAAGGAAGAGGAAGAATTAGGTATTGTAATTAAAGCGGTAAATGTTCCCTTATACATTACAAAGGGTTTTTTTCTGAATATGTTAAATCCTGCTGTTATTTTTTTCTGGTTATTATGGGTGGGTACTATAAGTTCTAATAAAGAATACACTCACATTCATGTAATTTTATTTTTTGCTACTTCCCTTTCAATTGTATTTATTACTGATGTTTTAAAAGCTTATTTTGCTAATAAAATAAGTAAGCGCCTGAGCCATCAGGTACTTAGGAAAGTAAGCGTGCTGCTGGGAACAATTTTAGTTGGTATCGGAATAGTATTTATTATAAGAGCGCTGTATTATTAACCCCCTTCCCTGCTTTATTTCTTGTAGGTATAATGCCCTATAATTTTATAATCAAATAAACAGTCGGCCAGCACCTGGCCATCGCCTATATTGTGGACTACCTGGTACCTTTTGCCGTCTGCTGATTTTTTATCAACTACAAGCCCTATGTGAGTTACATGGCCTCCAAGGTTCCAGCAGACTATATCTCCGGGTTTAAAATCAGAAGCATTTTCTGAAATAACTTTTACACTGCCATGCCTGGAGAAAAAAACCATTAAGTTGGGAACCCTGCGGTGATCAATGTTTTTATCGGGCTGTTTTAATCCCCATGTGTGCGGATATTTTTTAAAGTTGGCTTCCATATCTTCATGAACTTCTTTTTGGAGATCAATAGAAAGCAGGCGGTAGGCTCTTATAACTACATCGGTACATACTCCCTTATCGGGAGGAGGATCGCCGTTTGGATAATCTAATGTGAAATATGCAGGATCGTATTTTACTTTTTGTAATGTAAGTTTCAGTGCTGCATCTGATAAACGCTTAGGGAAATCATTCTGCGCAAAGGTTATGCTGCAGGTTAATAGAAAGAGGATTAATAGGGTTTGTTTTTTCATGCGGGGCTGGAAGGATTATATATTGGCACTGGGTATGGTAAGCGCAGCTTACCTTTTATTAATGACACGAAGTATCTTCCCTCTTGCCTGCCCTCAACTTCGCGCCTACCGGGGAAACAGTTTTTATTTGTTTATTCTATAAGTCATTCCGGCTGTTATTCCTAATGAATGCATTTTTAAATTAGTGTCATTAAATAAATAGTTAAATGAATATCTGTAGGTCGGAGTTAATTGAAAATTAATTTTTTTCCCAATGTCAATATTTGTTCCAATTCCCAAAAATCCTTTTGAAAGCGGTCTATTGAATGAAGTATTTGAAGCATAATTTAAGTCCTGTCGATTATAGAGGTTTAAGTCCGGTCGACTAATTAAATAACTACCAATAAAACCAGCTTGAACATGTAGTTTAATTTTACTGTTCAAAAGGTTGTATTGAATAAAAACAGGTATTTCTAAAAATCTTAAATTTAATCTTTCAGGTTCAAAAGGTAAAGAATTGCAGTATGCACAATAATAAGTTCCTTTCAAGTCCTGTTGTGAATAAGTTATACCTGTTCCAATGTCCAGCTTTTGAGTTATTGGAAATTGTCCAACAATTCCTACTACATAATTGAAATAACTTCTTTCTAAATTATAACCATTATCTCCATCAAGTCTCAGTTTAGAAATTTCAGTTAGTCCTTCAGGGGAAAAGATTATGCCTAGTTTAAATTCTTTTCGTCCTATAGTGTCAGACGAGCAAAAGGCAGTCATACACAAAAATAAAAGTAAAATTGTAGTTAGTTTTTTCATGACACTTTTTCAAAATTGTTTGCAAATAGATGAAAACTCTCAATAGTCCAAAGATACGGTATAAGAAATTCAAAATTCGATTTGCAGAAATTATATTTGTCGAACGGAAAGTTCATGTCCGTTCTTTTTTTTTCCTGCAATGGCACACAACGGCTAAATATGCGATACCGTGCGTTTGGCTTTTGAGCGTGTCGGCTGGGGTATAGCATATTTAATGTTATGGGCTGGGCATTCTTACTTTCAATTCATATTTTTCATTTCGGTCGAAACACCCAACGGTCTTAATACACACAGGTCTAAATACAAAACTATAACAAACACTCTGGTCGAAACACCCTACAGTCTTATTATACACAGGTCTGAATACAAAATCAAAAAAACACTGCGGTCGAAATACCCAACAGGCTTGGTGCACACAAGTCTGAATATAAGGCTATAAAAAATACTGCTGTCGAAATGCGCAATGGTTTTAATTAACAATTATTGTCGCACCCAAATATTCTCAAATGCGACCAAAATTTCCTTTTTTGCTTCGTCCTGTATGTTTTCAGGGAATACTTGAAGTTTTATTTTACCCTTAATAAAATCAATTGTCGTTATTGCATAATTAGAGATAGAATTATGTTTAAATATTTCGGGATATTTATTCTCAATTATTTTTAATTCCTTTTTAAAATTACTTGATTTTTCCCAAAGATTTTGTGAATCAAAGATTCCTTCTGAAATAGGGCTTTTCATAACTTTTATTTTTTGTTTTAAAATTATTTTACTGCGATTTTAATAACAGTATTTCCAATTTAGATTTGTATTTGTCTATAAATATTTGCTCAGCAAATAAAGAAATTGTATCACAAAATTCTTTGCTAGACCACAATTTCCAATCTGCTTTACCTTTTTTAAATGATTCAATTTCCAATGCCTCTATACCTTTTTGTTTATTATTAAGATGATTAACCAATTTATAAAGTTCATCAAATTGGTAACTTTTTAAAATTTCATAAAATGTTTTTATAAATAAATCCTGATTTGAAGATACTCCAATTGCTTGAAAAGATTTATTGGTTTTTTTATCTGTAAATTCTTCTTTATTTTTTATAGCATTTAATTGCACTTTAACGCATTTGATTTGTTCATTTATAGCATCCCAAACCATAGCATTGTATATTGATAAGCAATAATAAAAAATATATTCCTTATATAATCCCTTCTTAAATTGGAAAGCTGAATAACTTTCATAATTGCCGGCTCTGTTGCTAAAATTAGAGAGATTATTATTGCCCTTACATTCGTCAATTAATTTTAAAGTGAGTTCTTCTGCTTCATCCATCCTATCAGCAATTATCAAATATTTATATAATTTATCATAACACGGATAGTCGGGGTCTATTTTTAAAGCTTGTTTAATCAACAATATTGATTGCTCAATATCAGTTTTTTTTAGTGCGGTTGCTTTTTTTAATAATTCAGATACCTGTATATCCGTATCCTTACCAAATTGAATATTAACGGCAATTGGAGAAATTTTAATGTCGAGGTTCTCTTTAGCATTTTCTTCCGATGAATTCTTAAAAGTTGAAAAGTCAAAATTTCTTTTAACGCTTTCTTCTAATGAATTTTTATTGCCAAATATTTTTTTTAGAAAGTTTAACATTTTATTTTTTTTTAAAATTTATTTATTTCCTACAGAATATCGCCAAATGAACCCATAAGCCATTGTGCCGGCTTTCCGCTTACAGGCGCTTGATTTCTGAATACACATATATATTCGTTTTGAAATTCTTCTGCTAATTGAAGCACATTACTTAAATAATTTACGCTATCATCTTTTTCCAAATAAAAAATATGTCTTTTTATACCGAAAGTGTCGACAATTTCTTTTTCAATTTCCTTATACTTATGATTAGGGAATATTGTAAATCCATTTCCGTGTTCTAAAGTTTCAGTTACATATGGGAATATTGTTTTAAAAGAACTGGTCATAAATAACTCAACTGATAGTTTAAAACGGTCATCTCTTAATTGATTATCTAAGATGAAAAAAATAAAAATATTTTTTTTTGTCAATTCAAAAAATAATTGTCGAACAACAATTCCAAAATAAGTATCAGTATAGATATCCCTACTTGTAAATTTATCAATCTTAACATACATTTCATCTACTAATTCAACGGCCAATTTTTTAAATTTTAATTCATCAATTTCTGGTGATTTAAAATATTCGATAATATATTCTGTTAAAAGAGAAATTAATTCGGGGGCGTCCGGGCTATGTGTCCGCATATCCTCTAAATAATGGTCAATTCTAAAAATAATATCGGTGATATTTCTTGGTCTCAGGTCGTCTTTAATCATTGTCTGAATTCCGCTATGAGGTATAGGTTATAATAAAAACAAAATTCGGTCTGCAAAAATTATAATTGTCGAACGGGAAGTTGCTGTCCGTTCGTTTTTCTTTTTTTTCTTTTTTTTAATTGCCTTGCCCATAACGTTTGAAAGATTTATGAAGTAAAAAAAAGGGGGGATTAAAAGCTCGTTTCTTTCGCCCCGCGACAAACGTTATTAAATGCTTGAAACTTCATACTGGCAGGTCGCCCCCCCTTTTTTTTATTTCATAAATCTTATGTTATCGGCTGCCTTTCTTTCGTGTCGCGTGTTTCGTGTCATTATTAAAATTGTCTAAAATAAGGTCTGCTTGCTAATGGAGAAAATTTCCAAGGAATAGAAACTAAAATAATTAGTAGTCCGATTGTAAACCATATCGCCATTGTCTTAAATTTCTCTTTGTCTGTTGATTTTCGTTTTGCTTTTGCCGAACCAATTGTAATTATCACGATGGCTGCAATCATCATTATGTTATGTTCCATTCCGAAAAATCTAATTTCTCTTTCGTGAACAGCGTCTTTGTAATGATGTAGAAAGTAGTCAATGACTGGGCTAATGAAATAAAGCCAAAGTCCAATTATCAGTTGAATGTGTGCAATCGTTGCTGTCCAATGTCTTACTGAATTATCAAATTTAGTAAATGGCTTGTCTGCAAGCCAACCTTTATAGCCACTATAAATAGCAAACAACAAACTTGCTAATACAAGCCAACGAAATAAAGAATGAAATGCTAAAAGTGTCTGATACATATTTTATGCTTTTATGTTGTCAGTTTTTGATTTACGAAACCATTCATAAATTGAAGGTGCTTTGTAGAAAAACCAAATTGCAAGAATGGTGTCGCAAACAGCACAACCTGCTGATGAAGATGGATTAAGATAAACGATTGGGTTTGCATATAAATGATGAACGATGTCCCAAGATGTGTGCATAAGCCAACCGATGCCAATAAAATAATAATGTGTCAAACCTTTGTAGGCAATGAAGAGCATCACTGAACCAAAAACAAATTCCCAAACACCTAAACCTCCGCTCCAATAAACTGCTCCCGCCCCTGCAACTATTATTGCACTTAACTTTTGTCGGTTGGGTTCTTTCATAAGTGATGTAAGTGCAATGTAAATAATTGCGATTACAACTGCACCGATAGCAGTTGCAATAGTAAATTCAGGTACGATGTGTGTTGTCATTTTGGTTTGTTTTTGTCTGTTAATATTTGTTGTGTTGTCTGTTTCATTTCTGTCGATTCAAGTTGTTACGCGCGTTCTCAAGGTTGCCGATAACATGCCGCTATACGCAGCCATTGCGTTTATATACTATAGTCGGTATACGCAACTCAGCTGCGTATATTTCTGCATTAGCTGTAGCTGCATCCGGTTGTAACCGTTTACAAATAATTAAAATTGAGTTTCTGAAAAATCTAAGCTGTTTCAAAATAATTATCGCTGTTATTCCTCACAAATATAATCTTATAAAAACAAATGCGCCCCGAATATTTCGGGACGCATTTATAAAAACAACACATCAATTTTATCATTCTAAATCAACTTCCCATGCAGCAGTTAAATTAGCATCGGGGTTGGCAACTATTAAATAAAGATTATTTGCAAAATCGCCTAAGGCGCTTGCTGCAATTGTCTGCTCGGTATTAGGAGCAAGTGTTATAACAACCGAACCTGTTACCGGCACTGCAGTTTTTGTTAATCCTAAATAATAATTTAATTGTCCATTGCCTGCATTTATTAATAAAATTTCGTCGGTTGCAGCAAATGTATGTTTGAAAATGCAGTGCTTTGCAAGCGGTTTTAAATGCCCTGTGAAGCTTGCCTGTGAAGCAGAGCGGATTGTTGCCAAATCGAAATAAATATCGAGGTTATCGGTTGCTGCCGGGAATTTATTAATCATAGCGCCGAGGTTGGCATATTGTGCCGTACACATAATAATTCTCTGCGCATCTACTGCTGCACTATATTGAAAGGTGGTGCTTTTGCCTGTATTTTTTGAGCGAAAAGCAGTATCAAGCAATTGCCAAAAAGCATCTACATCGGCTTTAACAGAAGCTAAAGCGGGTATTCCTGCTAAAGCAGTACTTAATGTTGTTACTGCCTGAAGTTTTTCAGATTGTTTGCCGCTTTGAAAAGGCACCCGGTTATGAGGCATTATTGTTTTGTAGGGGGTAGTACCCTGCGCATATATATTTTGGATGGCAATATCCCATGCTTTTATTTTTACTGAAGCTAAGGCTTTGATTAATTGTGCAAAATTAAGTGTCTGCCCGGTTTGTACATTGCCTTGCGCATCATACGCATCATAAACTTGTTTAAAAGCCAAATGTATTGGATGATACAAAGTATAAAGAGGCCCGAAAAACGGATCGTTCTGCATACCTGACAGTGCATCATCGTGAAAAGTTGATATTGCCATAGCATTCTGATAGCTGTCGCGTGTGGCACCCAAAAGAGGGTTAACAAAAAATGTCCATTGTGTTGTGTACATGATTAATTATTTAAGATTATTAATTAATGATTTATGAATTTTCGGGTTCGAATTTATTTTGAAAAATCGGCCAAAAAACTGTTTTAAATCATCTTTTAGCAGATTAATTGTAAATAATTGCTAACCAAGCGGATATATATACATACAAAACCTTTTAAATGGGCGGAGAGCATCTGTAAATAAATTTTAAAGCAGGCAAAAACACAGGATTTAATCAAACACGAGATCTTGTGCTGCACAAAATCATCTGGTTTAATCAAACACGGGAGCAGGTTTGTATAAAAACACTTAGGGCTGCAAAAACCTATAATTATTCCTTAGTAAATTTCCGGGAAAGACTTTCCCCGTTTTCAGGATTAAAAATTAAAATGTAGATTCCTTTGGGGAGGGAAGCAATATTAATTGTATTGTTTTCGGATTTTAAATTAACTGCCTGCCCTAAATAATTTATGCAGACAAAGTTTTTAATCTGCTTATCCGATTTAATAAATAATTTTTCATCGGCAGGATTGGGGTAAAGAACAACATCGGTATTTGCAGAAATATTATTTTGAACTCCTGTTGTACTTCCTGCAGGTATCCACCAATTGCTTGATAATACAATAAGCGTCTGCATTTTTATTGTGTTTTCATAATAAGTGGTATTTGATAATTGCATACTCAGCAGATGATCATAAACGCTGTTTAACCATGTTTGGTTGATGCTGCTGTCCATAGCGCCCACTGCAAAAGGCGCAATAAATGCTTCTGATTCGTAATTATCTCCCGAAATGGTCGCGCCCGTAAGCGTATATCCCGATTGAATGTTGGCGGGGGTATCGGCGGTTTTTGTCCGTATCCATGCATTCATTTTATCAAGCGCGGTTTTGGCTCTTGCATCACCCGAAACCAGATAATCGGTGCCTATTCTCCATGGGGTACGGCAGGCATTGTATGAATAACCGCCGTCTTCGGGGCCTTCTAAATAATTCGCGGAAGCGGGCACAGGCGTTGTATTGCAATGCACAATAAAATCCGGAAGCAGGCCTGAAGCAGAGCTGAAATTTGTCTGCATGGTATGGATTAACGAATAACATTCATTGGTAACAGCATTCCATGCAGTGCTTCCGCTCGCTGATTCAAAAGCCCTGAAATGATCCATCATAAAATCAGAGGGACGTGTATCATAATACATAGGATCTGTTGAATTTGCCCAGTCTCCTAACTTAGTTGTGAAGATGCTTGGGTTGGTATCATCCAATTTTATTGCATTAATAATGTTTACAGCTTCCGATAAATAATTAATTGCACCGCTGCTCCCCCATTGGTAATGCGCCAATAGTAAGCCGTAAGCAATATCCATATCGCCGTCGGAGGCGCCGTCGTTACCTCCGTTGGGATCATCAGCACATCCGGTAACCTGCGCCCATGCCATCAGGTTTGCATTGTTCACGCTCGGATGAGCTTTATAAAAATTATATAAGCCGTCGAAATATGTTTTTGCATTGGCATCGTAACCTGCCATATATGCTGTGATTACCATGCCGTAGCCCTGCCCTTCAGATACGCAGATTGTGGCAGGCTGAGGGTTTTCCTGAAACCATACATAATATTGATTTGTACCGCAGTCGTTTTTTAAATAAACTGCTTTCCACTGATCATAAAATGTTTCAGTATTTGTATTCAGCACAGCTGCTGTATGATTATTGGGAAGTATGCTGCCCGCAGTATATTGATAATGATGCGGGAATGGGTATTGCGGAGTCTGCGCCATGCTTGTTAATGAAAACGAAACAAGACTTATAAAGAATATTATTTTTTTCATCAGATGTTTTTTTTATTCTTGTAAAAACTCATGCAACCATTTATTATTTAAAAGCATTCAGAGTATTAGAAATTCAGTCATAATTAAACTCTAAACTTCAAAGCTATGAAAACAAAATTACTCTTACTCATTTTCACTGCTCTTTTCAGCAAAGCTTTTGCACAGAATCTTGTTTTAAACGGCAGTTTTGAAACCAACACAGCATCAGGTAATACTGTCGATCTCCATACATGGAACACTGTAGTTTCCAATGCCTGGGAAGTTGACGGCGGTGCAATGGATTTACTTACAAGCAGTTCATGCGGAAGCGCATCAAACGGCAGCTGGTTTGTTGAAACATCACATAATATGATGGATTATTATACAGCATTCAGCTTAGGGCTGAGTGTTCATCTAACAGTGGGCGATCAATATACTCTAAAATTTGATAAACGTCTTTGTTCTGCCCCCAGTGAAGCTGTTGATATTGGTCTTTCCAACGACAGCACATTGATGGGAACAGCCATTCATACATTTACTGCACCATCTTTAAATTCATGGGTTACTGAAACCTATGTTTTTACAGCCGCCATAGCCGGTAAATTTCTTACTGTTAATCTGCAGACAAGTTTGAACAACAGCAAAGTTGATTTAGATAATTTTATTCTCACACATATAAATACCACAGGTATAAACGAAATATCATTACAGAGTTCGAAAATTTATCCAAACCCCGGCAATGGTTTATTTTCAATCATTTCAGAAAATGGTTTCGAAAAAGCCGAAGCAGTAATTTATAATACAATAGGCGAAAAAATTTATACTGCACAGCTCAACTCTGTTAAAACTGAAATTGATTTAAGCACTCAGGCTAAAGGAATTTACTTTTACGATGTAATTAATGAGAAAGGAATTGCAGGGCGGGGTAAATTTATTATTCAATAAACATTTCAATAAACAATAAAACAAAAACGGCTCACAAATTTGTGAGCCGTTTTTGTTTTTAATCCGCCTGTAAAAACGGATACTTATAATCAGTAGGGGGTGTAAATGTTTCCTTAATAGTGCGGGGCGATACCCAGCGAAGTAAATTTACCATTGCAGATTTCATTAGTTATTTTGAAGAAAATTTACTTTGTCTATAATAAAACGAATTCCATCCGGCCGACTGTTTTTTAAGTCAGTTAGCATTCTTTTGAAACCTGAGTGATTTTGTATTGATTGCGTTTTTAATTTATGCTTGAACTCTTTAAAGTCATCAGGCAGGTCATAATCAGACGGAGATTTTTCAATTTCATTTAACTGGGAAAGCAAAAATTTCTCTATAGCAGGATTGACCATAATTATATAATCATTTGTATGGGGATGTTTCTTAAAAACAACATTATTAGCTCTCCCTAACTCTTCATAAGAATCAAGATATGGAGGCAAATGTTTATCATTATCAACAAAACCGATATTTATATAATCTCTTACATCCTCTTTTTTCAATATTGAACATACCTTACCAATTCCGTATGCATGATTTATATATACAAAATCCAGAAACAATTCCTTAACCATGGCGGTTTCCGCATAACATTCCGGAACCAATTGTAATTTATGCATTTGCAACAAATTGGTTAAGGTTGTAAAATAAATCAACATCAAATTCCGAAGCCTGCCTTAATTCTTCACTTGTTAATTTTTTAATTTTAGTTTGATAGTTCTCATAGTATGTAATAAACAAATTCAACTCTGAGTCATCTAATTTAGAAATCAAATTTTGAAGAAGGTAAGGACTATGGGTTGTAATGAAAAATTGATTATCCGTAGACTCGATTATTCTATCAGATAATTCTTTTGTATAAGGCGGAAACGAATGTACTTCAGGTTCTTCCAATATCAATACAGAATCTTTATTTGAATCAATAACAGCAAAATAAAAAATCAACCTTTGAAATGTATCTGCCATGCTTGAATAGTTATATTTAGTAATATAACCATCAATGTTTTTTTGAATTTCAAATTTACTTTCCTTTTTATAGGATGTAAATTGCAGTTTATACTCATCAAAAACTTCTACAATTTCTTTCCTTAAATCTTTATTATGATCTACAATTGTAAATAAATTATCCCCATATGGAGGCAATAAATAATCTGGAAATTTATTTGAAATATTGGACAGCTCTTTAAAACAATATTTTCTTATCGGGATATTGCAAGACATTGCCAAGTCTTGAATATCTCTGCTGGCACTTCCGTCAGGGCGCATAGCAATGTAATATCGTTTGTTGTATCCGGGTTTATTAAGAGTGTTCTTTTCTATTGTCTCAAAGTCCCTATAAATATCTGCTGTTGATTGAGTAATTTTCATTAAAGGGTCTATCCAAGTTCCGTTACCAATAATTAAATCAGCTTGATTAATATTATTGGTATGATAACGCATTACAGCTCTTACTTTGTCTGTAGTTACTTCAATCGTATTTATCAAATCATCATCATAAAAAAGATTTGAAATTTCTTCATATCTGATAAATTCGCTTAATATTTTCTTCTCATTCCTTGAATAACCGAGGTCAAATAAACCAAGTGCCTCAAGAATATTTGACTTGCCAACATTTGGTTTACCAATAAATACATTTACCCTTTTGCAATCCGTTTTAAGATGCTTTATTGATTTGAAATTCTTTATTTCAAGTTCTTTAAGAAAATTGCTCATCGTAAGGTTTTTCAATATGAATTTTAAATATTTTGCAAAAGATTAATCCGCCTGTAAAAACGGATACTTATAATCCGTAGGCGGTGTAAATGTTTCTTTAATAGTGCGGGGCGATACCCAGCGGAGTAAATTTACCATTGCTCCTGCCTTATCATTTGTTCCTGAACCGCGCGCTCCGCCGAAAGGCTGCTGGCCTACAACTGCTCCTGTACATTTATCATTGATATAAAAATTACCTGCAGCGTTGCGAAGTTCTTTTGCTGCATGCTCAATTGCGTAACGGTCCTGAGCTATGATTGCCCCAGTTAAAGCATAGATAGAAGTACTGTCAACAATTTTTAATGTTTCATCAAATTTTTCTGCATCATAAACATGAAGCGTTAATACCGGCCCGAACAATTCTTCGCACATGGTAACGTATTTCGGATCTTTTGCAACAATGATGGTAGGCTCAATAAACCAGCCTTTTGATTTATCATATTTTCCGCCGGCTATGATTTCAACATCTTTATCATTTTTAGCGGCATCAATGTACTTCGCTAATTTATCAAAAGATTTTTCGTCAATTACAGCATTAATAAAATTGGTGAAGTCTTCGGTCGGGCCGACTTTAAAGGATTTTAAATCGGCAAGCACCTGCTGTTTTACTTCTTCCCAGATATTGCTTGGAACATAAGCACGTGAAGCAGCAGAACATTTTTGTCCCTGGTATTCAAATGCACCGCGGCTTATAGCTGTAGCAGTAACTTTAGGATCGGCAGATTTATGCGCCATAATAAAATCCTTGCCGCCTGTTTCGCCAACTATGCGCGGATAGGTTTTAAATTTATGGATATTATTTCCAATCGTTTTCCAGATATTTTGAAATACCTCTGTAGAGCCTGTAAAATGAATACCTGCAAAATCAGGATGAGAGAAAACAATATCAGCGGCATCAGGCCCTGAAGGATAAATTAAATTTATTACACCGTCAGGAATACCTGCTTTCATAAATATTTCCATCAGCACATTAGCTGCATACACCTGTGTATTGGATGGTTTCCAGACAACAACATTGCCCATCATGGCACATGCTGTAGGCAGGTTGCCGGCAATGGCAGTGAAATTAAACGGAGTCAACGCATAAACAAAACCTTCGAGAGGGCGCTGTTCAACACGGTTCCAAACACCAAAACCTGTTCCGGCAACGGGAGGCTGCTGTTTGTAAATTTCTGTCATGTAAAGCACATTGAAACGAAGAAAGTCAGTGAGTTCGCAGGCTGCATCAATCTCTGCCTGAAAAACATTTTTCGACTGGCCTAACATGGTTGCTGCATTCAGCTTCGCACGGTAAGGCCCGGCAATTAATTCAGCAGCTTTTAAGAAAATACTTGCACGGTGTTCCCATGCCAATGCTTCCCATTTTGGTTTTGCTGCCAACGCTGCATCAATAGCCTGCTTTACATGGTCTTTATTGCTTTTATGAAAATAACCGAGCGTATGTTTATGATCATGAGGAGGCGACAGTCTTATTTTTTCATTACTGCGGACTTCCTTACCGCCTATATACATTGGTATATCCAATTCTTTCGAACGAAGTTCTTTTAACATTGCCTGAGTTGCAATTCTTTCCGGACTGCCGGGAGCATAGCTTTTTACCGGCTCATTCACAGGTACGGGAACAGTATAAAATCCTTTTGACATAGTGGTATAAATTAGAAGTGATGAATTATAAATTTTAAACTATGGCAAATGTAAGGAATAAATTTACTGTTCAATTCTGTCTAATTTGTTAAAACTTACGGCCTTAAAACATTTATTCACTATATTATGCCTGCATAATATAAAATAGATATTATATTTGTCAGGCAAAAACAAATTAAATCAAAAACATTCCAAAAAAACGTCATGATTAAAAAACTTTTTTCAGCAGCTTTGTTAATTTTTACCGCTGGTATCATTAACTCATACGCACAATGTACACCCAATATATCATGTATCCCCCAGGGAACTGATTATGGCATCTGCCCCGACAGCGCAACAGGTATAGCTACCGGAATAGTCGGCGTTCCATACAGCCAGGCATTAAGTATTAAAACTCCTCCAACAGCAGCACATTGGGGAACCCCGAGTGCAACTATCGATTCGCTTGTTGTTACAGGCGTTGACAGTCTTGCTCCGGGCTTAACTTATGTTTGTGTTCCTTCCCGCAGTTTTGTTCCGGGCAGCGGCTGTATTTTAATTTCCGGTACGCCTACCCAGGCTTGGCATCATACAATTGTTGTTCATATTACACCGCATGTATATGCCTTCTTCACCCATTTAACGGCAACACCTACCACTAATACACAATATAGAAGTATAGTGTATCTGCCGGCACCTATCTTAACAAGTACTTTAACACCTTCTCCAATTTGCAGCGGAACGGCTTTCAATTATGTTCCCTTAAGCAACACCACAGGTACAACATTTGCATGGACAAGAGCTGTTGTAACAGGCATCAGCAATGCTGCAGCAAGCGGTACAGGCAATCCTGCTGAAACACTTGTAAACACTACTGCTAATCCGGTAAATGTTACTTATTCTTATGTACTTTCTGCAGCTAATACAGGCAGTTCATCTCCTTATAGTGTTGTTGTAACAGTAAATCCTTCACCATCGCTTGGCAGTTCTTTAACGCCTGCAGCAATATGCAGCGGTACTGCTTTCAGTTATACACCAACAAGCTTAACAACGGGTGCAACATTTACATGGACAAGAGCTGCAGTAACCGGAATTAGTAATATAGCTGGCAGCGGAACAGGCAATCCTAATGAAACACTTACCAATACAACAGCAACTCCCATAAATGTTACTTATAACTATACTGTAACAGCAGGCGGCTGCGTAAATCCTAATGTATTTAGTGTTGTAGTTACTGTAAACCTTTGTTCATGCAGTCAGGCAATGAACAGCAGTTTAGCCCCTCCTGCAATATGCAGCGGAACAGCCTTCAATTACACACCGACAAGTACAATGGCTAATACAACGTTTGCATGGGCAAGAGCTGCTATTACCGGCATTAGTAATGCTGCTGCATCTGGTACTGGCAATCCGAATGAAACACTTACCAATACAACAGCTGCTGTTATAAATGTTACTTATGTTTATTCATTAACTCTTAGCGGCTGTACAAACACATACAGTGTTGTTGTACCTGTAAATCCAATTCCAACATTGAACAGTACATTAACACCTGCGTCAATCTGCAGCGGGTCGGTATTTAGTTATACGCCGACAAGTGCCACAACAGGTGCAACATTTGCATGGACAAGAGCAATGACAGCCGGCATCAGTAATTTAGCTGCGAGCGGAACAGCTAATCCGAATGAAATTCTAATCAATACTTCTGCAGCTCCGGTAAATGTTACTTATGTTTTTACAGCAAATGCGAACGGCTGTGTGAATCCAGCAACTTATAGTGTAGTTGTAACCGTAAACTCCGCCCCGGCAATGAACAGCACATTAACTCCGGCGGCAATCTGCAGCGGCGTAGCATTCTCTTATATGCCCACCAGCGGTGCTTCAGGCGCAACATTCTCATGGACAAGGGCTGCTGTAACCGGCATCAGCAATGCTGCTGCCAGTGGTTCGGCTGGTATTAATGAAACACTTGTTAACACAACAACGAGTCCAGTTAATGTTACTTATGTTTACACAGTTTCAGCAAACGGCTGTACAAACCCGGTAACCTATAATGTTGTTGTTACAGTAAATACATGCATCACCTGCACCCAGTCATTGAGCAGTACTTTAACGCCTCCTCCAATCTGCAGCGGTCATACTTTTAGTTATGTGCCTACGAGCTCAACAACAGGTACAACATTCGCATGGACAAGGGCAGCAGTTACAGGTATCAGTAATATTGCTGCCACCGGCACCGGCAACCCTAATGAAATACTTAACAATACAACTGCTAACTCCATAAATGTTACTTATGTTTACTCATTAACTGCTAATGGCTGTACAAACACTACTACTTACAGTGTGGTAGTAACCGTGCAGACTTGCACAGGAATTCAGGAAAATTTATTTTCACAAAACGTAACTGTTTATCCTAATCCAACAAACGGTTCATTTAAAATTGCAATTAAAAATGCCGCTTTTGGCGAACTGCTGATTAATATTTTTGATGTTCAGGGCAGAGAGGTTTATTCGGCATCCGACAAAAACAACAGTAATGATTACATCAAAGAAATTAACCTGAAGAATTTAGCAAAAGGAACCTACACTATTAAATTAAGTGCAGGGGCGGATGTGAAAATTCAAAAAATAGTTATTGAATAGAATTAAAATGTTTTATCAAACTTTTGATTCAAAAAGTTTTGATAAACATTAATAAAGAAAGGCGCTGGTTTCCCCCGAAAAGGTAAGACCCAGCGCCTTTTTATTTTTGAAAATTTACAAGGAAAAGTTTACAAGAAAAAAAATAATCTTTTATCCTTTTAATCCAATCACAACTAACATTCTTCCGCTTACACCTTTATCTCTTCGGTGAGAAAAAAAGAGCTTTTCATCTTTAACAGTGCAATACGGCGATACTTCAATATTTTCAGAAGAAACACCAAAATCAAGCAGCTGTTTTTTATTAGCAGGTTTTAAATCCACAAACCATTTTTGTTTCTGCATATCAAATCTTTTGAATGCGGTATCAAAATGCTGTGCGGCATCCTCCCCTGTTTCAAAACTATCGTACCCAATACATGCACCGATGTAAGCTTTGCAGTCAGAGCCGTTCGTGCCGTATGTTTCTTTCATTTTCTGAAGAGTATGTTTTACGATCTCAGCAGCAGTCCCTCTCCAGCCTGCATGAATAGCAGCAACGGCTTTATTCTTTGTATCGTATATTAAAACTGGCGTGCAGTCGGCAATGGAAATAACCAAAAATACATTAGGCTTATTTGTAATGAGTGAATCGTAACCTTCTGTAATGATTGGAGAGCTTGCTTCATAAATACTGCTTCCATGCACCTGC
Source organism: uncultured Bacteroidota bacterium (assembly GCA_903847205.1). Classification (GTDB taxonomy): domain Bacteria; phylum Bacteroidota; class Bacteroidia; order 2-12-FULL-35-15; family 2-12-FULL-35-15; genus 2-12-FULL-35-15. The sequence continues at coordinate 100,321 of CAINDA010000006.1, forward strand.
CTGCTGATAGCCAATTGCCGCAGATCAATTCCTAATTCACCAAAAAAAAGTTCACGGTTTTTAATTACATTTTCTTTTGAATCATTTACTGACATGCCCAGATTCATTGATGCATAAGGTGCCGGGCTGATTCCGCCCAAGCGGGTGCTCTGTGCCGCAATAACCGGATCGTTCTTGAAAATTTCTGGATAAATAATCATGCGGAAAATTTTGCTGCGTTCTTTTTAATGAGTGGTTTTCAACCGATTCTTTTCTGAACAAAATATTCCACTTTCTCAAACAGCAGCTGCGGCGATGAAGTACGCCAGGCAACATCATTTAATTTACCTCCCTGCAGAATATAATAATCAATACCTGCGCTTTGAAATTCATCCAGTACATGTTTTCTAAAATTCAAAAATGCTATCCATCCATCTTCAACTTCTTCAAACCATTCCTGGTAATAACAATCGTCGGAAGCGTGAAAATTTAAAATGTTTTCTCCGATTAAAATAAATTTGTTTACTCCGTATTCCATTATTTTTTCAATGATGTCACGCTTCAAAAGCATAATATCATTGTTGATAGCATCGTTCCATTCGCCCATCAATTCAATAATAGCGAACTTGTCATCATAATCAACAAATAAAATTTTTATGTAAAGGGTCGGTGAATCAATATCATCCCACTGGGGGTGAATGAGGTAATTGTAAATAGCATGGGTATATTCAAACTCACTGTATTCCCGCCCGTAAAAAGGAGAACGCTCATCTTCCGAAGCTATATAAAAATGGCGCCAGTTATAATATGGTTCTATGTCCTGCATATTTTTATTTGGAGAATTGCTGATTTAGGGAAATGGAGAATTCTCTAATTCCTAATTCTCTATTTCTCTATTTCTCTATTTCTCTGATTTAATAAAAGTATTAACAGCTTTCCTCACGCTGCCATGCAGCAGCAGCAGTTCATTTGCTTTTTCATAGGAAACCTTTAATTCATCTGCTACCATCAATGTACCGCGGTCAACAAGTTTATTGTTGCTTAACTGCATGTCAACCATTTTATTGCCTTTCACTCTGCCGAGCTTTATCATTACTGATGTTGAAATCATATTCAAAACTAATTTTTGCGCAGTGCCTGATTTCATCCGGGTGCTGCCAGTAACGAACTCGGGACCTGCAATTACTTCAATTTTATATTTAGCCGCTTTTGCAACACTGCTTTTCTGATTGCAGACAATACAGCCTGTAGTTATTTTATTTTTATTACACGCCTCCAAAGCACCGATTACATAGGGTGTAGAGCCGGATGCCGCAATGCCGACAACAACATCATTTTTTTGTATTTTATGCTGCTGCAAATCTTTCCAACCTTGTTCTGTATCGTCTTCAGCAAATTCAACCGCTTTTCTGATGGCCTTATCACCGCCTGCAATAATACCAATTACCAGCCCCTGCGGTACACCAAATGTCGGCGGACACTCCGATGCATCAACAATTCCCAGCCTTCCGCTGGTGCCTGCTCCCATGTAAAATAAACGTCCGCCCAGCTTCATCTGCTTAACAATCACATTCACCAATTTTTCGATTGCAGGAATTACTTTTTCAACAGCATCCGGAACAGTTTTATCTTCTTTATTAATATTAGTAAGCAGTTCGCGCACACTCATTTTTTCGAGTGCATTATACTTTGAATCTGATTCAGTTGTTTTTTTCATTTAATAATGAATTTTAATTTTCCCTGCTAATCCGATAAAAATCTTCAAACAAAATAAATTTTATTTTTTAATCGGCGGCATCCCAAGATAGTTTCTAAAATAACCGCATTGGTCTATAACCTCCTGATAATATTGAGTTGTACTATATTCCTTTTTAAGGAGCTTATAATTATTCCCAGCTGTAAAATCAGCTTTTTCAGAATTATATTTATCACTCTCGTAATACATATTAAGTTCGCATTTGGCTTCCATCCATGAACATTTTGCGACAAATTCTTTATTAGGAGCCAGCTGTAAAGCCTTTTCATAAAAGTACTTTGCCCTGCTGCAATCATAGAATTGATTTAAGGACTGCTTATCACCCGATTTCTTTTCACTGTAATAGAACCTCGTCTCAGAAGCATCTGAATAAATCGCGGTATAGCGAAACAGCCTTGAATTGCCGTAGTATGACATATTATAGTATCCATTGGCAAGTAAAAAATAATTTTGAGCGGCATCAGCCTCTCCCTTCAGAGCTTTTTGCTCGATTTCAAGCATTTTTTTTGCGAACGAAAACTTTGTGTACTTCACAGTCTGCGCTGCTTCATGGTCGCAGTCATGACAGTCAATAATGTGAATATTAAAAGGGTTGCCCAATAGTTCGCTTTTACCCGTATCAGCAGGCAGTGAAAATTTAGCAATTGACTCTTTTATGTTTCCTGCATACATAGCCGATACAGCTTGAGTTTCAATTAAATCCGATTTCTTTATCGGGTACAAAGTCAAAATAAATTTTTCGAAGCTGCTCTTGTTTTCTTTATCAATAAAATCAATAACGGACTGTATATTTTTCTCGTTCCTAAAAAATGAATACTTAGAATTACGATTGTAGTAATAATTATAATCATACCCTGAATAACTATCCCTGTGCCAGCAGACTTCAGACTTAACAGAATCACCCTGCATGAAATATTTTTGTGAGAGCCGTTTCATTGCATAATCAAAGGGCTGTTCCGGATGATATCCATCTTTTATTTCATGAAGCGCCGACAATTCTTTAAATATTTCATCTTCAAATTTTGCATCTGCCACCGGTGCAGCATCAATTTTCATAAGCACTTCAAAAAGAGCTGCCTGTTCATAACATAATTTAGGGGCTGAAGTATTTTTTTTGATTTTATCAAAACAGATGCGGGCCGAAGAATAGTCCTTTTTCAAAAAACATAAGTACCCGGCTGAAAGATCCCACAGATAGGACTTTTTAGTTTTGCCCTCACCAGAACACTTTGAAACAAAAGCGAAAAATTCTTTAGATGAAGGCTCTAATGCATGAGTATAATTGAAATCGCTGGAATCTGCGCTGCTAAAATTGCTTGTTGAAGGCAGAGAAGATTTTTCGATTGCATTAACACTCCTTACTAATAATAAATCAATCAGGTCTGAGCTGGGATTAATTTCATATATTTTTTTCATCGCCAGCAATGGGTCGGCATATATTCCGAAAAGATGCCACATTACTTCTTTTTCCCTGCTACTTTTCGCTGATAAAAGCGATGTCTCCCAATCTTTATTCTCTTGAGGGTGAAAACTCCAAACAGCATCTTTTTTTCTTTGAGGGTAATGGTCATAAATAAGAGAATATAAATAATTAGCTTTGGCAAAGTTTTTCAATTTGTAAAGTGCTGCAGCATAATAACCCATTGCTCTATATTTCATGGTCCCTTCTATAGTTGAGGCAGCGAAATTCTTTTCATAAGTATTCACACAATTATCATATTCACCAGCCTGAAAACTAAAACGAAGCTTTTGAAACAAATACCGCATCTTCAAAAAATCAGAAAGTGGATTTTGAAGCCTAAGATTTACTTCTGTTAATGCCTTATTAATTTCATTTTTATCAGGTGTTACCGGATTCCATTCATCAAATACGGGATCTTGATGCTTTTTTACAAACGCAAGATATTTAAGAGCCTCAGCCAATTGTTTCTTTTTTGAAAACTGAAGAAGAGAATTAGTTTTAACTTTTTCTGGAAGAACAAATCTGTTTTTCAAAACATTTTCAGCTAAACTATCTGCGAGCCCTGCACTAATTTTATAAACTATATCGTTTAGGTCAGCTTCGTTTGCTTTACCGTTAAAAAAAACTTTCCATTCTGCAATGTTTAAAGATTCTTCCGAAATGTCTTCATTATAATCCCTGTACCATTGATGATATGTCAGGAAAAACGGGCTGAATGAAGGCTCACCCATCACATCGGGATTAAAGAAAGAATACACTTCTGTATCTGGATCCCAATCTCCGCCTCCGCATCCATTCGATACAGATAATGGAAAACAAAAAAGAAAGATGCTAATAAAAAGCAGAATAAATATTTTCAAAATCTTGCTGTGCATACCGTGAAATATTTGATTTATCAAAGTGAAATAGTGTTACCGTAAAATTAACATTTTTGAGATGAGAGGACAATAACTTTGCGGCCTTTAGAGAGCCATCAGGTGAAATTTCTTCAATCCTTACCTGATCGTCTTTCATAAAATAATTACCGTGATAAAAAAAAGCAGTATCTGCTGAATAATGATTTTCTTTAAATTTTCTAAGGGCAGGAATACTATCCATTGAAGAATTGCATACATTGTCAATCAGTCCAATAACATTGTTATTCCGAACATGAACTCCCCACGTAAAAATCGGTAATGCCGCATCCAGCTTAAGCGGATAATCTTTTATCTGAGCAACATAACCTGAAGCCGTATTGACATCGAAAATAGAATTTTCTGTGTTTGCATTTTTTAATTTACCCATATTATAAAACATAAGCATTCCTCTGTCAACAGGCGGCACGCCGGTCTTTGAAAAATATTTAATCTGATGCAGGCGTATAGTCGCAGAAAGTAATACTTCTTTTTTTTCTAACGCTCTGATTTTTTTCAAGAGATCAAAATACTTCACACGTGTTCCATCCGTCCAATCACAGTCGAATTGTATTTCATTAAATTTAATTTCTTTTGCAGCAGCTAAATGGTCGAGCAATGTTTGAATATTTGCCGCTAATTTCTTCAGCTCGGTATCGGGAGTCTGAACCAAGGATTCATTAGTGATATATATTACGGGAATAATTTTAATATTGGCAGGAATAGAATCTTTGAATTGAATATATGCCACTGGAATAGCCTGATGATTTTTATTTGACCAGGCAACATCAAAAAATTTAACATACAGCTTTTCTATGTTCAGCCTTTTAAGCAGTACTTTTTCATTATCAGCCAGCTGAAATACTGACTTCCAATAATAGAAGGATCGATTAACTTTTTTTTCTTCTTTGCATTTTACAAATAATACACATATAGCACAAAACAGTATTTTAAACGGCGTTCTGAAAAAAACTTTTTTCATCGCAAAGTTTGCAAAGACAAAACGCAAAGGCCGCAAAGAAATAAATGACTTAAATACTTTGCGGACTTTGCGCATTCTTGGTGTTCGGAGTTTACCCTGAGCTTTTGCTGAAGGGCGGTTATATTTATTTTTAGATCTTTGGAATTACATTTAAACTTTAATACTCATCAATACGCCAAATTAGGCCCCAGCCATCGCTCAGCTTCCTCAAGTGTCATTCCTTTCCGCTTTGCATAATCAATAACCTGATCCTCTTTTATTTTGCCTATTCCGAAATAATGTGAATCGGGATGTGCAAAATATAAACCGCTTACAGCAGCTGTCGGGAACATGGCTAGACTTTCTGTTAAAACAATCCCGGTATTTTTTTCAGCCTCAAGCAATTTAAAAAGTGTAATTTTTTCAGTATGATCTGGCTGCGCCGGATAGCCCGGTGCCGGACGGATGCCGGCATATTCTTCCTTCAGTAAATTTTCATTACTCAATGTTTCTTCTTTTGCATATCCCCATAATTCCTTACGGACATATTTATGCATTACCTCTGCAAATGCTTCTGCAAGCCTGTCTGCAAGAGCTTTCAGCATAATGGCTGAATAATCATCATGATCTTTTTCGAAACGTGCAACATGCTCATCAATGCCGATGCCGGTTGTAAGAGCGAAAGCACCGATGTAATCACACCCCTCTCCAGCTCTCCCCACAGGGGAGAGGGTAGATTCTGCCATACATACATCTTTTATTGCTTTTATTACAGAATCTATATCTACTATTACCTCGTCATTTGTGAATCGAATAACTTTATAACCCAATGATTCTAAAACAGAAGTCCTTAATTGATCTTGTTCTTTTATTTGTTCATGATACTTTCCATCTATTTCTACAACAAGCTTTTTTTCTAAACAAACAAAATCAACAATATATTTATCTATTAAATGCTGTCTTCTGAATTTAAAACCAGTTTGTTTAGCTCTCAAAAATTTCCAAATAATTTTTTCAGCTTCTGTCGGGCTTGAACGATGCTCTTTGGCATTATCAATATTCGAATGCCAATCAATTTTACTGGTGGTGTCTAATTCGGAACTCTTAAAGTACTCTCCCCTGCGGGGAGACATAGAGAGGGGTAAGGGTTTCACAAAATCCGCCAGAGCAACATTATACTGCCCAGCAGGCTTTTTTGTCTGCTGGCGCAAGGTATGGAATACCACGTCCCCCTCTCCTGTGGAGAGGGCCGGGGAGAGGTATATGTCATCACCTTTACTATTGGCCGGGTAAATTCCAACAACAGCGTTTGCTTTCAGCCATTTTTTATCAACAATTTGCTGCAGCATTTTCTGAGCATCAGCAAATAATTTGCTTGCTTCTTCACCGCGGACAGGGTCTTTCAAGATTTTAGGGTAGGAACCTTTCATTTCCCATGAAATGAAAAACGGCGTCCAGTCAATGTATTCAATAAGTTCAGCTAAAGGGTAATCATCAAATACCTTATTCCCGATAAATGCGGGTTTGATAATTTCAGTTTTATTCCAGTCAATCGGAAATTTATTTGCACGGGCCTCTTCAATCGAAATAAATTTATTCTGCGACTGAGCATTTTTATTCTGCTCGCGCACCCTGTCATAATCTTTATGAACATCATTCATAAATGCACCTCGCAACTCCTCTGAAATCAAGCTTCCTGCAACAGGCACCGATCTGCTGGCATCATTCACATGCACCACCGCACCTGAATAATGCGGTGCTACTTTCACTGCAGTATGAACTTTAGAAGTAGTAGCGCCGCCGATCAGCAGAGGAATTTTAAATCCTAAACGTTCCATCTCTTTGGCAACATGCACCATCTCATCCAGCGAAGGAGTAATCAATCCGCTTAAGCCGATGATATCAGCATTATGCGCCTTGGCTTCTGCTAAAATTTTATCGCATGAAACCATCACTCCCAAATCAATAATTTCATAATTATTACATGCCAGTACAACGCCGACAATATTTTTACCGATGTCATGCACATCACCTTTTACGGTAGCCATTAAAACTTTCCCGGCATTCTGTCTGCCAGAGCCCACAATACCTGCAAGTGCATTTGCCTTTTTTTCCTCTTCCAAAAATGGCTCAAGATAAGCAACAGCTTTTTTCATTACTCTTGCGCTTTTTACTACTTGAGGCAGAAACATTTTCCCGCTTCCGAATAAATCTCCAACCACATTCATTCCATCCATAAGCGGACCTTCGATAACAAATAGCGGTCTGCCTAATTTCAGTCTGGCCTCTTCGGTATCAATATCAATATATTCAACAATTCCTTTTACAAGTGCATGGCTTAAACGTGCTTCAACAGGTGCTTTCCGCCATGCCTCATCTTTTTCTGTTTTCTCATTTGATGTTCCTTTTAATGTTTCCGCATGTGCTACCAAACGCTCCGTTGCATCATCATTCCTGTCTAACAAAACATCTTCAACCAGTTCCAATAAATCTTTCGGTATATCATCATACACTTGCAGTTGGGCTGGATTCACTATCCCCATATCCATTCCGGCTTTTACAGCGTGAAATAAAAATGCAGAATTAATTGCTTCACGAACCACCTCATTGCCGCGGAAAGAAAATGAAACATTGCTTACACCTCCGCTGACTTTTGCATAAGGTAAATTCTTTTTAATCCATTTCGTCGCTTCAAAAAAATCAACTGCATTTCTGCGATGCTCTTCCATACCTGTTGCAACAGGAAAAATATTCGGATCGAAAATAATATCCTGCGGAGGGAACCCGGCTTTCTCAACTAAAACTTTATATGCACGGGCGCAGATATCAATTCTTCGCTTCAAAGTATCCGCTTGCCCCTCCTCATCAAATGCCATTATAATAACTGCAGCACCATACTGCTTTACTTTTTTCGCCTGCTCTATAAATTTTTCTTCACCTTCTTTTAAAGATATAGAATTCACAATAGATTTTCCCTGTACACACTTCAATCCTGCTTCAATAACACTCCATTTTGATGAGTCAATCATAATCGGCACGCGGGAAATATCAGGCTCTGCTGCTATCAGATTCAAAAATTTAACCATAGCAGCTTCTGAGTCAAGCATCCCTTCATCCATGTTCACATCAATCACCTGCGCTCCTCCTTCTACCTGTTCACGGGCAATAGAGAGTGCTTCGTCATAATTATTTTCTTTAATCAGGCGAAGGAATTTTTTTGAACCGGTAACATTCGTCCGCTCGCCGACATTCATAAAATTGCTCTCAGGAAAGAGCGTAACAGGCTCCAGACCGCTTAAATGCATTAAAGTATCAGCTTTCGGCTTTTTACGCGGTGAAGCATTAGCAGCTAATTCAGCGATACGCTTTATGTGAGAAGGTGTTGTTCCGCAGCAGCCTCCTACAATATTTAAAAATCCCGCATGTAAAAAATCTTCTATCTGATGTCCCATTTCATGAGCATCCTGATCATACTCGCCAAACTGGTTTGGCAATCCGGCATTTGGATACGCACTTACGTAAAACGGCGCTTTACCCGAAAGTTCTTCCAGATATGGACGCATATCTTTAGCACCCAGCGCGCAGTTCAGACCTACGCTTAATAAATCAACATGAGAAACCGAATTCAAAAATGCCTCTGTTGTCTGTCCAGAAAGGGTTCTGCCGCTTGCATCCGTAATAGTTCCAGAAACCATTACAGGCATTTTTCTGTCAATTTGTTTGCAGTAATTCTGAATAGCAAATAATGCAGCTTTCGCATTGAGTGTATCAAAAATTGTTTCTATCAAAAGTAAATCTGCACCGCCGTCAATTAGCCCGCAAACCTGCTCTGTATAAGCAGTCACCATTTCATCAAATGTAACAGCACGGTAACCCGGATCATTTACATTGGGAGATAAGGAAAGTGTTCTGTTAGTAGGTCCGATTGCGCCGGCGACAAATTTCGGATGCTGGATTTCGGATTTCGAATTTTCTTGTTCAAATTCTTTAACAGCTTCTTTTGCAATTTTTGCCGATTCAAAATTCAGTTCATAAACCAAATCCTGCATATCATAATCAGCCATCGCAATTGTAGTACCGCTGAATGTATTGGTTTCAATGATATCAGCACCGGCTTTCAAATATTCTTTATGAATCGTTTTTATGATCTGAGGCTGTGTAATAGACAGCAGGTCATTATTCCCTTTCACATCTTTATGAAAATCTGCAAACCGTTTTCCCCGGTAATCTTTTTCTTCCAGATTATACTGTTGAATCATAGTGCCCATTGCCCCGTCAATTACCAAAACGCGTTTTTCTAATTCTTTTTTTATATCTGTCATAAATTTAAATTTCTTCTGCTCTTCATTATGAATAAAGGATATGAGAGTTTGTTAGTTTAATTTTCCGTAATAAATTTTTGTATCGTACTCAATTGTTACTTTTCCATTTTCCTGAAAACGGTTAAATATTTTTTTTAAAACTGACATCATAAAATTAAAATCTTTATGTTCTTCTGCAGGCATGTATGACGAAGAAAGTATCCTGCCTTTCAAACCTTCTAAGTCAAAATACTGATAATTATCAAATGATTCTTTTTCATAATTTTCCCAGCCGAAAAAATCATTAAATATTTTTTCATCAATGTTTTTGTGATTGACCTCCAAATAATCAACGGCAAACATTTTTATAAAATCTTCATAAGAACGCAAAAACTGTGTGCTGTTGGTTCTTCTGTCATTCCACATCAACACAACGGTGCCGCCTGGTTTTAAAATACGTTTGAATTCAGCTTTGCTTTTCTCTTTATTAAACCAATGAAATGCCTGCCCCGAAACAATTAAATCAATGCTGTTGTTTTGCAGCGTTGTATTTTCTGCCGTGCCTGTAATACTTTTGAAATTTTCAAAACCGCCTAATAATTTTTCCGCAGCAGAACGCATTTCAGTATTCGGTTCAACTGCAAAAACTGTATTGCCGTTTTTCAAAAACATTTCAGTTGAAATTCCGGTCCCTGAACCGATATCAGCAATTATACTTTCAGCTGTCAGCATTCCTTTCAAATTCAAAAATGCAGGTACTTTATCTGGATAATCAGGCCGGTATTTGACATAATTATCAACTCTGCTGCTGAACCGATTTAATGAATCCATATTTAAAAGCTTCTTCTTTTTTAATTTTCCTCCTAAATAAAAAAGAAAAGATCATATATAAAAAAATCTCCCCTGACTTTTTACAGTCAGAGGAGATAGATTATTTTGATTTGTTTTTTCAAAAAATTTACTCTGACTTATCTGTTCCCGCAAAATGCGGAACAGGATTTAGCACCTTTCCAATTAAGGAAGGTTGCTAAGGCTTCACAGGGCAAGTCCCTCCGCCTTTCTTGATAAGTTACTAAAACATTAATTTTAGAATTCTGCTTTCGCAGAAGAATTAAAGAACGCAATACAAAAATAAGAAATTAATAGAACAGCAGGAAATGGAATTTAATTTCCGAATTATATTCTATTTATTCATCACAACAATTTTCTTATTAATTAGGTTGTCTCCAATTTTAATTTGAATATTGTAAATGCCTGATGTTAGTGAGCTGATGTCAACATCTTTCTGCAAACTGTTAGAAGCAAATTGTCCTTCAAGAGCTGTCTGACCATTTACATTTAAAATTTTGTAAATAACATTTACATTGCCTCCAGCGGATTTCAAACCGATGGTAACTTTATTTTCAGCAGGATTAGGATAAACATTTACAATAGTGATGTTGTCTTGAACTGAAGTAATACCAGCCGGTCCTGAATCAAGGAGGCAGATTTCAAAACCAGGAGTTGAAGGAAGCGAGCTTCCGTAGCTATAAACCCTTATGTAATAAGTATTACCAATAACTAATCCAGATGCATCAATTTGTTCTGTCCCTCCTGTAGTGGTATTATCAGCGCAGTCAATGCTTGGCCCATTACAAGTATTAGATAATAAAATTATTGCATCAAAAGATGCTCCTCCTTTAACAGTAATAGATTGGGTTGCAGCTGTGGCAATAAATTTATACCAAACATCAAAAGCTGCAGAACTATGAAAACCATTGCAAGTATCCGCAGGAATTGATTGAGTAGATCCCGCAACGGTTCCTGCAATAGGGGTACAAGTCGCATGTGCTGTCAAAGTTATTGCATGAGCACAATTGTCGTTAGGAGCAGGCGGAGGAGGAAAAGCTACACAAATAGTAAAATCAGAAGTCGCAGGCTGAACACTTCCGTAAGCATATACCCTTATATAATATGTATTGCCAATGTGCAGTCCGCTTGCATAAATTGTTTCAATACCTCCAGATCCTGTATTATCAGCGCAATTTAAAGGAGCGCCGTTACAGCTGTCCTTTAAAACAACTATGGCATCAAAAGATAAAGATCCCTGAACCGTAATAATACTGATGGTATCAGCTGCAACAAATTTATACCATACATCGCGTGCACTTGCACTTGGTGAGAAACCACAGCTGTCAGGGGGAGCCGACTGAGTTGCGCCAAGCACGGTACCTGATGTAAAATTGCAGACAGAATCGGTAGTTAAGGTTATCGCATGGAAACAATTGTCGTTTGCAGGCGGAGGCGGAGGACGAGAAATACAGATATCAAATTCAGGAGTTGAAGGTATTGAACTTCCATAACTATAAACTCTGACATAATATGTATGACCGGCGGTTAAACCTGCAGTATAAATTACTTCAGTGCCGCCAGATGCACTATGGTCAGAGCAATCAATAGGAAATCCTCCGCAGCTGTCTCTTAATGTAACAACAGCATCAAATGAATCGGAACCTTTAACTGTAATATTCTGTCCGCCTGCAGCTGCAACAAATTTATACCAAACATCATAAGCAGTAGCACTTGTAAAACTGCTGCAAGAGTCTGGAGGCAATGACTGTGTTGCTCCATCCACAGACCCATGAGTGTAATTGCAAAGAGAATCAACAGCAAGAAGTATCGCAGTAGAACAATTATCATTTGGTTCAGGAGGCGGAGGAAGCGAAACACAAATATCAAAATCAGGTGTTGAAGGTATTGCACTTCCATAGCTGTAAACTCTTATGTAATAGGTATGGCCTATTATTAAATTTGTATCTCTGATTGTTTCAATTCCACCGGAGGTGGTATTGTCAGAACAGTCAATCACATGGCCGCTGCAACTGTCCCTCAATGTTACTACAGCGTCGAATGATAAAGCACCCTGAACTTTTATAACATTATTTACAGCTGTGGCGGTAAATTTATACCATACATCAAAAGCTGTTGAACTAGCAAAGCCGTTACAGGTATCAGGTATTGCTGACTGTGTTGCTCCAGCAACAGTGCCGGAGACAGAAGTACACAAAGAGTCTACTGTCAGATTTATTGCATTCGTGCAATCATCATTTACAGGAGGGGGGGCTGGAAGAGATACACAAATGTCAAAGGTTAAAGTTGAAGGCAATACGCTTCCATAATGATAAATCCTGATGTAATAAACATGGCCAGGAGTTAACCCTGAAGTATTAATCATTTCAGTACCTCCGGCAGTTGTATTATCAGAGCAGTCAACGGTAGTTCCTCCGCAGCCGTCCAATAAAACAACCACTGCATCAAAAGAAGCAGATCCTTTAACAGTAATAATCTGACCATTCGCACCAGCAGTAAATTTATACCAAACATCAAAAGCAGCTGGGCTGCCAAAACCATTGCAGGTATCCGGCGCTATTGACTGAGTTGCATCAGCGACAGTTCCAGAGGTAAAACTGCATGCGGGGTTTACAACAAGATTAATTGCATTCGCACAATCATCATTCGCAGGTGCTGCGGGAGGAGGAGCTGGCGCTAACAGCGATGCAATCTTAAATTTTATTGCAGAAAAACCAGCGGCTTCAGCGCGGATTAAACTAGTTGTTTGAAGCAGGCAAAGAGCTGCACCCGCTGTGATTAATGCTATTTTAATTGAATATTTCATCATTTTAAATTATTTAAATTTCTATACATTCTATGCTTCCAACTAAAATAAAAATCCGATAATTCAGCTGGCAAATTATCGGATTTTAAATTTAGTTAATTACAATTCTTTTGATAATCCTGTTTTTCCCTGAATTTAATACAATAGAGTAAATGCCTTTGGCTGCTGTGATGTTTTCTATTGTGAGCGAAATCTCTCCGTTTACTGGTATCACAGAATTCGAATAAATTTCCTGCCCGTAAATATTAAAAATATTAATAATCACTTTTCCATCTGCAAATACTTTTCCTGATTTAATGTTAAAAGAACCTGAAGATGGATTTGGATAAATAGAAACAGCTCCGGCTAAATCAATTTCAGTAATTCCAAGAAATGAGCAGGAAACAAATACAGGCTGGGAAATAGAAACGCAGCTGTTAGTTATGTCAGTAACATATACCGAATAAAATCCATCCTGTGTAGCAGTATAAAACTGCGTTGTTGCACCGGAAATAGGCGATCCTGACACATACCATTGGTAAGTAACGTTAGTTATTGGATTTGAAGCAAGTGCACAACCTACATTCTGTATAACTGGCACTGCAGGACAGGAAATACCTGACTGAGTGATAGTATGAATCTGACCGCCAGCAGTGATAGTACCCGTTCTTGATGCGGTATTTGTATTAGTAGTTACAGAATAATTTACAACTCCGTTACCGGAACCTGTACTGCCAGAGGTTATTGTTATCCAGCTGTTATTAGATGAAGAGGTCCAGCTGCAGCCACTGATTGCAGTCACATTCAAAGAACCTGTACCGGCTGTTGAAGTGAAAGCCTGAGTTACAGGCGCAATGGTGTAAGTACACGATGAAGTACCATTCTGCACTACAGTATGGGTCTGCCCGCCTACCGTAATTGAACCTAACCTTTGAGTGGTATTAGAGTTGGCACTTACGGAATAATTTACAGTTCCATTTCCAGATCCTGTGCTGCCTGATGTAATTGTTATCCAGCTGTCAGTAGTTGCTGAAGTCCAAGCGCATCCACTGGCCGCAGTAACTGTAATCACACCATTTCCTGCAAGGGCTGTGAATGATAAGGCTGTTGGAGAAATAGTATAAGAACAAACTATACCGCTTTGAGTTACAGTATGAGTCTGACCTGCAATTGTGATTGTACCGGTTAACTGCGTAGACCCGGTATTAGCTGCAACGGTATAATTTACCGTACCATTACCTGTTCCGGAAGCGCCGGATGAAATTGTGATCCATGGATTATTTGATACAGCTGTCCAAGCACAGCCTGAGCCAGCTGTTACAGTAACAACACCCGGACCTCCTGTTGAATTAAAAGATAAGGCCGCCGGAGAAATGGTATAAGCACAAGGCACTATACCACTTTGAGTAACAGTAAATACCTGCCCTGCAATTGTGATAGTACCTACTCTTTGAGCAGTGTTAGAATTGGCAGTAACAGAAAAAGATACAGTTCCGTTTCCTGAGCCTGAACTTCCTGATGTTACCGTTATCCAGCTGTCATTTGCAGACGCGGTCCATGTACATCCCGCAGCAGCGGTTACAGTAACTGTCCCTGTGCCGGCAGCTGAAGTGAATGTTTGTGTAGTTGGTGCAATAGTAAAAGTACATGTTGTTACACCGCTTTGTGCAATTGTAAAGGTTTGGCCGTTAACAGTTATTGTGCCTGTTCTTTGAGCAGTAACTGTATTGGCAGAAACAGAGAATGAAACTGTACCATTACCAGTACCTGAACTTCCAGAAGTAATAGTTATCCATGGACTGCTAGATACAGCTGTCCAGTTACAAGTGCCGGCAGTAGTCACAGCAATTGTACCTGTACCAACAGCTGCAGTAAACGACTGACTTGCCGGGGCAATTGAATAAACACATGCCGCTGCCACATGGGTCACGCAGATTTGAAAATTACCGCTTCCAGAACCTGTTCCGAAATTGTAAACTCTAATATAATATGTTGAACCGACTGTTAAGCCGGTAAGGTTAGCGGTTTCTAATCCTGCATCTCCGCTTCCATCGGAACAATTAATATTAGTTCCTGAGCATGCAGAGCTTGATCTCACATCAATGACTGCATCAAAACCCGCTGCACTTTGAACTTTTACTGTATGAGTCGTCGCAACTGCAGTAAATGAATACCATACGTCATCGTCGCCAGTGCCTGGGCATGTCCCAGGAATTGACTGTGTAGCACCTGTTGTAGTTCCTGATGTGTAACTGCATGTAAGGGCAGATGTTAATGGAATAGCATTTGAACAAAGGTCATTAGCTGGAGCAGAAGGTACTGAATGAGTAACACAAATCTGGAAATTGCCGCTTCCTGAACCGGCACCAAAGTGATACACTCTAATCAAGTAGGTAGAACCAATTGTTAAACCAGTTAGGGTGGCTGTTTCTAAACCTCCATCACCGGAAGCATCGGTACAGGAAATATTTGTTCCGGTGCATGATGAATTTGATCTGACATCAATTACAGCATCAAAACCAACTGCCCCTTGAACTTTTACAATGTGACTGGCTGCAACGGCTACAAAAGAATACCAAACATCGTCATCGCCGGTACCTGTACAAGTACCCGGGATTGACTGCGTGGCTCCTGTTGTAGAACCAGCTGTATAATTGCAGGTAAGAGAAGATGTTAAAGAAATAACATTCGCGCATAAATCATTTGGAGGAGAAGGAGGTGCTGTATGTGTAACGCAAATCTGAAAATTACCGCTTCCTGAGCCGGTTCCATAATTATAAACTCTGATAAGATAAGTTGTACCAATAGTTAAACCCGTAAGATTAGCTGTTTCCAACCCTCCGTCTCCAGAAGCATCGGTACATGAAATATTTGTTCCTGTACATGAAGAATTTGATCTGATGTCAATAACAGGATCGAAACCTGTTGTTCCCTGTACTTTCACAACATGACTCGTGGCAACTGCAGTAAATGAATACCAAACATCATCATCACCATTACCAGTACAGGTACCAGCTATAGATTGTGTAGCACCGGTTGTAGATCCAGAAGTATAATTGCAGGTAAGTGAAGATGTTAAAGAAATAACATTCGCACATAAATCATTAGGAGGACCTGAAGGCGCAGTATGAGTAACACAAATTGTAAAAGCACCTCCGCCGTCGCCGGTTCCAAAGTGATACACTCTTATCAAATAGGTTGAACCTACTGTTAAGCCGGGTACTACTGCTGTTTCAGTGCCGTTTGCAGAAGTGGCATCTGTACATGAAATATGAGTTCCAAAACATGCACCTGATAAAACATCAACAACTGCGTCAAATCCACCGCTGCCTTGAACTGTGATTGTTTCTGTTGTGGCCTGGGCTGTAAACTGGTACCATACATCATCATCGGCAGTGCCGGTACAAGTACCTGCAATGGATTGAGTAGCGTTTAAAGTAGAACCGACTGTTGTATTGCAGGTGGTAGAAGATGTTAATGTTATTGCATTTGCGCAGGCATCATTAGGAGGAGAAGCTGGAGCTGTATGAGTAACGCAGATAGTGAAGGCTCCGCCGCCATCGCCGGTTCCAAAGTGATAAACTCTTATCAAATAACTAGAACCAACTGTTAAGCCCGGAACAACTGCTGTTTCAGTGCCATTAGCAGAAGTAGCATCTGTACATGAAATATGAGTTCCAAAACATGCACCTGATAAAACATCAACAACAGCGTCAAATCCGCCACTGCCCTGAACAGTGATTGTCTCAGTTGTTGCCTGGGCTGTAAACTGATACCAGACATCATCATCGGCAGTTCCTGTGCATGTTCCAGCAATGGATTGAGTGCCTCCTAAAGTAGAGCCGACTGTTGTATTGCAGGATGTTGATGAAGTTAATGTTATGGCATTTGCGCAGGCATCATTGGCTGGCGCAGAAGGAGCTGTATGAGTTACACATATATCAAATGAGCCACCGCCATCAGCAGTACCAAAATGATACACTCTTACAAGATAGGAAGAACCTACTGTTAAACCCGGGACAACTGCTGTTTCTAAACCTCCCGCTGTAGTGGCGTCAGTACATGATATATGGGTTCCCATGCAGGAACCTGATAACACATCTACAACAGCATCAAAACTTCCATAGCCCTGAACA
>CAINDA010000007.1 GCA_903847205.1 uncultured Bacteroidota bacterium
GATAAGCCGGCAAGGGCAAAGAACACTCTAAAGCCCAAATTAAAAAGCGGAGTATTAAATATTTTTTGTGTGTTCATGAGTTTCCAGATTCCAACCAGTCTAATTCAGCATTAGAGAAGCCAGCAATTATACGCATTTCTCGGTTAAAGGGCCCTTTGGGCTTACCACCTAGGTAATATTTTGTGATTAATTCCTTATATTTAGCTTCAGGTTCAATATTTTCTTGTGCGCAGACAAATTTAAACCAATAGGAACCACGTTCAACATGTCCGACTTCATCTGTTAATATTCTGGTTAACAGTTGCACACTGGCGGCATCATTTTGATTTTTAAATTTATTAATAATGCCGGGGGTAACATCTAAGCCGCGAGCTTCCATGCAGCGGGGTACCATTGCTAATCGAGCTAATAAATCATTGGCGGTATCCGTTGCATGATCCCATAGGCCGTTATGGGCAGGTAAGTCGCCATAATTAAGCCCTAATGACTTTAGGTGGATGTCGATTAGTTCAAAGTGCTGAGCTTCTTCATCTGCAATACGCAACCAATCCTGATAAAATGCGATTGGTAAGCCCCTAAAGCGATAAAGTATATCCCAAGCTAAATAGATGGCCATAAATTCGACATGCGCAATGGCATGAAAAAACGCGGCAACGCCTTCAGCACTGCCTAGTTTGCGTTTTGGCATATCTTTGGGAGCTAATAAAATCGGTTTGGTAGGGAAGGTTACTTGTGTAATAGGCAATACTGCATTAATTGAAACAAAGTTTAATTCGCCAGATTGTAAGCTTTGCCATGCTTCATGCGTATTGTCTAATAAATCGTCGATACTGGACTTGTGTAAGCATTTTTCGGCAAATTCAAATACATTTTTCATGGATTAAATATATGATTAAAGCACTAGATTTTATAGTTTTAATATTGTACTTTTTGTTTATCTACTGGCTTTCTGCTCAGTCTAATTCTCCTGCGCCGTCGTGGTTTGAGTTCCAAGATAAAATACATCATGCGGGTGCGTATTTTATAATGACTCTATTGGCATGGCGGTTTTTGAGACATTTCTTTAAACGACCCATTATAGTGTTTTTTATTAGTATTGCCTTCAGTAGTTTATATGGCCTTTTAGATGAATGGCATCAATCTTTTGTAGTAGGTAGACAATCGGATATTTTTGATTGGGTGGCTGATACAACAGGAGCTGTTTTAGCCATGTATTTTCTGAAGTTATATTTATCTTTCAAAAGTAAACAATTGCAGCGCCAATAGCTAAAGCATTTTTTAGCAGCAATTCCCAATTTAAAACCCTGCTAAACTTAAAGTAATTTCGAATGACGACAGGAAAGCCGCTATTAATACAAAAGCCACTACAGAAGCCAAACAAAAATTTTCATTTAATGCAGTCATTTCAAGTATTGCGGCCGCATTTAGCGAGTTGCCGGATTTTCGAAAAAAGGGAAATCATCAAAAATACCAAATAAGTGATGCAGCGATAAGTGCGTTCTCAGTTTTCTTTAGTCAAAGTCCATCCTTTTTAGATTTTCAAGAACGCATGCAGAAAAAGCATAACAAAAATAATGCTCAATCGATTTTTGGTGTTCATCAGTTACCCTCAACAAGC
>CAINDA010000008.1 GCA_903847205.1 uncultured Bacteroidota bacterium
CTGTACCTAATACCGGTACTGCCGGTAAGGCACCCAAAGACTGCTGCGCAACAGCATGTTTAACAAGGTTTTTATACTGTACTATTGTATGCATATACTGGGTGAAACTTTCCTGCATATTTACAACGTACTGAAAATAGACTGCATCCTTGTGCATGCCTGTAACTTCGTCAGGAGTTATGCCGGCAGCAGCGGCAACGCTTCCTAAATTAGTATCGAAGTTATTAGTCCAAATTACCAAAGCGGGATCGCCGCTTGGCTGAAATCCATGATTATTCATGATTTAATATTTTAAAATGAAATTATTTTTTTGGAGCATCCTTTTTCGGGACGACTGAAAGAATGCATTGTAAAAAGCCTGTGCCTTTTTTGCCTATTAGTTTAAAGGCACAATGGTAAGGGTTTTAAGGGTGTTATCATATTCCGCAATGTTTTTAAATTGTTTAAATAAAAACTCAATATCGCGATTTCCTTATTAAAACGAGGGTATTAAAAAAATAGTATATCTTTTTGAAAAATTAAGTTTTTTTAACAAATCAATTTTTTTTATTTTTCTTATTTAGTTTTCTCTTCATTCATAAAACACCTTTGTTTTAAATACTTTCAGGCCATTTCTAAAATATTGCATCAATTAAAAAAAAATAATATTTTTTTTTAATTGATGGGAAATAAGAAAAGTCAGATGAATAATTTTTTGGAATTTATTCTTTCCTTTTTGCTTTAAAGAAAATTTATTGAATTTTTATTCCTGCTTAGGTCGTTATTGGGTTTCCTTTTTGCATTGGGGATCCCCCTTTTTGAATTGGGGATTCCCCCGATTACGGCGGGGACTCCCCCTGTTGCGTTGGGGGGCTCCCCAGTTGCGTCGGGGACTCCCCCTATTGAGTTGGGGGCTCCCCCTGTTGAGTTGGGGACTCCCCTTTTTGCATTGGGGGCCTCCCCAGTTGTATTGGGGGCTTCCCCAGTTGTATTGGGGGCTTCCCCAATTGCGGCGGGGACACCCACAATTGAGTTGGGGGCTCCCCCTGTTGCGTTGGGGGCTTTCCTTTTTGAATTGGGGTCTTCCCCAATTGCAGCGGGGATTCCCCCTATTGCGTTGGGGGCTCCACTTTTTGAATTGGGGGCTCCACTAATTGCGTAAGAGATTTCCCATTTTGAATTTGGGACTCCCCTTATTGCGCTCGGGCTTCACCTTTTTGAATTGGGGACTCCCCATATTATTACGGGGCTCCCCTTAAATTATTTTATTCCCCCTCTGATTAGAGAGCATTTAAAAATTAGTACGTCAATATACCGTCAAGTCCTATTCTTTAGGCATATTTTTGTATAAAAATCCCCCAATCACCCCCCCCCCCCAATAAAAAATATCGATAAAAGTTGTTTGCTAACCGAAAATTCTATTAAGTTTGCCAAAAATTACAGGTCACTATAAATTAAAACAAGTTTTCTTTTCTAAACATAAAATTAAATTGCATGAAAAAAATTAACATTTCATTATTAACTGTAACGAGTTTTTTATTTGTTACATGTGCTTCAGAAGCTCAAACGGTAACGGGCAGCGGAACATACCAATATATACCTAGATGGAATACCAGCCCAAGTGGAAGTACCTTAACAACTTCTTCCATATTTGATAATGGCAGTGTTGTTAATGTTGTAGGAACAACTGGCCTTACCTGGGGACAAGGTACTACCGGCTTAACAACAATAGGAACAAATGTAACCGGCGGTTCGTTATATGTGAATACGCCCGGTCAAACAGCTTGGTCTTCAGGATTAGGTATTGATGGCACTTATTCTGTACCATCAACTACGGTTAATATTAAAGCATATGGAACCAAATATTCTGGTTACGGCTCAAATTTAACATTCTCCACCACAAACGCAACGGTATTATCTGAAGCAATGAGAATAGATAAAACTGGTAACGTTGGTATTGGAACTACAACACTCCTTGCAAAGTTGCATGTATATAATGGCAATGTTTTATTCAACGGAACAACGGGAGCTATTCCTACAACAGGCTCTGGTACAAGAATGATGTGGTATCCTGCTAAAGCTGCCTTTAGGGCAGGGGCTGTAACCGGAACTGCATGGGATGATGCAAACATTGGAACATCATCAGTTGCTTTTGGTACAGATACAAAAGCCTATGGCGCGTATTCTACAGCCTTTGGAGGCGGGACAACCGCTACGGGTAATACTTCTATGGCTGCGGGGGCATATACAAATGCTACTGGTGCGACTTCTTTTGCCGAAGGACTTTATTCAACGGCTTCTGGAGACTATTCAACTGCTTTTGGCACTTATACAACAGCGCAGCCTTACGGCTCATTCGTTGTTGGCCAATATAATGTTATTTCGGGAACTACAAGTAGCTGGGTTGCAGCAGACCCTTTGTTTGTAGTTGGTAATGGCTCAAGTTCATCTGTAACATCTAATGCAATAACTGTATTAAAAAACGGAAAAACCTTAATCGGCAACCCTGCATTAACAAGCTTTGCAGGCACTCCCGATGGCTATTTACTTTTTGTACAGACAGGAATATTAACGGAAAAAGTAAAAGTAGCAGTATGTACTACAAGCAATTGGTCAGATTATGTTTTTGATAAAAAATATAAATTAAAAAGTATTGAAGAATTAGAATCATTTGTAAATATCAACAAACATTTGCCCAACGTTCCTTCTGCCGAAGAAGTAGTAAAAGACGGTATTGATATGGCAACTATGGATGCTAAATTATTAGAAAAAATTGAAGAGTTATCATTATATATAATTCAACAAAACAAACGTATTGAAGTATTGGAAAAAAAGAACCAATAGTTTTCAAAATCGGTTTTGAAAAAATTCAATAATTTAACGAAATGAAAAAATTCAAATCAATAATATTCATAGCAGTGATTGCAGTGTTTATTACAGCATGTCAAAAGCAGCCTGAGGCATCTTTCACTACTAATTTAAGTGAATATATTGCAGGAGACATAGCACATCTGACTAATACGACAATTGATGGGTATTCTTATATATGGACAATGCCTGATAGAACAACAGCAATTTCAAGCAATGCTGATTATCAGATTAATTCCAGCATAGGCTTTGCAACATTGACATTTAAATTAGATGCATTCTCAAAAAACGGCAAAAAAACATCCTCTGTTTCAAAATCTGTTGCAGTTATACCGGCCTCAATATTTTCCGTTGATAGTTGTTCCACTTGTATCCGTTACCCTTTCTCAATTTCTTCAGGAATGGTTGGTAGTAATTGGGTAATACAGGCTAGCATAGACCGCTTTGACGGTATGTATCATGTTCTGAATTATGTGCAAATTTATTTTGCCGGCACAACAGCTCCTTTAGCTGGAACCTATTTAATAGAACCTAATTATGCTTCATTAACAGCAAATCAGGCTTATATTATAATGGATCTTAATACGGTAGAGATTCATCCTATTTATACTTCATTGTCTGGGCAGCTTGAGGTAACAATTACTAATGGGAAAACACATGTTGTATTTAATCATGTAACTGCAACTGGCCCTTCTAAAATTTCTGGTGACATAACTTGTCATTAAATTCCATACTAAAAAAATAATAAAATGAGAACAATTATTAAAAGTATTATCCTTTTATTCAGCACAATTAATTGCGGTTTTGCACAAATTCAAGATGGATACACCGATAAAACCTCGTATCGTTATGGGGACACAGTCACTTTTTATTTGAATGCTACTTATCCAGGCACTTACGATATTAATATTTATGATATAAATGATCAACATGTCGGGACTATTAATTCAGTAAATTTAATATTTAACAGCTCAACAAATAACCAATATTGGGCGAATGGTTTAGGCTATAGCCCCACTCTAAGATGGCCAGTACCAAACTGGGCTAGCGGAAGATATTTGCTTCATACCTCAAATGGGGAATTTCCTATTCCTATTATTATCAAGGGAAGCAAGACAGTAACACAAGGTATTGTGATTGTTATCCCTACTAATACTGATGAAGCATATAACACTGACGGTGATGTAAATGGACCGTTTGGGGCGCACAGTTTTTATGATACTGATCCGAATACAGGTAAAACCTATCCTATTTTAAATTTTCTCAGACCGATGCAAAGTCATCAACATGATTTTTATGATGGGTTTTTGAAATGGTTTATTAATGCAGGCTATACTAATGTAAATGTTAATATAATTTCGGATGCAGACATGGATGATTATTCTGAAATTACAAATGCAAAATTGTTAATTGTTATTGGGCATAGTGAATATTGGTCTCGGCTGGCCAGGCATAATTTCGATAAATTTGTTGATAACGGCAGTAATGCTATTATATTAAGTGGTAATACTATGTGTTGGCAGGTTCGTTATAATGGCACGCAAATAGAATGCTATAAAGAGCTCCAGACTGACCCTGATTGTGATTCTCTTCAGCAGACTAGTTATGCCTGGGCTCCCGCACCGCATTATTCTACTCTTAGCAGCATAGGTGCCGATTCTCATTTTGGTGTTTTTGGTAATTATGGAGGCTGCTTTGGAGGATTTAACGGACATAAAATCATTTCAGCTGGTTCGCCTATATTAGGAGGTTTATATAGTAATGGTCAAATTCTTAGTTTTCCAACAGGCGAATTTGATGAAACTCTTATAAGTAATGCCGATTCAACCGATGGACATATAACTAATAATGGAGGAGTTCCAATTCTAGATTTAAATGCATTAGGATTTTATCGTGCAGAATTAATTGGATATGATCAATCTAATCATTATTATCTTAATGCCTATTCGGGCACTGGCGCCATGAGATATGCTCCTTTTATGGCATTTCAAAAAACCAGCACTTCGGGTAAAATTATGACTGTGAGTTCTAACAGCTGGTGTAGAGATCAGTGTATGATGGGTAGTCCCTCTACAATTAATACTTATGTTGAGGGTGTCAGCGATTGTAGTTCAACTGTTCCGCCTACCCAGATGACTGTGGCTACTGCCAATATCCAGCAAATTACTAAAAACATGATAGATTTAATTTTGAATGGCAGTTCTGTTTTTTCATCCCTTGCTCCTGAACCTTATTCATTTACTATGAAGCCCGCACCTACTACCGTTAGTTACAGTGCATGCATTACAAATGGGTCTATTAGTATTCTCCCGGGCGGCGTTTACGTTAACAGTGGTACATATATGGACAGTGATTATGGTTTTAAAGTTGACAGGTTCGATGGAGCCTTTGAAGCCCAAATTATAGACTGTACCACTTTAGGATGCACTCACACAACCCGAATGGCATCAGCCGAAAGCATTCCTTCAACTCCAATCGTTGAAAACAGTTCTGTAAATTCAATTCAAATTTTTCCAAATCCGAACAGCGGTAATTTCAAAATTACAGTTACTAAAAATAACGAAGCAGTAGTTGTAAAAGAAATAAGAGTGATAGATATGATGGGCAAAATAATTTGGGAAAACAAAACCCCTTCAGGTAATGTATTTGAAGTTGATATTTCAAATTACTCTCAGGGAATATATTATGTACGCTCCATCAATGAATCAGGAGATATAGAAATGAAAAAACTGCTGAAACAATGAAGTTGTAATATTTATAAAAAGCTTTATATCATTTAAACAAAAAACGTCCGGCAAAATTGCCGGACGTTTTTCTTTTAAAATATTATCCTCAACTACTCAAACAAAATCTTCTTGCTGTACAGCTTCCCTTTCGCAGTAACATTCATAAAATAAATACCATTTGGTAAATTATCTCTTGTAAGTATGTATTGCTCTGCTTTTATTTTAATAATGTTTTTTACTTTGCGTCCTATGGCATCATATAAGTCAATGCTAACATCATTGCCTTTAAATGCTGCTAAATCAACTGTTACTTCATTGTATGCAGGGTTAGGAAACACATTGATAACAGCATCAGCCGCAGTTAATTCATTTATTCCGGTTAATGGGAAAGATGTGTAACTGCAGTCAAGTGGAACACCGCAGGTAAAATGTTCTAAGAAATTCCGCATCATCACAAGTGTTGTATCGTAAATTTGTATGTTGGCAGTTTCTGGCACATGAGTACTTCCAGCATAACTCTTCCAGCAATTAATAATGCCTACACTGTTTGCTCTTTCAATAACAACATGATCGCCGTCGATATACTGAATTGAATAGAACCCTCCTACAGAAATTATTTTTCTGCCATAAGGCACGGTACCGTCGCCGACTGAATGCGTTGCCATCATGGGAGTATCTCCATTATGCATCCATGCCGTATCAGATATGGCACCCGAAAGGCTGATAATTGCTTTAACTTTTGAAGAGTAACCGGGGTTGCCGCTTAATCCTTCAACACCTCCATGCATACCCAGCTGCCCTCTTTTCCAGCCTACAGTAGTACCTGTAGTATCAATATAGGTTGGGATTTTGTTTAATTGATCCATGTAAGCAAGGTGTATTGCAGTAATAGCACCGGCAGAAGCACCGCAGAAATAAATATTGTTGGTATCTATTTTATAAGTATTGCCGCCCACAGCTGCATTTTTACGAAAAAAACGAACAGCTGCGCGGGCATCATGAACAGCGCGCATAACAGCCGCTCCGGCAGTATTAGAATCCGGACCAGGAACAGGCAGTCCAGTCATACCCAGCCTGTAACTTATCGTGGCTGTTACATAACCCATTTTAGAAAAATCCTTGCATAACTGCGCCATCTGATTTTTAGTTCCGCCTACAAAACTGCCGCCATGGCAGAAAATTATTAAAGCACGTGAAGCATCAGTATCTCCATGAGGCTGGTAAACATCCAGCTTTAAGGTATCTGGGTTATTTGCACTACCCGGCTGGCCGCTGAAATTTATATTATACCCGTATTTAATATCCATCAACGAATCGGGTGTTTGAGAAAAAATAAAATCGTGGTAGCGGCTGCCTGTGCATTGAGCACTCATCTGTACAGCGGAAGCTAATAAAAGACTTCCGGTAATTAGTGTGTAAAGTTTTTTCATGTGTTTTTTAATTATTTTTTTGCTGAAGGTAATAAAACTTTTATAAAAAACAAAAGGGAGATGAAAAAATAAGAACCGATTGGCTTTAAAAGGAAAGATGATTAAAATAAGAGCCATTAAATTGTATAATAAAACATTGCTATACCGCTAGCACAGTCTTCGACAGGCTCAGACTGACCACGTGTGTTGTCATATTGAGTTTGTCGAAATATGTGCGACGGCTTCGGAATTGCAAGCTCCAAATTATAATCGAAAGGGAGGGTTTACCTTGCATTTTTTATCTGCTCTCAAGCCTTATGAATGCCAATTTCACGTGCAATATATATTAATGCTGCTCCGGTAAACATCCATATACCGGCTCCCAGCAGCAGCCATGGAAATAAATCGCTTGTTTGAATAAATAAAACACCTACACCCTGTGTCCACAGCAGGGCTTCGTTAATCATTACACCTGAGGCAAATACTATGAGGGCAATCCTTGTTATTTTTTTTCCGGTGTTCAGCAATCCTGTCTGTGCAATATAGGCCAGTATAAAAAGGCTTACAAAACAAAGAAACACTAAGTGCAAAAATGCCATTACAATGGTGCGGTCGCCATAAACCATGTTGCCTAAAAAATCAATGATGGTGAAACTCTGTAAAAACATTTTTATCATAAAAGATCCAAGAGATACAATTGCGATAAATCTGAGAAGCGGAGTAACATTTTCATCGGCTTTTATCATACACCGCAGCACCGGAACAAAAAATCCTAAACAGGTTAACATTAGAATACTGCCAATAATTGCGATGATATTAAAAAGCACATTGGGGTTATGCCAATGGTAGGAGAGAAACAAAGAAGGCAGAATTGAAATAACCAAAATCACTGCAAAGCGATGAACAGTTTGTTTTGCTTCATCAGATAATTTTGTTTCAAGTTTATGAAATAGAAGTGCAAAAACTGCAAGCGTAAAAAAGCCATTGTACTGCAGATGCAGATAAGAAAATAATGCATCGCGGTATAATACGGCATTTAATGATTTGGATGCGAACAGATAGGCCAGTGTAATAGAACCGCCGGAAGATAAAACAAGACAAACTATTGCGGAGGCTGAAAGAAGAAATGTTGTTTTGCTGACCCCAGCCTTGCGGAGATCAATTAAAAAAGCAATGAAAAAAATGTAAGTTATAAAAATAAAAAAGAAGGAAATGTAAGATGAAAGTGAAACAAAGACTGCAAACGGCAGTGTTAACAGCAATCCCCAGGTGCTTGCAAAAATGCCCCAGAAAATAATCTGGTAAGCGCGGTGCGTTTTTTGGTGTTCCGTTAAAAACGCATTTACCATCAGCACCATTAGAGCAAGCGTAACCCATCCGCCGAAAGCAAAATGAGAATGCGCCGTTAATAAATGATTGTAATCAATGGAGGGCAGTTCGAAAAGCGCTTTGCTTCTCAAAATTACACCCAGTATAGTTACTACGCATAAATTGAGAAGCGATAAGCTTATCCAAAAATTTTTAGTCTTCACCTGAACAGGATTTGTTAATGTGTAAATTTGATAATAAATGATACTTTAATTGCTGATTATCAAATCAACAAATTATCAAATCAACAAATTATCAAATTAGTATTAATGTTTCCCGTCGTTCTTTCTCATAAATTCAAGCACATTGCGTGCTTCATCGTTAGAAAGATTCTGGCTTGGCATCCTTGTAACACACACTACTACTAACTGCTGAGCTACTAAATCTTTATCAAGCATCATATTTGTATTGAGTACAAAATTCATTATCCACTCAGATGCTCTTCTGTCTGTGATGCCTTTCCATCCCGGCCCAACTAATTTTTCATCAGTAAGTTTATGGCATGCAAAACATTTTGTTTTGAAAATAAACTGACCTTGTGTTGCCATTTCTTCATCTAACGGGTAATTTAACTTCACCTCTTTGATCGGCCCTATTCCTTTGTTACTCAAATCAGGTTTGGTTTCAACCTTTTTAGCACCCTGGTCAGCGCTTTCTGGCTTAGTGTTAGAGCCGCAGCTAGCTATAATAAATAGTGAACAAACGGCAACGGCGGATAAAATTGTTTTTCTCATTTTTTTTAGATTAATTGTTTGATCGATTTTAGTTTTGAATTAGCTTGGACAAATGTAATAAAAAATGAATAATAAAAACTTGAAATATTGCGTGTTGCAACATCCATCTGCCTTTCCAGCTAAGAAATCTTTTCCGGGAAGGAACAAAAATAAATTAAAATAATGCCTTTTAAAAGGTTTAAATATTCCTTATAAAACAGCAGCCGTTTTTGCAATATTAGTTTTCATGGCAGATTGATTCAGCTCTCCTTTTTTTACAGGTTCATTTTCATTAATGCCGGCCAAAACCTTTAATTCCCCGCAGGCTTGGTGAATCAAATCCTGGGTATGTTTTATTTTTTTAATTTCCACTGGATTTTCTGAGTTTTGAAGAATATACTGCAGCAATAGGTTCTGGGAGGAAAGCATCCCATGGAAACACTCAAAAAGCGACTGTTCCTGGCTGCTTAAGTTTTCAAGAAGTGATGCTCTGGAATTTATTTTTTTTCTGATACAGTAAATTGTTTCCTGAACAACCTTTAAAGAATCACTCAAATCAGATAAATTATTTTCGAAATTATTTTCTGAACACATTGTAAACAGGGGTTTAATTGGGTTGAAAAGAAATCTACATATTCTTTATCTGCTTAGCCTGACTTTAATTAATAATAGAAGTAAATTCAAGGATTAATAGAGTTGTTTATTTTTTTAAATCTATAAATCCGCTGTAAGTTTTTCTGAATTAATTAATCTATTGATAACCTCTTTAGTTAGCCGATTTCAAAAAAACTCTGATTTTGTTAATTTCAGTATTTGTAAGAATAGCCTTTTGGCGCATGTGTTCTGTTGCAGCATCCCATTGGTCATCGCTGTATGTTTTCGGATCAGGTGCATTATGGCAGCGGTTGCAGTTTTCGCCCCATAGCTGCGCACCTGATTTATTTGCGATTGATTCTGGCACTTTACAGCCGTTCATTAGTGCAAATGAAAATATTAAAGCAAACGAAACTAGGATTACCGATTTGGGATTTCGGATCTTAAATCCTAATTCCTTCGTCCAATTTCCTATATTTTTGTATGTAGTTTTCATAGTATGTTTTTTTAATTATGATTTAGAAAAAATAAATGAATCTGGCAGTATAGGTTGTAATGGTTGGTCCGTTGGTTGTTTTAAGAACATCATAAGCCAGGTTAAAAGGGGTTTTCCATGTAAACCAATATGTAAGGCAAACAGTGGTTTGCGTGGAAGGATTTTCACCCCAAGGAGCTGTTGTAACACCAAAAGGCACGGGGGTAGTTACAGCAGCTGTATAGGAAGGAGGCGTGTAAGCTCCAATGCGCCCGCCTAATTCAAGGTTGCTCAGGAACGCATTGTCTGATCCTGCTAGGCGCACTGTAGCGCCAGCAAACCATCCGCTGAGTTTATTATTAAATGAAGGAACCAATTTTGTTGTTTTTGTAGAATCAGAATACCATGGATATTCTTTATTTTGTGTCATAGTGCTGTTATATTCTGCCAGAACTCTTACCATCACGGGGCTGAAAAGGTGGTAGTAATTTATGTCTGCTGCAAATGAAGTACTGCTGACGTTTTCCAAAGGGTCACTTAAATTGCCGGTTTTTCCAGCCATCTGACCCGAAACATCAATCTGAAGGTTTGAATTAGAAAGGGGAAGAAAGCCGATGGAGCCTCCAATCGCTTTATTATTATTATTATCAGCGTAATTACCGTAATTAAGCTGGCCTGTAAGGTTGGCGTTGCCATGAGTTGTGCTGTCAACTATTAACTGCGGTCCGTTTGTCAAATAAAACTGGTAATTAAATTTAGAATACCCCGCCTGAATGCCGCCTTGGATACCTATTCCTGTCTGAGTTTGCGGTCCTCTAACCATCCCAATAGGACCAGTACAATAGCGATTAGTGAAGTCATCAAGAACACCCATATATAATCCATACTTTGGGCTGAAGTTACCGGCAAATATGTTAAGAGCAGGAGCAACGCGGTAATACGCAACCATTTCAATCAGATTAATAGCGGCACCCCCTCCAGATGGATTAGGATCTACTTCTACCTGGGCATCCAGGAACAGCCGGTCATTCACTTTAACTAAGGGCATAAGCATAAAAGCATCCGGGTAAAAGGTATGTGAACCCGGGCTGCCGGCCGTATGGGTTTGAGTCCATGACATAGCTGCTTTCCCGGCAAGTAAAAATTTAGTATTTCCCCCTCTGGCTTTATTAGGAGGATCAATTTGCGTGGAATCTGGCGCCGATGAAACCTGTGCCGATGAAACTAATGGAAGCGCAGCTATCAAAATGCCTCCAAGAAGCATTGAGGTTTGTTTTAAGAGTGTTTTCATGGGGTTAATTTTGATTTGTTAATTATTTTGATGCACTTCCTTTACTTTTTTTATCAGGCGCTGCAAGTGTTCTGATATAGTTTACTAATGCCCAGCGCTGCTCGTCTTTTAAAGTGGTTTTGTATGAAGCCATAGGTGGTCTTCCGTTTGTAAGTTTCCAGTAAATAGCGCCGTCTGTCTGTGATTGACATTTTTGACCTGAATGGTCTGCAGGTTTAGGAGTAAGGCCTGCGGCCGCAACTCCATTGCCCTTTCCTTTATCACCGTGGCAAACCACGCATAATTGTACATAAAGTTTTTTTCCGTCTTCAACTGAAGCGGTGTTGTTTTTTAGAGGATTTACTAAGGCGTCCGACTCTTTGGGTGCGTTCCATGGCGAGGTCTGGGTTATCAATCCGGCTGAAGAAAGAAGTAAAATACCGATAACGGCGGTTATTGTTTTCAATAATGTTTTCATCCGAAAACGCTTGCTATTTCTTAAATTACACCAGTTACCAGCTATTGATAATTGATTACCAGATTCATCTTGCATGGTTGAAATGGATTTTTTTACAGAGTTTTTCATTTTAGTTTTTTTTAGGTGAACAAAAGTAATTAATTTAAGTTGTAACAAAAGACGTTATGTTATTTATTGTTTAATCGTTTAACTTTATAACAAATGATGTTATAACATATATTAATACAAAGGACAAAAGATTGATAATTTAAAACTATGATTTTGGTCATAAAACTAAAACTATCTGGTCAAATGGATATGAAGAATCTTTGTAATAATGCAGAAGTTGTTTTGATGAGGAGAATTGACTTCAGCTGACTCAATCATAAAAACGGGCTTTGTGAGAGGTAAGCAATTTAATACCAAATGATAAAAACTATTTCAGAATATTGAGCAGGCAATAACAATTGAAGGAAATAAATAGGCTCTAAGCGATCTTATTATTTTCTTTTTAAATATTTTCCTTTTCCCTCACTTTTGAGTTTTGCATAATTGGAGCGTATTCTTATCAGCCAGAACAATCTTTCCTCTTCGTAATATTCATTTATTTCAGGTATGTATTTCTTGAAATATTTGTAAAAGCCTATAAATGCAGACTTCGACACATCTCCATTGGAATCTTTAATATAATGATAGAAAGGGAAAACGCTTTTCTCTTTTCTGCCCAGCTTATTAATATTCGCATAACCCAAATGAAGAAATCTTGTTTCAAAATCTCCGTTTAAATATTTTTCAGTATTAAATAATTTCCACAAAAAACTATTTGAAACAGAACTGCCAATTTGATTTTCGTATTTATACAAATACCAGCTCAGGATAAAAGTCTTTCTGGATGCACTTTTGTAAGAATAAAAGAAAGGCTGTATTGAAAACATTTTTGAAGTATCCGTTTTTTTATACCAGACAAAAGGGGCAACTCTGAAATAATTGTTGTTGTCAAATTTTAAATGATCGCAAATGGGCCAAAGTATTGATGTTTCGGAATAATTTGGCTTCTTGGTTTTTCTAAAAACAAAAAACAGTAGGGAAGAATGTTTTTCATTTTCCTTCTTTTCATAAAAGAACACTGGGAAGAGAAACATTTTTGTTTTAACTGAATTGCGGAAAATTCCTGCAAAGGGTGTAATCATAAAATGAGTTTCTGTGCGGCTTGAATTATGCCCGAAAGAAAACAATGGGAAGAAAGTAAATGAATGATAACCCAGATTTTTGAAGCTGTATATCAAAGGGAAAAGCACTTTATTGTTTTTATATTTATTTTTAACCGACCAATAAATCGGGAAGAAAGTACTCTTCGTTATTGTGTCATTATTGCGATACCTCTCAGTTCTCCAAAATAGGGGGAATAAAACATCCTTCTTATAATTAGGGCGGCTCAAATGCCAATAAAATGGCGTGACTGCGAAATAACTTCTGCTCCTGTCATAGGTATGTCCGCTCGAAAAAAGCGGGAAGAAAGTGAAGGACTGATAATTCCAATCTTTGAAACTCCATAGTAATGGAAAAAGTATTTTATCGTTTTTATCCTTGCTTTTTACAGACCAGTAAATTGGGAAAAAAACAGCTCTATTTATTGTGTCGAGATTAAGATACTGCTGCGTTTTCCAAAAGAGCGGGAACAAAACATCTTTCTTATAATCGGCTCTTTCCCAATGCCAGTATAAAGGCGTAACTGCGAAATAACTCTTGCTCCAATCATTTGTATGACCGTTTGAAAAAAGAGGAAAAAAAGTAAAGGATCGGTAATATTTGTCATTAAAAATATAGAGAAGCGGGAAAAGTACTTTATTGTTTTTATCCTTGCTTTTTACCGACCAATAAATCGGGAAGAGTGCGGCTTTAGTTATTGTGTCATCACTTAGGTACTGCTCCGTTTTCCAAAAGAGTGGGAACAAAACATCCTTCTTATAATCGGGTCTTTCCAAATGCCAGTATAAAGGCGTAACCGCGAAATAACTCCTGCTCCAATCAGAGGTATGGCCGTTTGAAAAAAGAGGGAAAAAAGTGAAGGACTGATAATATTTGTCATTAAAAATATAGAGCAGGGGGAAAAGTATTTTATTGTTTTTATCCTTGCTTTTTACCGACCAATAAATCGGGAAGAGAGTGGTTTTTGTTATGGTGTCATCACTAAGGTACTGTTCCGTTTTCCAAAAGAGAGGGAACAGAATATCTTTTTTATAATTCGTTCTTTCCAGATGCCAATACAAAGGAGTGACCGCAAAATAGCTGCTGCTCCAATCCCAGATATGGCCGCTTGAAAAAAACGGAATAAAAGTGAAAGACTGGTAATCCCTGTTATTAAAGCTGTATAGGAGAGGGAAAAGTACTTTGTTGTTTTTATTCTTGCTCTTTACTGACCAGTAAATCGGGAAGAGAGTAGTTTTATTTATGGTGTCATTATCGAGATAACGCTCGGTTCTCCAAAAAACAGGGAACAAAACATCCTTCTTATAATTGATGCGGTTCAAGTGCCAATACAATGGTGTTACTGCAAAATAGCTCCTGCTCAAATCGGTTTTCTGTCCGGCTGAAAAAAGCGGAAAAAAAGTAAAAGACTGATGATACTTGTCTTTAAAAATATAGAGCAGCGGAAAAAGTACTTTGGTGTTTTTATCCTTACTTTTTAATGACCAATAAATAGGAAAGAGTGCAGCTTTATTAATAGTGTCATCATGCACATAACGCTCGCTTTTCCAAAAGAAAGGAAACAACACATCCTTGGTGTAATTGGGGCGGTTTAAATGCCAGTAGAAAGGAGTAACTGCGAAATAGCTTCGTCTTGAATCGCCGCTTTGTCCTGCAGAAAAAAGCGGAAAAAAAGTAAAGGATTGATAATACTTGTCTTTAAGAATATACAGCAAAGGGAATAGGACTTTATTGTTTTTATCCTTGCTTTTTACTGACCAATAAATGGGGAAGAGAGTGGTTCTATTTATGGTGTCATTATAAACATAACGCTGGCTTCTCCAAAACACCGGCAGCAAAATATCTTTTTTATAATTCGGACGGTTTAAGTGCCAATACAGCGGAGTAACTGCAAAATAGCTCCGGCTGGAATCAGATTTTTGACCGATCGAAAAAAGAGGAAAAAAAGTGAATGACTTGTAATGACTGTCTTTAAAGCTATACAGCAATGGGAAAATTACTTTATTGTTTTCATTCTTGCTTTTTACCGACCAGTAAATGGGAAAGATGGTAGTTTTCTTTACTGTGTCATCAGTGTAATAGCGCTCGTTTTTCCAAAAAAGAGGGAATAAAATATCCGTTTTAGAATCAGCAAGATTCAGATGCCAGTATAGAGGCGTAACGGCGAAATAGCTTTCGTCCGACACGTAGTTTTCACCGGCAGAGAAAAGCGGGAAAAAAGTAAATGATTCATAATTTTTGTTTTTGAAACTATATAGTAAAGGGAAAACTATTTTATTGTTTTTATCCTTGCTTTCTTCCGACCAGAAAATCGGGAAGAGGGTAGTTTTCGTTACGGTGTCATCAGTGTAATATCGCTCTGTTCTCCAGAAGACCGGAAACAAAACATCTTTTTTATAATTGGTCCGGTTTAGGTGCCAGAACAAAGGAGTAAATGCGAAATAATTTTGATCAGAATCGTAGTTTTGTCCGGCTGAAAAAAGCGGAAAAAAAGTAAATGATTCATAATTTTTGTTTTTGAAACTATATAGTAAAGGGAAAACTATTTTATTGTTTTTATCCTTGCTTTCTTCAGACCAGTAAATGGGGAAGAGGGTAGTTTTCCTTACTGTATCATCATTATAATAGCGCTCGCTTCTCCAAAATATTGGGAACAAAATATCTTTCTTATAATTGATTTCATTCAAATGCCAGAATAATGGAGTAACTGCTAAATAGCGGCTCTTCAGATCAGGCGTGCTGCCTTTTGAATAAAACGGAAAAAAAGTAAATGAATGATAAGCCTTGTCTTTATAGCTGTAAAGCAAAGGAAAAAAGATTTTGTCATTTTCATCCTTGTTTTTTACTGACCAATAAAGTGGGAACAGTGTGGTTTTTTTGATTGTATCATTATTGAAATAACGTTCAGTTTTCCAAAAGAGAGGGAACAAAATATTTTTTTTCTCGTTTTTTGTTTTTTCAGAATAATACAAAAAGGCGACGTCGAGTTTTTGTTCATTTAAACTTTTTGTTTTAAAATACAGCGGAAAAAGTAAACGAGTTGTGTCAATACTATTAGCAAACGACCAATAGGCCGGGAAAACAACAAATCGTGTTTTATATAAAAGCATATCTCTTTTATACCAGATGAAAAAGAACAGGTTGTTTTCAACAAACAATCCGCTGGGCGACCGGCTTACGCTCAAGCATGAAATATTAGGGGCAAGTTCTAAAAATTTGTAAGAATTTATTTTAGTATTTGAGCTGTTTTGTTTTTGAATATGAAAAACTGATGGGTAGTAAAAAGAAAGGAAACGTTTATCAATGCCTTGAGAACTGCTGTCGTTAATAACAAAGGGTAAAAACTGCAGATGTTTAGTATGCAGTTTGTAATTATTAGTTTTCGAAAAAATAGGATACAAAATCTGCAGCTCATTTTTTTCTGAACTTTTGAATTTTTTTAAGACCGGCCACAAATTAATATTGCGGTCTCTCGTTATTCCTAAATCGAAAGTGAGATTTTTTTTTGTGCTGTCCTGCTGAGAAAACGTGGTGCTTGAAGCAAAGAGTACTATAAAAAGAAGAAGGATGTTTTTTACACAAAAACTTTTTAAAATCATTATTGAAAGTAATTATTGAAGCAAATTAATTTAAAAAATTTCGTGTTGTAATACTGGTTGTAAATATATGAATTGCATTTTTCACTTCTCAAAACGCTCGAAATTACATACTGGAATTGTGCGTTGTCATGTTGAGTCTGTCGAAACATCTGCGGGGGCTTCCCACACTCTTCGACAAGCTCAGACTGACCGCTCGCTGGTCATATTGAGCCTGTCGAAATATGTGTGAAAGACTTTTTTGAATTTAAAACTTTCATTACGAAAGCTCCAATACTTCAGCCGCTTTTTCCTGATAAAAACTTTTCCCTTCAGCAGCCATTTCTTTCAGTCTGCGGGTGGGTTTGAAACGTTTGCCGTATTTTTTTGCAAGTGCATTGCATTCATCAACAAATTTTTTCACTCCGATAGTATCAATGAAGGAAATTACTCCGCCAGTATGAGGCGCAAAGCCCCAGCCCAAGATGGACCCGATATCAGCATCGGCAGGCTTGGTAACAATTTTTTCTTCCAGGCATTTAACAGCTTCCAGGGCTTGTATATACAGCAGACGTTTTTTTATTTCTGAAACGTCGGGCTGCACTGCTGCAACAGGAAACAGCGAAGCCAATTCCGTCCATAAGAATTTTTTTCCGCCTTCAGGATATTCATAAAATCCTTTTCCAGCCTTCTTTCCCGGACGGTGCAGTTCTTCAATAAATTTGTTGATCACACCTACTGCGGCATCTTCTTTTTTCTTTCCTGTATCTTGTTCCGTCTGTTTATTTATTTTATAACAGAGCTCAATACTTACTTCATCTGCAAGTGCCAGCGGGCCGACAGGCATACCGGCCATCTTGCCTGCATTTTCAATCAGTGCCGGAGAAACGCCTCCTGCAAGGCATTCCATGCCTTCAAATAGATATGTTGAGAAAACTCTTGATGTATAAAAACCTCTGCCGTCATTTACCACGATAGGGGTTTTCTTAATTCTTTTTACAAAATCAATTGCCGTGGCAATGGCATAGTCAGAAGTTTTTTCGCCTAAAATAATTTCCACCAGCTGCATTTTATCAACAGGAGAAAAGAAATGGAGACCAATAAAGTTTTTAGGACGTGCTGAAGCTTTTGCTAATCCTGTGATTGGAAGTGTTGAGGTATTGGATGCAAAAACAGCATCCGATGCAAGCACTGCTTCGGATTCTTTTGTTACTGCTGCTTTCAATTCGCGGTTTTCAAAAACAGCTTCAATCACCAAGCTGCAATCTGCAATATCAGAGGGGTTTTCAGTAGTATAAATTCTATTTAGCAGCTCATCGTATTTCTCCTGGCTGAGCTGATTTTTTGAAAGTTTTTCAGATAAAAGTTTTACAGAATATTCTT
Source organism: uncultured Bacteroidota bacterium (assembly GCA_903847205.1). Classification (GTDB taxonomy): domain Bacteria; phylum Bacteroidota; class Bacteroidia; order 2-12-FULL-35-15; family 2-12-FULL-35-15; genus 2-12-FULL-35-15. The sequence continues at coordinate 18,027 of CAINDA010000008.1, forward strand.
TTCCTTTTTCAGCGGCTTCTTTTGTAACATCTTTCAATACTACGTTTAAGCCATTCATAGCCGAAACATAAGCGATCCCGGCTCCCATCATTCCAGCGCCGAGTATGCCGATTTTTTTCAGGTTAGTCGGCGGAATGCCCGCCGGTCTTGCTTCTCCTTTATTTGCTTCGTTCATATTAATGAACAAAGTGCGGATCATATTTTTAGATTCCGGTGATAATACACACTGTGTGAAATAGCGGCACTCAACTGTTAATGCCCTGTCTATAGGCAGCTGCAGACCTTCATAAATGCAGTTCATAATTGCAATCGGTGCAGGATAATTGCCATAGGTTTTTTTAAGAACCAATCCTGCAGCTGCTGGCAGCACAGATAAAATTTTAGGGCTTTGTATGCCCCCGCCGGGGATTTTGAATCCTTCTTCATCCCAAGGCTGTATTGATTTGCCCACAGTTGTTATCCATTCTTTTGCAGCAGCAATTAATTCCTCCTGCGTAGCTGCTAATTTATTGACTAAGCCTGTTTTCAAAGCCTGTTCCGGGCGAAGTTTTTTTCCTTCAAGTAATAAAGGCAGTGCTTCCTGAATACCTATCATGCGCGGGAGTTTCTGTGTGCCTCCTGCTCCAGGCAATAGTCCCAGAAGTACTTCCGGTAATCCTATCTGTATTTTAGGATCATTTAATGCTATTCTGTAGTGACATGCGAGGCAGATTTCATATCCGCCGCCGAGTGCTGATCCATTAATGGCAGCAACTACGGGCTTTTTGCCGGTTTCTAATTTGCGCAGCACAGCATGAAGCCTATTGGCAATTGCCATAATCTGTGCCGGCTCTTTTATGCCGATGATCATCTTTAAATCTGCGCCGAGCATAAAATCTTTCTTTGAAGAAGTTACGATAATTCCTTTTACAGACGGGTCAGAAACAGCGTCGCTGACATTCAATTCGAAATTGGAAAGCATCTCAGCATCAATCACATTAACTGATGAATTTTTATTGTCGAAGCTTATAATGGCTATGCCGTCCGTGCCTTTTGTATATTGTATCATGTTAATTTGAAAATTTGTTAATTCGTTAATTTGAAAATCAAGTACTAATATTTTAAAATTATACTCTCTCAATAATTGTTGCAATGCCCATACCGCCTCCCACACAAAGGGTAACAAGGCCTGTCTGTTTATTTGTTCTTTCTAATTCATCAAGAACAGTTCCTATAAGCATCGCTCCGGTTGCACCCAGCGGATGTCCCATTGCAATGGCTCCTCCATTCACATTCAGTTTATCGGGCGTGATGTTGAGCTCTTCCATAAAACGCATCGGTACAACGGCAAATGCTTCATTGACTTCAAACAAATCGATATCTGAAACATTCATCTTTGCTTTTTTTAATGCCTTTAAAGAAGCTGGTCCTGGCGCAGTAAGCATTATAGTGGGTTCTGCGCCGAGTACAGCAAATGAACGTATCCGTGCACGGGGCTTCAGGTGCAGCTTTGCGCCGATTTTTTTACTTCCGATGAGAACAAGCGATGCGCCGTCAACAATGCCGGAGGAGTTGCCTGCATGATGCGGATGAAGCATTGTTTCTACTTCTGGATACTGCTGAATGGCCACAGCATCAAAGCCTCCCATGGTTCCCATCATTTCAAATGCGGGTTTGAGTCCGGCAAGTTTTTGAACACTTGTATCTGCGCGCATCATTTCATCTCTGTCGAGAATGGTGATGCCGTTTATATCTTTAACTGCAATAATTGATTTATTAAATCGCCCTTCCTCCCAGGCTTTTGAAGCGCGCATGTGAGATTCAGCGGCAAATGCATCAAGGCGGTTCCGGTCAAAACCATACTTAGTTGCAATCAAATCAGCAGATATTCCTTGAGGAACAATGTGATGTTTGAGAACCATTCCTGGATCTGAAAACAAGGCAAACCCGTCAGAACCCATCTGTACACGCGACATAGATTCAACACCGCCTGCAACAATCAAATCGGTAAATCCTGACATGATATAAGCAGCAGCTTGGTTAACGGCTTCTAATCCTGAACCGCAGTATCTGTTTAAAGAAACACCTGCTGTATTGTTGCTGAACCCTGCCGCAATAGCTGCTGTTTTTGCAATATCAGAGCCTTGTTCAGCTACCTGAGTAACACAGCCGATAATTGCATCTTCAACATAAGATGTATCCAGATTATTCCGTTCGCGGACCGCCTTAAACACAGTTGTAAGGAGGCGCAGTGCCGGCACTTCGTGTAAAGAGCCGTCTTTCTTGCCCTTCCCGCGGGGCGTGCGTACTGCATCATAAATAAAAGCTTCTGCCATGATTGAAAAGATTTAAAATTTTAATTTTAAAATTTATAGTTTAAAGTTTCGTTTGCTGTCTGTATGTATTGCTGTGTCTCATAAAATTAAATTCAAAAAAATAATTTAAATTTAATTATTGAATTATAATTTTTTTATCTGCGATTAGGCCTTTTTCAGAAACAATTTTAATAAAATAAACACCTGCCGGCAGTTCTCCTTTTTCAAGTACCATGCTGGTTCCGGAAAAGCTCATGCTTTTTACTTCTTTACCCAAGGCATCTATAATTTTTAGGGATGCATTTTTTATTTCTTTATCAAATGCAATAAATGTTTGATTGGAAAAAGGGTTAGGGTATATAGTAATTTTACCGCTAATTGAGCTTTCTTCTATACCTGCCGGCGGATTCCATTTAGCAACGTTGTTTGCTGCATTACCGCCCGCCATTGTGAATTGCCCTCCTGCATAAAGTCCCGAAGCTGAAGAGGTAAGTGCTCCGACAAGTGCATCTGTTCCTGTACCCATTGCAGACCATGAAGTTCCGTTCCAGCCGGCAATATTACTTGCAGCTGTACCGCCTGCGGATGCAAAGTAGCCGCCTGCATAAAGGCTGCCATTATAAACTGCAAGAGCACTGATAGAAGTATAAGTGCCGGCTCCCATGCCTGTTCCCACGGGCATCCAGTTTGTTCCATTCCATTTTGCAATATAATTTGCAGTGCTTCCGCCGGCAGTTACAAATGCACCGCCGGCATAAAGTTCGTTATTGTAAACTGCCAGCGCACTTATTAGAGAATTGGTTCCAGTGCCAACAGCAGTCCATGCTGTTCCATTCCATTTAGCAGCATGATTTGCGGTAATTCCGCCGGCAGTTGTGAAATTGCCAGCGGCATATAACTCTCCGTTATAAACCGTTAAAGCTGATACATCGCCATTAGTTCCAGCGCCTACAGCTGACCAAGCTGTTCCGTTCCATTTGGCAATGTGAGCAGCTGCAGTGCCGTCGGCGGAAGTAAAACTGCCTCCGGCATAAAGTTCGTTATTATAAGCGGCTAATCTATAAACGGTAAAGGATACGCCTCCCATGCCAGTGCCTGTGCCTACAGCCAACCATGCTGTTCCATTCCACTTTGCAATATTACCTGCGGCTGTTCCGCCGGCTGTTGTAAAATTGCCGCCGGCATACAGAGATCCATTATAAATGGCTAATGAATATGCAGGATTGCTTAAGCCTGTTCCCATTGCAGACCAAGCTGTTCCGTTCCATTTTGCGATGTAGCTTGCAGAAACGAAACCGGCTGTAGTTAAATATCCTCCGGCATAAAGAAGGTTATTGGTTGTATCTTTTTGTAAACAATAAACACTGCTGTTCATCCCATTACCAAGCGGCGACCATACTTGCGAAACCGCGCAAAAACTATAAATAGTAAAAAATACCAGTAAGTAATTTTTTTTCATCTGTGGAAAATATTTTTTTTTAAGGTTAGAATTTTGGTTGTTTTTTAATTTTATTTTTTATAAAATTAAAACAGTTTTTTTAATATGCAAGAGAATTATTGTCAATCATTATATATGCCGATATACACCTCGCCTCCGGATTTTCTGCTTGCGCGGTACATCCCTTCAGAGTTAAAAGGCATTTCAATATTTCCTTCAGCATCAATCGCAATTAGTCCGCCTTCCCCGCCGAGTTTCACAAGCTTTTGATGAACTACCTCATCGCAGGCCTTATTCAAGGACAAACCTTTGTATTCCATCAGACAGGAAATATCATAGGCTGCAACAGCGCGGATAAAAAATTCGCCGTGCCCGGTGCATGAAACTGCACATGTATTATTATTAGCATACGTGCCTGCGCCTATTACAGGGCTGTCTCCGACTCTTCCGAATTTTTTGTTAGTCATGCCGCCGGTAGAAGTGGCAGCAGCAATGTTTCCGTGAATGTCCAGTGCTACAGCGCCTACAGTGCCTTTCTTTGAGGTCGGCGTTTTATTTTCAGCATCGCCTAAAGCCGTATTCGTACTTCTTAAAATACTGTGATCTAAAACCATGTGATCGCTTTCTTTGGCCTGTAATAATTGATCATAGCGCTCTTGTACAAAAAAATATTCATCCGGTGCAAATTCCAATTTCATTTTTTTAGCAAATTCAATTGCCCCTGAGCCGGATAAAAACACGTGTTCCGATTTTTCCATTACCGCTCTTGCCAGAGAAATAGGATTTTTAATATTGTTAATTCCTGTAACAGCCCCTGCCATCAGGTTTTGTCCATTCATTATCGAAGAATCCATTTCATTTTTTCCTTCGTTTGTAAATACAGCCCCTCTGCCGGCATTGAAGAGTGGGTTATCTTCCAGTTTTTTTACTGCTGCTTCCACAGCATCAAGTGCAGTCCCTCCGGATGATAGGATAGCGTCTCCAGCAAGAATAGCCTCTTCCAAGCCTTTTTTATAATTCATTTCATTTTCGGGACTCATTGTTGAACGCAATATAGTTCCCGCTCCGCCATGTATTGCAATTGCAAATTGTTTCATAATTATTTTTTATTAATTCAGCCTCCGTTGAAATCTCCCATTCAAGGAAACCGCAAAGGCCTTGGGATTACATTAATTTTCTGAGCAATTTTAAAATTAGTCCTTTGCTCTTATAAGGGGGATAAATTATTTTACTTACATCGATAAACCTCGACTGATACATCACCGACCGTTCGTGAGAAAAAGCTTTAAACCCATGGATGCCATGAGAACCGCCAATTCCGCTGGCGTTTATTCCGCCAAAAGATAAATGAGGATTTGATATATGAATCATTACATCATTTATGCAGGCACCTCCGGAGGATGTTTGTTTTAAAATATTTTCAATGTTGCGTTTATTATTACCGAATACATATAATGCGAGGGGTTTATTATTTGCATTTATGTGCTCAATAACCTGACTGATATTTTTATATGTTAGTACCGGAAGTACTGGGCCGAAAATTTCTTCCTGCATGATCAGCGAATCAAGAGATACATTTGTAAGTACTGTTGGATGTATGGTTCTGTCGGATTCTTCGAATGTTCCTCCGATTTCAATTTTTGCACCTTTTTTTACTGCATGGTCGAATAAATTTTTAATGCGTTTGAAATGATTTTCTGAAATGATTTTTCCGAAGTCCTCTTTATTAATCTCGCCGTTTTGAAAATATTTTTTCTTAATATTTTCTTTCATCAGCTCAATAAATTGTTCGTGCTGATCTTCGTGCACAAAAACGTAATCGGGTGCAATGCAGGTCTGACCGGCATTTGCAAATGTTCCCCAGGTTATTTTATCTGCAGCTTTTTTTAAATCGGCCTGTTCATCAATAATTGCAGGAGATTTACCGCCTAATTCTAAAGTAACAGATGATAGGTTTTTGGATGCGGCTTCCATTACAACTTTGCCGATTTGAGTGCTGCCTGTAAAAAAAATATGATCGAACGGCAGGCGCAGTAATTCGGCGGCAACAGCGGCATCGCCCTCTACAATTGCGATTTCATTTTCATTAAAAATTTCTTTTATCAGTTTTGTTATCACAGTGCTTACCGCAGGAGCCAATTCAGATGGTTTAAGAATACTGCAGTTCCCGGCAGCGATTGCAGAAATCAGCGGCGCCATCAATAATTGAAAAGGATAATTCCAGGGAGCAATAATTAAGCAGACACCTTTAGGTTCGTAAATGATGCTGCATTTTGTCATAATGTTCAGCAGGTTGGAAGGCACAGTCTGCGGGTAATTCCAGTCGGATAAGTTTTTTATCGCAAAATCAATTTCGGCATAAATAAAAAGCACTTCAAAAACGGCCGATTCAAAAACAGATTTTCTTAAATCTTTTTTCAGAGCATCAAAAATTTCATTTTCAGAGCTCTTAATTGCAGCTTTTAATTTTTTTAATCTTTTCTTACGATCCTCAGTTGCAGCCATTTTAACAGCAAGCTGATTTTTTTTCTGCAATTCAAAAATCCGTTTGATATTGCTCTTCATTTCTTCGGTTAATGAGTTTTCCATTTGTTGAAACCGCTCTTTTCATCTCTCTCCAAAATGAGAGGCAATAGGTGAGTCAGGCGTATTTTATTAATAGTTGTTTTTTATTTTATTTAAAATTCAGCATCCTCTTTTCTGGCTGTGCATATTAGGATTTGTTTTATTCCTTTCCGCTTAAAACTCCTTTTGTAATAAAAAATTGAGCTGCTCCGTAAGAAGCCATAATCCATAATCCTGCAAAAGGAATAGGAAGTAAAAATTTATTAAGTGCAAGCAGGCTGTCGGAAACTAAGAAACACAATGCGCCTGTCATAATCAGTTTAAAACTGCTGTCGTTTACTTTTCCGTAACGATTCAAAGCAAAAATATTCATACATACCAAGGCCGTTGTATAAACCAATACAGGGACTTTTAAATCGCCGAGATTTTTACTAAGAAGCAAAAAAAACACAAGACCGTAACTAATCATCAATAAGAAAATAAGGTTTTTGCTGCCTAGTTTTTTTTCAGCTGCAGCATCCGATGAACGGAGGTAATAAAAAATATATGAAACATGTGCAAGTAAAAACGAAACTAGTCCGCCCATAAAAAACAAAGCATTTTGTTCTTGAAAAATAAGCAATACGTCTCCCATAAGAGATAAGAGTAATCCCGTTACAGCAAAGGCTACAGCCTTTTTTTTATTCCCTTCCAGGATAAATAAATAAACTAATAAACTTATTACGATGAGCGGTTTGAAAATAATATTTAAGATTGGGCTTGCTGCAGTACTTGCATATAAATCAACTGCAAGTATGAAAAAGAAGATGATTGTAAAATTGTTTTGCAGAATTTTTTTCATACAGATTTAAGCTGATTGTTTTATTTTTAATAGCCAGACTCCAGATAATAATGCCCAAGAACCAATGACAATTAAAAGGCTGGTGGTCTGCATATGAAAGTATAAAGTTAAAATCAAGAGCGTAACTACTATCCTTACTATTTCTGTAGTAGCTGCATGTTTTTTTGATTCAAATAAACTGCTGTAGTTTATGATGCTGAAAACAACCAAAGACATCGCAATCAGCTTTTCTTCAAAACTTAATTTACCATCTCCTTCTTTTATTCCGGCCTTTAATAAAAAAACAGTAGCGCCAGCGAGAGTTACCACATATTGAAACAAGACATAATAGTTAATATTATTAGGCACTTTGGTATCAAATTTTTTATAAGTATCTGAATAAACCGGATAGTCCGAGTCACTAATATAAGCGGGTTTCCAGCCAGGGGGCATAAAAATATATTTCAATTTATCTTTTAAGCCGAGCATCTGCTTCAGCCCGTAATACATCTGTTTCCAATGATGAAGATTTGCAGACAGCGGATCCCAGGTATTGATTGGGTGAGTAATACCATAGATAGGCTCTTCTTCTTCTTTTTGAAAAGTGCCGAACATTTTGTCCCAGATAATTAAAGTCCCAGCATGATTTTTATCAATATATTTTGGATTCACCCCATGGTGAACCCTGTGATGTGAGGGTGTATTGAGGACATATTCCAAAACACCCATCTTATTAATATTTTTTGTGTGAATCCAAAACTGGTATAATGTAACAAAAGAAGATACCGTTAAAAACTGAATTGGATCAAAGCCGATAAGAGCAAGAGGCAGATAAAAGCCGAATGAAAAAAACTTTTGAAACCAGCCCTGGCGGAGAGCTACAGAGAGATTGTATTCTTCACTCTGATGATGAACAACATGCCCGCCCCAAAATAAATTGATAACGTGGCTGTAACGGTGGAACCAATAATAAAAAAAATCAACGCTGATAAAAAGAATAATTCCAGTGATCCAATTCGCAGGAATTTTAAAAAAAGCATAATGCTCAAACAGCAGTGTATAAATGGTTACAACAAAAAGTTTAAAAAATACTCCTGTAACCTGTTCGCCGATACCGCAGCTTATATTGGTAATGGCATCATTAAAGCGGTAGTTGCTTTTTTTACGAAGTTTATCAACCAATAATTCAAATCCAATGAGGATAAAAAATATCGGAATTGATAAAATGATCGGATTAAAATTCATTCAAAAGTCTTTTAGCAATTTATTATTTAAGTGAATTAAGAAAGTCCAATGCTTTTACTGATTTTATTTTGTCATCATTTCAGGCACTGCATTAGGATGTTTATTTCTTCACTTTCATTTTACTGATTGATAATGCAAGCCTCTTACCCAATGGACCTTTTCGCCCTTTTTTGCTCCCGTTCAAAAAACTGTCGAAATACATTTTTGTATACATTGATGAATATACTGCACACGTTTTATGTCCAAACCTGCGGCCAGCGGAACGTAATTTAATATTTTTTGCCCCCCTCGCTTTCATATTAGCAGATGCTATAATAGCATTTTCGTAACTCACCTGTTCATCGGCTTTGCAGTAGCATAGCAGAACAGGGGTTTCAGGTTTCCAATCGTTAACACTGTTTAGTTTCAGCTCAGCTTTAAAGGGAAACTTGTCGTCATTTACATAGCCATTTAAAAAATCATCCGTCAACACATCTTTAGGTATTTCAGGCATTGCCTTATTAATGTCATGCATGTTGTAGGTGCCGTCAAACAGATGAGACAGCGTTTTATCATAAGGAGCTTTGAATGGGCAGTTGGGATCATCAAAGCACTTATAAACTTCCTGATAAGAATAAATAAGATAAGGGAGGTAACCGGGGTGTGAGTATGGATGAAACATTACTCCGCCTTGTTTTCCAACCAAATCATAAGGGCCGCTCATTGGAGCAGATGCTGTTACTTTGAATTCGTCGGGATATTTTTCCTGCATCACTTTTAGCGTTGCCAAGGTTGCATGGCCGCCCTGCGAGTAGCCTGTTAAAAAAAGAAACTTGCTTTGTTCAGCTCCCTCTTTTGCAATCAGCTGTTTTACCGCCCGAAGCAGATCTATCGAGGTATTTGCTTCACTTTCGAGGTGAAGGTAAAGATGTGTTTTTTCACCTTGCCCCAGCCCTAAATAATCGGGGAAAGCAACCATGTAACCGCTTCCGCCGAATACAGTGCATATTGCCTGCTCGCCTTCAAAATTAATTTTCCGGTCTTTCACTACCTGTGTGCCGTGATGGTAGCAGATCATTGGGAATGCCTTGCCTTTTTCCCTTGGAAGAAAAAATATTCCCGAAGCCTTTATCGGCGTTCCATCATGCCAGACAGTTTCATACATTACCTCAAAAACATCCAGCGGATTATTAATCGGCGCAATAAATTTTGGAATTTTTTTGCTTTTCCAAAGTGAGTCAAGATTAGTAACTGAATACGAATGAACCAGCTTGTAACTGATCAGCTTCCCGCGCTCGGCATGCAGAGCGGAAAATGGGGAAAGAAAAAGGAGCAGCCAAAGGATGCAGGTTTTCTCATGTTTGTTTTTAATAGTTTTCAGAATCATTAATTTATTTTTTGAAACGGACTTATATAAATAAATATTTTTCAAATTATTAAACAAACAACGACGTAAATTTAAATTGAGTCCCGTCAAACAAACCCTTGTCGCTTAATTTTAATTCAGGAATTACAAGGAGCGCAAGGAACGATAAAGTCATGTATGGCGACTGCAGTGTACAGCCCCATGATTTTATTTTATGATCCAGCAGTTCGTATTTTTCCGCAACGATATAGCCATCCTCAACAGTCATTAATCCCGCAACGGGCAATGGCAGAATTCCTTGATATCCCCCGTTTACGGCACCTACACCGCCTTTGTGTTCAATCAATAAATTAATGGCGGCAGCAATATCAGCATCGCTGACTCCCATGGCAATAATATTGTGGCTGTCATGCGCTACGCTAGAGGCCAGTGCGCCTTCTTTTAATCCGAAATTTTTAACAAAAGCAACTGCCGGGGGAGCAGTGTTGTAGCGGTTAACAACAACCATTTTTAAAATATCTTTGGAAGTATCACTGTAAATTTTATTGTTTTTTATTGTCATTTCAGCAATCAGATGCTGTGTTATGAGCTGTCCGTCCTTTACAGTAATAACTTTTATTTTATTGCTTTCTGCGTTAACTTCAAGATCTTTTTCTGAAATTTTGCTGCAGTTAAAATTATTTACTATTTCTGCTTTTACTGATTGGATAAGACTTTTCCCGTTTTTTGCAACAAGCTGTCCATTGATGTATGTTTCAAGAATTGTGAAGTCGGATAAATTGTCCACTATAATAAAATCAGCGGGATCACCGGGTTGCAGCAGCCCTACATTCATTCCATAGTGCTTAACAGGATTCACACAGACAGCCTGCAGTACATTCATTAATGGGATTCCTTTTTTTAACGCGCGTTTTACAAGCAGGTTGATGTGGCCTGAAACCAAGTCATTCGGGTGTTTGTCATCGGAGCAGAACATCATTTCATCAGAATGATCATGCATCAAATCAATAAGTGCTTCAAAATTTTTTGCGGCGCTTCCTTCCCGTATCAGTATTTTCATGCCGGCTTGCAATTTTTCCAATGCTTCTTCAGATGTAAAACATTCGTGATCGGTGGTAATGCCGGCGGCAATATATTTTTTTGCATCATCGCCGCGAAGGCCGGGAGCATGGCCGTCCACAACTTTTTTGTATTTGTGGGCAAGCTGAATTTTTTTCATCACTGTTTCATCCTGAAATAAAACGCCCGGGAAATTCATCATTTCCGCCAGGTAAACAATTTCAGGCATCTGCAGTAATTCATCAATTTCTTTCACATCGATTACAGCACCTGCTGTTTCAAATGTTGTTGCAGGAACGCAGGAAGGCGCACCGAAATAAAATTTAAAAGGGACTTTCTTTCCGTTATCCAGCATGTATTTAACGCCGTCGATACCCAATACATTTCCTATTTCATGAGGATCAGAGATTGTTGCTACAGTGCCATGAACAACTGCCAGGCGGGCGAACTCGGAAGGGATAAGCATGGAACTTTCCACATGCACGTGAGAATCAATAAAGCCAGGCAGAATATAATTATCAGAGGTGTTATCCTTTTTTAGAATGCTTTTAATAATTCCGTCTTCAACAGTTACAACTCCTTTAAATACGGCTTTATTCAATACGTCAACAATGTTTCCTTCAATTGTAAATGTCATAACAATTTTTTTACTGCGAATTACGAATTTTATCTAATTACGAATATAAAGGAGCCATTCGTAATTCGTCCTTATTCGTAATTCGAAGGAGTTTAATTTTAATATTCAATTTTATTTGTTTTCTTCTCCCATTCTTTAAAGGCTTCCAAAGCTTCTTGATTGAGCAGCTGTTCAGTGCACAGGTGCCTTCCTGATATTGGAAGAGCGATCTCCTCATAAATAAACTGGTCATCAAAACCAATTGCGGCAGCATCTGTTTTGGTATTTGCAAAATACATTTTGTCGGGCCGGGCCCAATAAATAGCTCCAAGGCACATGGGGCAAGGTTCGCAGCTTGTATAAATTTCACAGCCGGTAAGCTGAAAACTGCCTAAAACATTGCATGCTTCGCGGATTGCAACTACTTCTGCATGAGCTGTAGGATCATTACTTGATGTAACTTTATTAAAACCGCGTGCAATAATTTTTCCGTCTTTAACAATTACAGCCCCGAAGGGTCCGCCATTTCCTGCCCGCATTGAATCTATCGAAATCTTGATAGCTTCCCGCATAAAATTTTCTTTTTCTTCCATTAATTTTAAAAAATTTATTTCATTCTTTTGTTTAAAATGAAATTTTGGAGTGTTGAATTAAATTGAATAATTTGTTTAAATTTTACAATTGGTTACGCATGTATTTTGCAAGCGCCTTTAAGAGTTGAAAGGTAAGCCTTTTTCTGCTTTTTGCCAAATACAGATTTAATGCTTCTTTTAAGTTGGTTTTAGCCGTATCCACAGAGGTTTTAAAGTTTTTTTTGATATAAGTCAATACATAATTACCATTCTTTTTAGAGAATATTTTATGTAGTTTTGCTATGCTTTAAATCTTACAAAATATCTTTTAAACATTTTGAGCCTGTATCAAAAAATAATCGACATAGAAAACGGAAGCCATAGGGCCGCATTATGCACTATAATCGCAGTAAAAGGTTCTGCTCCCCGCAAAACAGGGGCTAAAATGTTAGTTTATAAAAACGGCAGCATTCAAGGAACAATCGGCGGTGGTTCTCTCGAAAAAAAGGTGATAGAGCAGGCTTTGGAGGTTTTGAAAAACAATGAATCGCAAATTGTCAAACACAATTTGGTGAGTGAGCTGGCAATGTGCTGCGGAGGAGTGGTTGAACTTTTTATTGAACCAATTATGAACAGAAAAAAATTACATATTTTCGGTGCCGGTCATATCGGTAAGGCGTTAGCAGGGTTTGCACTGCAGCTTGATTTCGATGTCACTCTGATTGATGAACGGTACGATGTTTTTGAAGGAATTGATCCGCAGGAATTCAAATTAATTCAAAATCATCATGCTGAAGCAATTGAGAAATTGGCTTTCGATGAAAACACTTTTGTTGTAATTTTAACTCATAACCATTCTTATGACCGAGAAATCCTTGCACTAACATCTAAAAAAGCGCATCAGTATATTGGAATGATAGGCAGTGAGCGCAAAGTGGCAATTGCAAAAAAAAACATTACAGCATCCAACATTCTTAACATGGAAGAAATTAATAAAATTGACATGCCCATCGGTTTGGATATTGCCGCAATTACGCCTCAGGAAATAGCAATAAGTATTTTAGCTAAACTGATTGATGTAAGAAATAAAAAGTAAAAAAATCCCCTCCTCTCAGCTTTGTTAAAGGCAGAGAGAAGGCGATCAAATGAACTTTTATCAATTTCTGGAGACCCTTTATTTTACATACCTGCCAGTAATTTATCTTTCGGATATTTTACACTATAAGTAATAATTACCTTTTTAGTGTCTTTGGGTTTCAGGTTAAATTTCCAATTTAATATACCTGTGGCGGGATCAAGTTCAGCATTCGAAGATTCCATCAGCTGAACCACTACTTCTTTATTTTGTGAAACAGGAATTTGGTCCTGAAGATTAAAATCAGAGGCCGCAGATTTAGTATTTCGGATTGAAATTTCATATGTTATTGTTTTTACTTTTTGATCACCGATAATTTTTTCTTTCGTTTTATCTTTTTGTTTAACACGTGTAACCACTATATTTTTATCTCGTCCCAGTGTTATGTCAAGCGTATCTGTCAGGCTGTTCGGATTAATATATGACTGGCCGACAAATGTTCCGTCGAAATAAATATTTGCGCTGCCGGGTACTAAATTTAATTGATCCCAATTAGTAATTTGAGCAACTAAAAAAGCATCTTTATCAATTTTTGGAGCTGCAAAATGAACATAGTTAGCTGCAACATCTTTTGTCTGAATTGCAACAAAATGTGTTTTACCATCGCTTGGTATCGTATAAGGCAGCTTTATTTCATATTCCATATTTGTAAAATTTTCTGATGCTATGGTATAATCTGCAATAACAGGTGCTGGCGCCTGCTGCGGAGCCTCCTGCTCTGACATTTCTTTTGAAACAGCCTTGTCTTCCATGGCCATTGCTGCAGGAGCCTCGCTTCTTGCTGCACCTCCTGCATTTGAAGCAGGATAACGATATGGATTATAAAAACTCAACCACCAAGTGCTAAGCGTCGGCTTTACATTGCTTTGATTAGGGTTTGCAGTTGAGAGCTTCAGTTTTACATCATTCCAATCCATACCGGTATTTTGAAAAACCTGTGCTTTATAAACCAGCTGTACGTTGCCGCCGGCACCTTTAGCGCGTATATCATAAGAGGATGTCCAGCCGGCTCCCTGCAGCATGTAGTTAATATTTACACTGCCGTTTGCCGGAGCTTCTGAAGATACTGTTACAACTATCTGGTACTTGGTTTCATCTTTTACTATTTCATTTGTATTTACATTGTAGTTCTGCAGCTGCGCTAAATCACTCTGCATACGGCGTTTTTTAATATTCATTCTATATAATTCCTTTTTCAGTTTAATGGATTCGGAATTAATATTAGTTAATTTTTCACGCAAAAAAGTCATTGCTTCTTTTAAGAGATTCAGCGTGTCTTTTTTTGTTTCCCCTTTAATGATGCGGTTATTCAGCAATGAGTTTTTTTCAATTGTTAAAGCATCCTGCTTTGTATTAATTTCTTCTAAGTCGTAATCAATCATTACCAATGAATCCTGGATCAGTTTAACCTGCCTGATGTTTTTTGGACTTTGAGCATCTCCATTTTGTTTTGGTTCGGGATACTTAATTACCTGCTGCACATCCATAATTACAAAGCTGCCAGTGCCGCTCGCTTGAATGCTCGCAGCATCAATTGCAGGTTCAAGATTTTCAAACACCAGTGTTGTTATTCCTGCATTAACATTTACTGCTGCTGAACGGTAAATCTGCGCAGCGTTCGTAAAAACAGTTACACTCTCAATTTTTGATTTAATAGTTTTTTCAGTATTTGCTGTTGCGGCATCGGCATTGGCAGTAAATAAAATTAATCCGATGATCAAGCCTGCCATTTTTTTATTTGAAAAATTGACAACTAAGGACGATGTTTTCATAATTTATTTTTTAATTAATGTTGGAACAATTGATTTGAAGGACTTTCGGATATAAGATGCAAAACTAATTATAATTCCATAACCGTTAAAAAAAATAATCGAACTTACGGCGGGAAGGATACGCAAATCCTACAAACAAAAAAATCGTATTTTTGCACTATATAATGCACTCCGCACAATTAAATACTCTTGACGATTTAGAACTGGCAGCTCAGTACAAGCAGACCAGCGACAGCACCTTTGCAGGCATACTTTTCCAACGCTATACACATTTAATATTCGGTGTTTGTATTAAATACCTGAAGGATGAAGATGACGCTCAGGACGCCAGTATGCAGATTTTCGAAAAACTTTTAATAGATTTAAAAAAACACGATATACAGCAGTTTAAAGCCTGGCTGCACATGGTTTGCAAAAATTATTGTTTGATGCAGCTGCGTTCAGGTGCATCAAAGCTCAAACGTGATAAAGAAATGCATAAAGATTTTGCAGGCTTTATGGAATCGGATCATGAATTGCATCTTACAGTTCAGAACACCAAAGAGGTTCAGTTAACTCACATGGAAGAATGCATGAAAGGGTTAAATGAGGAGCAGAAATTATGTATTGAACTTTTTTTTCTGCAGGAAAAAAGCTATCAGGAAGTTACAGAAACAACCTGCTTCACAATGAACAATGTTAAAAGTTATATTCAAAACGGAAAACGAAATTTAAAAAATTGTATTGAATCACGCTCTGGGGATTTAAATAAACAATGAACGATTCATTAAAACATATAATATTTACAGAAACCGACTGCATTTCTGAGCAGACAATGTTCGATTACATTGACAAAAAACTCAGTGCGAAGGAAAACCATTCTGTTGAAAAACATTTGCTCCACTGCGAATTATGTTCGGATGCAATGGAAGGATTAGAGCTGGTAAAAAACAGAAGCCTTATTTCTGCCGTTAATCAAAACATACGTGAACGCATTGCAGCTCCTGTTATTAAAAAAGAAACCAAAACGATTTTATTTTATTACAAACTGGCGGCCTCAATTGCGGCTGCTATTGTGCTGCTTCTTGGCGGAGTCTTTTTCTTTGATCAGATTAATAAAAAAAATGATATGGTGTCTGTTGCGGAAGTAAAACCTCAGTCAAGCCCCTCGCAGCCTATTATTAACGATAAAACAGTTTTAGATTCTGTGCCTTCAAGTTCTCCGCCGCCTCCTCCTGTGACTGGGAAAGCGGCAGATTTAGAAACAATAGCTGGAACACGCCTGAAAGAAGCAAGCAAGCTGAAAGAAGAACCTGAATTAATTTCGGCTGAAAAAACAGTTTCTCAAAAACATTTTAAAACACCGGATTTGGCATTTGGAACGAAGGAAACGATTTCACCTGTGGCATCAGATGCTCCTGTGCAGCAGGAAACCGCCAACGAAACGGCTTCAAATTCGAAGCTGGCAGACGATTTAGCCGTAACTCCAAAAGCCGAGTTACGCGATCGTGAAAGAACTGTTAAATTTGACGATGCTAAAAAGTCAGAAGAAGGTGCCGGCAGTGTTGCAAATATGCAAAGTGTTACTTCGTCTGTACCTGCTTCTCCAGCTAAAGCAGCTGCCAAGCCGGCAGCCGAAGAAAAAATTGCCGCCTATGCAGTTACGGAACAATCAGCAAAAAAATCTAAAAGCAATATGGCGTATCGTTCTGAATCGGCAGGAAAAGACAAATCGAAGGCTCAGCATGAAAATTTAAAAATGGAACCTTCGGTTGAATCAAAGGGGGCAGACAAAGACGCAAAAGAAACTTTTGCAATGGATGAAGTTCGCAGAGCCGACAATACAAACGTGAGTTCCGCTAATGACACCAGGAATTTAGAGGGAGCTGCAAGCACTCAACAAATACAAATGCCCCAGTTTCCAGGAGGGCAGGATTCTTTGCTCAAATTTATTTCCAAAAATTTTAATTATCCGGTTGAAACTAAAAATAAAAAGTCCGGAGAGAGGATAATACATGTACAGCTGACCATTGATGAAAAGGGGAATGTGAAAAAGTCTAAAATAATAAAAGGTATAAATTCTGAATTAGATAAGGAAGCATTGCGTGTTGTAAGTCTGATGCCTAAATGGAAACCCGCATTCGCAGATGGCAAGCCTGTGGAACAAAAAGTTAATGTTCCAATAAAACTAACCAATTAATTTTTTTCGACGTGTTGTTAAATGATGTGGATTTTTTTTCTGCAATCCAGAGTGTCTTTTATTTTGTCTTCAAAAAATCCCCGATTTTTTATTAATTTCCCAATCTGTTTGATCACAATTAAAACACAAAATTTTATTTTTTATGCAGCAAACCATCTCCTTTGTTTTAGACGGAAAGGTTCAAACCATTGATTTTAATGGACAATATACGCCTACAACTACAGTTCTTAATTATTTACGCAGCAGTCCCGTTCACAAGGGAGTGAAGGAAGGCTGTGCTGAAGGCGACTGCGGTGCCTGCACTGTTGTAATCGGCGAATTAGACGGAGAAAATAAAATAAAATACAAGGCCATAGATTCCTGCCTTGTGTTTTTACCAATGATACATGGGAGCCAGCTTATAACCGTTGAAAATTTATCGCAGAAAAAAGGAGATGAAGAAACACTGCATCCTGTGCAGGAAGCCATGGTATCAGGTAACGGGAGCCAATGCGGTTACTGTACTCCGGGCATTGTAATGTCCTTGTTTTCTTTATATAAAAATGAAAATGATCCTGCGAAAGAAAGCATAGAGGATGCACTGACGGGGAATCTTTGCCGCTGCACGGGCTACAAACCAATTATTGAGGCAGCTGCAAAAGCATGCGTGAATAAGGGCTTTGATAAATTCACGCAATGCGAAAAACAAATTGTGGAATTGCTGCTGCAGATAAAAAATCAAAGCACACCGCTTGAAATAATAAACGAAAAACAAAAATATTATCAGCCTAAAACAATAAAGGAAGCACTTGAATTAAGAAAAAAAATTCCGGATTCTGTTTTAGTGAATGGCGCAACTGATGTGGCTTTAAGAGTTACAAAAAAACATGAACGGCTTGAAGAGATTATTGATTTGTCGGCTGTCGAGGAATTAAAAAAATGTATCAAAACAGAATCTTTTATTGAGTTTGGCGCAGGCATTAACCTGGAAGATGTAAAAAAACTTGTTGAAAAAGAACTGCCTGCATTATTTGAAACGCTTGTTGTATTCGGTTCACGGCAAATTAGGGCCCTCGCAACACTTGGGGGAAATGTTGGTTCAGGATCGCCGATAGGGGATACCCTGCCAGTATTAATGGCTTACAATGCAGAAATTAAACTTCAAAGCAGCGCGGGAGAAAGAAAGGTGAATATGAATAATTATATTCTCGGTTACAGGAAAACAGAACGAAGACCGGATGAAATTATTACTTCCGTAATCATTCCAAAACCTTCATCAAAAACAATTGTAAAATTTTATAAAATTTCTAAGCGCAAAGATCTTGATATATCCACTGTCAGCGCAGGATTCAGTTTAACATTGAATAATAAAACGGTTGAATCAATATCACTTGCATACGGCGGTATGGCTGCGGTAACTAAACTGGCGTTAAAGGCAGAACAGTATTTAACAGGCAAGTTCTGGGATAGAAATAATGTGGAAAAAGCTATGGAATTAGTCGCTGCAGAATTCACACCTATTTCGGATGCACGATCAAGTGCGGAGTTTAGAAGCATTGCAGCAAAAAATTTATTATTGAAATTCTGGACTGAAACAAAACAATGAGCAATTTGCTTAGTAGGCAATTGGCAATTCAACAATACAAATTTGTAATTCGTTAAAAATTCGTAATCCGCAATAACAAATGACTAGCAGCTCCATACCTCACGACAGTGCCATAAAGCATGTCAGCGGTGAATCCGTTTACATAGATGATATTCAGGTAAACTCGCAGCTACTAATAGGCAGGGTAGTTTACAGCCCGCACGCTCATGCGAAAATAAAATCAATTGATTTGTCAGCAGCAAAAAAACTGAAGGGCGTTCATGCTGTGCTTTGCAGCAAAGACATTCCGGGAATTAACCAGATGGGGCCTGTTGTTCACGACGAAGTCTGTCTTGCCGCTGATGAAGTTATCTGTGTTGGACAGGCTATACTTCTTATTGCCGCTGAATCAAACGAAATTGCAATTGCTGCCGAAAAGTTAATTCAAATTGAATACGGGCAGCTGGAGCCAATATTAAATTTGAGAACTGCAATAGAAAAAAACTCGTTACTGGGCCCAGTAAGGACCATGCAGCGCGGGGATGCAGATGCAGCTTTAAAAATTGCAGTACATGTTTTGAAAGGTGAGCTTGAAACAGGTGCACAGGAACATTGGTATTTAGAAACACAATCATGCCTCTGCATTCCCGGCGAACATCAGGAAATAACAGCATACAGCTCCACACAGCACCCATCTGAAACACAGGCAATCATATCAGAAGTGTTAGGAATTGCGAAAAATGAGGTGGTAGTAGAGACCCGCAGAATGGGCGGTGCTTTCGGAGGCAAGGAAACACAGGGCAACTGGGTTGCTGCATGGTCAGCTTTGCTTTGCAATGCAACTAAAAGACCTGTAAAAATTCACCTTTTCAGAGATGACGACCAGATAATGACCGGGAAACGTCATCCATATCTCATCAGGTACGAAGCAGGTTTCGATGATGAAGGAAAAATTTCTGCAGTGAAATTTGAACAGAATGCAGATGGCGGCTGTGCAACTGATTTGAGCCTAGCCATACTGGAAAGGGCCATGCTCCATGCCGACAGCAGTTACTACATTCCTAATATGCATGTAACGGGCAAAGCATATAAAACAAACCTGCCTTCAAATACGGCTTTCAGAGGGTTCGGCGGACCGCAGGGCATGGCAGCTATGGAAGCGGTAGTTGACCGCATTGCGCGTTTTCTGAAAAAAGATGCAGCCGATATCCGCAAAATTAATTTTTACGGCATCGATGAAAATAACATTACACATTACGGACAGACAGTTGAATTGAACCGCCTGCACACGATTTACGACCAGCTGATGATTTCTTCGGAATACCGCGAACGAAGGAAAGCAGTTAATAAATTTAATTCATCTAATGAGTTTTATAAAAAAGGAATAGCGCTTACGCCTGTAAAATTCGGCATTTCGTTTACTACTTCATTTCTTAACCAGGCAGGGGCACTGGTGAATATTTATAAAGACGGGACAATACTTGTGAATCACGGCGGCACTGAAATGGGGCAGGGGCTGAACACAAAAATAATGCAGATTGCTGCTGCTGAGCTTGGAATTAATGTTTCTAAAATAAAAGTAAATGCGGCCAACACCTCCAAGGTTCCAAACACATCTGCCACCGCTGCATCTGCCGGAACTGATCTAAACGGCATGGCAGTTAAAAATGCCGTGGACATACTTAAAACAAGAATAGCTGAAGTTATGGCTGCTGAGTTTTCAAAACAGCGCCCTGAAAAGCCTTCCCTGCCTGAAAATATTATTTTTGAAAACGATTACATTTCTGATAAACTGCAGCCGTATCATAAAATTGCTTTTGCTGATGCCATGCCGATAGTCAATTTTAACCAGGTAAGTTTAAGTGCCGCCGGTTTTTACCGGACGCCGAATATCGGCTGGGATAAGTTAACCGGCTGGGGAAAGCCCTTTAATTATTATTCTTTCGGCATGTGCGTAAGTGAAGTGCTTGTTGATACTTTAACTGGTTTTCACAAAAATTTGAGAACAGATATTCTTCATGACGTAGGCGATTCAATCAATCCCGGTATTGATATAGGGCAGGTGGAAGGAGGCTATATACAAGGAGTCGGCTGGTGTACTACTGAAGAAATAAAATGGAATGATAAGGGGCAGCTCCTGAATCACTCTCCCGACACTTACAAAATCCCCTCTGTGCAGGACATTCCGAGTGATTTCAGAACAACGTTATTACAAAACGCTCCTAATCCAAATGCCGTACGAAAAAGTAAAGCAGTTGCTGAACCGCCGTTAATGCTGGCCTTTGCAACATGGCTTGCTATTAAAGATGCCGTATCTGCAGTTGCAGATCATCAGCATGAACCTCAATTTAAACTGCCGGCAACGAACGAAGTTATTTTACTGAGTATTGAAGATTTGAAAAAAAGAATGAAAGGATAAATAAAAAAAATTCCCGAAAAGAAGCGCTGATTTAATCAGCGCTTTTTTTATGCCCGATAATCCCGCAGTTTATATTTTCTAAAAGTCTTGGAACAGCCTGTTCTTTTGAGATTAACTAAATCTGTTACCTGTTTGTGTTATAGTATTAAGTAACACATAATCATGGTAAACAAACTAAAAAACATAAAGCAATTTTCTTTTGATGTTACAGCTTCAGGAGATTTTTTTCAAAGGCTGTTACCAGTATGTGTTATCCTAATAAGAAATAAATAATTCTCAAAAAATAACGATCATGCAAAAACGAAATAACATAATTCCAGTTCTGCTGCTTTTAGCTTTTTGCAGCGGAAATTTATTTGCACAAGATCCCGAGTTCACTCAATTTTATGCAAACCCGCTCTACCTGAATCCTGCAATGGCTGGAATAGTGCGGTGCCCAAGGGTTAATTTAAATTACCGCAATCAATGGCCTGGTATTTCAGGCACGTATGTTACTTATGCTGCATCTTACGATCAGCATGTTGATGCAGTCAACGGCGGTTTAGGGCTGCTTGTGACCAATGATAAAGCAGGACAGGGGACTCTCACAACTTCTACTGTCAGCGGGATATATTCATACCTCTTGAATGTTACACGCGAATTTTCATTAAAGTTCGGAGTTCAGGCATCCTGCTTTCAAAAAAGTATCGATTGGTCTAAACTTACATTCGGCGATATGATTGATGAGCGCAAAGGCTTTGTTTACAATACAAATGAACAGCAGCGCCTTCAGAATAAAACAAATGTTGATTTTTCTGCCGGCATTTTAGGTTACTGCAAAAAATATTTTTTCGGGTTTGCTGCCCACCATTTAACTGAGCCTGATGAAGGACTTCTTGGAGTAAGTAAACTTCCGATGAAAATTACCGCGCATGCCGGAGCTGTTTTGCCAATAGGGGATAAGGGAACACAAACATTTATTTCTCCTAATGTTTTATATCAGCAGCAGCAAAATTTTCAGCAGCTCAATTTGGGAATGTATGTTACCAAGGGGACTATTACTGCTGGTTTGTGGTGTCGTAATCAGGATTCATTTATTGCGGTAATCGGATTTCAAAACCATTTTTTTAAAGTGGGATACAGTTATGATGTAACAATTTCCAAGCTGACTAATACAACTGCAGGCTCTCATGAACTTTCATTTTCCATACAATTTGAGTGCAGGCAAGTAAAGAAAAACTATAGGCCGGTTATCTGTCCTTCATTCTGAATTTATTCGAAAAACAATTTTTGAATCTTGATATACTTTTTAGGATACAGCATAAATGAATTAAGAAATAATTAGTACAATGGAATATCAGCAAAAAATATATAATACGCTTTTACCTTCAAAGGCTGTTGTTTCAGTCATAGTGTTTTTATTAATGCTTGGTTTAATCAGCCCGATTTATTCTCAAGTGTATAATTATTCACCAATAAATTATAAAGATATTGAAACGAATCCCGCGGTTACTGCTTCCGAAAGCAAAAACAGCCAGATTGATGCCAGGCATCTGAATACATTTTCAGCTTCAAATAAATTATCGTCCAGCAGTATAAAAGTTTCTAAATATTTTGAATCTGCATTTTCCGGTTTGGGCTTAATTCTCAATAATACAAATACGGGCGACAGCATTCGTTATGATTACATTGGTTTGGCTGCGGGTTACCGAAATGTTTTATTTAACAAAGTGTACTTTAAGATGGGACTTACATATAAACTCATCCAAACAAATGCACCTTCGGGAAACTTTGATTATTATTCTTTCGCTCCAACAGGAAGTAACAAACAGAAAAAAGTAAACAGCAGCGTTAATCTTGCATTGTCACTTTCCACTCCTTCCGACAGGTACTTCGCTTCATTAGCATCATTAAATACCAATGTTCTGTGGGATAAAATAAACAGCGGAGCCCAATTTCCTTCTTATTATGTTTTTCATCTGGGTAACCTGATGAGTTTATTTGACGAGAGCAGCAGAAATTCAGAAATCTCGTACACTGCTTTCAGCAAATATTCTTTAATGAATAAAAAAACTGTTTACAGCCAGTATATTGATTTGAAATTTGTATTCAACATCACAAGGAGCAGCAGTCTTAAATACGGTTCAAGAGCTGGTTATACAGAAAATCAGTTTATACATTTTATTCCTTTCCTAACTTACTTTACCCGCAAATCAGCCCTCACGGCATCCTATAGTTTTTATTTAAATAAAAATAACTTTCAATCAAAATACCCATCGGCAATTCAACTTAGTATAATTTATAATCTGTGAACTATGAAAAATTTATTCTCATTAACAATCGCATCAGCGATCGCATTCAATTCTTTCGGTCAGGGTAAAGAAATTGAAATAAACGCAGAAATTAAAAGCGTTACAATTTATAATTCGTCAGCTGAAATTAATTATCAAAAGGAAGTTTTTCTTCCTGAAGGAAACAGTACAATTGTTTTTACAAATTTGTCTCCGTTTATTGTAGAAAACACTGTAAACATAAGCACTTTGGATCCTTCGGTTGATATAATTACAGTTACAGAAAAAATCAACTATACGAAAGAACGAAAAGAGCAAAATCAGAAAGTCGGGCATTTGCATGACAGTATTTCAAATATAAAAACTGAACTGGGTTTATTAAAATGCAAAGTGGATGCTTTGAAAATGGAAAAGGATTTATTATTCAGAGATAAAGATGAATCTATCGGAGGGGTCTCAAAAGGTATTGCTGTTGCTGAAATTGAGAAGGCTTCTGTTTTTTTCAGTAAAAGGTATTATGAAATTACAAAGGAACTTTTTGAATCAAGCGAAAAAGAAAAGGGCTGGACTGAAAATTTAAACAAATACAACAGCCAGATTAGTGAACTAAGTGTAAACACATTAAAAGCTAGTTCCGAGATTCAAGTTGCAGTAAACAATTCTTCTAAAAAAAACGTAACCTTTGTGTTTAAGTTTTTAACAGCAAAAGGGGGCTGGGCACCTGTTTATGATTGTAAATATCTGGGAGCAGACAGCCCTTTAAAATTTGTTTTCAGAGCAAATGTATTTAATGCTTCTGGCACCTCTTGGGAAAATGTAGATATCACATTATCTACAGCAAGCCCTACAAGCGGATTTAATGCACCATCGTTAAATTCAAAAAATAATAACAGACCGTCGGGCCATGCGCAAAATGAAGGCAGTGTTCAATTTCGGGAGGTTCAGGTATCAAATGCAATAGCCGAGTATAGTATTAAGCACAAATATACTATCCCTTCTGATTCAAAACCATATCTGATAGATGTCAGTTCTTATAGCATTAACGCTTCATTCAGCTATTTATTAATTCCGAAACTCGATCCATTTGGTTTTTTGATGGCGAAAATACCTGATTGGAATAAATACAATTTAATTCCGGGAGTAACCAATATATATAACAAAGGCTCTTTTATGGGGAAAACATTTTTAAATACGTATTCGGAAAACGACACACTGAGCCTTTATTTAGGCAAGGACAAAAATATTCAATCGATTATAAAGGAAGTCAGCTCGGACAATCAAAAAAATATTATAGGAAATTACTATGTTGATAAAACAATAATTAATATTTCTGTAAAAAATAATTCTGCAGAGAAGCTGAATGTTCAGCTGATAGACCAGGTGCCGGTATTTAAAGAGGATGAAAAAGTGAAATTCAATCTTCAAAATATTGATCTGGCAGTTTACAACAAAAACGAAGGGATTTTAATTTGGAATTTTTCCTTGGCACAGAAAGAAAATAAAGCGATTGATTATAAATATGAAATTAAAGCGCAAAAAAATGATATTAACGATTATAAACCTATGAAGAAAAAGTTTAGAATGGTCACCTGTCCTGCGTTTTAAACTTTCATTCAATTATCGCCGATTAGAAATTAAAAACAGGAACGTCTTTAATTTAAAGCTTTGCGTCTTAGCGCCTTTGCGATAAAAATTTTTAAAACAGTCTTTTCATTTGACTAAAAATTAATTTATAAAACTTCAATTTTGTACCTTGCCTTTGATATTTGGAATGAACCTGATATTTCTTGTCTGCCGTATATGTTTGATATCGCTGCGAAAATAAAAGAGAAAGATGCTGATGCAATTGCGCTGTTATACAGTCGCTATGGAAAAAAACTATACGGTTATTCCGTGAGTAAATGGAAACTCAGCGAAGATGATTCTTGGGAAATTGTATATAAAACTTTATATAAAGTAATCAAAGTCATAGATGAATACACGTTTGAAAACGAAAATAAATTTGTCGGTTTTTTATTTAAAATATTTATCAATTACCTCCGGAACCATTACCGCGACGCTAAAGGCCGGACATTAGAAACCGTTGAGCTTTTGCAGGCACATGAAAAACTTGCCGGTGATAGAAATGAAAAAGAGGATACTGCAGCTAAACTCAGCCCTATGATGAAATGCCTTCAAAAAGTTTTGCATGTGATGGAAGACTGGCAGCGGATTATTCTGCTGATGCGCGCGCAGGATTATTCTTACGAAGATATTGCAAAGTATGTAAGCCGGCCTGCCGGACAGTTAAAGGTATATCACATGCGGTTGAAAAAAATAGTGACCGAAAAAACAAATGATTGCATAAATAAAGGAGAGTAATGAAAAATAAAAAATTCGTAGAAGAGAAGGATGTTGATGAAATGCTCAAGAGCTTATTCATTGAAGAAAATTCTGTGTCGCCAGATGAAAATGCAGCGCGTTTTGTTTTTGATCAAGAATATGATGTAAAAGTAAATTCAAAAAAAGAGAAAGAACTGCTTCGAAGATTGAACGGGAAACCAAATGGTTCTGGCGGGTTTTGGACTTACCTGATTATTACCATAGCTCTAATTACTGCTGGAATTGGTATTGTGTTTTATAATAAACACCTTACTTCTATTAATAAGAAATCGCAGGAACATTTTAATAAAATTTATAAAAATGAAAATACTAACCTATCCGAGAATGCTTCAACTGTAACTTCTCAGCCCTCATTGCATTTTCAAAAAATCAAAGACAGCGCATCAATTCAGCTTCAAACACCTTTTGCCATCAGCCGAACCAATGTAAAACCTCTCAATAATTTTTCTGCGGATAATTTTTCTGTTTATTCTTCACAGCCTGATGCGGATGAAAGGCTATTCGCTTTAAATTTATTTGCACCTTCTGAACAGGATTTTATTTTTTACAGCATGGTTAAATCTAAGATGCTTGAAAAATTACTGAATATTGATAAAGCTTTATACACAGCGGTTGAAGAGGGTGAAATACAATACCGTGGCAATCCTTTAGCTGTGGATCCTTTTGTTATGCGCAACCAAGCAATTACAAATCTTGAGTACAAAGTTTTTCTTTCAGACCTTATTAAAAATATAAAAAACGAGGATTTCAAAAAAGCTTCTGTACGCTCAGTTCTGTGGAAAAATTATGATGACAATACTCTGGCTGATTCTTATTTTCTGGATGAGAAGTACAATGATTTTCCTGTTGTAAATATAGGCCGCGAAGGAGCGCTGCTTTTCTGCAGCTGGCTGGAAGGGGAAACAAATCAGCTGTTACAGAGGATACATCCGAAAGCACAGCCTTTAAAAATAAGGCTGCCTTATGATTCGGAATGGATTTTTGCAACAAGACGCGGTTATTCACAGCTGCCGGACTGCGGGGGATATAAAACAATTTATGATATTAGAGAAGGAATAGTTGACATAAATTTTATCAAGCGGATAGAACTTATTAAAAGGCGCGGTAACAGTAAAGTAACTGAGCTTGATCAACTTTTTGCATCTAACAGATACGGGATGGAGGAAGAAAAAATACTTAAGTTATTTGAACAGGGATTCGCTTATAAAGGCAAACCTATTACAGACAGTCTCTATCCTAACAGAATGGACGTCTTCAGCAAAGCAGCCCATGTTTCGGAAATCAATCAGGAGCAGGGAACAGGCAAGACGGTGATTATTGGCTCATGCTGGAATAGCAAAGAAGAATATTTGAAAATGGTATCTGAATTTAATAAAGAAACGGCTTCCCCTTTTGTTGGATTCAGAGTCGTGATCATCAATGATAACAAAGCAAGTTATAAGAATCCTTTTTGGTAATTGAAAAAAATAATTTATCTGGGTGGTGATAAATTGAAAAGAGTATAATTTAGCTTCATCAATTTAACCACTTATCTTTTGTTGCAATTATTTTTTCACTTACCCTGTCAGCTAAAGCCATAATAGTAAGATAAGGATTGACGTGAGAGCTCTGCGGGAAAAGGCTTCCGTCAGCGATATACAGCCAGTCCCTGCCATGAACCCTGCCCCAGCAGTCAGTAACAGAATCATTTTTATCTTTGCCCATTCTGCAGCCACCTTGCAAATGTGCTGTAGCAATGGGAACTTTATTGGGAATAAATGTTTTCGGAGTAATAAATGATTCAGTTTCTTTTCCTTTTAAATCTTCTTTAGAAAAAAGTGTCTTCTCTGCAGCCGGCATCACCACTTCGTTGCAGCCAGCAGCGAAAAATATTTTTGATGCTTTCGCCTGAGCATCGCAGAATGCAGCTATTGATTTTTCGGACAACTTATAATCCAGCACCGGCTCATTTTTCCAATTTAGTTTTATCCTGTTAGAAGCCAAAGCATCATCATGAACGAGAATAAGAATGGCCATCAGGTTATTATAATTATTCATCGCATGCTTTAAATCTTTTCCCCATAAGGATAAATTTTTGGCTGTAATAAAAGGGTAATAAAAAGCTGTTTCGAGATAATACCCTTTAGCAGTGCTGTATTCAGACGAATAATATATTTTTGGAAAACCTTTATAGTTTTTTATTTTCTGCGGATAAATTCCATAAACAGTCATTGCAGGATGAATAGTAATATAAGAGCCGAGCATCGGAAACTCTTTCTTAAAGCCTGATTTCAGAAGCAAAGACGATGAGCCGACTGTGCCGCCTGCAAGAATAATTATTTTGGCATTGAATTCATAAGTTCCTTCATTCAATGTTCCCTGCAAAGACCCGGAAGGCGCCTTGCTCACAACAGCGCGTACCCTTTTTTCAAGAAGGGCTGTAACCTTGCAGTTGGGAATTAATTCCACACCAGCCTGTGAAGCATCGGGTAATTGAACAGACAAAGTACCTTGCTTGTTTCCGTTAGCACAGCCAAGATTGCAAAAACCCATCTGCTCGCAGTTCTTAATATTCAAAAGAATTTTGCTGACTGAAATACCAAGTTTTTCGCAGCCTTCTTTAAACAAGCGGTTGTTATCGTTTTCGAAATCCTTATCAGGTTCAATTACATTTAACTCTTTCTCTAATTTTTCAAAGCGGCTATTAAGATCAGTCGAGGTAAGACCTTCTACAGCCCATTCTTTGCAGACAGAATCAGGCAGCCGGAAAGTCACCCCTGTGTACATCACTGTACTGCCGCCCATTGCCTTGCCGAAACTAGCGGTGATGCTGCCGTCAGCGCTGGGAAATGCTCCTCCGCTTTCAAACAAATCAAACATTTCTATTTCACGCTGTGTGAAATATTCTTTTGGAAAATGAGGGCCGGCTTCCAGTACAGCAATTTTTAAACCTTCTGAAGCCAGCGCTGCCAGGCGGCTTGCGACTGTGCCGCCTCCGGCTCCCGAACCAATTATTATAACATCGTAATTGAGCTGTGTCATAAATACTTTTGCAGTGTTTTATTCCGAAATTTCAAGAATGTTTCGGCATAATTCACGGATAGTATTATCTGAATATGCCCTATCTGTTAATATCGGCCCGTCATAATTGATGGACTTCCACACATCTTCTCTTGTATAATAACCCATCTCTACAAAAGTTTTAATTCCAAAAAATCCCATCCTTAAAAGTCTTACTTTATTATTTTCCATCCACTTTAACTGACGTTCCTGGGCTTGAATGCTGTTGTTCGAAAATGTTTTTCCTCCAAAAAAAAGTCCGGTAAATTGTATGACATCGATAAAAAGCAGTATTTTTTTTCTGATGTCTTCGGGAACCTTCATCATATACCAGTCAACCACTGCTGCAGTCTGCATGCTTCCCCCTTCGGGAGAATTCGCATCAGCAGGGAGAATCCTGTCGGCGACAGCAGAAAAAGTCAGCAGCTTGTTTTTCTTTAGATATTTTAGACTGTACGTTTTTCGCAATTTGGAGATTGTTAAAGTAAAATGCAGATGATGCAATTTGCTTTTAAAAGTAAATCCGTAATTATTTGAAATTTTTTAAACAGTTTCTAGTTCAGTTTTTCTCCATAAATCGGGAGTTGCTAATTTTTCTTCAGAAGATAATTTTAATTTCAAAAACAACTGCATTTTGTATGCTGTGAGCCATTTGATGCTTGTTTCAATAATAGCTTCACCTAACATTGCTTTTTCTCCCCAGGGGTAATCAACTTCTTTATTTAAAATATCATCTTCAGATATCTCATTAAATAATTTGGTAATCAGTTCAATCTGCGAATCCATTTCAGCAATGAAATTTTCATGAGTAACAGTTTTACGATGAGCGTTTACTGCTTCAAAAAATGTTTTTAAATCTGAATTGTCTTTTCTATACCAAAAGCGGATCATCCCTGTTCCGCATGACGACAGGTATTGCAGTAATTCTAAAGTGCTGCGGATATTTTCTTTAGGTCTGAAATCAATTTTGTCCGAAGGGATTTTTGTGGAAAGTCTGCGGATGATTTTCATTTCTTTAATAATGCTGTTAAGCAGAAATTGTTTATACATGATTTGTTTTGGTTTAGATTAATTAAGTTTTCAGTAGTGTTCGATTAAATTATATTGATTATTATTTGTTTGTATTTATGTTCTTTGACATTTTGAGAGATAGGGTTTTGAAGTAGCTGATTTAGTTATGTTTTGTCAAAAAATGATGCGCTTAAAATGTATAAGATTTCGTAAGTCGAGTGATTGGTTTTAAGTTTGCTTTTTATAACTGCAACAAGAGCGTATGTTATGATGGCGATATATACTTGTGTTATGATACCTGTTGATTTGTCAATTTGCTTAAATTGAAAATTATTTTTAGCTCTTGTAACAAAAAATGCTTTGTGTTGGTGCATGGTATAAAGTCGTTCAAAATCAATATACCCTCTGTCCATTATATGGGATGAGCGATAATAGTTACCCCCTATCTATCAATATGTCAAAGAACTTTAACTTATTTTTATAGTCCACTAATGGTCAATATTAATGATTTACATCCTAAAAATTGGGATACTTTTAAATTAAACTTTAAAACTTTGAACATTTTAAAGAATAATATTATCTATCCCTTTTTTTGAGGCTGAAGGTTAAAGGATTAGCAGTAAGTTCTGCATATTGGTTCCTGGTTTTGTAAATATCTACAGCCAGGTAAACTGCTCTCCGGAAGGATTCTTCTGAAGCCAAATTTTTTCCAGCAATATCGTAAGCTGTGCCATGGTCGGGTGATGTTCTTACTATCGGCAGCCCGGCGGTAAAATTAACTCCTGAATTAAATGAGATGGTTTTGAATGGAATCAAACCTTGATCGTGGTACATTGCCAAAATTGCATCAAAATTTTTATAGGTGCCGCTTCCAAAAAAGCCGTCGGCTGAATAAGGTCCGTAAACTAACATACCTTCTTCTTTTGCTTTTTCAACGGCTGGCTGTATCAGGAGCTGTTCTTCATTTCCTATCACTCCGTTATCACCGGCATGCGGATTCAAGCCCAGCACTGCAATTTTAGGTTTGCGGATAGAAAAATCTTCAATTAATGATTTATGAAGCGCCTGTATTTTTTTGATTATTTTTTCTTTAGTTAATTCCTGACCTACTTGGGTTACTGGTATGTGTCCGGTTGCTACAGCTACTCGCAGGGTATCGCTCACTAAAAACATAAGGCTGCTGCCATTGCCGAATTTTTTCTCTAAATACTCAGTATGCCCGGGGAAATTAAAATCAGGCGACTGAATATTTTCTTTATTGATGGGCGCTGTGACTAATACATCTACCTCTCCTTTTTCAAGGGCATTGGCTGCCGCTTCAAGTGATTTCAAAGCGTATTTCCCGCCATTGGCTGTTTGTTTTCCGAGTTCAATCACAACATCTTCGTCATAAACATTAATGATATTAGCGCGTTTGTGATTTATTTCAGAAACATTATGAATTTGATTGAAACTGAAATCC
This sequence comes from uncultured Bacteroidota bacterium, assembly GCA_903847205.1. Taxonomy (GTDB): domain Bacteria; phylum Bacteroidota; class Bacteroidia; order 2-12-FULL-35-15; family 2-12-FULL-35-15; genus 2-12-FULL-35-15. Next base: position 49,214 of record CAINDA010000008.1, read on the forward strand.
TCTATATTCAGTGCCTTGCGGTGGTAAGAGGCAGTTTTATTTGAGCCGAAAATTACCGGTGTGCATATTTCAAGCATCTGCGGATCGAGAAAGGTTTTAATAATTACTTCTAAACCTATTCCATTAATATCGCCCTGAGAAATGCCTACAATTATTTTTTCTTCTGTCATGTTTTTAATTAAATGCGGTTAAATTTTACTGAGATAATTTTTAATTGTATTTATTTCAAGATTAATAATTTTTTAAACTGCTTTTGATAACTGAGTCTTTTTGTTCTGCCGAGAGTTTAAAATTATATTTAAATAATGCATTTTCCCAATCGCCGTAATTCGAATTCGGCAAAATAATAAATTTCCTGCCAAATTCAGCCGCTGACTGGTTCATGGCCTGCAACCGTTCATCAGCTGATTTTTTATCAAATGCGGCGCTGAAGTCAGTAAGATTATCACCTAATAATAAAACAATATCGTGAGAGGCCGTAACATGCTGCCGTCTGCTTTCTTTGCTTGATGATTCTTGTTTTAATACCAGGTGGTCGTTGTCGGCAAAGGGGAAACCAAAGTGTTTCATATTCTGTAATGTGCCTGCTCTTTCTTTTTCATCACGGTTGGTTATGTAATAAACTTCAATTCCTTTTTCGGCGGCGTATTTAAAAAAAGAGAGAGAGCCTGCAAGTGTGTCGCATTGCGACTTTCCTGTCCATTCAAGCCAGGCATCAAATTCATAGCCTTTGCCGTTTAATGCCTGATGAACTGCAAAAGGGCTGTTGTCGAGCATGGTTTCATCAATATCTGTAACTATTGCTCTTGGTTTGGCAGCAGGTTTCTGGAGTACTTGATCAAGCTGCAGCCTTGCAGTATTATAGGCTTGAAAACAAAGTGCTTTGTATTCGGCCGCCTGCTGCTGGTAGAGGGATGTAAAAAGTTTTCCGTTTACAGCAATATTATGCGGTACTATTTTAGCATCTGTTTCTTTAAACCGGAAGGCCGTTACTGCTGCTATTGAAAGAGCAAAAAGGAAATAATATTTTTTCATGAAATTAAAATTTTAAGCGTTTTAAAAATTACTGTATTAATGCCTTTCTATCATTGTTATTTTTTAAAAATTAATTTTATGCAAATTTACGTGAAAATCCATTCAATGGGATTGCTGGTGAAATAACACCTTCAATGGCGGCGTTTGTGCAACACCTGCAAGGGTGGAAAAAGCCACAATTGTGCTTAGTCGGTGTTAGGCGTTCGTAATTAATTAAGTTTAAGTCTCGCCATCAGTGTCGAATATTCGACCTGATTAGGATTTTGAATAGTCATAAAAATGTCTAACACTTCCTTATTAGTCAACTTGTCATAAATGTTCTTCAATGGAATATTCGCTTTGTAGCCAAGTAATTCGTTTTCCTTATTTGTAGACTCTGCAATTATTCTTTGATGCCGATCTTTAATTGTCAGTTTCGTTACACTATTCGTTTCAGGAAAGTTTCCACATAAATACTGTTCTGCATATAAGGTGTCAGTCAAGTTTACTTGGTCTTTGCGCAAATTCGCAGTGTCACCCATCCGATTACTTTCAGATGTAAGAATTTTTGTCTGACCAATGCGGATATTCCACGTGTTTTTATTAGGTCGTAGATTAACCCATGAACAAAATACAATTAGAAAAAATGTCGAAATGATTATTATGTCTTTTCTCATGTTATGTATTATGACGCCCAACATCCCGCTAATCGCAGCCAACTCGTTTATATACTATAGCCGATATTCGCAGCCCGGCTGTGCCTATTTCTGCATTAGTCGTAGCTGCATCCGATTATAATCGCCTACAACTAATTAAAATTGAATTCCTGAAAAATCTGATCTCTTTCAAAATAATTATTACCGTTATTCCCCGCAAATATACCCTTATAAAAAACAAATTCGGATTCTTTAAATAAGAATCCGAATCTGTAAAAAAACATATCTGTTTTATTACTACGATACCGTTACAGTAATTGTATTGCTCCAATCGCCGGGCTGTTTGCGGCTGTTGAGGTAGCGTGCTCTTATAATTTCGTCGCCTCCTTTTTGGTCGGCAGTAAAATGTGTTTTGTATAAAAACTTGCCGGTGTTGGCAATGTGTAAAAAATCGCTTTCCTGCGGGAAAGCTGGCAATACCGGGCTGCCTGCTGCAGGCGGTAAAGCGGCGGCGGCAATAGCTGCGCGTGATTGAAATGCACCTTCTAACTCGGTTGAAGCTACTCCTGCCGGTTTCGACTGTGTGTGCGGGTGGGCAGGGTCGGTGATGCTGAGTACAGCAAACAAGTGGCCTATTTCAACAATAGCAATTACAGGGGCATTGGCAGGTATGGCTGCAGGGGTATGGGTACCGCTGTGTGCGGCAATAAGTAATGTACTGCGGTCGGTAGTTGTAAGCACCGAATTAGGTATATCATTAATTATGATGCGTATTGATTCTTCTAATTGTTTTCTGCGCGCTGCAATCAGGTCGTTTATAGGTTTTGTTCTGGTACTGGGATTATTACGCAGCAGCCATAATTCTTTCCAGCCTAACTCATCGGGTGCTGTATTGGGCGGCGTATTGGGGTTGGTGTATAACTTATTTGCATTTGCAAGAAATGCAGCCAAAATACACAAACGTGTGGTGTTCAGCGGGTCGTTAAAATAAGCAATGTCGGTATCAAACTGTGCGTTAACGTCAGCTAATTTTGATGGAAAGTGTCCTGAAGCAGGCATGTTAATTTAGTTTAGGTTTGTTTATAATTGATTTTTGATTTTAAAATGAAAGTTTTGGGATTGTAAGCCAAGTAGTTGGTTTCGATCCCAAAACATTTGGGATGAAGCGACAAACATTTGGGATAGGTTATGAAACATTAGTGATAGGCTGCGCAGCATTCGGGATGCAGCCGGAAGTACCGGGGACAGTTCCCAAATGTTTTGGGATGGGGAGCGGAACATTGGCTTACGATCCCAAATACTTGGCTTCCAATCCCAAAAAGTTGCCTTTTTAAAGTAAGGTTTGTTTTTATGATTGGGAATAATTGTTAATGGTTCAGAAACAGTTCTCTTTTTATCCGAAAAGAACCTTTTTAATATTAAAAAAAAGCGGAAAGGTTTTAAAAATTGTTTAGAGAAGAGCGCTGCATCAGCCCTGTTTGCAGGCTGCTGTGCTGAAATAAAGAAACTGCCGGAGTGTGTCATTGCTGCTGCGATAATCATTTCGGAGGCGATATTAAATATTTTAGAGAAGGAAAATTATGATATAAAGCAGAAAAAAGTATGACGAAAGGATAATGGTTGGTTTTAAGCCAAGAGTGGTAAGGTTAAAAGGATAAGTAGTATTTATTCAGCCAATGGCCTAAACGTAAAATATATAGAGCCCAATATTTGAGTATTGCCGGCCGGCATTTGTATATAGTTTTTGTGTAATTTAGAAAATGTAATTTTTTTTGAAATGAACAGCGCTTTGTACAAAAATTCTATTCTTTTCTTAACCTTCACTTTCTTTTTTTTCTCCTGCGTGCAGGAGCAGAAGAAAAAGAAAGAAATTTCTTTCAGCGCGCCGGTTACAGTAAGGGCCGTACATCCAATAACAACGCTGCTGGATACATGTCCAAAACCTTTCGTGCTTGTTCTTCCTGAAAAGGGAAAGATCAATTATATTATCCCTGCAGCCAATGGCCTGGAGACAGTAAAATTATCAGCACCTATTGTAACTCCTTTATTAGATGGCGAAGCAGGCGGAGTAACGTATATGCAAAATTTTAATACCGATCAGGGCTTGGCATTGAGTACTATTTACTGCAGCTTTAAAGATAAAATCGGAAACCTGTGGTTTGGCACTTCAGGAGGCGGGGTAAGCAAATACGATGGAAAAAATTTCACAAATTATACCACTGCACAGGGGCTTGGAAATAATATTGTTAAATGTATTTTTCAGGATAAAATCGGGAATATTTGGTTTGGCACCAATGGCGGCGGAGTAACTAAATATGATGGAAAATGTTTTACAAATCTTACTACTGAACAAGGGCTGGCAAACGACAGAGTTTCAGCCATTGCTGAAGATAACGGCGGTAATCTATGGTTTTCTACACTCAATGGAGTGAGCAGATATAATCCCTCAGTAAAAAAGGACAGCAGCAAATTGTTTATTAACTATACCGCAGCACAAGGGTTGGCCGGTAATGAAATTTTGGTAAGTGTTATAGATAAATCTGGCAATGTTTGGTTCGGTACTTCTGCCGGCGCAAGCAAATTTAACGGCAGCACTTTTATTAGTTATACCGAAGCGCAGGGTTTAGCAAACAATTTCATAAGGTGCATGTTAGTTGATAAAGCAGGAAACATTTGGTTCGGAACTACTAATGGCGTAAGCATGTTCAGCCCCGACATAAAATCACCTTCAGCAGCGCCTGTTTTTATTAATTACAGTATAACTCAGGGACTCCCTAAAACTCTTATTACCGCTATTATTGAAGACAAAAGCGGTAATCTATGGTTTGCAGCCACAACAGGTATGAGCAGGTTCAACCCAGCTTTAAAAGATAATGATACAACAGCTTCAAAGCGGGTTACTAATTTTGGTACAGCTCAGGGCTTGTCAAATGATGCCGTTGCAAGTATCACAGAGGATAAAACCGGAAGCCTTTGGATAGGCACTAACGGCGGCGGGCTCAGCAAATACGATGGCAGTTCGCTTACCGGATTTACGCATTATCAAGGACTGACCATGGGAAAGGTATGGAGCATCATCGAAGATAAAAAAGGAGATTTATGGTTTGGTTCAAGCGGAGGCCTTTGTAAATATGATAGAAAATCTTTTACAAATTACAGCGTAAAGTTTTTTACCGGAAATACCAGATGTGTTTTACAGGATAAATTGGGAAATTATTGGTTTGGAGGATCTTCGGGAGCTATAATGTTTGATGGTAAAACATTTACTAATTATACCACAGCGCAGGGACTGGCACACAATTCAATTTTAAGTATTGCCGAAGATAAAAGCGGGAATATTTGGTTCGGAACCTATGGAGGCGGAGTCAGCAAATACGACGGCAGCAGGGTTGATGCTGCTTTAAAAGGAGAAATAACTTCTCCGGAAAATCTGCAGGACCTGAAAAAAATAAATGGAAAATTTGTTAAATCTTTTACCAATTATACAACAGCACAAGGGCTGGCAGGCAATACCGTTAAATGCATAATTGCTGATAAAAATGGGAGCGTATGGTTTGGTACAAATGGAAACGGAGTAAGTAAATTTGATGAACCTCGATCCCCAAATGAACGAATGAATGCGCCGGCCGGCTATTTCACCAATTATACAAAATTACAGGGGCTTTCTAATAATACCATTTACAGTATTATGGAAGATAAGAAAGGAATTATTTGGTTTGGCACCGGCGGCGGCGGGGTTTGCAGATATGACCCCTCTTTGAAAGACAGCCGGGGTTCCATACTTTTCAGAACCTTTACATCTGCTCAGGGACTGGCAAACGACGCTGTATATGCCATTGCTGAAGACACAATTAACAATTCAATTTGGTTCGGAACTAATTTAGGATTATCCGCATTGAAACTGAATTCAATATCTTCTGCATCAGATGAACCTAAATTCGAAAACTTTAACGTCGGCACCGGTTACCCGATTAACGATTTAAATACTGGTGCTTTATTTTTAGACAGAAAAGGGATATTGTGGGCTGGAACAAGCGATAAGCTGGTGCGATTTGATTACAGCGGTGTTCATAAAAGCCAGGAACCGCCAGCAGTATTTATACAAAATTTAAAAATACAAGGAGAATATATTTCATGGTACAACCTGAAATCAAATGAATTCAATAAAACTGAAATAAATGTAGAAGATTCTCTTGCAGCCCTTAATGAAGAGGTTACTGCATACACTCACCCTTTAACAGAAGCACAGCGCGAAGCACAGCGCAAAAAATTCGGAGATATTAAATTCAACGGCATCACGCATTTTTATCCGCTGCCCGAAAACCTTGTACTTCCCTATGAACACAACAATATAACTTTTGATTTTGCTGCGGTAGAAACTACACGTCCTTCAATGGTAAAATATCAGTATAATCTCGAAGGTTATACCAATGGCTGGATTTCTTTAACTAATAAAACAACTGCCGAATTTGGCAATATCCGCGAAGGCAGCTATATATTCAAAATCAAAGCCCAAAGCCCTGATGGTATTTGGAGCGAACCGGTTATTTTTAAATTTAAAGTTTTACCGCCCTGGTTCCGTACCTGGTGGATGTATTTAATTTATGCAGCTATAGGCTTATTATTAATCGTGCTATTTATACGCTGGAGGGAACAAAAGTTAAAACGTGAAAAATTAATTCTTGAAGATAAAGTTGATTTGCGGACAAAACAGTTAGCTGAAAAAAATAAAATAGTTGAAGAGCAGAAGCAGGAAGTAGAAGAAAAAAATATTAAAATAACCGACAGCATCAACTATGCAAAGCGGATACAGCAGGCTATTCTGCCTTCACAGGAATTAATTAAATCTTTTTTCCCAAATTCATTTATCTTTTTCAGACCCAAAGATATTGTCAGCGGTGATTTTTACTGGATTGCTGAAAAAAGGGACAAGCTGCTTATTGCTGTTGCGGACTGCACCGGGCATGGAGTTCCTGGAGCATTCATGAGTATGATCGGGAATACTTTATTAAATGAAATTGTAAATGTGAAAAATATTTCAAGGCCCAATCAAATTCTTAATGAAATGAACAAAGGTATTGTCAGCCTGCTTCGTCAAAGCAGTAATGAATCCGCAGTGCAGGAAGATGGTATGGATATTTCAATACTTGCAATTAATAAGTTGAGCAGGGAAATTGAGTTTGCAGGCGCTAATCATTTCTCTTATCTTTTTAACCCCGAGAAATTCGAAACCTTAAAAGGCGATGTGTTTTCCATCGGCGGGATGTTTGGGAGATCTGATATAAATTTCACAAGTCAAAAAATAAAAATTGATAAAGGAAGTACAATTTATTTATTTACAGATGGATTTGTTGATCAGTTCGGCGGAGAAAAAAACACTAAATTTTTATCGGCGAGGTTTGAGCAGCTTTTGAAAAGTATCCAGCAAAATGATATGGAACTTCAGGAAAAAAATCTTGTTGAAGCATTTGATGCCTGGAAAGGAAATAATAAACAGTTAGATGATATATTGGTTGTAGGCATTCGGTTTTAGTTAATTTGAAATAGGAACGGAATCAATATTTCAGACTGTGATTTTCGAAATACTAAGTATTTATACTTTTGTTTTTTCTGACTTTAATACCGAAATAAAAAACATTAGCAAAAAAGTTATAAATTAGCAAGGCTTATGATATCATACGGAAGATAATTCGCAAGAGGAAAAAAAACAAAAAATATAAAAATGAAAAAATCTCTCATCTGGTTTTTATGTTTTGTCATGCTGAATTTTTTTTCGCATGAAGCTAACGCTCAATCCGCTAAAATTGATTCTCTTCTTCTTAGTCTAAAGACTGCCGCTGAAGATACATCCAAAGTAAACACGCTAAATTCATTAAGCAGGCTTTATGCAGATATCGCCAAATATGAACCTGCAATGCTTTATGCGCAGCAAGCATTGGAACAAAGCGGAAAACTATTTTATAAAAAAGGAGAGGCCGCATCTAACAATAATGTTGGAGTAGTTTACTGGCAGCAAGGGAATAATGACAAGGCGCTGGATTTTTTTACAAAGGCCTTAAACATATATATTGAAATTAGGAACAAAAAGGGAATAGCAAATTCATATAATAATGTCGGCCTTGTTTATTGGAACCTGGGTAACTACGAAATGGCAGTGAACAATCTCCTAAAGGCTCTGGAAATTTGGGAGGAAATTGGAGACAAAGGCGGAATTGGGATGTCATATTTAAACATTGGAAATATTTATATGAATCAAGGGCTTTACGATAAAGCCTTGGAGCATTATTTGAAGTCTTTAAAAATTATTAGAGAAACCGGAAACAAAACTTTTGAAGCTACAAATATCAGTAATATAGGTTTGATATACCAGTTCCGGGGAGATTATGAAAAGGCATTGGACAATTATTCTTCCGCGTTAAATATTCAGAAAGAGATTAATGACAAAAAAGGCATAGCAACATCTTACAACAATATCGGACTTATTTATCTTGAGCATAAAAATTATAAAAAGGCTCTGGATAATGAATTGAAATCACTTGAAATAAATAAAGAAATTGGCAGCCAGCAGGGAACAGCGGTTGCTTACACCAATATCGGCACTATTTATACAAAGCAGGGGAAACTCGAAGACGCTTTTCGCTGTATCAGCCTGTCAATAAAATTATGTAAAGATATTGGTTATAGAAATGGGCTTAAAGATGCCTATTCTTCTTTAATTGATTTTTATGATAAGAAAAAAAATTACAAACAGGCATTAGAGTATTTTCAATTATTAGCTGATCTAAAGGATACGCTGTTTAATGAGCAATCGAATAAACAAATGGCGGAGATGAATACTAAATACGACTCCGAAAAAAAAGATAAAGATCTGATTAAAAAAGATGCCGAAATTAAACGTCAGCAGGCAGAAGCAGAAAAGCAGATTTTTCAGCGGAATACTTTTAGCATCGGTTTTGCTTTGGTGCTCATACTTGCTTTTTTTATTTACAGAGGGTACCGCCAAAAACAAAATGCTAACAGCGAGCTTGAATCAATGAACAGAGAACTTGAAAAACTTTCTATCGTTGCCAGCGAAACCGATAACGGAGTTTTAATCTGCGGCCCGCAGGGTGAAATAGAATGGTCAAATGACGGTCTAACTCGTCTGCTTGGTTACACGTTTGAAGAAATGAAACAACGCGGCAATACAATAGAAGAATTAAGCTCTAATCCCGATATTAAGCGCCTCATTCATCAAAGTATATTAGATAAAAAATCGTCCACGTACCAGTTATTAAACGAGACAAAGGATGGAACAAAAAGATGGACACAGAGCACACTCACACCTATTCTTGATAAAACAGGCCGTGTAAAAAAACTGGTAATCATTGATACAGATATAAACGAAAGAAAAAATATCGAAGAAAAACTCAGTGAACAAAATGAAGAGCTCGAAAAATCGCAGCGAACGATTTCCATTTTAAGTGAAATAGGCCAGGAAATAACCTCATCTCTTTCAGTTGAAAAAATAATTGAAAAGGTGCATGAAAATTTAAACAGGTTAATGGATGCGGATGTTTTTTGTATCGGTATTCATAATAAAACGGCTAATTCTATTGATTTCCCTGGGTTTATTGAAAGGGGTAAAATATACAGCAGTTCTTATGATTTAAAAGATGAAACACGGCTGCCGGTTTTATGTTTTAAATACCGGGTAGAAATTTTAATAAATGATTTGGAGAAAGAGTTTATACAGTATATCCCGCATATACCGACACCTGTCGCTGGTGAGAGTCCCGAATCATTGATATACCTGCCGCTTCTTTCAAAGGAAAAAGTTATAGGCGTAATTAATGTCGAAAGTTTTCATAAAAATGCTTACACAGTTTATCATCTTAACATTCTTAAAAATCTCGCAGCCTACGTATCCATTGCAATTGAAAATGCACAGCTATATGAAAACCTGGAAGAAAACATTCAGGAGCGTACCATAGAGCTGGTCAAGAAAAAAGAAGAAATAGAAAAAACATATAATAACATACAAGTGTTAAGCGAAATCGGGCAGGAAATTACTTCCACTCTGAATTTTGAAAAAGTGCTTGATACAGTTTATAAAAAAGTGAATTCACTGATGGATGCTACTGAATTCGGAATTGGAATTTACAATCCCGAAAACGAATCTATTGATTTTAGTATTTACATCTATGAATCAAAAAGAATGAGCGATGATTTAGATACCTGGGTTTCTATGAAAGATAAAAACCGCTTGTCGGTTTGGTGTGTCGAAAATAAGAAGCCAGTATTTATAAACGATATGCAGATTGAATATATTAAATACATTTCAAATTTAGATTCCTATAAAGGTGAGGGGAAATTATTGCTGGAATCAATGATTTGCCTCCCATTAATCGTTGAAGAAAAATTGGTTGGACTAATAAGTGTTCAAAGTCCGAATAAAAATACATATACTCAGAACCATTTCGAAATGCTGCAGACTCTGGCTTCCTATGTTGCTATTGCATTGGATAACGCACGCCTGTTTGATAATTTGATTAGGGGAAAAGAGGAAATTGAAAAAACATACGACAATATTCAAGTTTTAAGTGAAATAGGCCAGCAAATCACAGCTATGTTGAATTTCGAAGATATTTTCAGCAAGCTTCATGAAAACATTAATCGATTAATGGATGCCGAAACATTTGGTATCCGCATTTACCATCCTGAAAACAACAGTATTGAAATCAAATATGAGTTTGATAAGGGAGAAAGACAAGAACCTGTTTTTTTCTCAATGGATGATGAAAATAATTTGTCAGTTTGGTGTATTAAAAATAAAAAAGAAATATTTCTGAATGACAATAGTAATGAATATAAAAAATATGTAAATGAAATTGTTGTGATTGATGGAGAGATGACTCATTCATTAATGTTTTGCCCAATGATTTTAAAAGATAAAGTCATCGGCGTTTTAACAGTACAGAGTTATCAGAAAAATAAATATACAAAACAGCATCTCGATATTTTAAGAACTCTGGCTAATTATACTGCTATAGCCTTTGATAATGCCCGTTTGTACGATAATATGGAAGGTGAAGTGAAACAACGTACAGCAGAAATTGAAAAACAGAAAGTCTCGTTGGAAGATAAAAATCTCAAAATTACAGATAGTATTAATTATGCACAGCGCATACAGCAATCCATCCTGCCTACCAGAAAAATTATAAGGGACATCCTTCCTGATTCATTCGTTTTTTTTCGCCCCAAAGATATTGTCAGCGGCGATTTTTATTGGATACATCCCGTTGATGAACATCAAATACTCCTGGCGGCTGTTGATTGCACCGGGCATGGTGTTCCTGGTGCATTTATGAGTATAATGGGATATAACTTTTTAGAGCGGATTGTAAAAGAACAAAAGATTTACCAGCCTGCATTAATTTTGAATGAGCTCAGTACATTAATAATAAATTCGCTGAAACAGACTGATGAGATAGGATCAATCAAAGAAGGGATGGATATTGCACTTTGTAAAATTGATTATAAAAATTTAGAAATTGAATATGCAGGTGCGCATAATTCAATGTACCTGATCCGAAATAATATATTAACAGAAACCAAGGCCGACCGCAGAGGTATTGGTATTTCATTAAAGACAACACCTTTTGTGAATCACAAAATTAAAATAGAAAAGGGCGATTGTTTATATATTTTTTCTGACGGCTATGCAGATCAGGAAGGCGGGCCTGAAAAAGAAAAATTTTATTATCAGCCTTTCAGAGAACTCCTCACCGAAATACATTCACAAAGTATGGAATACCAGGAGCATAAATTAGATGAAGTAATTTTAAAATGGAAAGGCAGTCGCCCGCAGATTGATGATATGCTTGTAATGGGCGTAAAAATTTAAAATTATTTGTTTAATGAAAATAGATTTTCTTTTTTTTTGTATTATAAAATAATCTTGGTTTTTTTATTCTTTTTCTGTCTGCCTCAAATTTCTAATGCGCAGCAAACCAAAATTGATTCGCTGCTGCATTTTTTAAAACTGCAAAAGAAGATACTGCGCAGGTAATTGCTATAAATGCATTAAGCGGACAGTATATTAATATCGGAGCATATCAACATGCATTTCAGTATGCGCAGCATGAAATAAAATTAGAAAAAGGAGATGTTTTATATATTTTTTCAAATGGATTTATAGATCAGGAAGGCGGCCCTGAAAAGAAAATATTTCTGTCGCAGCCTTTTCGAAAACTGCTCTTGAAAGTTCATTCTCTTAATATGAGCGATCAAAAAATACAATTAGAAAATGGGAATAAAAAATGGATAAACGGTAGAGAACAAATTGATGATATTCTAGTTATTGGAATTCGGATATAATGTTCTATATTTATTTTTTTGTTGCCATATTGCGCAAATCGGAACAACATAATTTTATAAGTCACAAAAAACTTTTGAATGAGAACACATACCCAAGAAACACAAAACGACTTAACCCCTGAACTTGCACTTGAAATATTGAGGGATGGAAACAAAAGATTTATAAATAACATCAAAGCACATCGTAACTTATTACAGCAGGTAAACGAAACTTCATCCGGACAATTCCCTTTCGCTGCAATCCTGAGCTGCATTGATTCAAGAACATCTGCAGAATTAATTTTTGATCAGGGATTAGGGGACATATTCAGCATTCGAATTGCCGGAAATGTCATCAATCAGGACATCTTAGGCAGCATGGAATTTGCTTGCCAGTTAGCAGGCTCCAAATTAATTGTGGTGCTGGGTCACACAAAATGCAGTGCTATTGAAGGTGCCTGCAATAACATTGTAATGGGAAACATAACTGCGCTGCTAAGTAAAATAAAACCGGCCATTGCCATGGAAACAAAAACAACATCCTCGAGAACCGGCAGCAATAGGACATTCGTAGAAAATGTGACAGCCAATAATGTTTCTCTTACCGTTCAAAAAATAAAAGAACAGAGCAGCATCTTAAATGAAATGGAGCGCACAAAACAGATAAAAATTATCGGCGGGCTTCATGATCTGGAAACCGGGCAGGTAACTTTTTATGAATAATCAGAAAACAAAAAAAATATTTTTATTTTCCGGCAAAAAAATATTTTGAAAACTAGTTGAAAAAAAAAGCCGCCTTCAACGGAGGCGGCTTTTTTGTAATTTAAATTATAGTAATTTATTTTTTATCTTCTTTTTTTTCAGCTCCTGCCGGCGGAACTACACTTTTTAAATATACTTGAGAATAATCTCTTAGTCTCATAGGATTGGAGAAAAAGTTGCGGACATTTGATTTTATCAATCGGTAATTTTCACCATACCAAAGAATCATTATTGGTGCATCATCCATTAATAGCTGTTCAGCTTTCATAAAATCAGCATAGCTTTCTTCCTCTGTTTTAGCTGATTTACCAGCTTCATAAAGTTTATCAAATTCTTTGTTTACATAACGAGCCGTGTTCGGCCATGATGGTTTAGTGACATCATTTGGCACATTGGCACCATAGTGAATAAATAAAAAGTTTTCAGGACTTGGGAAATCGGCAATCCATGAGGCGCGGAATATTTCTGCACGCGCATAAATTTCATCATCTAATTTTTGTTTCAGCGCAACAACTTCAAAGTCCACATCAACATTTAAAACATCTTTCAATTGCTTTTGAATTTCCAATACAACATCTGCACTTTTTGAACCGCTGCCGTTTAATTCAATTTTTACTTTCGGAAACCCTTTCCCGTTTGGAAAGCCGGCTTCGGCCAATAATTTTTTTGCTTCTTTAGCATCAAAATCATAACCTTTTATTTTAGTAATATCATAGCCTTTAAACGACGGAGGAGAAATACCGTTGATTCCCGGTCCATATGCTTCGCCTTTTAATACATCTTCAATAATTTTATTTCTGTCAATAGCATAACTAAAGGCTTTGCGTACTTTAACATTATCAAAAGGAGCTTTAGTAAGGTTGAAAGAGTAATACTGGCAGGCCATTTCGGTTGACCGTTCTAAGATATATTTTGGCGGTTTGTTCTGAAAATCTGTGATTTCTTTCTCAACCATTTCTTTGATGGATTCAGAAGGAAGTCCAATAACCATGGCTAGGTCGCCATTTTTGAAATCATCCAATTCTTGTTTTTTTGTCGGTAGAAAACTTACAACAACAGAATCAAGGAAAGGCAGCTGATTACCCAAAGAGTCAATATTGTGGTAATTATTATTCCGTTTCAAAACAATTTTATCTGCTCCGCTTTTCTCGTCAAAAACAAACGGACCGGTACCAGTTTTGATATTTATGCCGTATTTTTCAACTGCTTCCTTCGCTATAATACTTGTTGCCGGCGATGCTAAAGCGTATAAAAAGGAAGCGCTCGGTGCCATCAAAGCAATTTTAATGGTATAATCATCAACTGCTTTAATTCCTTCGATTTCCCCGTTAGGCTTTCCTTTGCTGGCCTCAAAAAACTTGTCGGCACCCACAATTCGATCTTTAAAAGTTGACGTGAAATTTAAATTATCTTTACTGTCAACACATAATAACTCAAAAGAATATTTAACATCTGAAGCTTTTACTTCACGGCCTTTGCCGCCTGGAAAACATCCATTATCCTGGAACATTACACCTTTTTTTAAATGAAAAACATAGTTCGTTCCAGCCGGATCAATTTCCCATTTTTCAGCCAGACTTGGTATAATGGAAAGGTTTCTTGGGTTGAATTTTACAAGGCCTTCATAAATCTGGTTTGCAAGATGGTATGAAACAATATCTGTAATTGCTGCTGGGTAAAGAGTCTGATATTGTTCAGTCTCATTTATCCGTAGAACGCCTCCGTAAACTCTATCGCCTTTGGCTGTTTTTGTCTCCGATCCGCCACGTCCTGAATTAGAGCATGATGTGTATAACAGCGCTAATGAAAGAAAAAGAAATAGTTTTTTCATAACAAATTAAATATTTTTTTATATTAGGTGCAAGATTACTTCATCTTTTGGAGAAAACCAAATTAATTTTAAAATATGGCCCATTTGATATGAATTAATAAAAATAGTTTAAAAGATGTTTTTATATGAAACAAATTTGTTTAGTTTTGCGAATAGTTTTTAAAAAATGATTTTTATTTTGAATTTGTTGAATAAGATTTTTAATATTGTATTCAAAAATATTAACCATTAAAAATAGGTATTGTTTTTAATTTAAAAGAAATGATGAAAAAAACACTTTTCGCTGTAATTAATTTGTTCGTTTCAACCGCTGGTTTTGCTACCGGCGTAATTGTGTTGGAAGGAAACTACCAAGGAAAAAATCTTTACATACAAAATCCTTTTGCCAGTTCCGGCGTTGGTTATTGTGTTCAGGAGGTTACTGTTAATGGAAGTGTTACAACAGATGAAATTGCTTCCAGTGCATTTGAAATTGATTTCAGAAATTTACAGTTAAAGGTAGGAGATAAAATAGAAGTGAAAATTACTCACAAAGATGACTGCAAGCCGAAAGTATTGAATCCAGAGGTGTTAAAGCCTAAAAGCACTTTTGAAGTTGTGAATATGTCAGTTGATCCTGATTTAATTTTGAAATGGTCAACAAAAGGTGAAAGTGGAAAACTTGCTTATACAATTGAGCAGTTTCGTTGGAACAAATGGGTTAAAGTAGGCGATGTAGAAGGAGCAGGAACTGGTGAGGTGAATAATTATTCTTTTAAAATTGTTCCTCATTTCCGTAAAAATCAATTCCGCGTAAAGCAGATAGATTATACCGGCCAGCCGAGATTTTCAAAAACAGTTGATTTTTCTTCTACTACCCCAGAAGTTACATTCAGCCCGGCCAAAGTTTCAAAATCAATTAATTTCCTTGCAGGTGAAACACCAGTAGAGACTATGTTTGAAATATATGACCAATATGGTAATATTGTAAAGCGCGGTTTTGCATCGGTGATTGATGCTTCTAACCTTCCAAAAGGTGCATATTATTTGAATTATGATAATAAAATGGGTGAGTTCATTAAAAAATAAAAAATATTTATTCAATCAAAAAAAATCCCGATTTTATAATTCGGGATTTTTTTTGTGCCGATTCAAAAACATTGTATATGTTAAAAATAGAGCATTTGGGCATAGCCGTAAAAAATTTAGAAAAGTCAAACGAACTGTTTACAAAGCTTTTCGGAAGTGCACCTTATAAGATGGAGAAAGTTGAAAGCGAAGGTGTATCCACTTCATTTTTCAGGATGGGAGAAAATAAAATTGAACTGCTTGAAGCATCTGCTGTCGAAAGCCCCATCGCTAAATTTATTGAAAAAAAAGGCGAAGGAATTCATCATATTGCTTTTGAAGTGCAGGATATCAATGCAGAGATGAAGCGCTTGCAAAACGAAGGATTTACGCTTCTTTCCCAAGAGCCCAAAAAAGGGGCAGATAATAAATTGATCTGCTTTTTGCATCCTAAAGACAGCAACGGTGTTTTGATTGAGCTCTGTCAGGAGATAAAATAAACTTGCGGGGAGGCAATTTTTTTGCAGTTTTATTCTGAATTTATTTCAAAATCCGAGCGAAGAAATTAGACGCTGAATAAGGTTGAGCATGACCAAAATTCACTAGTCAATTACGAACAGATCATTAATAGATTCTTTTTTTACATCCAGCCAATAGGTTTGAATACCCAGCTTTTTAGCACTTTCTATGTGTTCTATGGAGTCATCAATAAATAATGTTTCGTTTGGATACAGATTATTTTCGGACAAAACAAGTTCGAAAATTTCTGCGTCCGGTTTCCTCATTCCTACTTTATAGGATAAATACATCTTTTCGAAACAGCCCGATAAATCAGGTATTCCAAAGTTCTTTTCTAAATAGACATTAAATGTTTCGATATGAATATCATTGGTGTTACTTAATAAAAAAGTACGATGCAAAGCTTTTGCCTTTTGAAGCAGCAACAGACGTTCTTTCGGCAGATCAAGCAGCATTGCATTCCAGGCTCTATCTACGGCAGCATCATCAATTTTATCACTGCAATGGTATTTAAACTGATTTCTAAAGCCATCAGATGAAATCTCCCCTTTTTCATATAAATCAAACAATTGTTTTTGCTTTGAAGGAGAAAACAGTTCATTGGAATTACTTAGCCCTAAGTCCGAAAAGGCTTTAGCAGTAAGCAAAGGATCAATATTGAGGACGACTCCTCCTAAATCAAAAATGATGTTTTGATATTTATTTGAAATAATAGTCATAATAAAGGCCGAATACTTTTGTTAATTGATTGCAAATATATAATTTCGCAGTCCTATAATTGCAATAAAATGCAATTGGGCCTATAGCTCATTCGGTTAGAGCAACAGACTCATAATCTGTGGGTGCTTGGTTCGATTCCAAGTGGGCCCACTCGGAGGGAAGATTCTGAAAAATCAGATTTCTTCCCTCCTTTTTTTTTGCTAAAACCCTTGTCAATAGGGCAAATTAGTTCAACAGCTTCGTTCCTTTTTGTGGTTCGATATTGATTATTTTCAAAAACCAGCTTTTCAACGTAAATCGAACCAATTATCT
This sequence comes from uncultured Bacteroidota bacterium, assembly GCA_903847205.1. Lineage (GTDB taxonomy): Bacteria > Bacteroidota > Bacteroidia > 2-12-FULL-35-15 > 2-12-FULL-35-15 > 2-12-FULL-35-15. Next base: position 66,413 of record CAINDA010000008.1, read on the forward strand.
TTTGTTTAACCTCCGTATCCTTTAAAACGTAGTAGTTGTCGATGTTTAAGAGTAAATCAAGGCAATCATCAATTTTAGAATCATAGTTTTCGATTCCTTCGCGAAATTGCATTTCTTCTCTATTCAGTTTCTCCAATTCGTTTTCAATTTCGATTTTCATCTCCTTGTATTCGCTTGTCGAAAATTCTCCGTCCAACATCATATCTTTTGCATTTTTCAATCGCAGTTTTAGTTTACCAATAGATTTAGCGATAGTTTCAGCTTCTTTCTTACCTGTGGTATTGTTTTGTTTTAGTTCAGCTTTTAATAAAGTTGCGTATAATCTCATAGCTGGAGGATTGACCCTATTCTCGGCTAAATGTGGAATAACTTTATCGTTAATGATTTCTGCTTTTTGTCTTTCTTTACAACCATAACTGCAATGGTAATAGAAAAAACGACCGCCGGCTCGTCCACGTGATGCAGAGGCGGTTAAATTCCTGTTGCATTGCGGGCAAGTTAAATATCCTCTTAATGGAAACTCATCTCTAACGGTCTGAAATTTATTCGGTGATTTCTTTTTTCTGCCTTCCAAAATATCCTGAACTGTATAAAAAGTATTCTCGTCTATTAGTGCTTCGTGAATACCATCAACCCAATATGCGGGTTCAGCTTTATATGCAGGTACTAATACTTTTCCGATATATCCTTTGTTTCGCAATAGCATCCAAAATGAATTTCTACTGCTCTTTAATCCTTCTTTATTTAGTTTATGCCTTAACTCTTCAATGTTATATACGCCGGTAATATATTCACTAAAGGCACGCTTAATCAGTTCTTCTTTTTTACCTCCTTCGGGCGCAATTATTGGTCGGTTATTTTCATCACGAGTGTTGATGTATCCTTTTAAACACGCACCTAACCAACGCCCCTCTTTTTTACCTCTGCGTATGCCGTGAAAAATATTTAAAGCTCTCCGGTCATTATCAACTTCGGGCGCAGCTAAATAAATAGCAAGCATAATTTTACTTTCAGGAATTTCAAAATCTAATGGCTGCTCAATAGATTGTGGCTCTACTCCCATTTTTTTTAAATCCCTTATTGTGATGTATGCTTCAGCTACATTGCGAGAAAACCTGTCCCATTTTAAAAATAGGATATTGTCAACATAACCGCTATTCTTTTTAATGAATTGCATTATGTTAATCCATTCAGGACGATTAAATGATTTGCCACTTTCATCATCGTGATAAAAACCGACTATTTCAATGTTATTGTTTTCGCAATACTTGTAGAGTTTATCTTTTTGGTCTGAGGGACTGTATCCGTTATTTTGTTCGTCAGTGGATACACGGGTATAAATGATAGCTCTCCTTTTCATAGTATTACAATTTTAGGGTTTTCCTTTATTTTTTATTTTGTTTGTTGTTCCGGCAGGTGCAACAATTGTATTTGCATTTTTATCAATAGCATCTATCGCAATTTCTACCATGTGATACAACCAATCTCTTATTTTCAATACTTCTTCATCGGTATAACATAAGCCGTCCGTGTTGAGTATTTTCTTACACTCAATCATTGATAGTTTTCTATTTTCAGCAGCCGGTTTCATATAAAACAGCTTGCTGAAAATAAATTTTTTACCGAAAAAAAGAACGAATTTTGGAGTTCATTAGCACCTGCCGAACACAAAGTAAATATAATGATAATCAACAGGTTACGAAACAATAAAGCAAAAACAGTACCAAAACATAACTGATTGGGAATCAGAATTTGTGTTGATTTTTGGAGGTAATATTTTTGCAGTTGACTCATTGTTTGCTCTTATGGAGAACAAATATGAGTTAGGTATCAAAAAATATTTTTATAGAACGGGAAATTTCCCGATACCAATGATTAAAACTTGAAAATTGTGTAATTGAGAAAAATCAAAAGGGATAAATATTTTATCGGATTATTATAAGGTATATTTGCAACAAACGCAATCCGCAAAAACAAAAACACGCACAAAAAAATCTTTCCTGCCCGCAAATGCTTCGTGAGCAGTTTTGTGGACACACCACCAAACCAAAGGACAGTTGACTTTTTCGCGCACTTTATAGATTAAAAACGGCTATAAAAACTTAATTTAGCAACTTAATTAGTTGCAAGCTTAAACAAAAAAAATTAAGAATCTGACATGTCACGTAAATCAAAACATTCATATCTTTTAGAGAAATCAGTCCAAGCCGTTATTTCAGCAATTGAAATTTATAATAAACCTGACTTCAAATACAGAGAAGAAAGTTTTTCTATATTAATGGTCAATGCATGGGAATTACTACTTAAAGCTAAAATACTTAAAGATAATAAAAACGACCTGACTGCTTTGTATGTTATAGACAAAGTAAAAAGTTTAAAAAAAGACGGCACACCAAAAGTAAATTTATGTTACAAACAAAATCGGGCTAATAATTTTATGACTATTGACATTTATTCTGCCCTAAAAAAACTTCCGCTCGAAAATGTATTAAGAGAAAATATTGATTTACTAATTGAAATTAGGGACAATGCAATTCACTTTTTCAATGACAGTAAATTGTTCGAGAAAAAGCTTTTGGAAATTGGAACAGCAACTCTTAAAAGCTATGTTGACATCATAAATGATTGGTTTAATTATGACCTGACAAGGTTTAACTTTTTTCTTATGCCAATCGCTTTCTTTCATCCCGGAGACATAACAGCATTGAGTTTAAATAAGGAAGACAAGCACCATAAAAATTTATTAAAGTACATAGCAAAAAAGGAAAAAGAATTTCCAACAACAGAAATTGGAAAGCATAATATCAGTTTGATTTTAGAAACAAAATTTGTTAGAGGAACGTCGACAGAGGCAATTCCTATGAAATATGACCCGACAAATCCGAAAGCCATTTCTGTTAAAATTGACAGCGAAGAACAATTTGCAAATAAATATCCTTGGTCATTCATTGACGACTTAATGCCTAAACTAAAGGAAAGATACAAGGATTTTAAAGCGGATAAAAAGTATAACAAAATAAAACAAGCATTAGACAAAAATGTGGCATTTTGCGGAGAAAGATATTTAGACATTAAAAAGAAAAAAGGGGTTCCCAAGAAATATTACAACCCTGAAATACTTAAAGAATTTGACAAACATTATCAGAAAAAAAATAATAACGACAATTATAGCGAAAAAATAGTCCAGCCACAAACACCTTCAACTGTTGGACAACCCACAGGGAAAAACAATTATAGTCTTTAAAAGATATAGACTTTATGACTATATTTTTGTATTACGAATACAGAGTTTTCCGACACACAATAAGTATGTTGATAATATTTTGAAAAGAAAAAGCACTTCGTAAAAGATTACATTTTATATTTGACACAATTGTCAAGAAAAATAAATCAAGATGCAAACAGAAAGTTTAGGCGATTACATTAGACAGCTTAGGGAAAAGGCAGAAATGCCATTAAGAAAACTTGCCGCATTGTTGGACATAGACCAAAGTACACTGAGCAAGCTGGAACGTGGAGAGCGCCCCGTAAACCGACAAATGCTTCCAATCATTGCAAAGACTTTCAAAGTTGATGAAAAAGAATTGGTAATAAAATTTATGAGCAAACAAGTGGCTTATCAATTAGTGGACGAGAAATATGCAAAAGATATTTTAATTGCTGCCGAAGAAGAAATAAAATACATCACTAAAAAGAACGGCAAAAAATAATGGAATTAAAACTCGAAAGTCTAAAATATCAAGACACAGCAATCCAATCGGTTGTAAAAGTATTTGATGGAACTGAGAAAAACACTTTTGATAATGCCTGTTTTGAGGGCATTCGTTCTAATGTGTGCAAACTTTCAATTCAGCAAATTCAGGAAAATATGAAATCAATTGCCGAAGAAAACGGCATTGATATTGACACCATAAAACTCACAAATGAAAACGACATAAGTATTGAAATGGAAACAGGAACTGGTAAAACCCTTGTTTACATTAAAACTATTTATGAATTATATAAGCACTACGGATTTACCAAGTTTATTATTCTAGTTCCTTCTGTTGCTATCAGACAAGGAGTTTTGGGAACTTTCAGGTCTTTTAATAGTCAATTAGAAAGTATTTACGGTTTTAAACCGAATGCTTTTGAATACGACAGTAAAAAATTAAGTAAGGTCACAACTTTTATTGAAGACCAGCATCCGCAAGTAATGATTATGACTTTGGCTTCGTTCAACTCCGAAGACAAAATTTTAAATCAGGCACAGCGCGAAGATTTATTTGCAAACATTCCTTTCATTGAGGCAATTGGAAGAGCCAATCCAATTATTTTAATGGACGAACCGCAGGAAGGAATGGACACCGAAAATTCAGTTAAGCAAATTGCAAAATTAAATCCGCTTTATAAAATTCGTTACTCTGCAACACATAAGGTTGTGAAAAATTTATTATACCGCTTAACACCCTATGACAGCTACAAACAAGGACTTGTAAAGAAAATTGAAGTGTTGACCGTAACGGAAAAAAATGATGAAGCAACTATAAAAATTGAATTAGCAGAAACGCAAAACGGGACAAGTGACCCAAAGTCAAAATTAAAAGTGTGGCATCAATCTAAATCGACTAATAAGTTTGAATTTAAATTAACTGGATGGCTGAAAGTTGGCGACAATTTAGGCGAAAAGACAAATAATCCAAGCTACTTAAATTATAAAATTGAACGAATTAATAAAAGTTTAAAAACTGGTAAATGGAGCATTACATTTTCAAATGGAGTTGAATTGTTGGAGAAGCAAGCTTCGGGAAACTTGGAAAATATTTGGGCTTTGCAACTGGAATGGCTTATACATCGCCATTTTTCTAAAACGCAAAAATTAGTACAAAGCGGAATTAAATGTTTGTCTCTTATTTTCATTGATAAAGTTGCGAACTATATGGGCGAAACTCCAATAATTAAAAACCTTTTCGTTGAAAAATATAAAGCAATTTATCCTGAATATAACGATGGTAAAATACCAACAAACCAACACGTACAAGATTTACAAGGCTATTATTTTGCGCAAAAAGCAAGTGGCGAATATGCCGACAATGAAGGAGGCGTAAAAGAACAAGGTAAAATCTATGATGCAATCTTAAAGGACAAAGAAGAACTTCTTCAAAATGGAGAATCCGTTGCCAACAAGATACAATTTATTTTTTCACACTCTGCATTGGGCGTTGGGTGGGATAATCCCAATGTTTTCAATATCGCTACATTGAACACAGCATATTCTGAAATTCGAAAACGACAAGAAATTGGTAGGGGCTTACGAATCTGCGTCAACCAAAATGGGCAAAGAATTTATGATGCTTTAAATGTGGAAGAGACTGAACGCATCAATCAATTAACGGTAATACCAAATGAAACCTACGAAACTTTTGTAACTCAGTATCAAGAGGAAATAAAAGCAGTTTATGGTAATGACAAAGCCGGTGCAGGTATGACACATACCCATAAAGGCAAACCACAAGACGAAGTAAAATTCAAACGCAATGCTTCTGAAAACATTGATGCAGCATTTAAAAAATTCTGGAAATCTTTAGCACAGAAAACAGACTATACAATTGCTTTTAATGAAGAAGGCTTAATTGAAAAAGCAACAGAAAGTATTAACGCAATTACTATTTCTGATTATGAAATTGAAGCAGCAAGTCATTTAATAAATGAAATTACTAATGAAGGAAAAAAAGATACATTCGGAGGAACGCAAAGCATAAAACAAAAAGCAAGATTTACGCCTTTAGATTTAGTTGAAGAACTAAGCGAAAATACAGGATTGAGCTACACAACGCTTTTTAAAGTAGTAAATGGCATAACCAATTTCGCGAATATTATAAAAAACCCTCCGAAATATATTCACGAAGCAGCAGCGATAATACGCAACATAGAATTAGACGAAATGATTCGTGGTTTGGACTATCATTTAATTGGGGAAGAATTTCCTTTTAATTTTAATGATTATATTAGAAATATTGACAAGAGCAATATTGTGGAAACACCAAACAAAGGAGTTTTTGACAAAATATATTGTGATAGCAATAGCACACCTGAAAGAAACTTTGCTTTAGCTGCCGACAAAGACCCTGAAATTGTTTGTTTTCTAAAATTGCCAAGTTGGTATTCAATAAAAACCCCAATCGGCATCTATGAGCCCGATTTTGGTTTAGTAATGAAACGAAAAAGTCTTAAAAATGGTAACGAGAGCGAATTTTATTTTGTTATTGAAACCAAAGGAACTAATAACCCAAATGATAAAAAATCATTAACCGAAAGCGAGATGTATAAAATAAAATGTGCAATGAAACACTTTACAACTTTAGGTATGGAAGTTCATTATAAAGCTCCAATTAAGGATTATACATTTTTTAAAACAGAAGCAGAAAAAACTATTAACAAAGTAACTGAACAAGCCTAATACAATGGAAAATATAAATGATTTAATGCCTTTGAGTCCCGATTGGAATAACAAACGTTTGGAAAAACTTAAAAAAGATTTTCCTGATTTATTTACAAATGAAGGCAACCTAAATATTGATGAACTTAAAAAAATAATTGACCCAAAAAGCGTAAGCGAAACAGAGCGTTATGAGTTTCGTTGGTTTGGTAAAAGTCAGGCGAAGCGTAATGCCTTTACTCCTAGCGATGCAACATTGATATATGACGAAGCAAGAAGTCTAAATCCAACTGACAGTGAAAACCTTATAATTGAAGGCGAAAATTTAGAGGTTTTGAAATTACTTAGTGGTAGTTACCATGAAAAAATAAAGTGCATTTATATCGACCCTCCTTATAACACAGGAAAGGATTTTGTTTACAACGATAATTTTTCTCAAGACAAAAAAGCCTATTGGGAAGAAGCTGGAGTAATAGAAAACGGATTTAAAATAGATACAAATACCGAGACTGATGGACGTTTCCATAGTAATTGGCTAAATATGATGTATAGCCGATTGCTTATAGCACGTTCATTATTAAGAAATGATGGAGTTGTTTTTATATCTATTGATGATAACGAAGCTTCTCATTTAAGAAAATTGTGTGATGAAGTTTTTGGTGAAGAAAATTTTATTGAATGTATTACTTGGAATAAAAGAATTCCTAAAAACGACAAGGGTATTGGTAACATTCACGAATACATATTGGTTTATGTAAAGGATTTTTCTCTAAAGCACGAATTCACAATGAGGAAAGAGGGTTTAGAAGAAATTGAAGAGTTAATTTTAAAACTAAAGAATCAAAAGTTACCAATCCCAGAAGCAGAATGTGAAATTAAAAAACTTTATAAAAAAAGAGATTTTGATAGAGGCATTACTCTTTATAACTCATTAAACAGTGATTACAGGCTGTGGGGTAAAATTAATATGAGTTGGCCTAATTCAAATACTTTTGGGCCTACTTATGAAGTGAAGCATCCTAAAACAAAAAAAACTGTAAAAATTCCTGATAGAGGTTGGCGTTGGAAAGTTGAAACTTTCAATGATGCAGCTGGTATTGTTGACGGAAAATATCAAAATATTAAAGAGCTTCACGATGGGAGTTTTGTTTGTGGTAAAATTTGGTTTAGTAAGGATGAAAAAACACAGCCAAGTTCTATAACCTTTTTTGATGAAGTTGAAAGTTTTTTATTACGGTCTATTTTATCTTCTAAAAGTGATGGAGGAATAGAACTAGAAAAAATATTTGAAGGGAAAAGTTTTTTCTCATATCCTAAACCAAGCTCCTTACTTCAATTACTGTTTAATTCATTTCCAATTAGTAATGAAGATATTTTTCTTGATTTCTTCGGAGGCTCTGGAACAACGGGACAAGCAGTTATCGAATTAAATAACAATGATAAAGGGAATAGAAAATTTATATTAATTCAACTACCTGAAATCACTGACGAAAAAAGCGAAGCATATAAAGCAGGGTACAAAAAAATCAGCGATATTACCATTGAACGTAACAAACGAGTTATAGAAAAACTTATTGAAGAAAAGAAAAAAAAACAGCCCGATTTATTTACAAATGGTCATAAAGAAGATGCAATAAAAGGTTTCGGGTTCAAAGTTTTTAAGTTGGCTAAATCAAATTTTCCAAGAGTTGAGTTTGCACCCGACCTTGAAAAAACAGATGAAGAAAATATTGAGTTGCTAAAAAAATATATCAGAGACAAAGAAGCCCAATTGGTAACGGCATTCAATCGTGATGAATTAATGACTGAAATATTATTAAAAAACGGGTTCAATTTAAATTACACAACTGCAAAGCAAAAGCAATTCAAGAAAAATGAAATAGTTCTTGCCACAGACGGAGAAAAAGAAACTTTGATTTGCTTAGATGTTACTATTGAAATGGAAACAGTCGAGTATTTCAAAAAACATATAGATAAAAAATTAATTTGCCTTGAACGTGCTTTAGACACTACAAAAAAATACAATCTAAAACACTATCTGGGAGATATGTTTAATGCGTTTTAAAAATTGAACAATGAAAGAAAATAATTTTTTTGAAAAACAGACAGTTTCGTCTAAAATCAAGGCCAGCATAGTCTCTGAATATTTCCCAAGCTATTGTAAAATAATTGTAAAAAAATATATGCCAAAAGAAATCAGATATATTGATTTGTTTGCAGGCCCCGGTATTTATGAAGATTCTAATGCCTCTACACCTATATTGATAGGCAGACATTGTAAAAATGATGAATTTCTCAAACAAAAAGTGAAGATGGTTTTTAATGATAATCAGCATTCAAATGCGTTAGAGCAAAATTTTTATGCTGAATTTCCCGAAGGCACATTTTCTAAAAAACCTCATTTTGGGAAGAGTACAGTTGGCGATAATCAAGCTATTTCAGACTTTTTAACAACAAATACTCATATCGGAAAAAACAATGAATCTCCTTCATTACTTTTCATTGACCCTTTTGGTTATAAAGGAATAGAAACAAAAATACTTGCTGATTTTTTAAAGAATTGGGGTAATGAAATTTTTTTGTTTGTAAACACAAAAAGAATTCATCCTGCTTTGGAAAATGAAAAATTTGAAAGCTTAATGAAAGATTTATTTCCAACAACCTTAGCAAAGATAAAAAAAGACCGAAGGTTTAAATCAACCGTTGCTGAAAGATTAAACCTCATAATTAATTGTCTTGGTGATGAGTATCAATCTTTATTGGGTGGTCAAATATTCTATACTGCTTTTAAATTTCAAGAAGAGGATATTGATGCAACAAGTCATTATATTTTACATCTTACCAAAGGTTCTAGAGGTTATGATTTAATAAAAACAACTTACAATGACTTTGCTAATGTAGGTACTCTATTTGATGGAGTTAACACTTACACATTTGATGCAAAGAAATTTGAAAATCCCGTTAATGAATTGTTTGATTTAAAATCAATAAACATTGATAAATTGAAAGATGAATTGTATTCAACATTTCGCAATAAAACTATTTCAGCTAATGATTTATTTGAAAAGCATCAAACAAGTGGGTTATACAGTCGTAACCATTATACCGAAGCACTTAGGAGAATGGCAGATGAAAAAAAACTAACGTCAACATTTACAGATAATAAAAACCATGTAAAATCTGTTTTAATTTCAAAAGAATGTACTTTAAAATTTAATTAATGGCTAATTCAACAATAGAATGGACTGAACTTACTTGGAACCCGACTACAGGTTGTTCTAAAATATCTGCTGGCTGTAAATTTTGTTATGCCGAAGTTATGACACGTAGATTAAAAGGCATGGGGCAAGAAAAATATAAAGATGGTTTCAAAGTAGTTAAACCCCATCTCGAATCTTTAAACATTCCTTACAGTTGGAAATCTTCAAAAGTCGTTTTTGTAAATTCAATGAGTGATTTGTTTCATAAGAATATTCCACTTGACTTTATTAAACAGGTTTTTCACGTAATGAATGATAATCCGCAACACGTTTTTCAAGTTCTTACAAAAAGAGCAGAACGCCTTTTTGAATTGCATAAAGAGTTAAAATGGACGCATAACATTTGGATGGGTGTTTCTGTGGAGAATGAAAAAGTAATTGACCGCATTGACTTTTTGAGAAAGACAAAAGCTAAAGTGAAATTCCTGTCACTCGAACCACTTATTGGCCCGTTGCCGAATTTAAATCTTAAAAAAATGGATTGGGTTATTGTAGGCGGAGAAAGCGGACATAAGCCCAGACCAATGAACCCAGACTGGGTTTTGGATATTCAAGAACAATGTGTAAAAGCCGATGCGGCTTTTTTCTTCAAACAATGGGGAGGACGAAATAAAAAAGCAAGCGGCAGACTTTTAAACGGACGAACTTATGACGAAATGCCGGAAATAATGGAAATATAAAATGGAGAGAGATACAGGACGATACAGTATCAATTAAGAACTATTTAAGAACCATTTAAGAAGTAATTGAAAAAGATTGAAAATAATTGAAAATAATTATGAATCAATCAGACATTCCCTAGTATGCACATTTAACAGCTTTATTTATTGTTTTTTCTTCAATCTCAAAACAAACATCTTTTATTGCTTTAGTATCCATTTCTTTATTATTAATTTCCTTTTTATTTACTTAATCAAACCATGGCACATCAGTTGAATCTTTAAATATCCGGGGTGTATTAAGTTTCCCTGTTTTTTCATCTGCAATTAAATCAAAATAAATGAAGGCATCACTTAGTTTAATAGAAGCTTCGGGAATATCTTCTATATCTGCACCAATAAAATTAATAGTTACGGCAAGATTTTCGCATACTTTTATAAATCTATTTTTAAGAAGCATTAAGTTGATACGATTTTCAAAACTATCTATTTCAATGGATTTTAATTTTTCAAAAATATCTTTCATTTCGCAAACGCTGTAGCTTAATTCCTGCATATAATCTGCATTTGTTTTATTATACATTTTGTTTTGCTATTGAAATATTATACAAAATAAAGCGGGCTTTTACTCTTTTTGTCCTCTTTTACTATATATCCCATCAGCCATTTTTTTGCTTCTATTTCATCCGTAAACATTTTGGTTGGTATAACAGGGTGGCTTGCTTTAATAAAAAAAGTAGCAATCATTTTACTTACAGGTGAATTAATCAATATTGCAATTGCTATAAGACCCACACAGCCTTCTTTTGATGCTAAAAAATTTCTTGCTTCTTTTGTAGTATCTCTTACCGATTTAATATCCGCCAGCATTGGATATGATTTTCCCCCTAAAATCTCTAACTGATATTTTTTCACCTTTCTAACCAGCGATATATCAATAAATTTAGATTTCCAAGCCGAAACTAATATCCCGTTTATAACATCAAAAGTTATTTCATCATTATCAAAAAGGAGTGTTTTCAAAATATAATGTGAGAAATTATTTACATAAAACTATCAGCTTATAAAAGTAAAGAATATTAAAAGGTTATTTTAAATATTTAGCAAAATATTTTATGCCCTAAGTTTAAAACGATCTGTGTGTGCAATTAAGAATCATTTAAGAAGCAATTAAGAAGCAATTAAGAAGCATTTAAAAAGAATTGAAAATGATTAAAAACAATTAGATTTTATATATGATGATTCCCATTTTTCCTACATTTGATAATTAAAATAACAGCCATGAACAAAATATTTCAGTTTAAAATAACGTTGAACGAAAGTAAACCTCTTATTTGGCGGCGCATACAGGTAGAGAGCGACACAACGTTTTTAGAATTACACATAGCCATACAATTAGCGATGGGTTGGACAAACAGCCACCTGTTTGAGTTTATGGATAGAGAAAAAACTTTTTGCTTACCAAATGAAGAAGATGCTTTGTTTGATAAAGAAAAATTGAACGCGTACGAAGAGCGGATTGAAAACTATTTTAAAGAAGCCGGTGATGACATTACTTATCTGTATGATTTTGGTGATAGCTGGGGGCATCAGATAGTATTAGAAAAAATCGCTCCGATGCAGAAAGATATGAAGTATCCTGTTTGTACAGCAGGGGCTATGAACTGCCCATGCGAAGATAGTGGTGGATTACATGGCTTTTATGAAAAATTAGAAATCATACAGGATGAACTCCATCCTGAATATAGAGAAACTATCACATGGCTCGGAAAGAAATACGACCCTTTTCTCTTTGACATAGACAAAGCCAATAAACAGCTTGCAAAAACCACAACCTACTTAAAGGAAATGTTTCAATAGTTTTTACATTTGAAATGAAAAACAATTGCGTAGGGATTAAGAACTATATAAGAAGCATTTGAAAAACATTGAAAATAATTGAAAACGCTTTCATTTTTACTTTCACATCTCGGCTCAATGGGACTTTTACCATAACACCGTAAAAGCAAAATGGCACTATTCAGCAAGATTTAATTCCGAAATTCGCATAATCGGGAACACTACGTTCTGATTTATGTAAGAAGTATTTGAAAAGCATTGGAAACAATGAAAATTATGTGCTAATCTGATTAGCTCTTGTCATTTGTTTTTGTTGTTCTTCCCTATCCAAAACGTCAAAAGTAATTTCTGCCATGTGATAAAGCCAATCTCTCAACTCGATAACTTCTTCATTGGTATAAACCACACCATTGGTATTAAGAATTTTTTTGCACGCTGTTAACGAAATTCTTTTTTCTTTTTGTACGTAATTATCCACAAAGTAAAATTTTAATAATCAAACATCGCCAGTTCAGGATACTCGAAATCAGATAGACAAAGCCAATAAACAACTTGCAAAAACTACAACCTACTTAAAGGAAATGTTTCAATAGTTTTTACATTTGAAATGAAAAACAATTGCGTAGGGATTAAGAACTATATAAGAAGTATTTGAAAAACATTGAAAATAATTGAAAGAGGCTTTCATTTTTTTTCAGAACAGTCTAGTGTACTGTCGTAACACATAATTATAAAAACACAATGGTCATAATGCAATCACAGTCATAACATAAAGTTCTAAAAGCAACTAGTTTTTTATTCGCTAAATTTTTGCTCAAAATCAAAGTCGTCAAATGTTAATTTAATTGGATTTTCGTCAAAGGGATAGATTGAATGAATTGAAACTTCTTTGTCCTTTGTAACCGTTACTAAGTTTCTATATCTAATTGAACTTGGATATGTCCTCACATTGATACTCGGGTTTGTTTCAATTGTTTTTGCTTTTGAATTTTGATAAAGGACAACTTTGTCGAAGTACTCTACAACACAGCCTTTCGGAACAATTGAAGTAGAAATGGGTCGTTTAAATTTATTTACGGACTTGTCAAGATTAGGCAACGGATGTATTCTTGAAGTAAAATATAAATTTTCTTTATCCTCTTTATTAAGATTTATGTTAACAAATCTGCCACCTTTTGTAAAAAAGAAACCTGTTGTTGAGCTATTAAAGCAGTAACCTATTTCTTCTTGTTTTAATTCGGAATGTTCAAGAAGCTGAGACATTCCATATTTAGCAGTGCCGAATTCAGTTATTCGCCTTCTTTCTCTATGCTCATCAAATTTTGAATAAGTAGGTTTGGTTTCAAGGCCTTTGGTTTCATTTACAAAATATTCAAAGTTGTTTTGTTCTTCGTAGTTAATTACATCATAGCTTGACCAGCCTGTCCGTAATGATTTTTTAGCTACGGGTTTATTTATTACTTTAAGTTTATTTTGATCATTTAGAAAACTTCCGTGAAAAAGCCCTTCGCTATTTGCGGATATTATTACTTCTCCTGATTTGGCATTTAGATGAGTTACTTTTGCGTCAAATCTTTTTTCAGGTTTCGATGGATTTAAATTGTATCGATTTTCGTGCGGATTTAGATTTATTTCATATAAACCTTCTTTGCATCCTAGGTACATTCTCATTGCATAAAGTTTCATATCAAGGACAGGCATCGATGGGATTTCTGATATAAGCTCGAAGTCTTCATCATCAAACTCAATTTCAAACTCAACTTCATTTGTCGCTCTTTCCCAAAGTTTAGATAGTACATTTTTCAATTCTCCTACCCCTAAAATCATTAAGCCTTGTCTATTGCTTAAATAGTCATTTCGTTGAAATGAAATTCGTATCAGGTTTTCAAAATCAGGATATCGGTCAACTAGTTTTCTTATAACCCTGCTAATAGCGGTGTAAACAATCCTTCCATCTTTGAGAATTAAAAACAAATGTCCGCCATAAATATAGCTGTCAATTGCTTTTACGTTTATTGAAAATTTAATTGTTTTCATATCTGACCCTTAAGAATTTTGTAATGGATTCTGTCGTCAATAATTTTGTCTTTTAGCCATTTGTCAACAAGGTCAATACTTGGATCCTTTTCACCACTATCAATTGGGTATCCATGCCATGGATCAGTCTTGTTAACAGGGTTTGGAAAAAAAGAAATTCGTTCTTCATTTGTTCCCATGATTACGTTGCCATTGTCAAGAATTGAAAAAAGTCCTTTATTCTTAGCACAAATCCACGCTTTTTCATCAGAAATTCTGAATGGCTCATATTGTTCGTTTTGTTTTAATACCCATAATGTTTTATGCTTACTACTTTCGCCTGTTTTGTTATGATAACCAACGGGTTTGTAATAATGTTTTTTTAATGTCGGCCCAAATAGTCCGTCATCATTCAATTTTACCTTCGGAAATGTATAACTCATAGTTTGTTTGTCTTACTTTTTTTTAACATCACCACTAACAACATTACAGTCGAAAGATACGGTATAATAAATTCAAAATTTGCTTTACAGAAATTATAATTGTTGAACGGAAAGTTCTTGTCCGTTCGTTTTTCTTTTTTTCTTGTTTTTTTCATACAATGGCACACAACGACCAAATAGGCGCTGAAAGTGTTCGTAACGTATAGTTCGTAAAACAAACAACGGTCGTAATGTTTTTTTTATTTTAAAATTCATCTATTGGTTCAATGTCTTTGCTTTTTGTCGAGGTTCTCTATTTCTTTTAAAAAGTCTGGCGTTATTCCGACCAGTTCGGGAACAGGGATGCTTTCAAAAGTATATTTTGCAGTATATCCCAAATATTGCCCACCCACCTCATGTACTTTCTTTTTTATACAATTAATCATGTAGTTAAATTCATTATGAAATTCTTGTGGTGTCATCCATACTTCAATTATTCCTGCATATTTCATATCCGTACTTGTGGTTTCTATTGGGTTAAGTAATTCCCTAAACCATTCAAGAGGAGAACCGATTTTAAAAATTTTTCTAATTGGGTAGTATTTCTTTTGATATGCCCCTTCTTTACTATTATGTTCCTGTATTTGTTTTAAACTATCTGGATGGATTCCTTCGTAAACTTTCTCTGCCATTTGGCTCCTATACCAATTAAGCAGCTCTTCCTTAGAGAAACTGATTGCAACCAAAAACTTATCGCCTTTTGCCTTGGCTCTTTTTGGCATAAGTATAAGCTTAAATACTTTAATTTGCGTTACATCCCTTGTTTCCATTATATTTTTCTTTCGTCAGATTGTTTCTAAATTTTCTAAAAGATATTCAATTGTACAACTGTTTGATTTATCATCCAGGTCTTTAGAAATATAATACAATAGTCTAAAAGTCCTTTAAACATAGGTGTTTACCCGCAATTCGTAAAACAGAGTTTGTCAGGTAATTGATTTTCATTTCTATTTATTTTCTTTAAAACCATCAAAAATCCAAAGATAAATTCTAATAAAAGTCCAATAAGAATAGTATAAGATTATACTTGAAGCTAAGAAATATGTCACATAAAGCATTATACCTCCGCTAGTCTCATCTGAGCTATAATTAAAAATTTCAAAAGGAATAAAAAATAAATAGCCACTATAATGAATTGAAAAAGCGGAGCCGTGATAGTATGTATCAACTCTGTAGTCGTGAATACAAGCAATAAGTGGCACCAATTCCAATAAAAAAAATATCAATATTAAAACTCTTAATGCTCCTTTTGGACAATCATATATTCTGCTGTAATTAAAAGGGATTAATTTTCTTTCAATACTTTTCTTTTGCTGAATAGCCATAATATTATTTTTAGTTTTTTTGTCCAGCTAGCTGAAGTTTTTATTTAATACTATTAATCAAATCAATTTCATTCTGTTCAAACTTTTTCCATCTATTCTCTTTATTGTTCCATGAATGTTCAGTTCTCTTGATTGGGTTTTCATATTCTGCGGTCAGATTCCAAAACACTTTCTCAAGGCTTTTACCCAAGTCAGTGTTGTCACTAATAAATAGAATATTGTCGTTTGAGGAATTTTCAAACCTAACATATTTTCTAAATTGCTTATTACAGATTTCTTTGTCCTCTATCATTATTACATGCTGTCCTATATCAGGACATTTTTGTATTACAGGATATTTATCAGTTTTAGAATCTAAAATTGTATTTACTAAGTGATTAATGTCTTTGAACGGCTGTCCGAGTATTTTATAAGCACCAAAAATATATGGAATGGTCAAACCTGTCGTAATTACTTTTTGGGATTTTAAAAGCTTAATTAGGCGATACCAATATGGTTTTTGTATTGAATTCATAATTTATTTCTCGTTCATGTATAATTCCTGTTAACATACAATGTACTTCCTTAAACTTGCCACCAACTCGTTTATATGTGAAACAAAGTAGCATATATCACCCCAATTTTTGGTAGATATAGGAATGTTTGCATCACTATTCAAATGTAATCATTTTCAATTCCTATGTCTTACTTTTTTGATACCCGAATGATTAAAAAACAATTACGTAGCAATTAAGAACAATATAAGAAACAATTGAAAAAGATTGAAAATAATTGAATTTAATCAAACATTGCCAGTTCAGGATACTCGAAATGGTCTTGTATTTCAGCCTTATCAGGATTTTCATTCCGGTTTGTGATGAGTTTTGAAATTGTATAACCTTCCATTTGGTTTTCATCCAATGGTTTCATCAACTCTGTAATTTCTTTCTCACTCAAGTTTGGGTTGAGCCAATCCCTTTCAATTTCTTGTGGCAGAATTAACGGCATACGCAATTTTACATTGTGAATTTTCGCCATTAATGGATTTGCCTGTGTCGTAATAATGGAAAATGAATTTATTATTTCTCCGGTATCTTTATTTACCCAATCGTTATAGATACCGCCAAAAGCAAATGCTTCTTTACTTTTTAATTGAATAAAATAAGGGTATTTCAGTTTTCCGAGAGTTCTCCACTCATAAAAACCATCCGCTAAAACCATACAGCGTTTTTGCCGGATTGAATTTTTAAAAGATGGCAGTGCAAAAACTGTTTCGCTTTTTGCATTAAGTGTTTTAACCATCATTTCGTTTGCATCCTTAATTGTTTTGCAAAATGCAGGTATCAATCCCCAATTATAATTGTGAATTATATTAGGCTCAACGCCTGCAATTACTGACATTTTAGGGTGATTGAAACCACTCAAATAATAATGCGCTGAAATTGTTTCCCCTTCTGCAACAGCAGCACCAAAGCGTATTTCAAATTCCTGCGGTTGTTTTTTCGCTGATATATTATAGCACATAATTTTATAATATAGTTACTTTTTGGTTATCTATCTGGTCATTTGCAAAACGTATTAACTTGCGGAGCGAATCCTCTCTTATCATTGATTTTCTTAATGAATGATTATAATGCCCCAGCAATAACTTGTTCTTTAAAAATACACCTAAATCTTTTGCGCTCCACCCAAATTTTTGTTCTAATTCAGGGAACTTTTCTATAACCTGTGAAGGGGTTAAATACTCTGCTTTTTTGTTCATTTCTGTTAAATTTTTTATTTGCGGAGATTACTCATATCTCTTTTTAATTTCAATACGGTTGAAACCAATGTTTCATTATTCATCACAGGTTCGGGAATTTGAGAACTGATATAGTATGTAAATTTCCACACTTCTTTTACTTTGTTTATTGTTAATTCATAGGGTTCATAAAGAGCATTTAACGATGATAGCAAGAGAGTTTTCCCTTTTTTTATATGGTTAGTGATAATTTTAAATACCACACCCTCATCAATCGTAACAATAATGCAGGCTGTACCGTCTTTTATTTCCGTTAAGTTTTCGAGGTATTCACCGACTATATAAGATTTATCAGGTATCGGATACATCGAATCGCCGGTAATCTGAAAGGTTCGGTATTTGCGTTCTTTATGTAAAAAAGGTAAATGAACCATTGGCAATTTTTTAATAAAACTCTCATCGCTGAACCCGATTGTATAACCTGCCGATGCTTTTACATTTACCAACTCATTGTTTTCATTGTTCCTGCTGTCAACGGTTGTGCTTAGTACTCTGATTTTTGTCCCGGTTGTATAAACATCGTAACCTCTCGTTAAATCATCCAACTGCTTATCTGAAAACCTGCTTAAATCTGTTTTTAATAAAACATCAATTGATACATTGAAATAGGTGGAAATTGTAATCAATATTTCAGAAGTTGGATTAAGAACAATGGTGTTTTCATAGTTGTTAAGTGTTGAACGTGTAATGCCGAACTCATTCGCAGCGGCTTCTTGTGTTAAGCCGTTTCTATTACGCAGAATTTTGATGTTAGAGCCTAAAAACATAATAAATATTAGTTTACGTTAAAATCTAATTAATGACTGTTATACAATCATAAAAATAAGAAAAAAAATGAAATAGAAATTATTTTTTTATTTTTTATAATTTTTATTTATTCTAAATAGCGCTTTAACTTATTGACTGTTTGGAGTTTGCTGACTTACAAACAACCCTCCCATCACCCCCCTGCCACCCCCCATTTTTACAGGTGACTACGGGGTCACTCATATTGTTTTGCAATTAATCTAACCGTTGTTTTGTATCCGAATATTAATCAATCGAAATGAGAAAAATTTATCTGACCCCAAAAGAAATAGTTGAAAAATATCCTGATTTGACATTCAAATTCAACTGGACAGAAAGCGACATAGGCTTTTTTATGCGAACAAAATTACTGTCGGGCTATTACAGTAAAAATAAACGAGCAAGTATGATTGAGGAAAACTCATTGCTTAATCTGATTAAGTATGTGAACTGCCTGCTTGAAGACCAGATTTTAATTCTGCAAATATAGAATAGAGGCATAACAATCCATGCAGCAGAAGGCTGTTTGAAAAAGAAAAAAAATAAAATATACAAACTCAAATTAAAAATAAATATCATGAATTCAGGAATATTTTTAACGATTAAAGATTTGATGAAACTCTTAGGCAGTAATAATTACAGCAGCTGCGCCAATCAACACAAAGTCATAAGAGATTCCATCGCAACTGGCAAAACAAAACTCACGATAAAGGAATATTGTGATTACGAAAAAATAGAATTTGATGTTGTATGGAAGTTTATCAGGGTATAATCTCCATACATTATTTTCGAGAAATATCCTGAATAATCTATCCCTATCCACTCCTTTAAAATAAATATTTTGAACCCATTGCACCTTTGCCCCATCAAATAATAATAACAACTAAAAAAAACAAACTCATGCAAAAAACAGAATTATTACTCATCATCAACAGCGTCCTTTTAGGAATTATCAGTTTGATGTTTTTAGCGATAGGTTATTTTTTAAAAGACCTGCACAAAGATTTTAAAACACTTATCGAGCGGGTGAATAAAGTCTATTCCGATTTGTACTCGCACATCAATTCATTTGAAAACATTTCAAAAATGTTTCAAAAACAAATTGACACGCTTGAAAACAGAATTGTGGTATTAGAAGGAAAAAAAACAAAAGGCAAAGATGAATAAGCTGACCAAAATATTAATCGGGACTGGTGTTGTTTTGACCGGAGGTTATTTGTTCAAGATGAGCAGAACATCTGCAAATCTTGAAACAGAAATCAAAGCGATAATTCACAAGTTTGATTTAACCGGTATTACGATTCGTGTGGATGCTAAAATAAAAAATCCGACAGAAGGAAGTTTAAAAATAAAATATCCTTTTGTGAAACTCTCTTACAAAGGCGAAACGGTGGGCAGTTCACAGGTTGTTAATCAGGATATAACCATACCGAAGTTCGGGGAAGCCAACATAGAAGCCATAATGATAAAGATTCCTTTAATGGGTTTATTGTCGGCAGGACTTGATTTATTGACATCCTTAAAATCAGGTGCAGGAGTAAAAATCGGAATAACAATTATCACAACGATATACACTGCAATCAGTTCTTTCCCCTACGAATATACACAAGAACAAATAGTGAAAAAATAATGGAAGCGAATCACAAACGACAAATCAAAAGCGGTGCAGAGTTTAATCACTTGTTTCCAAAACCCATCGGTGATGAGGTAGAAATTAAACATGATGCAGATGTATCAGCAACGGTAGCTTTTATTCCGAAGGTAGTATTTGAAACATTAGGCGATACAAACAGAATAGCAAAACTTTTAAAAGGAAGTACAATAAATGAAACGTGTGAGAATATATGGCATTTTGTATATGAGCATATACAGTATGCAAAAGACAAAGATGGTATTGAACAAATTAGAAGACCGGCTCGTGCTTGGCATGATAGAACACGAGGAGTTGATTGTGATTGTTATACAGTTTTTATCAGCAGCATATTGACCAACCTGCATATTCCGCACATCTACCGAATCACGAAATATAAAAACAGAGATTATTTCCAACACATTTACCCGATTGTGCCGACCAGTAAAGGAAATTACCTGACGATTGACTGCGTATTAAATGAATATAATCAAGAAGAACCATACACCGAAAAAAAAGACACACCAATGAAACTACATTATTTAAACGGTATAGATACCAACCAAAACCAATCACTAATGGCAACAGAAAAAAACGTAGATACCCTTGATTTAATGGGTACAGATGATTTTGACGGAATCGGAAAAATCAATTTAAGCAAACTAAAAGAAGGAGCTAAGAAAGCACTTCATGTTGTAAATCGTCTAAACCCTGCAACCGGCTTGCTTCGGTTAGGTGTATTAGCTTCGATGAAACTCAATTTGATGAAAATTGCAGGGAATATCCGATATGCCTATTTAACCGATGCACAGGCTAACGCCAAAGGGTTGGATATTGTTAAACTCAATAAACTGCGAAGCATCTTAACAAAACTGGAAAATGTTTTTTATGGCGGGGGCGGTTTAAAAGAGAACCTTAAAAAAGCAATCCTTACTGGAAAAGGAAACGCAGACCACGAAGTAAGCGGTTTGGGAATGACTACCGATTCCGAACCTTATGATGAGAACACGCCTTTGAATGCTTTATTATCCGGCATTTACGAAGATGAGGCAGTAGAAGGATTGAACGGTTTGGGCTTTGTAACAGCAACAGCCATAGCAGCCGCTTCAAGTGCATTGGCAATAATTGCAGGGCTTATCAAACAAATCGGAGGTATGAAAAAAGATGGTAAAGATGTACCGGCAGGCGAAGAAGGTGCTGCATCCGACAGCGTGAATGTTGATGATGCGGGTAGTGCAGCAAGCGGAGGTTCAAAGAAACTAATGAAACTAAATCCGGCTGGAACAAGCGACAGTACGGATGCAGGAGGCGGAGCTGATACAGGCGGATTTTTAGAAAAAGCAAAAACATGGGTAACAGAGCATCCTATGCAGGCAGGAGCAGCAGCAATTGGTGTCGCAGTGGTCGGAGTGTTAGCAGTAAAGCACTTTAGTAAAAAGAAACAAAAACCAAAAGGTTTATCGGGTGTATATCACAAGAAACATAAAAAGAAAAAAGGCAAAAGCAAACCAAAAACAAAACATCACAAAGCTCCAATTGCCCTGCTATAATCAACGGAATAATAAAAATTAAAAATCAGCAAAATGAAAAGAAAAAGTAAAAACAAAAGAAAACGTGCTTTGAACGGTACTGATACCGGACATAAAACGACAGCCGCAAAAGTAAAACACAGTGCAATAGAAACTGGCAAAGATTTACTTATCGGTGTAATCGGGGGCGGAATTGCCGGAGCTGTTATCGGCAAACCGTCCCTGTTAATTGGTGCAGGTGTAACAGGATACGGACACTTCGCAAACAAACCAGCACTGACCACATTCGGAATCGGCATGATGGCATCAAGCGGATTCAGCACAGCCGCAGGCACTACTCAAGGGGTTGACGGTTTTAGTGCCGAAGATGTGAAAGCCCGTGTAATGGGCTTTAAAGACAGCATCACATCAAAATTGTTTTTGGATAAAATAATCAAAAAGAAAGATGCAGCCCCGAAAAAAGAAAGTACAAACGGTGTTGGTGCAATACAATATTTCACTTACCCCGACCAAAACAAAGAACTGGATTTTTCCGCCCTTGACCATTTAGAAAAACAAATTCAGCAAAGCGGTGCTGAATACCAAAAAAGTATTCAGGGAACAGAGGAAGAAGAAACAGTACAAGGAAATGATGAAGAAACAATAGAAGGAAATGATGATGAACACGATGATTTTTCAAGCACTTCTTATTAAACAGTAAATAGTAAATAGCGAATAGTAAACAGGAAACCAAATCAATAAAAACCAAATAATTATAAAAAAATGAACGAAAAAGAACTTTTACCGGAAACAGACCTAACAAAAATGCTATGTGAAAAACTCTTTGGAGACCAAGGATACCTTAACAAAGAATTAGAAAAATACAGTCTGAATGAAAAAAAAATACAAGACTGTAATGAGCGAAAAACTAAAGCATTTGAAAATATTGCTGAAAACATTGGAGAGCAGAACGAAGTGCTAAAGCGAAAAAATGATTTTATTGAGTTCTTTGAATATTTAGTAACAAAATCTACTGACCTCGAAAGCGCGAGAGAACAAAGGGATGCTGCAAGACACAAATTAGAATATGCTGACAAAAAAATAAAGAGATTGGCAAGAAAAGTAAAAATAATAAGGAGAGAAAATTTTAAATTAAAAACTCCCTTAAAGGGATAAGAACAAAATCAAATCAATCAATTAATTAATAATCAAAAAAACAAAAAACTATGTTCGGAGAAATCGAAACAATCGAAAACAGCGAGTTCAATAATATCGGAGCCTTATTAGGTCTTGACGGAGATATTAGCAATGAACTATTGGGAGCTTTAAAAGCATTGCCGCCCATTCGCAGACAAATGGCAATTAATAAAATTACAGCACCGCCAATGAACAGCAAAGGTTCACGTGCGGAAATGGAAAAACATTTTCGTGAGTTACCTGCACACATCAAAGCTGAATTGTCGAAAGGCAACCTGCGTTTGGCAGATGCGCTGATTTATTCCATCAAGCCGGTAACATCAAGAACAATTAAGATGTTTGAAACACAGGACGATAAAGAAATCGGCTTACGCAACATCTCAAATGCAAAACTGCCAAAGAACCAAGCATTGCTTGTCAGCGGTATTGTTTTACTGGCAGGTGTTTCATTTAGTGCTTCAAAAGACGATGTCATGGCAACCGCTTATGCAAAATTAGAAGACTACCCTGCAATTGCCAACGGTGAAAGCAATTTGAAGGCAAACAAAAAATACATTATGCCGGAAACAAGCAACAACTTTTTTAAAACGCTTGGTTTAAGTACCGTTCCGGTTGGTTATTACAAATTGTCAAACCCCCGCTTAATTCAGGATGATATTCAAATTGAGTTCACCGTTGAATTAGGAACAATGGCAGGCATTGCAGCCAACACGCAATTGTTTGTCGGCTTACACGGAACTATTACAACACCCTAATTAAAAACAAATTCCTTTTAAAGCCTCCCCATTCGGGGAGGTTTTACAGGATTTAAAAAATTAAAACAATGGACACATTAGAAAAACGCATAGGAGATTTACAGATAACAGTCCAGGGACAAATCGCAAAAGGAAAATTCGAGCTGGATAAAACAGTAAAGATTATCAAAGGAATTAAACTTACTTCCGACCGTGAAGAACTGCTGTATTTTCGAGGAGCGCAGCGGATTGTCATAAACGGTAAAGAACGTTATGAGGAAAATTACGAGAGCAAAAATTTTCAATCCACTACCAACGTGGATGTAAACACCCGCTATAAAGACATGCGCAATTTAGCTCCGGGAAATGGTATCATCGAAATTGATTATACGGATCACGCTCATCCCCTTACAACTTTTGCCCCTTACCTCGTAAGCCTTTATGTTGAATATGAAATTGAATAATCAAGATGAACGAAAATTATCACATACACACATTGGCGGTAAACAATTCCGGAGAGAAAAAACTCTTTCAGATTAAACTGCCGAGAAATGCAAAAAAAATTACAGGGATTTTAATTACAGAAACATCGGTTAATCCAAATTTCAGCCCTCCGAGTGTTTTAATAAAAGACGGCAAAGAATATTTTGCGCTCAAAGCAGGGAGCATCAGCCTTAAACTTCACAATCCAAAAGATATTTTTTTTGCGGAAGATGTAATTGCCTCTGAAATCATGCCGGACTATGAAACATTAACCGGCATAAACAAAATTGGTTTCGATGGCGGAAGTTTTAATACAATGGGAAATCCAATGGAATACCGTAAAGTAAACATAGAGAGCAAAGAAACCATAATTGAGGGATATTATGCGGACACCATGCTTGTTAATGAGCTTATACCTTATCAGATAAAAATTTACATACGCTACGAAACTGAACAATGACACCTGAAATAGCCACCTTCCTGATACCACGCAATATGCGTGAATTAGGGTACGAAGAGAAAGATTATATCGCAAAGTACGATGATATTGTATGTAAGGCTTCAGCAAGCATAGCCATTAAAGGAGATGCCGAGTTTTTTTATCTCATCGGAGAACCGCTTGGCGTAACCATATCCTCCGTCTTTGGTGTTTATGATTTAAGCGATACAGGTATCAACAAACAACAGCATATTCATCAGGGAAAAATAATCCTTCAAAATAATACACTGCAAACAATGCAGATTAAATTCATTCATGTAATACCTAAAAATAAATAATCATGCCGTACATCACCGAAAAATACAGCGAACAAAAAATTGAAAACCTGTACAATTTTTTACAGAGTGCCAAAGAACAAGGCGACCCCGAAGACTATGAAATATTTGTAGATGCTTTTAAAGTGGTTAAACGAACCAACGATTTAACACGTTTTGAAGGCTACACTAATTTCATTCAGCCGGAAACAAAAGAGCTAAAAATCATTATTTACGATGGAACATCACCACGCAATACCAAACACGTTTTTACACTCAAAGAAGATAACAAGAATAGTTTAAGCGGTGTGGAAGTGGAAACACGCATTGATGAAAAACTTCGTGTAGAAAAAGAGAGATGGGAAACCGACCTTTTAAAAAAGGAAAATGAAAAGTTAAAAACTGAATTAGCCGATGCGGAAGCCTACATAGACCAATTGGAAGAAGATGCAGAGAAAGCCAAAGACAAAAAATTCAGATTGGGTGATGTGAATGTTGGTGAATTTGCATCAGTTATGCTTGAAGGTATCGTAAGAAGAAATCCGCAGATGTTAGCCAAGCTCCCCGGAGGTGTAGCATTAGCAGGTGCGATTGAACAAGATAATACTGAAAGAGAAAATGCTCTTACCGAAAAAACACCTGAACCCGAAGTAAGTTTTAAAAAGAAAACAAGCTCAACCGAACCTGAATTAAGCGATGAAGATAAAAACTATTTGGCTTTTATCAAATCACTCAAAAATAAATTCGACCATGAACAAATGACAAGTATATTTCTGATTTTGGATTTACTTGTTAACCATCCTGCTGACATAGAGCCTGCCATCCAGTATTTAACCGACTTACATAAAAAATAAAACACCATGAAAAAATACACTTACGATTTTACCATCCCAGCCTTCACAGAAGATGAAGCCGATGCAAAAGTAACTGCACTTAAAATGTTAGCAATAAAGCTAACGGCAACAGAGTTGACGAAGCTCGCACTCGTTGTAGAAAAAGACCCGATTAAAACAGCATTGGCAAAAAAACTGCTTTAGGAGTATAGCGTTATAGACGCTTTTTATAACAAGCATTATTCAAACAACAATGGAAAACAAAGACAGTATAAAAAATAAGCTACTCGACTATGGAGTGAAAGCGGTATTGCTTGGAGGTGCGGTATATGGGCTTCATGCGCTCTATCAGCAATATCAAAAAGACCATACCGAGCAGCAGGTAGAACAAAAACCCGAAGTAGGTCAGGCGATGGCTCTTTATTCTGCAATGAATCCAAGCGGTATGGAATGGATGAGAAAATTTGACGGCACAAATACCGAAGCAGTTTTTGCTACTGCAAATGAAATCAGCGACCTGAATAAAGTAATGGCAGCTTACAAACAATTGTATAACTCCAGTTTACTCGATGATTTACGCCAAGAGTTAAGCCCTGATGATTATACCAAATTTTTAAACACGCTCAAATTCAGCCCGACTAATACGAATAAAGGCACGGATAATAAACCAAAAAATAATTTTATAAACGGTACGCCCCTTATCACCAAGCTGAAAAGCAATCTTCGCAGAACACCGCAGAACATCAGCCATTTCAGTTTAAACAGCAACATTATCAAATTAGCAGATGCAGGAAAACTAATTGGTTTTGCTACCGGCAAATCACAATTTGACAATGGCAGCGGTACAGGAGTAGGAACATTGTTTATCGAAATAAAATCAATTGCATTGGATACCAGTAAGCCGGTTACCTTTTGGATAGCAGCAAGCCAGTTACAAGCTATCAGCAAAGCTGATTATACGGCTCGTAAATACCCTTTCTTTTTTGTAAATGAGAAAGATACACTAAGCGGTATTGATGGTTATAACCAGCGTGTCATTGCTTTTCAATCCGCACCTGTAATGGATGAAAAATTTAAAATGATTGGCATTGCGGCTCCCCATCAAGTTTTGGGTTACTCCATAATGGAGCTGAATGACAAGAAAGGCAATGAATACATAAAATTCATTACCAATCAGAGGAAACAGCATTGGGTAAATAAAAAGTTTGTTAAAGTGATTTAACACACACGCAAAGCGTGTTTTTTAATGATGTACTAAACGGAAATAATTAAACAAAATGACAAAAGAAGAATTTGTAAAAACCTACTATTCATTGGCAGAAAATGCAGGTAAAAAATTTAATCTTAATCCAACCGTGATACTTGCACAGGGAGCGCACGAATCAGGATGGGGTAGTTCGTATGCTGCAAGAATTCGGAAAAACTTTTTTGGAATCCTTGCGGCAGGCAGTCCAAATGTATATTGGGATGGTTCAAAAAGCGCATCACAGACCAATCCGAATTTAGTGTTCAGGATTTACAAAACAGAACAAGACAGCTTTATGGACTTTGCCCGATTGATTAGTATGAATTACAAATCAGCAGCAGCCGTGAGTAATGACAGCACACAATATGCAAAAGCCATTGCATACAGTCCTTACATATCAGAACAAAATGGAGATAACCGCCCGCTTTACCAAAGTGCTATTATCTCTAATTCCAGCTACATAGACAGTATGGCTGACCTGTTAAAAAAAAAGTGGTTGCACATAAAACAGGAATTGCAGGGGGCTTGGCTTCACTCGTCATTTCAGGCATTGCATACTATAACAGGGAAAAGATTATCAATTATTTAAAAAAGAAGCTGTAATTAAAAAGAATAAAACGCAAATGAAAACAATGGATACTATTCAGCTTTTTGTTATGCGCATCGAAACCGATTTAATTGCAAAGATTAAGCATAACAAATTATCAGTTGAAAAATTAGCGGCTTCATTCGGCATCACCGATAAGACGGAAGTAAAAGAATTTACCGAATTAGCAATTGTAAATCGTGCAAGAAAAATAGCGCATTCAGGAAACGATGTTTATACCAATTACTTTGATATTGTTGATTTGTATAACCACCAAGTAAATTTATCACACCGTACAAGTCAAAGTATTTTATTACAGCAATACTCAACACCTGCACCGATAGGCTATTTAGCAGGTATCTTTTGCGGTATAGATAAATTTGATAATGC
Organism: uncultured Bacteroidota bacterium; assembly: GCA_903847205.1. Lineage (GTDB taxonomy): Bacteria > Bacteroidota > Bacteroidia > 2-12-FULL-35-15 > 2-12-FULL-35-15 > 2-12-FULL-35-15. Next base: position 94,338 of record CAINDA010000008.1, read on the forward strand.
AGAAAATGGTTATGTTGGTTTTGAACCAAGTGCAGGAAACGGTTTACTGACAATAGCTGCCAAGCCTGAAAATTTTATCGTGAATGAAATTGATGATACACGAAATATCAATCTGCAATCACAGGGATATAAAGCGGTTTACAAAGTGGATGCTACCGAAGCATTTAATAAAAGCATCAGTTTTAAATTTCATAAAACTTTTAATGCAATTATCACTAACCCGCCCTTCGGCAATTTAGACAGAGCAATACCCTATGATAATTTTCAATTCAAAACACTCGACCATGTTATGGCTCTGCGTGCATTGGACACAATGGCAAACAATGGTAAAGCTGCAATCATAATAGGCGGTCATACGCAATGGGATGAGAAAGGCAGAATACAGGCAGGTAAAAACCGCATCTTCTTTAACTACCTGTACAGCCATTACAACGTAGTTGATGTTATCAATATTGACGGACATAAATTATACTCAAGGCAAGGCACAGCATTTAATGTCCGCCTGATTTTAATTGATGGTAGAAAAATAAAAGTACAGGGAGCTGCACCAATATTTAATAATGAAGTTGATGTAATAGTAAAATCATTTGAAGAATTATACGAGCGAGTAACAGAAAATATTTTATCAGATACAGCCATGAGAAATAAAAATATAAACGAATACGAATTAGAAGCACAGGCATTAGAATTGGAACTTGAATTAATGCAAGGGGACGGATTAGGCGCACCATATATGCCTGCATCGGAAAGCTGTGTTGTATTAGATACGGTTGTGCCGGATTCAATGGATTATGAAACGCACAGTGCAGTGAAACGGATTAAAGAAGCCGTAGGTGGTGATATAGATGCGTTTGTAAAACAGCGGTTAAAATACCGCACAAGTATAGAGTTGTGTAAGTCTTTATCTGCCGAACAAACAGATGCAGTTGCAATGGCAATCTATAACATTGAGGTACGCAAGCAGGGAATGATTATTGGCGACCAGACAGGAATCGGTAAAGGTCGTATTGCAGCCGCAATGATACGCTACGCAGTCAATCAGGGACATCAGCCGATTTTCATTACAGAGAAAGCAAATTTATTTTCCGACCTGTACCGTGATTTAACTGCAATCGGCTCAAGTCATTTAGTGCCTTTCATTGTGAATGGCAAGGAAAGCAAAACCGATATTAAAGATGAGCAGGGAAACATTATTTATCAGGCATTACCGCCAACGGAACAAAACGCAATTTTTAAAGATAAAAAAGTTCCTAAGAAATTCGATTTTGTTTTAGCTACTTATTCCCAATTCAACTCTCCCGAAAAGAAACCTGAAAAGCCAAGTTTTATATCTGCCATTGCAAGCGATAACATTCTCATAATGGATGAAAGCCACAATTCAAGCGGTTCAAGCAATACAGGCGAATATATGCAGGCGGTGTTAGCAAAAACAAAAGGCGTTGTTTTCTTATCGGCAACATTTGCCAAGCGACCTGATAATATGCCGGTGTACGCAATGAAAACATCTATCAGCGATGCGAACATGAGCAAGGAAGAATTAGTTGAAGCGATAACCAAAGGCGGTGTTGCATTACAGGAAGTGTTGGCATCACAGCTTGTGGAAGAAGGACAGATGTTAAGACGTGAGCGTTCCTTTGAAGGTGTGGAAGTAAATTATATTACACTCGATGCAAAAGAACAGGAACACAAAGCCATTGCCGATAACATCACCAGTATTTTAAGAGATGTAATTGGTTTTCAAAAAAACTTTGTAGATGAAGAAGTGGAAGAACTCGACAAGATAGCTGTTGCGGAAGGAAAAGAAACACAGGTACGCAAAGGCACATCAGAGGCAGGCGTGAGCAATCAACCGTATTTCTCGAAAGTATTTAATGTGATTAATCAAATGCTTTTCAGTATCAAAGCCGAAGCGGTAGCGGACAGAGCCATTGAACGATTGAAAGAAGGTAAGAAGCCGGTTATTGCATTTGCCTCCACAATGGGCAGTTTTATTGAGCAAATGGAAAACGAACACGGTATGCCTGTAAAAGATGGCGATACTATTAACGCAGATTTTTCAGAAGTGTTAATGCGTGGATTAGATGGTGTATTGCGCTATACCGAAAAAGATGTGAATGGAGAAAGTATCTACAAACAATTCAATATTGCGGAATTATCACCCGAAGCAAAAACGGAATATATCCGCATCACCGAAAAAATAAAATCCGTTTCCACCGGAATTACCATATCGCCAATAGATGTGATTATACAAAAATTAGAAAAGGCAGGTTACAGCGTAGCTGAAGTAACAGGCAGAAAATATGGTGTGCAGTTGAATTTAAAAACAAATCAGGGTTTGGTATTGGCGAGAAAAAAATTAAATACAAACGATGCGTTCCGAAAATTTAATAACAACGAAGTAGATGTATTAATGATTAACCAATCAGGCAGTACAGGCGCATCGGCACACGCTATTGTAACGTCCAAAGTACCAAAGGAAGAAGTAAGGCAGCGTGTAATGATAGTATTACAAGCCGAGTTAGATATTAATACCGAAGTTCAAAAACGTGGTCGTATCAACCGTACCGGACAAATATTAAAACCGATTTACGATTATGTAAACTCATCCATACCTGCCGAAAAGCGTTTGATGATGATGCTTCAAAAGAAATTAAAATCATTGGATGCAAACACCAGTTCAAATCAAAAACAAAGCACCAAGATTTTAGATGTGCCGGATTTCCTGAATAAATACGGTGATAAAATCGTAACGGAATATCTTTCTGAAAATCCTGAAATAAATACTTTATTGAACGACCCATTGAAATTGGACGATACCAGTAATGAAGATGCGAACTCAACAGAGGATGCAGCGCATAAAGTATCGGGGCGTGTAGCGGTGCTTTCAACCAAGATGCAGCAGGATTTTTACAATGAAATTGCCGAACGCTATATTGATTTTATTGATTACTTAAAACAATCAGGCGAATATGATTTAGAAGTGGAAGCAATGAATTTAGAAGCAGAGCTTATCAGTCATTCTGTTATCAAGGTTGGCAAAGGCGGTGAGAGCGCATTTGGTGAGGACAGCATTTTAGAAACTGTAAAAGCGAATGTATTAAAAAAGCCATTCACAAAAATTGAATTGGAAAATATTATTACTGAATCATTAAGCGGAAAAGATTTTAAAATCCTGCAAGCTGAAAGTATTGCAGACTTTGAGAGCTTTGTTGCAAAGCGTTTAAAAGATGAGATTATAGAGAACGAAGAAAAATACGCTGCGCTGATTAAGAATGTACCGAATGAAAAGAAGGTTCTGAAAATATTGGAAAAAGAAGGAGAAGGCGCATACCAAGCTGAAATAAAAAAGCGTGAGAAAATATTAAAGGATGCTGAAATAGCCTCTATTGCTCAAATAGAAAAGGTAACGGCTAACCGCAATCAATACACGGAAGGCTTATTAAAATTCTTTCATGTAAGCAGGAAATTAAATTATCCGGTACAATCTTACGATGGCGGACATGAAACCGTATTGGGTGTGTTCGTGGGGTTTATCATTGATAAGAAAAAGAAAAATCCCTATGCGCCAAGTGCTATGAAATTGCGCTTCGCAATTGCCAATAGCAATAAATACATTGCTATACCTGCAAGTTACAACAAGGACGTGATGGCAATTAAAGGCGAGAGCGTAGGTATTAACGATAAGGGTTTAGCTGATACACTAAACCAATGGGAAACGGCAGTAAAAAATGGTACGGCAGACAGAAAAATACGCCACATCATTACCGGAAATTTATTACAAGCCTTTAGTGATTACAAAGGGAAATTAGTCAGCTACACCACGATTGATGGAGCAACTAAAAAAGGTATTCTCATGCCGGATAACTGGCTACCATCGGAAGAAACAAAAGGAAAAGTAAATGTGCCAATTGGTAAAGCATTAAAGATTATTTCTTCGTTAGGTATTGGCAGTTCTATTAATTCCAATAATGGTGTTGGCATTATCCGCCAGTCAAATAATTACAAAATTATTGTGCCTGCATCTCGTCAGCGTGGCGGTGCGTTTTATTTAGATACCGATATTTTACCGCTTGTAGAAAACAGAAAGTTTGAAAAATTAGCAGATAAAATGGTGGCGTTAATGGATTTAAAACACATCGACAAATTGGTGGAGGTACTGCAAAGCAAACACGGCAGCAATGTTACATTAAGCGCAACTCAATTTGACATTATTAAAAAAGATATACCGCAAGGGCAGGCAAGAGAGCGCAAACCTTTACAGAAAGCTATAATCATACACGAAGAAAATATCGAGCCGGATTACAAAGAACTGGAATTGGAAGCTATGGCACTTGAACTGGAATTAGAACTAATGGAATTTTGAGGCAGAGCCTCTTTTATTAAAACAAAAAAAATTTAAAACTATGATAACCGCAAACAATTATTACAATCAAATCAACAGCATTGGCGCAAACCAATTACCGCCAACGCTTTTAAAGAGCCACGAGTTAGTAAACAAAGTAACTCAGGAAGGTGCAAGTTGGGAAACCTATAACGGTAATACTGCAATCAAACGCATGATTGATTTGTATTTAACCAAGCTCAACGAGTATGTGGAGCAAAAGAAACCAAAACAAAAGGCGGTAAGTCCAGGAAACAGCGAAACTGTTAAACATGAAAAAAAACAGCATTCGGCAAAACCTCACAAAGAGCCGAAAGTAAAGGCTGTGAAGCCAAAAAAAATTGATACGGCAACACAGGTAGAACATATTGAAGATGAATTAAAATTTATCAAACGCTTTATTTTGCTGAATGGAAAAACAAAATCTGCCGAGCAGGTATTAGGCTTTTTAAACAGCTTACAAAAAGCAATTATCGAAAAACGTATTCGCAAATCTTCACCCTATGCCGATGAAATAAAAATCATTCAGGAAAAATTAGTGCAGACCTATAACGCAATGAATACAAGTATTCAAATCCAGTTAAAGCCTGAAACAATGGAGAAAATGATTAAGCTCGTTAAGAGTGAAAAAGTAATGCCCTCTGTAAAATTCATAAAACGCTATGTGAGTTTACAAGGCAAAACAGGCATAAAAGATAAAGCAAAAAAATTATTTGATGATATGCAGAAAGCTGTTAAGCAAGGGCATTTAACAAAATCAGATAAGTATGCAGATAAAGTAAACGTGATGTATTTGAGCTTACATAATTTGTTATTCAAGCCGAAACAAAACGATGCTCTTGCCATATCCAAACATGAATTAAATGGATTGTTAGGTATTCTTAACGGTTGTGGTTGTCATGGATTAGACGGTGTTGAGAATGAACAAGCACCAGTAGTAACAAAACAAAATAAAATTATGAATAGCGTTGATTTTGCAAAGATGCAATTTGATAGCATCGGATTTTCCGGCAAATGGTTAGATTTTATCGGGGATCCGGCAAAAGGATTTACTGCTATGGTATTTGGTAAACCTAAAATGGGTAAATCTTATGTGTGTATTGATTTTGCCGGATACCTTGCACGCAATCATGGGAAAGTTTTGTACGTTGCCAAAGAGGAAAGGCTCGATGCTACACTTCAAAAAAAATTGAACGATACCAATGTAAAGCATCCTAATTTATTTGTGAGCGATTTTCTGCCGGAGAATTTATCAGAATATAATTTTGTATTCATTGACAGCGTGAATAAAATGGAGCTTCTGCCGAATGATTTAGATGCTTTAAAAACGAAGAATCCGGGTGTGTCATTCATTTATGTATTTCAAACCACCAAAGAGGGAAATTTCAGAGGCTCTAACCATTTTCAGCATGATGTTGATGTGGTTATTGAAGTTCCTGAAAAGGGTAAGGCGGTTCAAAATGGCAGATTTAATCAGGGTGGGGAGATGCAGATTTTTGAGTAAAAACAGAATAATTAATTTTTAAATAATAACGTCATATAAAAACAAAAAATGGAAACCGAAAACATGAACACGCAAAATTTGGAAAAAATAATTTTTCCGAGAAAGTTTGGCTATTCTGCCAAAGAGCAAAGAAAGAAAGATATTCTTTCAATTCTTTTTAGCCCAAATAATTTTTTATTGGGCAGCAGGGACACAGATATAATTCGCATGATATTGATTGAAGATAAAAATTTGAAGGAGATTGGGGATAAATTTAATCTTACGCCTACAACAATAAGCCACATCTTTAACCGAGCTATCAGAAGAATAAATTTTCGTTACGCTACAATTAATGAACAGTTGGAGAATGCAGTTAATATGCAGGAAGAAATAAGGTTTCTCACAAAAAAATTGCGGCAATATGAAAATGAAAATATAATTGCCTCTTTGCCTTTGGAAACAAAAGAAATCTTATACAAGGGTATAAAAGAATTTAACTTTTCTGTCCGTGCGATAAACACTTTCAAGGCAGCCAGAATTGATACGCTTGCCGACCTCGTGAAATTTTCTAAGAGAGATTTATTAAGATTTAGGAACGTGGGGAAAGTAACCGTTATAGAAATAAACGAATTCTTAAAATCAAAAGGTCTGAGTTGGGAAATGAAAATGTAAGGCGATACAGATATTCTAAAATAAAAAAGGTCGAAATTTTCGACCTTTTTTATTTGCCATTAATTTTAAAATACGGATATTTACATAGACTACTGTGTAATAGGTAAAAATCATGGAACATAAACAGATAATAGGGCTTGAGAAAAAAGAAATTGAGAATATTTCGGGGAAGGGTATTTCTTTTAAAAACATTAGAATACCTAACGAGGATTGTTCATTTTTTATCATACGCTATGAAATAGTAAATCAAGTAAACAATAGTAAATTTAGTAGTCCTATTAACCTATTTCCCAGTATCTATCAAAGGGATGTTTCGCAAGTTACTTTGTCTAAATCTATTCTGATACCTGATGATTGTAAAATATATATACAAATAGAGCCTATATTAAAAAAGGAATTTAAAGGAACAGTTTTTATAGATTATGAAGTTTTCATGCCGGATATTAAACTGAAAAATAAACCAGGAATGAAAGTTTTTATTAATGAATCTGATAGACAAAATGCTTATAGAATTGCCCTAACAAATTTAGCACGCTTTTTTGGTATTCCGAATTGGGAATATGAGGACAATAAAACACTTTATGGTAAAATAAAAGAGGTTAATGACCCAATTATAGATTTATTAAAAAAATATTTTAAAGCATATAATGAATGGTTTGGATTTTATGCAAGAATAAAAGAGGAAGAAACTAAAACAGGTCAGGAGCGTGATTTAACTAAGGAAGAAAGGAATGAACTTGCGGGGTTAATTAAAAATCGGGATAGTACTTTAAATGCGCTACAAACAAAATTTGATGAATTACAATTTGATAGATTCAAAAAATCACATGGTCTCGGCAATATTGATGGAATAATACAGGAATAATTATTATGATTACAATTTGTTGCCACGAACATATTAAAATTATTGGCGAAACTCAAAAGGTTTGGTCAGATTGGTTGCTTGCAATTGCTACGTTAATTCTTGCATTAGCTACATTATATCTTTTAAGTGAAGCAAAAAAACAATTAAAAAAAGTTAAAGAATTTATTGAAAAATACACAACATTTAATCAAGTACAGTCTGCGGAAAATATCATAATTAAGCAAATAGAATTTCATTATAAACTACTCGAAAGAATAGAAGCAATTGGGAAATATACATTTAAAGAAATGTATAACGATTTTGAGGGATATTATAGAATTGATACGAAAGAATATAATAATATAGCAGAAAAGATTGAAGGTGCGTATCAAAAATTATATGATTCTTCCGGTTATTTAATTGGGCATTATTACAGGCATCTATATAGAATTTTCAAAAATATTGACGAAACAAAAATTTTTTCTGATTCTGACAAAAATCGTTATGCTAAACTTGTTAGAGCGCAATTATCAGAATATGAAATTTTATTATTATTCTATAATTGTATATGGATAGCCAACGACGATGAATCTAAGTTTAAAAATTTGGTTGAAACATATGAGCTTTTAAAGGGTATAAATGAATCTAAAATTTCAAATTTAGACGCATTGCATTTTTCATTATATTCTTCTACTGCATTTGGAGGACATGGAAATTAATTTTTATTCTTACCAATTGCAAAAATTACAATTATAAAGTAGATACAATTAGGGATTCACTTTAATGACTTTTAGAATATTTGTTTTACGACCTTGATTATAGGACTATTAAACAGTTGACTAATAACTTTAAAGAATTTGGATTTTCTTTAATTCGTAATTCGACTTATATTATAAGGTTCAATTTGTTTTGGAAAAATAAAAAATGTAAAATTTGGTATAGCTTAATAATTATTTTTGAGTAAAAAATTTAAACATGGATAGCCATAAAAATACAGAAGAAAGAAAAGTGTTTCATTTAAAAGCCTATATGAAGAAACAGCTTATTGAAGAATTAAGCCTTGCTTCATCTTACGAGTTTGACAAAATAGTTAAGCCCCATGCGGAAAAGGTAGGAAAACGAATGGGGAACTATTATACGCCAAAGCAAGTAAGGTTCATCTTTGACTTGATTCAGGCATATAAAAAAGATAAAGCAAAAGACTGATGATTATGTGGGATTATAGTATTGGTGAAAAACTTTATATTTTTCAAATATTTAAATACGGCTCTAAATTGGCTAATACCTCGATGTCGTCTAATAATTGTTTCGATATTTCGTCAGTAGTGCCCACAAATGAGAAAAGTGTAGAAAAATGGTTTTTCTACACTTTTTCTGTTTTTATTCTTTTCTACTTTGTTTTTTTACTGTGGATAAATTTGAGCTTATCAAAATAAATTCCTTCTGAAAAATACATACTTTTAGGCTGGCAAATTCATAGTTAAAAATTGAAAAACAGTAGAAATAGAAATGAGCAATATAAAACTTTTTGAAAGCAAACAAATACGAAGTGCTTGGAATGAGTCAGATCAGAAATGGTATTTTTCAATACAAGATGTAGTGCAATTGCTTACAGATGCATCAGATGTAAAGGATTATATCAAAAAAATGAAAAAGCGGGACACTCAGTTAAATTCCAACTGGGGGACAATTTGTCCCCTAGTTGAAATGCTGGCAGCTGATGGCAAAAAAAGAAAAGTTCAAGCGGCGAACACGCAGGGGCTTTTGAGAATTATTCAATCTATTCCTTCTCCAAAGGCAGAGCCGTTTAAACTTTGGTTAGCTCAAGTAGGTTCGGAACGGTTGGAAGAAATTGAAAACCCTGAAATAGCATCGCAAAGAATTAGGGAAATATATAAAGCGAAGGGTTATAGCGAGGAGTGGATTGAAAAGCGAATGAGAGGAATTGCTGTAAGGGATGAACTTACAGGCGAATGGAAAAAACGAGGAGTAAAAGAAGGAATGGAATACTCGATTCTTACAGCAGAAATAAGTAAAGCCACATTTGGAATTGTTCCAAGTGATTATAAAAAGTTGAAAGGTCTTACAAAATCGAATGAAAATCTTCGCGACCACATGACCGACTTGGAATTAATCTTTACAATGCTTGGAGAAGCTTCAACAACTGAAATTGCTAAAAATAGAAACGTGAAAGGATTTATCGATAATAGAAAGGCCGCAATAGCGGGTGGGAAAGTTGCCGGGAAAGCCCGAATAGATCTGGAGAAAAAATCGGGAAAAAAAGTTGTTTCAAAAGAAAATTACAAACAACTTCCAGAAGGTGAAAAGAGAAGACTAAAATAAAAATGTCGTAAGGATTTATATTGGGCAACGGGCAATTCCCTCTTTTACAATCTAATTTAATTTTGTTCACAAATATTCATCAACTGAAATCAAATACAAAATGCAGAATCAATTCAATGGCTTGAAATGTACCGCTTTAAACTCGATAGCACTTCAATATCCTTCAGTAGCTGGTTCGAGATTTTGTCCGTGAAGTCCACAGCCTCTAAAGCCCTTGATAATCAAGGGCTTTTTTGTTGAACTCCCTTTTGGGTCAAACTTTTTTATGATTAAAACGGAAATACTATATGGAATTATTTGGAATCAGATTCCAAATAATTCCATATATTTGTTTCATGATTCAACGCATTGCAAAAGATAAATTAAAGGATTTAGCATCTAAATTCAAAGCTGTAGCAGTCACTGGTGCGAGGCAAACAGGTAAAACAACTCTGGTCAAACAAGTATTTAAAAACAAACCATATCTTTCATTAGAAAACCCTGATACACGTAACTTTGCACTAGAAGACCCACGCGGCTTTTTAGAGTCATACCCCAAAGGAGCGATTTTAGATGAAGTACAACGTGCTCCACTCTTGTTTTCATATTTGCAGGAAATTTTAGACAATTCTAAAACAAAAGGTTTATTTATACTTTCAGGTTCAAACAATTTTTTATTGCAACAATCGATCTCCCAAACACTTGCTGGAAGAGTTGGCTATATAAATTTACTTCCATTTTCTATTGCTGAATTAACTAAAGCAAAATTATTACCGGCTGACGATGACAGCCTTATGCTTAAAGGGTTTTACCCACCAATTTATGATCAGGATATTCCTCCCGAAGATTGGTGCCCAAATTATATTCGAACATATATTGAAAAGGATGTAAGACAAATAAAAAACATAACGGATCTTATTGTTTTTGAACGATTCATAAAATTGCTTGCCGGCCGATCAGGACAGGAATTAAACAATAGTGCTCTATCCATAGAAACGGGAGTAGATGTTAAAACAATTCAGTCATGGATTGGAATCTTAGAAAGTAGTTTTATAATTTATCTTCTGAAACCACATTTTAAAAATTTCAATAAAACAATTGTTAAAAGACCGAAAGTCTATTTTTATGATACTGCTCTGGTTTGTTTTCTGTTATCAATTCGGAATATTTCACAATTGAAAACTCATCCTTTGAGAGGTTCAATTTTTGAAGGCATGGTAGTAACGGAATTGATAAAAAAGAGAACAAATGCAGGTTTGCCGATTAATCTATATTATTGGAGGGATAAAACCGGCCATGAAATTGATGTCATCATTGATAATGGAAACAAATTGTTGCCAATAGAAATTAAATCGGGAAAGACCGTTAATATGGAATTTTTTAAAAATATTGACTACTGGTGTAATATAAGTGGATATGAAAAATCCGTTTTACTATACGCTGGTGGACAAAATCAGAAAAGAAGCAATGCTAAAGAAATATTAAATTGGAAAAGTCTTATGACTTACAATTTTTAATTTTTTTATTATAAACCAGCTATGTTCTGGTTAAATAGTGTTTTAACTCTGACAATATTTGTAATTCCTGAATCAAAGAGTTTGAAAAATGGTCCGTGAAGTCCAAACATGGCAACAGTAGCAACGGAAACGAGAACAATTCCGTAAGATTAAGAACTTTTCCCAGTTAGACTCTACAAATAATTTATTTTAGAGCTTAGTAGTTATTTTTGATTAATGAATTTAATCATAGATAGCCAAAAAAATGCAGATATTCTAAAAGCAAAAGGTCGGAAATTCCGACCTTTTTTATTGCTATTAATTTTAAAATATTGATATTTACCCGATGGAATTAAATTACAAAATATCTAATCAATCTAATGACTTGAAATGTATCGCTTTAAACTCGATAGCACTTCAATATCCTTTAGTAATTGGTTCGAGATTTTGTCTGTGAAGTCCACTCAGTCAAAAGGCAGTATTAGAAGGGGGTTTAGAGGTGATTAAGGGGTTTGTTTTTTAAAACCTTCAGTCTACCCTAAATCCCCGAAAACTGCGAAAAAAGCCTCATTTTTCAACATACGCTCTACCCTAAAGTCTACCCTCTTTTTTATGTCTACTTTTCTCCGTAGCTTCATATTCATTTCAAATCAAACCCGGCTTCTTCGTTGATTTAATGTGAATCATGTAACTTATTCCAAAATTTGTGTAATACTTATTGAAATTAAGCTGTTCACCTTTGTAGCGTAACAATTCAGTTGCATTAAATCTTAAAAAAATGAATACTACGCAATTAAAAGGAAACTGGAATGAGCAAAAAGGTAAGCTCATGAAAAAGTTTGCAATCTTAACAGACAATGACATGATGTTTAAAGAAGGTAAAAAAGATGAAATGCTTGGAAAACTTCAAATCAAGCTTGGTAAAACAAAAGAAGAGTTCCAAAAGATTATTTCAGAACTTTAATCGTGAAATTCTGTTTGGTAGGGTCTTTAACGATTTGTCAGGTTGGCTAAACGGCATCAGGAACATGGAAATTTCCCAATCTTCCTTCCATGACCAACGAAATGGTACACGAGCCTGTTCTCCGTTAATCGTTCGTTTAGAAAAGGGATGCTACTGAACAGAATTTTTTTTATTGACGATATTTTATGATTACCTAAACTGCGAATTGCTCTAAACATTATCATTTTAAAAACATTCAACAAAGAAAAAAAATGCCTTATAAAAGTCTGAAACAGGAAAGGTTTTTTAATGTTAACAGGAAGAAACTGGAAAAACAGGGAGTTGATGTGGACGAATGGAACAAAGCCAGTAAGGGTAAGAAATTACCACTTCGCGTACCAAAGAAAAATAAGTAGTTTCCGGTAATATTTTAAGTCTTAAATCCCCTCATCAAAATTTCATTTCTAATCACATACTTCCCATCCAAAAACACGAATACCCTTTCAGCACACCCTTCATCATATCTTTTGAAACCACATCCTTATTTCGCTTCCTATAATGTGCCATCCACTTCGAGCAACACATACTCACAGTAATCTGTTCAATCCCTCCAACCAAATGTTGATTATACAAATAATCTATAAATTCATGAACAATTGAACAATGTGAGGTTGCAGAGGCAATGGATTTGACTTGTAAGAGATGAACGCGATACTCATAAAGATAAACTATCAATAAATTATGAAAACGCTGGGGAGTCATCGTTTGGGTGGTGAATTTCAATTAGGCATTGCAAACATAAAACATTTTAAATCAAACCAACATCCCGCATTTCAAAGTAAGAATCCATATTTGTTACTGAACAATTATTTTTTTATTCACAACATTTTTATTTTCGTCAGTTATCTGAATAAAATAAATTCCATTACTCATTGTTCCTTTTTCTATTACACATTGTTTGCCTGTGAGGTTTAAGGATTTTATTGTTTTACCCAAAACATCCATTATTTTCACAGTTGTGTTTTTTTGTTCTTCAGTAAAGACTATTTTAGTTTGAGAAGTGAAAGGGTTTGGGTAAACTGAAATTGAAGAATTATTTTCTTTCAAATATTTTGTTGACAAAATAACCCCACCTTGTTTGTAAACCAAAACCCCAAATTGAGTTCCTAACCATTTATTTCCATATTTATCAATCGAAAGAGCAGTAGTGTTACTAAAATTGGGAATTGGTGAATTGCCGGCAGAAAATGTAGTCCAGTTTGTCCCATCAAAATGTATTAAATCTAAACCTGTGTTTTCCCAAATGCTACCATCAATGTCTTTTGCTAATTTTCCACCGGAACTGTTTAAAGATGGATATGGATAATTAGTAATGTTTGTCAAGTCAAATTTATATAAGCCTAATTGTCCATTTGAAAACCAAATATTGTTCAAGCTATCAATAACGAATGAATCAAAAAAGTTTGTCGGTAATGAAGAGTTGGATGTATCGAATATAGTCCAATTAACACCGTCAAATTTCAACAATCCGTTAGAGGTCCCAATCCAGACATGGTTATTGTTATCTATCTCTATATCATTGATTGGGGCATCGGGGAGTGGAGAATTTAAATTGCTAAATGTAGTCCAATTACTACCATCAAAATGGGCGAGCCCTTCGTGAGAAGTATAATAATAGGTGCCGTAAATTGAGTCATATACTGTAGTTTGCCATGCAAAATAATCCATCCATATTCCGCCTGATAAATCTGTAACAATACAATTCAGTGCAAGACTACTTTGAATGCCTGTCATTAAAGCGGGGGTGTTGGGGATATTTGACCAATTTGTTCCATCAAATTTATTTAATCCCAATTTAGTTTTAATATACAGATTTCCTATGTGGTCAACAGCTATTCCAAAAGCTCCATGACTATAAAAAGGCAATGATGACCAACTGTTCCAATCATATTTAACCAGACTGAAATTATATGAATCATTTCCCCCTAAGTATGCATTTCCGTTTATGTCATTTACTATTTGCCGGACATAACTATCAAGAAATAAGGAATTCGAGGGGTTGTAATTTGTGAATACGGCACCTGTTTTTCTGCCAACCAAACCGGTACTGTTTCCGGGTTCAAACCAAATATTATTTAAATTATCTGCGTATACAAGGTAAATACTGTTTACGGATATTGATGAATTCGTAGTATCAAATTTTGTCCAACTTGTTCCATCAAAAGACATTATGCCTCCAAGCGAAGAATGGCTATCGTTGCTACATCCTGTCCAAATAATATTGTTGTTGTCAATGGTCATAGATTGGTTATATAGGTTCATAATATTTGTGTTGGTGTTATCAAAAACAGTAAATGTATTTCCATCAAATTTTTCTACACCATCATTATGCAATAGCCAAATATTTCCAATAGCATCTTTGTCAATTTTATTTATGGATTTAGTGGATATATTTGAATTTGTAGTATTAAAAGTAGTCCATATTGTCCCGTCAAACCTTACTAAAACACCAGAGCTTACGAACCATATTTCATTGCCTTTGGAACAAAGTAAATCACAAAAGTTACTTGGAATTCCTGAATTAGAGGTAGTATAATTTGTCCAATTTGTTCCATCAAATTTAATTAAACCTCCTTCCCCCCTGGTAATCCAAAGATTGTTATTATTATCAATAGCCATAGAATGTATGGCGTGTCCATCAAGCGAAGTACCTGAAGTGTCATAAATAGTCCAATTAACATTATCGAATTTTATAATGTAACCTTTGTCCCACGTACCAAACCACTTGTTACCATTATTATCCACTACTATCGAAGTAACCCAACTGTCAGGAATTGGTGAATTGGTTTTATCGAAAAAAACTCGTGTGCCCGTTGTCTTGTTTATTCTTACCACTCCAGCATGAGTACCCACCCATATATAATTGGCTTCTCCTGCAATTACCTCGATATTTGGCACCTTTGAATGATAAACCCAGTCTGGATACTGTGCAAAAATATTAGGAGAACAAATGAAGAAAAAAATAATAAGTATTTGCTTTTTCATTTTTTATTGTTTGTGATTATATTCTCGCTGTCGCTATTAGTTAGCTTGGTCTTAATCTAAGTGGTTGATTTTGTTGATTTATATTTTCTGGTCAAAAAGAGTATTTGCATCTTACGATGAAATCTCTTATAAGTTTAGTTTTTTTAGAGAAGCGATTCATTTCACATCAGCCCCGGATTCTGAGTTGATATATAATAATCAATTTCGGCTTTCAAGCTATTAGCTATAAGTGTTTGGTCGTTTCGCAACATTTCATTTGATAAATAGGTGTTGCATACCAATATGTTTTTTTTATTTCTAATACCAAGAACAACACCGGATTTTACTCTTCCAATAATTTCATACCCACCTCCTACCAACTCATCTCTATCCTCATAACTAAGCATCGGGTTCAAGGTAAAGAATTCCTTCATTTTATCAATAGGACTTGCAATATCAAGTTTTCCTCTTTCAACAAATCTTTTGAAGAAGTGACCGGTGAAAAAAACAATTTCCTTATTGGTCATGACCAAGCCGGCTCTAATTCCTATAGAAGTATCATGGTAATTTACAAAAGTTTGGAAAATATCATTCTTTGTTTTTAATTCTATAATATAAATCCATTTGTTTTTGGTCTTGGGAGTAACATAATCATAGGCTTTAACAAAAGGATATTTTTTTGTTTTGCTAAGCTCGCTTATTTGGTCTTTGATTACGTATTCAGATTTTCGTTTCACCATATCAAAGTCAAAGAGAATTTCCTTGATTATTTCTTCTTTGGACATGGATGGGACTATCATGTGGTCTTAAGATGTGAAATGTTTTTGGAATTTTTGGGTGGATTTTACAAGCGAAAATAAGATTTTTTTAATGCTTGTTAAAAACAGCTTGGGTTAATTATGATAACGCGAAGTAAAGTGCAATTTTTTTCGGTTTCATGATAAATCCAAATTTCTTGAAGTGTTAGTTTTGACCCGGAGATTAGATAAATGGGGACACGAAAAAGCAGCGCACGACAAGTATAATCGCCATTGGCGAGGTATTGCTCCAAAGAGTACAGGCGACTATGCTTTTATATCACACATGATTGAAACTACTATACACAACTCAGGCAAAGTGGGTGTTGTTGTGCCACATGGAGTTTTGTTTAGAGGTGGTGCTGAAGGAAAAATACGACAACAATTTATCGAAGAAAATTTATTAGAAGCTGTAATTGGTTTACCTGCTAAATTATTTTATGGTACAGGTATTCCTGCAGCAATTTTAATTTTTAACAGAGGTAAAAAAACAAAAGATGTTTTGTTTATTGATGCCAGTAAAGAGTATCAGGATGGAAAAAACCAATACAAATTACGCGAAGAAGATTTAAATAAAATTTTCGGAACGTTTAAAAACTTCAAAGAAATTGAGAAGTATAGCAGTTTAGCGAGCTTCGATAAGATTAAAGAGAATGATTTTAACTTAAACATTCCTCGCTATGTTGATACGTTTGAAGAAGAAGAAACAATAGACATTGCTAAAGAACAAAAGGATATTGAAGTATTAGAAAAGAAATTAGTTGACGTAAAAAAACAAATGACAGCTTACTTAAAAGAATTAGGAATTTAAAAAAATGAAAATCCAATATTGCTCCGACCTGCATATCGAGTTTCCAGAAAATAAAAACTTTCTGAAACTAAACCCGCTCAAACCTATGGGTGATATATTATTGTTGGCAGGTGATGTTACGCTGTTTGCTATAATGGAAAAGCAAAAAGATTTTTTCAAATATATTTCCGATAATTTTAAAACTACATATTGGATTCCGGGCAATCACGAATATTATAATTACGATGCCATTAATCGCAGCGGCTCATTTACAGAAAAAATTAAAGACAATATTTTTTTAGTAAACAACACATCGGTAGTTCACGATGATGTAAAATTTATCTTCTCTACACTATGGTCTAAAATTAGCCCTGCTAATGAGTGGAACATCGAGCGAGGCATGAATGACTTTCACGTAATTAGATATAATAAATACAGATTCTCTGCATTACAATTCAATCAATTTCATACCGAGAGTATAAATTATTTACAAAACGAACTCGTACAAAAACAAACAGGTAAAACCATTGTAGTAACGCATCACGTTCCTACTTTATTAAATTATCCGCAACATTACAAAGGCAGCATATTAAACGAGGGCTTTGCAGTAGAATTGTTTGATTTTATCGAACCATCTAATATTGATTATTGGATTTACGGACACCATCATGCAAATACACCTGATTTTAAAATAGGCAACACGCAAATGCTCACTAACCAGTTGGGGTATGTGGCTCACCAAGAACATATTAACTTTAAAACAAATCAAATATTTAACATATAATATGCAGTATTACAATATAATAAACTTAATTAAATTATAATAAACCTTATTAGTTTATTATAAGTTTATTATCTTTGTATAAAGAATACCAAATGAAAGTAGAAGAATATATACAAGAAATAACAGGTGCTAATGCCAATTTAACTCAACTTACAAAAGACGAGTTAGGTATAATGCCTTATTATTTAACAAGCACTTTTCGATTTTACCATCTTGATATTTTAGGCAAAAATTTTATAATGGTAGATATACAACATTATCCGTTTAATGTTGGACAAATACAGCAGCAATTACAAATAGTAAGTAGCAATTTTGGCAAAAAAGTAGTACTTCAATTAAATCAAATTGACAGCTTGTTGCGAAAACGACTAATAGAAGCACGCATAAATTTTATAGCCCCGGGTAAACAACTTTTTTTACCCGATTTGCTAATTAACCTGAGCGAGAGCAAACACAATTTTACTACTAAAGTAAAAAGCAAAAAACTGCTTCCTTCTGCACAGTTTATATTGCTGTATCATATTTTATTCAAACGAAAAAACGATTTTAAAATAGAAGAAAAATCATTTAAGGAATTAGCTAAGTATTTTAACTATACGCAAATGGCTATTACCAAAGCGGTAGATAACTTGCAAAGGCTCGAATTATGCACAGTAAAAGGCACAAAAGAAAAGTACATTCAATTCTGTACCAACGATAGGCATCAGTTGTGGGGCACAGCAAAAGATTATTTAGTTAACCCTGTGCTGAAGCGTGTGTTTGTTGATACGCTTCCAAAAAAATTGCATTACAAAAGTAACGCATCTGCATTATGCGAATACACAGACATGAACCCTTTAAAGCAACAGTATTATGCAATCGACAAAACATATTATTTTGAGTTGCAAAAAGCGGGTAAGTTGCTTAACGAAAATGAATACGAAGGAAAGTACTGCTTAGAAGTTTATAAATATAACCCCGAAAAATTAACACACGATGCACCAGTTAAGCGTGAGGAAGAAGAGATAATAGATCCGCTTTCTCTTTATTTAAGTTTAAAAGGCACACACGATGAACGTGTAGAAATGGCAATGGAACAATTAACAGATACAGTACAATGGTAATAGGCATACAAAAATTTAAAGAATATTTCAAAGAGTTTCCAAAACAATACATCATTATTGGCGGAACAGCTTGCGATATAATAATGGAAGAAAAAAACTTTGTTCCGCGCGGTACACAGGATATTGATATGATTTTAATTGTAGAAGCGTTAAGCACCGATTTTGTAAAACAATTTTGGTTATTTATTAAAGACGCTGGTTACGAACTTCAACAAAAAAGCGCCGACCAACGTATTTTTTATCGCTTTCTAAAACCCGCTAACAAAGAATTTCCTAAACAAATAGAACTTTTTTCTCGCATACCTGATAGTGTTAATTTTGAAGGCGAAGGCAACTTTACTCCAATTCCGGTTGATGATGAATTATCGAACCTTTCTGCCATATTAATGGACGAAGATTATTACAATTATACATTACAACATTCTATACCGCAACAGGATTTACGTTTAGCTAATATTGAAGCATTGGTGTGTTTAAAGGCAAAAGCGTTCATCAATTTAACGGAGCAAAAAGAAAAAGGCGAACAAATTGATGCTAAAAAAATAGCAAAGCACAAAACCGATGTTTTTAGATTGGCAGCAATGCTTGCGCCTAACAGCAATTTTGATTTACCGCAAAGTATTTTTAACGATTTACAAGCCTTTGCCGGAGTAATAAAAAATGATTTACCCAATAAACAAATGTTTGAAAACTTTGGTTTGCCAAACGCAAATGCAGAGGACATTTTAAATCTATTAATTGCGAGTTTTATCATTAAGCAATAACAATTAACAATTTTAAAACTGATGCATTAATTAATTTTTAAAAAAGAATGGCAAAAGAAAATAACAATAACACAAACAATCTAAATATCCCCAAAGGCTGGCAATACCTGCCCTTTGGCAATGTGTTTGAATTTATACCTACACTTTCTTTATCAAGGGAGCAACTAACAAAAGACGAAGAAACTGCCGAAAGTATTTACAACATACATTACGGAGATATACACTCAACGTATAATGCAAACGTTTTAGATTTTGATAGAGAGCTGAGAATACCAAAAATAAAAGATGTCGATGCCAACATAAAACTAAATACTTTAAAAGAAGGCGATTTAGCAATTGCCGATGCGAGCGAAGATTATGCTGGTGTTGCAGCCTGTATAGAATTAGTAAACATAAAAAAGAGAACCGTTACAGGTGGCTTACATACCTTTATTGCGCGCGACAATTCTGGTTTAACCGAGCAAGGTTTTAGAACGTATGTTTTAAAAAATCCTGTTGTTTCTATTGAGTTAAAAAAATTAGCAACTGGCAGTAAAGTATATGGTATTTCCAAAACAAATCTTGCAACCTTAGAAATTCTTTTACCTCCAACAAAAGAACAAACCCAAATAGCGCAAATACTAAGCACTTGGGATGTTTCCATAGAAATCCTGCAACAATTAATTGCAAAAAAATCAAAATGTAAAAAGGCATTAATGGTATTATTTTTTTCTCTAAATCCGAAATCTAAAAATGATGATAGAATACAATATACATTAGGCGATGTATGTGAGTTTTTAGATGGGAAAAGAAAGCCAATAAAGGAAGAAGATAGAGCTAAAATTAAAGGTATCTATCCATATTATGGAGCATCGGGAATAATAGATTATGTTAATGATTATATTTTTGATGACGACATTATATTACTTGGTGAGGATGGCGAAAATATAATTTCAAGGGTATTACCATTGGCCTTTAAGGTATCTGGTAAATGTTGGATTAATAATCATGCACATGTTTTAAAGCCAAAAGCGATTGTAAACATTGATTACCTGACGAATTACCTTGAAAATCTTACGTATGAAAAATACAATACTGGAACAGCGCAACCTAAATTAAATAAAAAAATATGCGAAGGAATTGTTGTTTTATTGCCTTCTATGGATAAACAAAACAAAATTGCTTCTGTATTATCAGCAGTCGACGAAGAAATACAAATATTAAAAACGCAGTTGACGCATTACAAGCAACAAAAACAAGGCTTAATGCAGGTATTGTTAACAGGTAAAAAAAGAGTGAAAATATAAGGACATTAAAATTTATTATTATGGAAACAAATCAAAGAGACGCAATTTTAAAAATTTGCAATGAAATTGAACTGCTTCCTATCGAAGAAAATATTGCAGAAGCGTACGCAGCTCAAGGCGACATTAATCAAATTCATGTTACTGGTATCCCTGTGCCTTTATTGGTTTCGGATATTAAACGTATTTGCTCGCAGTTTAAAATGGAACTACAAGATGATAATTATTATTATCTACCTTTTGAATATGTTCATCCGCAACACGGTTCTTCTAATATTCAAGCGCAGCTTGCTCAAGTCAAGTCCGTTATTTCCACAAAACTTACGCTCGAGAATACAATTACACAAATTCTTTGGCTCATTGGTTACCAAATTATTTTTGGGTTATGGGATAAATCAAAAATGAAAATCCATGATGTAAAATCCATTGATATTAAAAACAAAGAAACTGAAATCAATCTATTAAAAGAAAAAATAAAAATTGAAACGTCTAAAACCGAAGCATTAATAGCAGTATTAGCAACTGAAAAAGAAGCGATTGAAACAGAAAAGAAAAATGTTCAAACATTTATTGAGCAAAAACAATTGGAAGTAAAATTAATTAGTGATGCAGTACCAATCGTAACAAATCAAAAAAATGAAATTGATACTCTGCAAAAGTCATCAACAAATTCTGATACAGAAATAAGAACCATACAAAAAAATCACACTGAACTTTTCGCCCAACTTAAACTTCAAAAAGAAACTCAAGAAAAAGATTTTAAACTTCAAATTGAAAAAATCGAGGAAGAAAATGTAAAGCTCAAATCTGCTATTGTTAGCGGAGAAGAAAAAATAAAATTCTTTGAATCCTTAGAAAAATTCATTAAAGACAAGCAAGCCGAAATTATTGAGTTAGGCGCTTTAGCTGCCGGTGCTGCATTAGGTGGTACGTTTGGTTTACGTGAGAAAAAACTTAGCGAAGGCATGACCTTTTGGAAATTTGGTGTCCCTATTATTACAGTATTGGCAATGGCTTGGGTTGTAATTGTTTTTACTTGCTTGGCTTCAAAAACAGGAGTAGTTTGGGTAGATATAATATTAAATCTTGCTAAAACACTTCCTGCATTTATTTTAATGGGGTTTGTTTTTAAACAATATAATAAAGAAAGGAATCTACAAGAAGAATATGCTTTTAAAGCTGCTGTGGCAAACACTATCAAAGCATACTCAGATTTATTAAAAGGAGAAGACACTGCGGTAAATGTATCACGACAAGAAATGTTAAAGGATGCTGTTAAACAAGTTCAAACAGCACCAAAGCTATATACCGATGATGGTGGAAAGGTGTTTTCTTTCAGCACAAAATATCTGGCAGATTCATTAAAAAATTTGAATGATACAGTTAAAACATTGAATCCGAAGCCTTAATGCAAGCTTGCTAACAGGTAAAAAAAGAAAAACAATTAACAATGAGCGAAAAAAGAGAATTTAAAATATTATCAATTGATGGGGGTGGAATAAGGGGATTATATCCTACTCAGTATTTAGCGTGTATAGAAAATGGACTAAAAGATAGAAGAATTGAAGGCAATCTAAATGAATACTTCGATTTAATTTGTGGCACTTCAACAGGTGGTATTATTGCGATTGGTCTTGGTCTCGGAATGACTGCAACTGAACTCAATAAATTTTATTTAGACGAAGCAAAAAAAATATTCGGGTGGAAATTTATTCCATTATTTAGGTCGAAGTACAACAACAAAAGATTGGAGAGTTTACTCAAAGCAAATTTTAAGCAAAAGGATAGTCTAAAAAAAGAAGGTGAAGAAAAAGAAGATGCTAAAATTTGGCATTCAGCAACTCGCTTGTGTATTCCGGCATATAATGCATACAATGGGAAAGTAAATGTTTACAAAACGTGCCATGATACAAAATTACACATCGACCATAAAATACCTGCTTATCAGGTAGCAATGGCAACAGCAGCAGCACCAACTTATTTTAATCCATACTCCATAAATTATATGGATGGAACAAATAACATTAATATGCCCTATAATTTAGATGGTGGGATTTTAGCGAACAATCCAACAATGATAGGGATATTAGAAGCAGTTGCTTTAGGGTATAGTCTTTCCGAAATTAAAGTATTGTCAATAGGAACATGCACAAGAGTTTATAAAGAATTGGAGGGAAGATCAAGGTGGGGCGCTATGAATTATTGGCTACACCCTTGGAATATGAGATTGCTTGATATGATTTTTCAGGCTCAATCTATTGCAATTGAACATCAGGTTAAAATACTTAACGAAGGTTTGGGAATGGGTAGTGGTGGACTTTTTAAGTATCAAAGAATCCAACACGAATTTCATTCTGATGAACAGGCAGTAAAGCTTGATGAAGGAAAGACGAAGAAGTTAAATCAACTAAATCAAATTGCACAAGAAGATTACAAGGAAAAAGGAGAAAGAACCATCGAGTTATTTTTTAACAAAAAAGTTACTCCTTACACCAAACATTATACACTTTAAAAACAAAATAGGATGGCAAATTGCAACAAATTATTTTTAAAATTCAACAACGAGTTGAATATTACTACAACAAAAAAAACTGCTTTATTGGGCTCTGCTAAAGCAGTTAAAACACAAATCACAAATTACTTTAAAGCCAATCACTCCGAATATACTCCTATGTATGCTTATCAGGGCTCTTATAAACTTAAAACAATGATTCGCACAAAAAAAGATACTTGCGATATTGATATTGGCGTTTATCTTAGAGAAAAGCCCGATGTAGTTGCAAGTACTATTCAGGGCTATGTTTGGGATGCATTAGAAAACCATTCGGGCTCAACACCATCTCATAAGAACAAGTGTATTCGTATTGATTATGCTTCCCAATACAATATTGATGTCCCTGTCTATTATAAAGCTGACCTTGCAGATAATTCAGTATCTCCTAAATTGGCTACTAAAAATGATGGTTGGCTCGATAGCGACCCTTTAAGATTTTATGAATGGGTAACAACACACGCAAATTATTGCGAACAATTAGTTAGAATTATCCGTTATCTAAAAAGTTGGTCGGATACCGCAGATAAAAAACTTCCTCCTGGCGTTGCGCTGACAGTAATAGCAACTAATCATTTTTCAAAAAAAGATGACCGCGATGATTTGTCGCTTTTAGAAACTGCAAAAAACATACGAGCATCTTTAAGAACTTATTATGCAATAAAAATGAAGGTGTCGCCTTATGATGATTTGTTAGCTGATTTTATAACTCCCGAAAGAAAAGATTATTTGTTTGAGCAATTAGATAAATTAATTACTGAAGGAGACAAAGCCGCTAATTCTGAAAAGAATCAATTAACTGCAAGCAAAATATGGTATAAACTTTTAGGAGAGAGATTTCCAGCAGGAGCAGATGAAGATGTTGACGCAAAAGAAAAAGCACTTTTAGAAAAAGCTAAAATAATTTTGAGCTCCACAGCATACACCGATAAGAAAGCTAATGTTACAGAGAACTCAAATAATGGATTAAAGAATCCACCTCACAAGAATTTTGGCGGATGAAATATTTTAAACAAAATAAACATTTGTACGAGATAGCATTCAGAGAAAAAACTTTGATAGGTAGGCATTACGATTGTTTTACAAATGTCAGTATCGCTAATAATACTCTCACTTGTACAGGATGGATTCAGCCAACGGAACTTTCTATAAAATATAAAATTAAAATTATTTATAAGCCCGATTCTAAGCCAAAAGTTTTTGTAAAAGAACCGGATATAGAGCATAATGACGAAATACATATGTATCCGGATAAATCGTTATGCCTATACTATCCAAAAGAAATGCCTTGGCATAACTCAATGCATCTGACACATACAATTATTCCTTGGACGGTAGAATGGCTTATTTTTTATGAACTATATCAAATACAAGGTGTTTGGAGACACCCATCAGTACCACATAAAATTGGAGAAAAGAAAGAATAATGGAAACACCATCATTTAAAGAAGACCACATATCACAAATACCCGCTTTGCAGCTATTGCAAAACATGGGATATACGTATCTTACTCCAAAAGAAGTTGACGAACAACGCAACAGCAAGCAGAGTAATGTAATTTTAGAAAACATTTTAGAAACTCAATTACGAAAACAAAACAACATTGATTTTCGTGGGCAAAATTATAAGTTTAGCAATGCCAACATTAGTAAGGCTATTCAAGCGTTAAAAGAGTTTTCGTTAAAAGATGGTTTAGTTATTACTAACGAAAAAGTGTATGATACTCTTTCATTGGGCAAGAGCTTTGAAGAAAACATACAAGGCGATATAAAATCATTCACGCTACATTATATTGATTGGCACAACTGGGGCAATAATGTTTTTCATGTTACTGAAGAAATGAGCATAGAACGTATAGGCAAAGCAGAAACCTACCGTCCCGATATTGTTTTGTTTGTAAATGGTATTCCATTTGGAGTAATAGAATGTAAACGCCCCGATTTAGTGGCAGCCGATGGTCGTAAACCTGTGGAGCAAGCAATTTCACAACACCTGCGCAATCAACTAATAGAAGATGGTATTCCGCAATTATTTATTTACGGTCAAGTATTATTGAGTCTTGCAACAAACGATGCACGTTATGCTACCGTTGGTAGCAATGCTGAATTTTGGTCATCTTGGAAGGAACAATTTGTAAATACAGATGAAAAAGAAGAATATAATCGTTCACTGTATGCCTTTAAAAATCGTCCGTTAAGCAATGAGTTTAAAAATAAATTATTTTCAGAGCGTTACAATTATGTACGCAACTATTTTGATGAATTAGAAAAACAACCCATCCAAATAACCGAGCAAGACCAACTATTATACAGTATTTGTAAGCCTGACCGTTTAATAGAAATGGTTTACAAATTTATTGTGTACGATGCAGGAGTTAAAAAATTACCCCGCTATCAGCAATACTTTGGGGTAAAAAAAACATTGCAGCGAGTAAAGCAAATTGAAAATGGCAAGCGTAATGGTGGTGTTATATGGCATACGCAAGGAAGTGGTAAATCTTTGACAATGGTTATGTTGGGTAAATGTTTGTCAATAGAATCAGGCATTCAAAATCCAAAAATTATTTTAGTAACCGATAGAATAGATTTAGATGACCAAATTTAT
Organism: uncultured Bacteroidota bacterium; assembly: GCA_903847205.1. Taxonomy (GTDB): domain Bacteria; phylum Bacteroidota; class Bacteroidia; order 2-12-FULL-35-15; family 2-12-FULL-35-15; genus 2-12-FULL-35-15. The sequence goes on from CAINDA010000008.1 coordinate 120,180, forward strand.
AAAACCTTTCACAACTGTGGCAAAGAAGTTACACAAGCCAAAACAGGAAAACACTTAGTAGAATTATTAAGCGATAGCAAAGACCAAATTATTACTACCGTCATCAATAAGTTTGAAGCAGCTGTTAAAGCGGGCGTAGATAATATCCCTCAGCGTGATATTTTTATTTTGGTAGATGAAAGCCATCGCAGTCAATACGGTAGAGCAAATGTAAATATGCGTACCATTATTAAAATGGGTTGCTACATTGGTTTTACCGGAACACCATTAATGAAGAAAGAAAAAAATACCGCAAATAAATTCGGTGGTATCATTGATAAATATACCATAGACCAAGCAGTACAGGATAGAGCAGTAGTGCCATTGCTCTACGAAGGAAGACAAGTAATACAAAATGTAAATCAAAAACCAATAGATACTTTTTTCGATTTTGTAAGCGAACCTTTAACAGAATATCAAAAAGCAGATTTAAAAAAGAAGTTCGCAAAAGCAGAACCACTAAACGAAGCCGACCAACGCATACATCGTTGTGCTTGGGATATAAGTTTACATTATAACAGAAACTGGCGAGGGACTGGCTTTAAGGGGCAATTAGCCTGTAACTCAAAAGTAGCAGCGATAAAATACAAAGAGTTTTTTGATGAAATTGGTTTAGTAAAAACCGAAGTAATTATTTCCCCCCCCCGATACAAGAGAAGGCAACGACAGCATTTATAAAGAAACAGACAGCAGAGTTTTAAAATTCTGGAAAATGAAAATGCAACAGTTCGCCAACGAAAAAGAATACAACACACAAATAATAAATGGTTTTAAAAATGGTGATGAACCTGAAATAATTATTGTAGTAGATAAATTATTGACAGGTTTTGATGCGCCTCGCAATACCATTTTGTATTTAGACAAGCAATTAAAAGAACACAGCTTATTACAAGCCATTGCGCGTGTTAATCGTGTTTTTGAAGGCAAAGACTTTGGTTACATTATAGATTATTACGGCAACTTAGGTAACCTTGATAATGCATTAAGTACTTACAGTGGCTTGGATGAATTTGATGATGAAGATTTAGTAGGGACACTAACAAATGTAAAAGAAGAAATAGAAAAACTTGCCGAGCGCCATACCCAACTGTGGGATATTTTTAAAGGCATTACAAATAAATTAGACTTAGAACCATACGAACGATTACTAAGACCAAAAGATATAAGAGATTCGTTTTATGAAAGATTATCGGTTTATGTAAGAACATTAAAAATTGCATTGTCAACAGTTGATTATGTGGAAAAAACCGAAAAAGAAATCATTGACAGATACACCGAAGATGCTCGTTTCTTTTTAAAGTTAAGAGTATCAGTAAAATCACGCTACAGCGATGGGATTGATTATAGACAATACGAAACACAAATTCAGAAATTAATAAATACACACGTAACAAGTGATGAAGTAATACAACTTACCAATCAGGTAAATATTTTTGATAAAGATGCTTTTGCACAGGAAGTTGAACAACACGCAAGCCCTGCTGCAAGAGCAGATTTAATTGCTTCGCGCACAGCTAAAACCATTAACGAAAAAATGGGCGAAGATGTAATCTATAAAAAGTTTAGCAAAATGTTAGAAGAGGTTATTGAGCAATACACAAATCGCAGAATAACGGATGCAGAATATTTAAAAAGGGTAACTGATATAATGGAAGTCGTGCGCGATAAAAAATATGATGGTACACCAACAGAATTAGTAAACAACGAAAATGCACAAGCATTTTACAGACAATCAAAAGAAATTTTAAAAGAGTTTGTTACAGAAAAATTAGCGCAAGTTCCGGTAGAGTTAGGTTTAAATATCGAAAAAATAATAAAAGCAAATATTGTTGTTGATTGGAAAATGAAGCAGGATACCATCAATAAAATGAAGCAAGAAATTGATGATATGATTTACGACCTGCAAGACAAGTACGACATACAAATTGAATCCAAGCAGCTAAACGATATTATAGATAAATCAATAGAAATAGCAAAAAACCGTTATGAGTGATTTAGTAAACACACACACTATTCAATACGGCACTACAACTATTGATTTCTCCTTGACCTTTAGTTCCCGTAAATCATTAGGCATTAGCGTAACACCAGAACTTGATGTTAAGGTGATTGCACCCTATGATTCAATCTTAGAAAAAATAATTGAGAAAGTTGAGAACAAAGCCCGATGGATAGTAAAGCAAAAAGAATATTTCGGGGAATACCTGCCTAAAACACCAACGAGAGAATATGTAAATGGAGAAACACATTTATACATTGGTCGCCAGTATCGTTTAAAAATAACACAAAGCAAAAAGAACGAAGTAAAATTAAATGGGGGAAGCTTAACTGTTTATACTTCAAAGAAAGAGAATAAGAACTATACAAAATTATTGCTCGATAATTGGTATAGAGAACACGCCATCAGGTTGTTTCAATGGCGGATAGAGCAAAACATTTCAAAGTTCAGCAAATATAAATTAGAATTTCCCAAACTTGTTGTAAGAAGAATGGAAAAGCGTTGGGGGAGTTGCACACCAAACAAAAAAATAATTCTCAACCCCGAAATAATCAAAGCACCGATAAAATGTATTGATTATGTAATGATTCATGAACTCTGCCATTTAGTACAGCACAACCACAGCCCTGAATTTTACAAGCTTCAAACTAAAATGATGCTTGATAATGAAAAATGGAAAAAAAAATTAGAGATGTTTTTAATCTAATTTCCCGCCACTAAAATCCGCATGTTTTTTTGTTAAAATATTCTGCTCGATAATCTTTAAGGAGAATTTTGGGATAAAAAAGATATGATGAGAAAAAAAGGTCAGATTAAAAAAGAAACAATACCGGAAACACAAAGCAAGTCAAAGTAAAATGGAATGCTTATTTTTGCAGAACATCTTTTCAACTCCTCTTTTTTTGAAACAGAGGAGTTGAAAGGACTATTTGAAGGGATAGGTTTTACCGTCAATAACGTTATTAACGATTATGATTTTTCATGAATGCTTCTAATCTTAAAAAATCTTCATTAACTTTGTTCGACACTAAGCCGAAATGTTCCACCCCTAAAAAACGGATGTTTATATCCGTTTTTTCTTTTTTAGAATTATCTGAATAGGTTTAAACAAAGCTCTTTGAGAGTAAATTTTAAATTTAGGATTCTCACTATCTTTAGAGAACTCTTAACTCATAAAATAAATTACTGATTGATAGCTTTAAGCAGGTGTTCAAATTCGATAGGTTTGCTTAGTACCTTCGAGTTGCCTATGTCATTTATTAGCAGCATTATGTTATCATAAGAGTATCCGGTAGTAAAAATTATAGGCGTATCAATGCCGGCTTCACGTATTTTTCTTCCTGCTTCTATGCCCGATGTTTTGTTTTTTAAATGCACATCCAAAATAATTACATCAGGCTTCATTTGTTTAACTTTATTGAAAGTTTCATCTGCATCAGTAACATTTTCGACCCAGAATCCCAGCTTTTCGAACTGCATCCTCAGGACTTTTGCAATCAATAATTCATCTTCGGCAATAAGAATTTTGTTAATGATTTTCATTTAATGGTATCTGGATTTTGTATTTAGGAGGGGTTTTGCTTATCATTTCTACACTGCCGTTTAATTGTTCGGCAAAGGTATGAATTAGAGTTAAGCCGGTTGTGCCGGCGCTGTTGAAATTAATTGAATCAGGGAAAGTTCCCTCAAAATCGATGTAATCAATTGTTAATATTTTTTTTTCTTTTGCAATGCAAATCTCTATAAATCCTTTGCTGTGGCCATTATACGAATGTTTAAATGAATTTAACATAATTTCATTAAGCATTAATCCCAGAGGCATGGCTGTATCCAGATCTAGTGTTACATCGTCCCCTTGAAGCAGCAGTTGGATATTTTCGTTCATTTTTAAATGATAAAATAATTCTGTTAAATAATCATTCAAATAAATATTCTCAAATGATTTGCTCTTATATAAAAGTTCATGGATTAAGGCGGTTGATTTAATTCGTTTCCGGCTTATTGTAAGAGCTTCTTTAACCTCGATATTGTTAATATTCATTTCTTGCAGCTGCAATAAACTGGAAACCATTGCAAGGTTGTTTTTTATCCGATGGTGAATTTCAGCAAGCAGGGCTTCTTTTTCCTTTAAGGCGCTTTTTATTTTTTGCTCACTTTTTACACGGTCGGTAATGTCTTTTGAAAATATAGAAATGCCGCTAATTTTATTTTCAGAGTTATAGATAGGGTTGTAATTGGTTTCATGAAAAACGGTGTGATTGCTGGGGCCGCTATAACTTTCGATATCGCTGTAAACTTCTCCGTTTAGAATTCTTTTGTAAATTGTTTTTAATTTATCGTGTTTAGTAGGATCGATGAATTTAAGGACTGGTAACCCTGGCTGTAATTCAATGCCAAAGGCTATTTTCGCTATGCCCGCAAATGTGGAGTTAAATTCCATTAAATTATAATCGTTATCAATTGAACAGATAATGTCGCTCGTATTATTTATAATGGCTTTTATTCTTTCACTCTTATTAATATTTTCGAACTCCTGAAGTTTACCTTCAGTAATATCTTCTACTAAAAAAATTAAACTTTTTATTGAATTGTCATAATTGGTAACTATTGAAATTTGTACCCGGTACCAGGCCTTACCATCAGGATAGCTGGACGAAGTTCCCAATAATTCATTGATAAAAGTTTTTCTTGTGATTTTTATTTCGTCTAATTTTTGCTTAAATAACACCGCATATTCAGGCCATACAAAATCAAACATACTGGCACCAATAACACTTTCGAGTGTAACATTCGGCCTTAATCTATTGATGAATTGTACTTGGTAATCTTCAGGATCTACAATTAAAATAAAATGCGGGATAACTTCCGCGAGACTTCTAAAATAAATGTCAGCTTTCGAATTAGTTATTTCATTTTTAAAATTTTCGTATTTATTTTCGGGCATTTTGAATGGGTAAAGCAAATAATTATAAAACCTACTGCTTATTTAATGTGACTGACCAGCTGTTATGAATTGAATTCATTTGTGCCGCATCCTTTTTCATTAATAAAAAAGCATTAGAAAAAGTTCTATTAAAAAACCAAGAATAAAGCCGGAATAAACTTGTGCCGGTGAATGCGTATTGAGTTTTAAACGTGCAAAGCCTACAATGCCTGAAAATAGGATAGTAAGCATAAAAATAAAATGCATGTCAGCCTGCAAACGGCAGGCAATGCCGAGTACAGCACCTGCAATGCCGCCTATGCCGGTTGTATGGGCGCTTATTTTCCACCAAAAATTAATGAGGAGAGTAATTAAAATAGATATGCCGGCGCCTAAAATGAGTATTTTAAAAATGGTTGGAAATGCGGCATTATAAAACAAATAATAGAGTGCGAAATAATACAATGCAGTGCTGATATATGGGATCACGCGTTCACTGCTGCTCTCCATTTCGAGGCTTTTGATACGTCCCATCTTAAGTAAAATAAGGGTATTCAGAACCGGCAGTAAAAAAGTGAAAATAAAAGTAATGCTCAGAATAATTAATTTTAAATTGCCTGATGTGAATGTGGATATATAGTTTTTTGTAAAAAAAATTAAGGCAAAGCCGCAGGTTGGCATCAGCAATGGATGAAATAAGTAGGAAATCAGTTTAGCAATGCGATTTTCCAAAATAAATAAGTATAATTTAGGAATTTAAATTTGAATTTAATTACAGCTCTTTTCTTAAACGTGCAACGGGAATGTCAAGCTGTTCGCGGTATTTTGCGATTGTTCTGCGGGCAATGTTATAACCTTTTTCTTTCAGGGTTTTTGTTAATTTATCATCAGTCAGCGGTTTCTTTTTATTTTCAACAGCTATGCAGTCTTTTAAAATTTTCTTGACTTCACGTGTTGATACGTCTTCACCGCTGTCAGTTGAAAGGGATTCGCTGAAAAAGGATTTTAATAAAAAAGTACCAAAAGAAGTTTGCACATATTTGCTGTTCGCAACACGCGAAATAGTTGAAATATCCAGACCCACTTTTTCAGCAATATCTTTTAATATCATTGGTTTTAGATGGGTTTCGTCGCCCTCTAAAAAATAAGCCCGCTGGTAGTCCATTATAGCATTCATAGTAAAAAGCAGTGTTTGACTTCTTTGCTGAATAGCATCAATAAACCATTTGGCCCCGTCTAACTTCTGCTTAACAAACATGGATGCTTCTTTTCCTGTTTTGTTTTTTTCTTTAGTATATTCTTCAAGCATTTGGCTGTATGCTTTGCTCACCCTAAGATCCGGAGCATTTCTGGAGTTAAGGGTAAGGAGGAGCTCACCGTCTTCATTAGTAATAGTGAAGTCAGCTATTACCTGTTGGTAGCTCTTCTGCCCGTCAGCCATTGAGTTTCCGGGACGGGGGTTTAATTTCAAAATTTCATGAATGATTTCTTTCAGCGTTTCATCATCAATTTCCAGCTTTTTTGAAATTTTATCATAATGCTTTTTCGAAAACTCATCCATCTGCTCATCCACAACTTTAATGGCAAGCTCAATGATGGAAGTACGGTGCTCCTTGCGTTTTAACTGAATAAGTAAACATTCACGTAAATCTCGGGCGCCTATGCCTGCCGGATCAAACTCCTGAATAACTTTCAGCAGATGATTTAATTCAGCTTCATTAGTTTCAATGTTTTGTGAAAATGCAATATCATCAACAACAGAAGCTAAATCTCTGCGCAGGTACCCGTCATCATCTAAATTGCCGATCAAATAATCGGCAATTTGATATTCGCGGTCATCAAGGTCTTTGAGTCCCAGCTGGCTGTCGAGCATATCCTGAAAAGAAACACCGACTGAAAAAGGAATTTCTTTGCGTTCTTCATCCGGGCTTGTATTGTTTGCTCTCAGCTTGTACGATGAGCCTTCGTCCTCATCCATATAATCGCTTATACTGAAATCATCACGCTGATTTTCTTCACTTTTCGGAGCATCATCATAATTTTCATCTTCAAACTCGTTAGCAGTTTCTTCATCACTTTCAGAACCTTCTTCCAAAGCAGGATTAATTTCCATTTCTTCTTTGATTCGCTGTTCAAGGGCAATAGTAGGCAGCTGCAGCAATTTCATTAATTGAATTTGCTGTGGTGAAAGCTTTTGAAGTAATTTTTGTGTTTGTACCTGCCTTAACATAAACCTCGAGATGATTTTAATTCAAACAAAAATAATAAATATTCAACAGATATTTTCAAAATCAAAACAAGATGCATACCATAATTTAAATGCGGCATTTATTGCGTGCAAAAAAACGCTTTTAAAAATGATAACCCTTAAATCCTTTAGTAAATTCTTCAGGTGCCATAGCTGAATTTACCTGCAGATTGAGATATTCGTATGACTCAAAAAGTCCTTTATCATCAAATATTTTTTCGCTGATGGGCAGCATACTTTCTTTGTCAACCATTAATAGTATAAGTTTCGCATAGGCATTCGGCACTTGTATAATCTGTCCTTCTTTTACATCAGTGTACCACGTTGCTTTAGGATTATTTTCTAAAATCATATATTCGCTGATATGAAGACGGCCGGCAACTGAGAGAATGTTTTCACCTTTTTTAATTGTGTAAGGCAGCCACGCAAAATCAGGAAAGGCAATAGAAATTTTATAGCATGTATGACCTGTATATTTTTCTTCTCCAAGAACAACAAATTGTTTTGCAAGTTTTTCGCCGGAATGTTTCATGCCGTCTCTTAAAATATCAGCAAGGTATTCCATTCCTAATTCGTTAATGGTATGATGCTGGCCTTTGCGCATCAATGAACCCATTGGATCCAGATTAAGATTCATATATGGAAACGATCCGGGATTTACCAATGCATTTCCATTGTTAGCGCCCTGCACCCATAATACTTCCTGACCTGTTGTCAGAGATATGTATAATTTGCGCGGCGAGAGCTGCAGTTTTACTCTGGACTCAGTATAAGTCATTGTGCCTTTAAGTCTTTCGTTGCGCTGCAAATCGTAACGCAGCGTTTTTATTTTGGAGGTTGATTCTAAAATACCGTTAAGAATTTCGAGGGAGTTGTAAGCGGGCGTTGGCCTGATATAGCTGAAGGAACCCAAGAATAAGCAGATGCTGATAAGGGTAATAAATAATCCGGAACGTTGTAGTTTCAATCTCATTCTTTATTCTTAAACTATATATTTATTTTTTCTAAAGATATCTAAAAATTATAGTCTTTATAATTCTTAGTAAACTCCTCGGGGGCTATTGGTTCGTTAACCTGTAAATTGGAATATTCGTAAGTTTCAAAAAGGCCCTTGTTGTCAAATACTGTATTGTTAACAGGCAGCAGTAATTCTTTGTCAATTAAAAGCAGGATAAGTTTTCCGTATGCATCCGGCACTTGTATTACCTGTCCTTCTTTCACATCATCGTACCAGCTTGCTTTAGGATTGTTTTCCAAAACCATGTATTCGCTGATATGGCGCTGCCTTGCAATGGAAGTAATGTCTTCGCCCTTTTTTACGGTGTAGGGCACCCATGCTAAATCGGGGAAAGCTATTGAAAGTTTGAAGCAGTTGCGGCCATTGTATTTTTCTTCACCAACAATAACAAAGTATTTATCAATTTTATCGCCGGCCCTTCTCATGCCGTCTTTTAGAATTTCTGCTAGATACTGCAGTCCCATTTCATGAATTGTATGGTGCTGGTCCTTTCGCATCAGCGAGCCCATTGGATCGAGATTAAGATTCATGTAGGGGAAAGACCCTGGATTTATCAAAGCTTCACCGTCATTAGCTCCTTGTATCCATAGTACTTCCGGGCCTTTTAAGGATAAATAAATTTTCCGGGGTGACACTTGCAGTTTAACTTTCGATCCCGTGTATTGCATTTTGCCTTTTATACGCTCATTACAATGTAACTCATAACGAAGTGTTTTTATATTTGAAATCGAGACTAAAACGTTATTGAGAATTTCGAGCGTGGTATTGGCTGCTTTTTTAGGAACGGGAGTGAAAGATGCTGATATTATGCAGATGCAGGTTATTGAAATAAATAATCCGGTAATACTTAACTTTAATTTCATTTTTTGTTTGGGCGAATCCTTGGTTTTACAAATTTAATAAAAAATGTTGTTGTTAATTTTTAAAAATTACGACTTTAGCTTAAATTAACAATTTTATTATTTCTCTTGAATTCAAAATTAAATTTGGGAATGATCAATGAAAACAATGCTTGCACAAAGCGTTGCAAATGCCGATTGATTGGTTAAGATAATTGAGTATTTTCGTGCAAAATTGATTTCAATGAAAATAATCGGAATTATACCTGCCCGTTATGCATCTACCCGCTTTCCGGGAAAACCATTGGTAGATATTAATGGAAAATCAATGATACAGCGTGTTTACGAGCAGGCAAAAAAAGCGGGATCATTAACCGATGTGGTAGTTGCCACTGATGACAGCCGGATAGAAAAACATGTTTTAACTTTCGGAGGCAGTGCGGTTATGACTAAAGAGAGTCATCAAAGCGGTACAGACAGGTGTTTTGAGGTGATAGAAAAATTTCATCCCGATGCTGACGTGGTTATAAATATTCAAGGCGACGAACCTTTTATCCGCCCGGAGCAGATTGATCTGGCCGCATCCTGTTTCGATACAGACAGTGTTCGGATTGCAACTTTGGTTAAAAAAATTAATACTTACGAAGAATTGTTTAACGTCAATACTCCAAAAGTGGTATTGAATAAATATGGTGATGCTGTTTATTTCAGCCGCCAGACTTTGCCTTTTATCCGTCAAAAGGATCAAACGGAATGGCTCTCGCAGTATACCTTCTATAAACACATCGGCATTTATGCATATACTGTTGACGTGTTAGCAGAAATTACGAAGCTGAAACAATCTTCTCTGGAACTTGCCGAAGGCTTGGAACAGCTTCGCTGGATTGAAAATGGATATACAATAAAAACTAAAATTACTGATTTTGAGAGCATTGCAGTTGACACCCCGGATGACCTTAAAAAACTGACAATTTTTTTGTAATTTCACGCTCCGGCATTAATTTTTATTGAGAAAATCTTCCGGTTACAAATTGCAAAATCTCAAACATAAAAAAACATTTTTAAGAAATTTTGATCAGCCCAGATAAATATATTAGCGGATTATTATACGAACATGATTGCGTGATTGTGCCTGATTTTGGCGGATTTGTTGCCAATTATAGCCCTGCAAAAATACATCCGGTTCTTCACCAGTTTACTCCTCCTTCTAAAAGTATTATTTTTAATAAAATGCTGAAAAATAATGATGGTCTTTTAGCCAGTCATATTGCAGCCATTGAAAAAATAAGCTTTCCCGAAGCCCTAAAATATATTAATCACTTTGTAGAAAACGCAAATCTTCAATTAAAAAAAGGAGCAAAAATTACGCTTGAAGAAATCGGTACTTTATATTTAGATACCGAACGTAATATTCAGTTTGAGCCTGAAACAGCAAATTATCTGTTAGAAGCATTCGGTCTGCCGGACTTTCAATCACCGCCCATTAAGCGCGATACTATCAGCAGGCGGATTGAAAAAGAATTTATAGACAGGGGAGCTATTCCTGCTGAAAAGAAAAAAAGCAGAATTAAAACATACATAGCTGTGGCAGTTGCACTGCCTTTGGTTTTCGCATTGATTTGGATTCCTTTGAAAACCGATTTATTAAAAAATATTAATTATTCGAGCTTAAATCCTTTTGTTTCAAAGGAAGCAGCAAAATATACTGAGCGTGAAAAAACAAAATCAGAGAAGCTGAAAATAGAAAATTCCGAAACAGCTTCTTTCCTGAAAATGAATGATACTGCCAGGCAGGCAAGGTTAAATATAAATGATAATGTTTCTCTGCCTGTTACCGCCGATATGATTGGGAACAAAACAGCAGGGCTTGTGAAAGTTGATTCTACAAGTGTTTCGGTTCGTAAAACAAACATCAGCGACGACTTTAAGTTCCACTTGATCAGCGGCTGTTTCCTGATAAAGGACAATGCAGATAAATTTGTAACCACGCTGCAGAGTCAGAATTATACTGCATCCATCATTGGGAAGCGCAATGGTTTGTACGTAGTTAGTTCAGGTGATTATCCAACGCGCCAGGAAGCTTCAAGTCAATTAATAAAGCTGAAAAAAAATCAGCCGGAAGCATGGCTGCTTGTTAAATAATTTTTCGCTCCTCGTCCCTTTTTTAAAAAAGTGACTATTATCAATAAACATAAGAACCCGAATTGCAGCGCTATTTTATTCAATTATCTTACAATGGAACTGCTTACCACGGATGGCAGATACAAGAAAATACTTTGCAGACAGTACAGCAGGTATTGAATGAAATGCTTTCGAGATTATTGAATGAACCTGTATTTGTGACAGGCTGCGGGCGCACAGATACCGGCGTTCACGCCTCTGAATATTTTGCTCATTTTGATGCCTATGTAAATAATCTTCACATTGATCATGATAAATGGATTTTAAAATTTAATCATGCATTGCCTGCTGATATTGCCATTCACAAAATATTTCCGGTATCGGAAAAGGCAAATTCAAGATTCGATGCAGTTTCCAGAACATATCAATACGTAATCACAAGAAAAAAAAATCCGTTTCAGATCAATAAAGCCTGCTTTTTATACGGCAGCATTAATATGGACAGGATGAACGAAGCCGCTAAAATATTGTTTGACTATTCCGATTTTTCTTCCTTCGCAAAAAGCAATACTCAAAATAAGACTAATATCTGCAGGATTTATAAAGCCGAATGGAAAGAAGAAAATGATGTGTTTGTTTTTACAATTTCGGCCGACCGTTTTTTGCGAAATATGGTAAGGGCAATTGTCGGAACACTTTTAGATGTAGGCAAAGGGAAAACATCAATGGAAGAATTTAAAAATGTTATTGAAAGTAAAACGCGCTCAAATGCCGGGTTTTCGGCACATGCATGCGGTTTGTACCTAACAAAGGTGGAATATCCTCAAAATTATTTCAATGGCGGAATCTAAAAAAAAATCCGTAACAGGTAAAACAGTTGATTTTATAATTCTGAAAAGAATTGCTGCTTACATAAAACCATACCGGCGAAACTTCACACTCGCGGTCTGTACAACAATTACTTTAGCTTTTCTTTCTCCGATACGCCCCTATTTAATTCAATATACTTTCGATCATTATGTAGCAGAATCAAATGCGCCGATGCTGTTATCCATGACGATGATTTTGATTGTACTGCTGGTGTCAGAAGCTCTTTTGCAGTTTGCGGATTCGTATTTGACAAACCGCTTAGGGCAGTATATAATTAAAGATCTGCGCGTGCAGCTGTATAAACATATAATTAACCTGCGGCTGAAATATTATGACCATACTCCTATAGGAACTCTTGTAACCCGCGCTGTTTCGGACATTGAAGTAATAGCCGATATTTTTTCGGAAGGGTTGATTGTAATCATGGGCGATTTATTAAAAATTACCGTCATACTTGGCGTGATGTTTTTTTTAAATTTCAAACTTACTCTGATAATTCTTGCGCCTATTCCGCTGCTGCTGATTGCAACTTATTTTTTTAAGAAAGCTGTGCAGGCTTCTTTTCAGGATGTGCGCACCCAGGTGGCGCGCCTAAATGCCTTTGTTCAGGAACATATTACAGGAATGAACATCGTGCAGATTTTTAACCGCGAAAAAGCGGAAATGAAAAAATTTGATGCGATAAATGCAAAACACCGCGATGCAAATATCCGTTCAATTTTAGCGTATTCAATCTTTTTTCCTATAGTCGAAATTCTTTCTTCTGTTTCGCTGGGACTGCTTATCTGGTGGGGCGGAAAAGGAATACTTCGCGGTACAGCAACCACAGGCGAATTGGCTGCATTTATTATGTACATCAACATGCTGTTCCGTCCGATACGCATGCTGGCCGACCGGTTCAACACTTTGCAGATGGGGATGGTGTCGTCAGAACGTGTATTTAAAGTGCTTGATACAAATGAAATGATTGAAAATAAAGGCACTTTGAAAGCAGAAAAAATAAAAGGAAATGTTGAGTTTAAAAATGTTTGGTTTACATACAATGATGAAAGTTTAAAAACGGGCAGAGTAGGAGAGGAGGCAGAAGGCAGTGCCTTACCGGTTCCTGAATGGATTTTGAAAAATATTTCTTTCTCCGTGCGGCAGGGTGAAACCATTGCACTCGTCGGGGCAACCGGTGCAGGAAAATCTTCTGTCATTAATTTGTTGAACCGCTTTTATGAATATAATAAAGGCTGTATAAGTATTGACGGCATTGATGTTCGGGATTATGAATTAACGTCGCTGCGGACAAATATAGGAGTTGTGCTTCAGGATGTTTTTTTATTTTCAGATACACTTGCAAATAATATTTCCTTGAATAATCCTGAAATCACCCGCATGCAGATTATTGAAGCCGCTAAAATTGTGGGTGCCCATGATTTTATAAGCAGGCTTCCGAATAATTATGATTACAATGCAATGGAGCGCGGTACAATGCTTTCAGCAGGGCAGCGTCAGTTAATATCTTTTATCCGCGCGTATGTTTATAATCCTAAAATTTTGGTGCTTGATGAAGCAACTTCATCCATTGATACTGAATCAGAAAAGCTGATTCAAAATGCAGTTGAGCTGCTTACAAAAAACCGTACATCAATTGTAATTGCGCATCGTTTAGCTACAATTCAAAAAGCAGATAAAATAATTGTAATGGACAAAGGCGAGATAATTGAAATGGGAAATCATCAGGAATTACTCAAGCAAAATGGGCAGTACAAACGTTTATTCGAACTGCAGTTTAAAGAGGAAATAATGAAAGAGGCATAAAATTTTGTACCCAGAAACCTGACAGGTTTTTAAAACCTGCGTAGGTTTAATCTACACAGAATAGCCGCGACGTTAAATCATTTAATTGCTGGTAAAGCATTCTGCATTTTTCCCGCTTCCTGCAGCACCCTTTTGAATTTAGCACCAACAGGAAAACGCAGCTCTTCTGCTTTTTCAGCATCAGCAATAGCTGCAGAAACATTTCCTGTTTTATAATTTAAATATGCACGTTTAAAATATACTGAACCATCAGTAGAATCAATGGATAGATAGGTGTTGTAATCATTGAATGCAGCATTCATGTCATGGAGATTTTCATACGCATTGGCTCTGTTGAATAAAGCATCTTTATAATTATGTTCCAGCGAAAGAGACTGTGAATAGTCATTTACAGCTTCATTAAATTTACCCTTCTTAGAGTATTCAACACCATGGTTATAAAACACTTTTGCACTATTTTGATAATGCTGCAGCGTATTGTCCCAAACCGTAAATTCATTTTTCCAGGTGTTTGTCTGCTTTATGTTTAATACAAGATAGATCGCAAAAACACTTAAAAAAATATATTTTAAAAAAGAATATTTTTTTATTGCGGCGGCAATCAAAGGTACAAGCAGCGCTGCGCCAAGCGTTCCTAAATAGATGTAGCGGTCGGCGGTGCCGGCGTGTTTTTGGTATTCGAACGGAATAAGCCCCGAGACAGGTAATACAATGATAACAATAATGAAAAGACTCGAAAATAAAATTGGATTTGATTTACGTTTGATAAAAGAAAAAATCATCAGGCAGACACAAATAAATGTACTTAAATAAATGAAATGATCTTTTACAGCCAGCATTGGTGTGTTCCCATAGCAGGCTGCAAGCGGGTAAGGAATAAGCAATTTATACAGATAAAATAGTAATGAATTTCCGGCAATAAAAAAACGTTCCCAAAATGGAATTGAAATATAAATTGATTCATCAGGCTGCGAATTTCTTGTTACTAATAAAATCGGGATGACGAATAAAAGCCAGAGGACAAGCCCCTTTAATACGATTTTGAAATTTTCTTTGTAAAAGCACCACGTCAAAACACTAATTACAAAGGGTAAAACAACTGCTGATGGTTTTGATAATAAAGCTGAAACGAAAAAAACACTTGCCGTGATAAAATATTTTGAAGTAATAAAATTACGAATTGTAAAAACTATATTTTTTTCTAAATATTTGAATACATAAATCATTGAAAGCAGCGAAAAAAAAACGCTGTAAAGCCCCCTGAATTCAGATATCCAGGCCACGGATTCAACCTGCATCGGATGAAGCATAAACAATAAACTTCCCCAAAAAGCCTGCGTTTGATTTTTAAATAAAATCAGCAGCAGCATGAAAACCAGTATGACGTTAACGGTGTTCGTTAAAATATTCAGCAGATGAAATGCTTTAGGAGAAACTTGTTTCTCAACCGCAATTGTTTTAACGAACGTCCATGCAGTGTATGTCATCGGAATGTACATTCCTGAATAAGGCTTTGCCCAGAATGATTTTATATCACCATTCATCAAAGCTTGATTGTTTGTGATATGTATGCGTTCATCATCCCACACAAAGCCGAAACTAAGGGTTCTGGCATATAAAGCGAAGGAGAATAAAAATAGTAGACCTATTAAATATTTTCTATTGACTGCTTGATTCATCATTTATTTTAGGATAGTTTATCCTTTAAATAAATTCCTGTGTATGATTTTTTACATTTCACAAGATCCTCCGGAAGTCCTTCAAAAACAATGTTTCCGCCAGTTGCGCCTCCTTCTGGGCCAAGGTCAATAATCCAATCAGCGCATTTTATTATTTCAGCATTGTGCTCAATAATAATTAATGAATGTCCTTGTTTTATCAATGCATTAAAGGCTGACAGAAGTTTTGAGATGTCATGAAAATGAAGTCCAGTAGTAGGTTCATCAAAAATAAATAGGGTAGGAATGCTGCTGTTTTGTCCTGCTCCCAGGAATGAAGCAAGTTTAATACGCTGCGCTTCACCGCCGCTTAAGGTGCTTGAGGGCTGTCCCAGATGAACGTAACCCAGCCCCACATCGGCTAAAGGTTTCAATTTAAGAACTACTTTTTTTTCGAGATTGCTGGGACGCTGCGGTGAATCAAAAAAATAAATTGCATCTTCAACGGTCATATTTAATATGTCAGAAATATTTTTTTCATTATAGGTAATTTCTAAAATATCCTGCTTGAAACGCTTGCCGTTACAGGCTTCGCATACCAAATGAATGTCGGCCATAAACTGCATTTCAATCTGCACTTCGCCTTCGCCTTCGCATACTTCGCACCTTCCGCCGTCAACATTAAAAGAAAAATGGGATGGTTTGTAACCCCTGTTTTTTGCCAAAGGCTGCTCTGCAAACAGCGTGCGTATTTCATCATACGCTTTTACGTAAGTTACCGGATTCGACCGTGAGGACTTGCCTATCGGGTTTTGATCGATCATTTCAACCGCTGAAATTTTATTCAAATCGCCGCCAAGTTTGTCAAAACTTCCAGTCTGTTCTCCGAAGCCTCCATGAATTTTTTTGAGTGCAGGATATAAAATACGCTTTACAAGTGATGTTTTTCCCGAACCGCTCACGCCTGTAATTACGGTCATTACATTGAGAGGGAACTTAACATCAAAACCTTTTAAATTATTTTCGCGCGCACCTTTTATCTCAATAAAATTATTCCATTTCCTGCGCTGTTTAGGAATTTCAATTTTTTCTTTTCCGGTTAAATAACGTGCAGTAAGACTTCGTTCTTCAGTCTCTAAATCTTTGTGAGTGCCCTGAAAAACAAGCTCTCCCCCATGTGTTCCTGCTAAAGGTCCTATGTCAATTATCTGATCGGCAGCCCGCATAATTTCTTCATCATGTTCAACAACAATAACTGTATTGCCGATATTTCGAAGTGAATAAAGTACCTTTATCAAACGCTCTGTATCCCGCGAATGAAGGCCGATACTGGGTTCGTCTAAAATATACATAGAGCCCACAAGACTGCTGCCAAGTGATGTAGCAAGGTTGATACGCTGTGATTCCCCGCCGGATAAGGTATTTGATAAACGGTTTAAGGTAAGGTAACCCAAACCGACATCATCCAGAAACTGCAGACGGTTTGTGATTTCAATCAATATTCGTTTTGCAATTTCGCGGTCATAAGCCGATAATTCTATTCGTTTAAAAAACTCAAGTGAATCTTTTACCGGCGTAAGCACAATGTCGTTGATGGATAAACCAGCAGCTTTAACATACGATGCATCTTTGCGAAGCCTTGTGCCATTGCACTCTGGGCACACAGTTTTTCCGCGGTAGCGCGATAACATTACGCGATACTGAATTTTATATGCCTGCTCTTCAAGATATTTAAAAAAGCTGGTCAGTCCCTCAAAATATTTATTTCCAGACCAAATCAGTTTTCGCTCCTTTGCTGTTAAATCATAGTAGGGGCGGTGAATCGGGAAATCAAATTTGTGAGCATTCATCACCAGCACATTTTTCCATTCGCTCATTTTCTCGCCTTTCCAGCAGACAATTGCATCTTCGTAAACCGATAAATTTTTATTCGGGATAACTAAATTTTCATCTATGCCTATCACAGTTCCAAAGCCTTCGCAGTTTTTGCAGGCACCTATAGGATTATTGAAACTGAAAAAATGAACACTGGGCTCTTCAAAAGTCATCCCGTCTAATTCAAAACGATTTGAAAAGCGATGAATGGCTGCATTAAATGTCTGCAGGGGAGCGGCTTTGTTTTTTTTGTTTTCTTTTTTGACGATTGTCAATTGCTCCTTGCCAACTTTCCCTTTGCCAATTTGCATTTGAACATTGTCGATTACTTCTTGGCGGGTTATTTCCACAATACATTCCCCGGCGCCTTCATAAAAAGATGTCTGCACCGAATCAGAAATTCTGTTATCATTATCTTCATCTCCCGGTTTAACAGTAATCCGGTCGATAACAATATTGAATTGTTCTTTTTCCGAAAATTCCGCATCTGGAAATTCATCAATTTTATAAATTTTATTCTGATGCTGTACTCTTGTAAATCCCTGCTGTAATAGCAAATCAAGCTGTTTCTTAATTGTTTTGTCTGCTTGTTTTTTTAATGGAGAGAGAATAAGAATTTTCGTTTCTTCAGGCAGTGAATTTATATATGCTGCAACATCCTGTACAGTGTGGCGTTTCACCTGATTCCCTGAAACGGGTGAAAATGTTTTGCCGATACGGGCATACAATAATTTCAGGTAATCATAAATTTCAGTGGAAGTCCCCACAGTAGAGCGAGGATTGCGTGAGTTTACTTTCTGCTCAATTGCAATTGCCGGTGAAATTCCTTTGATATAATCTACATCAGGCTTATCTATTCTGCCTAAAAATTGGCGGGCATAAGAGGAGAGGCTTTCTACATAACGGCGCTGGCCCTCGGCGTATAATGTATCAAAGGCCAATGATGATTTTCCTGAACCTGAAAGGCCGGTAATTACAACCAATTTATTGCGGGGAATTGCGATATCCACATTTTTTAAATTGTGAACACGGGCTCCTTTAATGATAATATATTCTTTCGAACTTAAGTCTTCTAAATTTTTGGTTTTGCTCATAAATTTTGCAATGATTGCTATGAGGCGCAAAACAAATATCCTGAATTACCCTTATTACAACGAGACCTGTTAGGTTTTTAAAACCTGACAGGTCTATTAATAATATTAATTAGAAAAATTTGTCCTGCACCCATTGCGAAGTTACTCAATTTTTTTGTTTCTGATTCATCCCTGTTCAAATGATCTTTTTTCTTAGAAACAGAATTTTAAATCTTTTAAACACCCTTCCAAATAAGAGAATGAAGCGCTTTTCATGTTTTGCTAAAGCAATAATTGTTTTCAGCTTCGGGCTGTTAATATAATATACCTCTTACCTTCTCCGTTACAGCAAAATTTTGTATAATTGTACTCAATTTTAAATTTTTACAAAATGGGTAAAGTCGCATTAATTACAGGAGTCACGGGTCAGGATGGGGCATATTTAGCTGAGCTTTTGTTAAGCAAAGGTTATACGGTTCACGGTCTCAAACGGAGAAGTTCTATGTTTAATACAGGACGTATTGATCACCTCTATAAAGATCAGCACGAAACAAAAGTGAAATTCTTTTTGCATTACGGCGATTTAACTGATTCAACAAATCTTATCCGAATTATACAGGAAACACAGCCTGATGAAATTTATAATCTTGCAGCTCAGTCGCACGTAAAAGTATCTTTTGATTCTCCTGAATATACCGCGAATGCGGATGCTATCGGCCCTTTGCGTATTTTGGAGGCGATCCGTATTTTGAAATTAGAGAATAAAACACGTTTTTATCAAGCCTCTACATCCGAGATGTACGGCTATGTTCAGGAAATTCCACAGAAAGAAACTACCCCGTTTTATCCCCGTTCTCCTTACGGCGTTGCAAAGGTTTACGCCTTTTGGATTACAAAAAATTATCGTGAAGCATATAACATTTATGCCTGTAATGGAATTTTATTTAATCACGAAAGCCCTATTCGCGGGGAAACATTTGTTACACGTAAAATTACCCGCGCTGCCGCGAAAATACATTTGAAGCTGCAGGAAAAATTATTCCTGGGAAATCTTGATTCCGAGCGCGATTGGGGGCATGCAAAAGATTACGTTGAAGGAATGTGGATGATGATGCAGCAAAAAACACCTGATGACTATGTATTGGCAACCGGAAAAAAAATAACTGTCCGCAAGTTTGTTGAATTAGCATTTGCCGAAGTCGGAATTAGTTTGAAATGGGAAGGTAAAGGAGTCAAGGAAAAAGGGCTTAATGCTGCAACAGGAAAAGTAGTTGTTGAAATTGATCCGCGTTACTTCCGCCCTACAGAGGTAGAATTATTAATCGGCGATGCATCTAAAGCAAAAAAAGATTTCGGCTGGGAACCTAAATATACTTTGGAAGAATTGGTGAAAGAGATGGTGGCAAGCGATGTGAAAGTATTTGAAAGAGATAAATATTTGTTGGATGGCGGACATTCTGTAATGAATTTTCACGAGTGATTTTTATCTATGCCTGCTTCTCCTAGTGAAGGAGGGATGAGGAGTCATTGATGATATAAACAATAATATTTATTTCTCCCTTGGAGAGAATTATAGAGAGCCTGAATGGAAAAAAACTCAAAAATATATGTCGCCGGACACCGTGGAATGGTTGGTTCTGCAATTATCAGGAGATTACTTCAAGATGGATTTACAAATATTATTACCAGGACATCGAAAGAATTAAATTTAATTAATCAGCTCGAAACGGCTGATTTTTTTGCTGCAGAAAAACCCGATTTTGTTTTTTTAGCTGCGGCCAAAGTGGGTGGTATTGTTGCAAACAATACTTACCGTGCTCAATTCATTTATGAAAATCTGATGATTCAGAATAATATAATTCATAATTCATATTTGAATGGAGTAAAAAAATTAATGTTTATGGGATCTTCCTGCATCTATCCGAAAATGGCTTCCCAGCCTTTGAAGGAAGAGTATCTATTAACCGGCATTTTAGAACCTACAAACGAACCCTATGCCATTGCAAAAATTGCCGGAATAAAAATGTGTGATGCTTACCGAAGCCAGTATGGATGTAATTATATTTCGGTAATGCCGACAAATCTATATGGTCCGAATGATAATTATGACCTAAACAATTCACATGTGCTCCCCGCGCTTATCCGCAAATTTCACACAGCAAAAATGCAAAATCTGCCGAATGTTGAAATATGGGGAACGGGCTCTCCTATGCGTGAATTTTTGCATGTTGATGATTTGGCTGATGCTTGCTTTTATTTGATGCAGGATTACAATGAAGCCGGATTAATAAATATCGGGGTAGGAGAAGATATCAGCATAAAAGATCTTGCATTTTTAGTGAAAAAAATTGTTGGTTATGAGGGAGGGTTAAAATTCGATGCATCTAAACCAGATGGAACACCCCGTAAATTAATGGATGTAAATAAACTGCATTCATTCGGCTGGACACATAAAATTCATTTGGAAGAAGGTATTAAAAATGTTTATGAGGGTGTAAAAGATTTTTTTAATGCAGAAACCGCAGAAAAAATATAAGTTGTAAAATTGTATTATTTCAAAAACATTCAGGGTTTCACATCTATTATTTGAGTATTTATTAGAAAAAAAGGGAAGTGCAACCTTTAAATATTTTCTTACATCTATCGATTATAATTGAAATTTTAATAACAGCTTTTTGAAATTATGAAAAAAAGCATTGCGCATATAACAATTAAAACTCGAATAGCAGCAAAGCCTTGGTGGATATTTGCTGCCTTAATAGTTTTTTTTGTTATCAGCTTTCAGGAAGCTCAAGCTCAGCCTTGCCCAACTGTAAATGCACCTTCATTTGTTAATGTTTGTTCTGGTAATCCTGCTTCCATAGCATTAAAAAGTGATATCACTGGAACAGAGTTTTCATGGATTGTAACGCAGACCGGCGTCATCGGTGCCGCGGCCGGAACGGGTTCTAGTATCTCATGCGTTTTAACTTCAGTTGATGCAGGTGCCGGTTCTGCTGTTTATACAGTTACTCCAACAGCAAACGGATGTAAAGGCAAGCCGGCAGTTGTTACTATTAATGTTAATCCCAAACCGAATATTTCAGCATTGCCCTTGACTTCAACAATAACTTCCGGCAATACGGCAACGATAAAATTAACGGGTGATGAAGCGGAAACTTTATTCTCGTGGACAGTAATCCGATCTGGTGTAACTGGAGCAGCCTCTGGGTCAGGTTCCCTTATCAGCCAAACTTTAACAACTGCCTCTGATTCGGGAATAGTAACCTATCATATTACATCAAATGTAAAGGGCTGTGCAGGCCTGCCAATAACCGCGAAAGTTAAGGTTATGAAGAAACCATGAGAAACCAATAATTTATTTATTCGTAAACAGCTGGTCGGGCAGAAAAATACATTATGGGATTGAAAATAATTTAATACTTTTAATATTATTTTGCGTGTAATGAAATTTATCAAATATCAAACTAAAGAACATGAATAGCTTTACGAATAAAATTTTTAATAAAGCTCATTTATTCAAATTGCAAAGAAGTTTGCAGTTTGTCTTTGTTCTGTTTTTTTTAACTGCTTTTCAAAAAATGCAGGCTCAATGCCCAACAGCAAATGCGATAGCACCAATAACTGTTTGCTCTGGAGCCGTTACAAATATTGTATTAACCAGCGACCTTGATCCTTTAACAACTTATACATGGACATCTGTTCAAACAAATGTTGTTGGAGCCACTGATGCCGGCGGTATTGCCATAGTCGATACTTTGACCGCCTCAGATGTTATTCAGGGAACTGTTGATTATACTGTTACTCCTCATGCAAATGGATGTGACGGCACTACCATAATAGTAAGTGTTGCAGTCAATCCTATTCCCTTTCTTACCGTAACCCCTGTCCATTCAACAATATGCTCGGGAGGCACAACTTCTATAGCTTTAACAAGCGATGTTGCCGGAACTACATATACTTGGACAGTAACAAGCCAGTCGGCTGAAGACGGCGCAACCCCGGGAGCAGGAGCCTTAATTGCACAGGTTTTAAATACCACGGGACCGTCTCTTGGTATTGCCCATTACAATATTGTCCCTAGTGCAAGCGGCTGTGATGGTTTGGCAATAGATGCGAAAGTTACCGTCAGACAGCTTCCTGCGCTTACATTAGGAGCCAATCCTGCGGTTTGCGTAGGATCTCTTACCGCAAATTTAACGTATAGCTCGCCTGGCGGCAGTCCCAATCAATATAGTGTCGACTACGATGCAACTGCCAATGGACTTGGATTTGTCGATGTTGTAAATGCCGCATTACCCGCAAGCCCTATCGTTCTTGTGATTCCACCTGGAACACCAGTCGGCGTTTACAATGCTGTTGTATCGGTAAGAAATACTGTTACCGGATGTCCCGGTGCTTCTTACCCAATAACCATAACTATTTCAGCACCTATTGCGCAGACAATAATAGGTGCATCTCCGATTTGTATTGGGACTTTTGTCAGTTGGAGCAGCACCACGGGAGGAGGGACATGGAGCAGTGCAACACCTGGAGTTGCCACGGTGGGTGCGTTAACTGGAGTTGTTACAGGTGTTTCAGTGGGCACATCTGTTATAACTTATTCTGTAACTGTTGGCGGCTGTGTTAATACTGCAACAAAAACAGTAACTGTTAATTTGACAGATGATGCTTCTTTCAGTTATCCGTCATTATCCTATTGTCAATCAGGCAGTGCTTCACCAACAATAACAGGATTAGCAGGCGGAACATTTAGTTCAACTGCTGGACTAGTAATTGACGGTATTACCGGCTTAATTGATCTGGCTGCGAGCTCACTTGGAACATATACTGTTACATATACCACTAATGGACCGTGTCCGAATAGCGCTAATTTTATCATAACTATTGCAGCCGCACCTACAGCCGCATTTAGTTATACAGCAACTCCTTATTGCCAGAATGCAGCCAATCCCTTTCCAACATTCGTTGGCGGAAGCATTGCTGGTACATTCAGTTCTACAGCAGGGTTGTTATTTGTGAGTACTGCTACCGGTCAGGTAGATTTGGGGGCGAGTACCCCAGGAACATACACTGTAACCAATACTATTGCTGCCGCAGGAGGGTGCCCTTTAGTTTCCTCTACAAATACTATTACGATTAATGTACTTCCGGCGGCCACCATCTCTTATCCAGGTTCTCCATTTTGTGCTTCAGGTACAGGCAGTGTAACACAAACTGGTCAGGGAGGCGGGAGTTATTCATCAACTGCGGGACTAGTAATTGATGTTGTAACCGGCGCAATAAATCTTGTAACGAGTTCTCCCGGAACTTACACAGTAACTTATAGTTTTAGTAATGGAACATGTGCAGGCACAGCCACTACAAGTGTGACGATAAATGCAGTTCCATCTGCCACCATTTCTTATCCAGGTTCTCCGTTCTGTGCCTCCGGCACAGGCAGTGTAACACAAACTGGTCAAGGAGGCGGCAGTTATTCATCAACTGCAGGATTAGTAATTGATGCTGTAACGGGCGCAATAAATCTTGTAACGAGTACTCCCGGAACTTACACAGTAACATATAGTTTTAGTAATGGAACCTGCGCAGGCACAGCAACCACAAGTGTTACGATTAATGCACTTCCAGCTGCCACCATCTCTTATCCAGGTTCTCCATTTTGTGCTTCGGGTACTGGCAGTGTAACACAAACAGGTCAGGGAGGCGGCAGTTATTCATCGACTGCAGGATTAGTAATTAACGCCGGAACCGGCGCAATAAATCTTGTAACGAGCACCCTTGGAACATACACAGTAACTTATAGTTTTAGTAATGGAACCTGTGCAGGCACAGCCACTGCAAGTGTAACGATCAATGCAGTTCCATCTGCCACCATCTCTTATCCAGGTTCTCCGTTCTGTGCATCCGGTACAGGCAGTGTAACACAAACTGGTCAGGGAGGCGGGAGTTATTCATCAACTGCAGGATTAGTAATTGATGCTCTAACAGGCGCAATAAATCTTGTAACGAGTACTCTCGGAACTTACACAGTAACATATAGTTTTAGTAATGGAACCTGCGCAGGCACAGCCACCACAAGTGTAACAATCAATGCAGTACCATCTGCCACCATTTCTTATCCAGGTTCTCCGTTCTGTGCATCCGGTACAGGCAGTGTAACACAAACGGGTCAAGGCGGCGGTAGTTACTCGTCAACAGCGGGATTAGTAATTAA
>CAINDA010000009.1 GCA_903847205.1 uncultured Bacteroidota bacterium
CCGGCACAAGTTGTTATTGTTGATGTTGGTGTAACAATATAAGGTACAGAACCAACCAAAGTAGTACTTGGATTGGTCAGTGTTTGATTAATAGTACCTCCGCTGCTGGCAGTTGCACCAGTAACACCATTTACTATGGCGCCTAAAATCCATGCAAAAGTGCTGGCTTCACTTGATGCCAAAGAAATAGCAGGTCCGGTTCCGCTACAGATGGTAGCTGTTGAAGCATTGGTTACTGTAGGCAGGGGATTAACCGTAACTGTAATGTCATTGCTGTTTGTGCTACAAGCCACACCATTCAGAGTGCTGATAGTTATACGCCTGTAAGTTGTTGTAACCGTTAAACCTGATGGAACATCGTAGGTGGCAGTTGTTGCTATTGCAGCGACATACCCATCGGTGCTTTGTTTCCATTGGTAAGTCAGCGTACCTGAGCCTGTTGAAGCGACAGATTCTGTGAAAGCAGGAGGATTGCCCCCACTGCAAATTGTTATTGCACCGGCAATAGTACCACCGGTAACAGAATTTAAAAAAGATGTGAATGATGCATGAATAGTGCCCGTTCCATCCCCAGCGACTATTGATGTTCCACCTGTGTTTGTAACATTCACAGAGCTGCTTGCCCCAGTTATTGCTCTTACCTGGATGCCACTCAAAGTTATTGCATCAATAGAGGAGCTGCCACTGCCATTAATTGTAAGTGTAATTGTGGATGCATCTGTCAGAACCGAATTTACTGAGGTTATGTCCGTGCCGGTAAAAGATGCACTGCCTGCTGAAGTAAATTCAAAGTCAGCTGGTGCAGAAAGAATCAATGTTCCAAATGCTGCAATATCACCTGCAGCACCTTCCGTAATAACAACATTACCCAGCCCAAACGAAGATGAAGGAAATGCACAAGTTGTAATAGTCAGAGATGGAGCCGTTATAGTTACTGCTCCAAACGTATAATTAAAACAAGCAGGAACAGTAAAAATGATTGCAATAAGCATCATTTTAAAAGCTCCCGCTTTGGTTTTAATATCTGCGTTCCCGCAATAAGAGTGATTGTTTTTCATATCACAAGGGTGAAATTTTTCTATAACACTAAATAATGAAAGGCAATAGCTCAAAACATCCACCTCTCTCAAATAAAATAGATTGACAACAAATAAATTTGAACCTACTCCTAAAAAAGCAAAATATGGTGAAGGGGGATAATACGTATTTGTTCTATTAAGTTATGTACCCGATAATTGTAAGCTGAAGAATGATTTATGAATTTTCGTTTTGTTCAATATTCATTATGTGCCTATTTCTGAAAAATTTAATTTTATGTCTATTTCAGAATATGACATGTATCATAATTTTGGGAAACAAATTTGTTTCAGGACTTTGTAATCAACTTAAAATCAACTGTTGAAAAACTTTTGATTGTTCCTGATAAAATTAAAATGTTTTGTAATAATTCTAATATCTAAAGCTGAAGTATCCTTGGTTTCGCAGTCCTGACAAAGAGATCAGAGTTTATTTCACCCTATGTGTATTTCTTCAAGAAATTTTTATTCCTTCGTTTTTAGTTAACAAATTTGATTTTTTTTATAATTCGGTTTAATTTTATCAGGAAGTTTCTACAAAATTAAATGCTTCACTTTTTTCAAAGTATGATATACATCATAAATTATTCGCAAAACTTAATTCCTGTAAATATTATATATATTTGGTTTTAAAATTTCATTATAAGTTGAGCTGTTAATGCTTTTAACGCTTTCTAAATCAATAAGTAAACCTTATGTTACAAAGTTATTTTAAAGAAGGGTAGTGTGTTGTAAGTGAATAGACGTAATTTGGATACGATTAAGGTCGTAATTTTTAAAAAAGGGATAAAAGTTTCTAAGCCTCAATTATTTTTTTTGTTTTTTTGCAGAAAAATTAAAACTAAAAATAATCCCGAGCGAATACTTTGCATATAAATAATTTTAGCAAATTTATTTTCCAAATTAATAAAAGCCAGCTCCAATTTTCGAATTATTAAGTACTTCTTATGTTTTCTATTCTTTCGCCTTTTTGTTAATTTTATTATTCTATACAATTTTTATCTTCGGTAAATGCATCACATTATTCTGTTTCTCAAGTTTTCATTGATTATTATTTTGGTTTTTACACAAACAATCTGTACAGCGCAAAATAGTACGTTAGATAGTTTGAAACTTTTTTTAGAAAATACAAAAGAAGACACCTCCAGAATAAATTCGTTTAACAAAATTTTTTCTATTATTTCTGTTTCTTCGCCGGATGAAGCAATGGGCTATGCCGCAATGGCTTTAAAACTTTCACAAAAAAATAATTACGCTGAAGGAAGTGCTATTGCTCTAAATAATATAGGTTCAGCGTATGCCTCAAAAGGTAATTATTTGTCAGCGATGGATTACTATTTTAAATCGCAGGCAGAATTTGAAAAAATTTGCTCATCATTTGACAAAGTCGCTGCTATGCGCGGTAAAAAAGGACTTTCTTCTTGTCTAAGCAATTTCGGCAATGTCTATAATTACCAAGGCAATTATTATCAGTCGATAGTCTATTTCCAAAAAGCTTTAAAAATAGAGCAAGAAATCGATGATAAGAAGGGGATGGCAACCTGTTATTCGAATTTCGGTGTTATATACGGCGAGCAGGGGAATTATGTACAAGCTCTTGAAAACTTCAATAATTCATTAATGATATTTGAGCAATTAAATAATAAAAAAGGGATAGCAGCCTGCTACAGTAATCTGGGAAATGTTTATACAAGTGAAGGTCAGCTGATGAAAGGAATTTATTTTTATCAAAGAGCCTTGAGAATTTTTCAGGAAATTACCAATTACTGGGGAGCAGCAAACTGCCTCATTAATATTGGCAATATTTATATTAATCAGGATAATTACTCAGAAGGAAATAAATATTACCTGAAGTCGTTGAAAATATATGAGGATCTGGGTGATAAAAATGGTATGGCATTAGTGAACATAAATATTGCTTTGCAGCAAAACAGGCAGAAATTATATGATAAAGCCATTAAATATGCATTAAAAGGATTGCAGATATCTGAAGAAATTAATGCGCTGCCTCAGAAAAAAGAGGCGTATTTATATTTAAAAGAAGCATACTCGGGTATGGGAGACTTCCAAAAGGCAATAAAATATTCCGATTTATACATCGCCGCAAAGGACAGCTTATTTAACAAAGAAAAAAACAAACAGATAATTGAAGTTCAAACAAAATATGAAACAGAGAAGAAGATTAATGAAATAACACTTCTTAAAAAGGATAATGAAATAAAAAAGTATGAAATAAATCAACAAAAAAAAAACATATACCTAATTATCATATTATCATTTTTAATATTACTGATTATTTTAGCCAGCTATAATTTTATTCGGCTCAAACAAAAAGAAAAACACCGCAATGAGCTGATTACACAACAAAAAACAGGCATGTTAGAGATTAATGTTATGCAGGAAAATGAACGCATCAGAATTGCAAGAGACCTTCATGACAGCATCGGACAAATTCTTGCCGGCATAAAATTGAATTTCAATAATTTCGGACAAGAGTTTCATCCGAAAGCAATTAACAATGGCGATACCTACAATAAATTATCAAACCTTATTGATGAGGCATGTTCTGAAGTTCGTGTAATTTCGCACCAGATGATGCCTAAAACATTAATCATTTCAGGCTTAAAAGAAGCTGTGGAGGAGTTTGCTAACAAGTATTATAGTAATTCAGGAGTTAAATTTGAAATTACCGTGCATGGATTAAACATCAATGATAAAACAATAGAGATTCAATTATTTAGAATAATTCAGGAAATTACAAGTAACATTATTAAACATGCAAAAGCCGACAACGTTGTAATTGCAATTGTTCAGAATAAAGAAAATCTTTCTTTATTAATTGAAGATAACGGAATTGGAATTAATAAATCAGATAAAGAAAATGGGCTTGGCCTAAATAACATCGCTTCACGCGTAAATTCAATGAATGGCAGTTTTGTAATTGAGCGAAATAATATTAGTCAGGGAACTATAGCTAACGTGAAAATTCAGTTAGATAAAATCAGAGAAAAATAAAAAAAATGAAAAGTATTAAGGTGTTTATTTGCGACGATCATCAATTGATAATTGATGGAATTAAATCCATATTAAAAAACAATGAAAATATTTCTGTCATAGGTGATGCACTTAACGGGCTCGAAGCCTTAGAAAAAATCAACAAAAACAGGCCGGATGTTGTATTGATTGATGTTGATATGCCTATTATGAACGGATATGAAACTACACTGGAACTCAGAAAACATTATTCTGATATTAAGGTAATAATTTTAACAATGTTCAATGACAAATCTCTGATAAATAAAATGATTGGGGCAGGAGCTTCCGGATACATTTTAAAAAACAAAGGAGAAAAAGAAATATTAGAAGCAATTTATAAAGTACATGGCGGAGAGACTTATTTCAGCACGGAGCTGTTTTTTACAATTTCAAAAAACAGCCCAGAAGAAGCCATAAAAAATACGAACGCACATCCAATTACCCTATTAACCAAAAGGGAAATTAATATTCTAAGTATGATTGCTCAAGGGTTATCAAATAATGAAATTGGTAAAAAAATATTTATCAGCAAACGAACCGTGGATACTCATAGATATAATATAATGAAAAAGCTGAATATTCTCAACATAGCAGGACTCATTAAATACGCCATTAAAAACGGGTTAATATAAGCTGAAAAGTGCAAAAGGTTTAACCTATTCGTATCTCTAAAAGGCTGTTTAATGCTATGGCTAATTTGCAAGGAATAATTTAAATCATCACCTTGAAATAATTATTTTTTGATTAAAAACTTCTTGGTCATCGGTTATGGCTTTTACAAAATAAATCCCCGTTTGCAATTTTGAAATATCAATTGTTTCCGTCTTTAAATTTTTTGAAAATATCTGATCGGAAACTTCCTGCCCAATGGAATTCAATATTTTTAGTGTAAAGGTTTTGCGATTGCTAAATGAAATAATTAATTTATCACTTGCAGGATTGGGATAAATTTCGAAATTGTTTTCTGTGCTTTTTTCCGTTACAACATTTGTTGTTATTGAACATGAGGCATTTGCCAGTAAGGAATCAAATGCATTGTTTAAAATATCATTGTTCCAAACTTCCCAATAACAGATACCATTTGTAATTGCAAGCTGCAATGCCGCAGGCATTCCGCCCGTTCCAAATGAATTTGGATTTGTTGTTCCGCTGTATGCCATTTGGATGCCGGTGAAATTATTGCTTGAAGCTGAATTACGTATGATAGTGTATTGAGATGGATAAACAGTTGTATTGTTTTGTGTCCACCACCACGCGTTGGCGCCATATCGGCTTCCTATAGTTGAAACGGCATACGCATAAACAGAATCTGCTACCGTGTTGCTGCCATTAACCGGATGAAAATCGTTGGTGAGGAAATGATTAGGGAATGCTGAATTGAAAGCATCTATAATAGTTTTCCAGGATTTAATCATTTTTGTATCTGAATATCCAGCTATCGAAAGAGTCGGTGTAGTTACAAAAGGTAATTCCATTTCAAACCCATTGCCGGTTGAGGCGGTCATATATACTAATGTAATTGTGGTATCATTTTGATAATGGTTTCCAAGCGCCGTAATAAACCCTGTCCACTTATTTAAAAAAACAGAGTCCCAGGGAACTGCAATAGTGTCGTTAAAAGGCACACTTGAAACAAGACGTTGAGCACCTGAGTTGAAAACCCATTGAGGTATATGAATACCGCAGCCGATTCCGAGTGAAATTTTTTTATTGTAAGATTTAGCTGCAGAAATTTGGCCATCAATTAAAGTCCAATTGTAAATATTATCTGCCGGTTCCATTAAGTCCCATGCCACTCTCACTAGTATTCCTTTTACAAATGGTTTGGCTGCCACAGCGGGAGCAACCGATCCAGAACCTATACCTGTTGTCGGCCCGCAGCTGCAATACACACCTGATGGAGGGGGAAAAGACGGCTGAGCAATTGAAAAATGAGTAAAAGTAAAAGAAAGCAGACTTATCAATAATTTAAAATGTTTTTCTTTCATTGTTTGTTTTTCTATGAAGCTATTTTGAGTTCTTATTTTAGTTTTTGAGATCCGTAATTGACTTTAAAACATATTTAGCAAAATTCTGTTTGACGTTCTATTGTTTTTGAGTTTTTCTTAATTTTACGACTGATCAAAACTAATGAGAAAAAAGTCTGAAACAAAGTTTACGAAATAAACACAGGTCGCACATTGTGAACTTTTTTTTTAATATGACTGAAGCTATGGCTAAATTTTTTTATTTAGATTGAGCTGCTATTTTTGCTAAATCATCCCAGTTTATTTGTAAATCTTTATACATTAAACCATATAAGCCTTTGTACTTTTCGAATTCCTCAGCTGGTACGCTTAGTTGGAAATCTGCCCATAGAGTTGAGCCTGGCGTTGAATCCTGCATATAAATATCAAGTGTTCCTTTCGGCCGTTTACTTGATATAGCATTTTTTATTCCTTTAACTTCAAATGCAAAAGTTTTATTGGCAGGGTCGGAATATAATATCCTGTTTTTATATGCGGGATCTTCGGCTTCTGATTTTTTATAAATATCATCTGCTTTTTTCAATACAGAAGCAAAGTCATTATTACCTATTCCTTCAGCCTCAAGTATTTTTAATGATATAAATATCAATGGCAGACCGCTTTTACCGGGAAGGCCGCCTTTAGGATAAAAGAAAATTTTATCAAACGCATCAAAGCCGCCGATACTTTCCCAGCCTAAAGGAACATTTATTTTAACAGCGAGAAAGTTTGCGCGAACGGAAGCATAGCCATCCTTCTTTTGAATAATCTCTAAGTGCTGCATACCGGATTCTACTATTTTCGGAGTGGCAATTTTAGGATCCAGACTATTCGTATTATCACTTAATGAAAATTCCTTGTAATTTGCAGAAGGGAAATTAATTTTTTTTGTTTTATTCATCGAAACAGGATACTCATTCTTATTTCGAAATTTGATTGGCAAATTTTTATTTTGTTTTCTCAATTCAAAAGTTTGAATCTTTGTAAGGTTCGTCAGCAGCATTAATGAGACTGTTATAGCAATAGTTCTTGTCATTTCATTTTTTTCGCCATCCCTGTTTTGTATTCAGGCTTCCTTGTAATAGCAGCATTATCACTTTATATTTTTGTTTTAATATTATCGGAACACCTTTTCATAAAGCGAATCAGCTTCAATTACATTTTGGTTTAAAAACAAATCTATTTGATAACTTTTTTTCCTCCGCTTGTATGTTCAACATTTTTTGTATCTGCTAATTATGTGATCGAATGCATTTGGATATTTGTTAAACTTTCAAAAGTTTTACAAAGTCGGTATAATTTCGGGTTTTATATATTTGCAAAAAAACAAAAAAAAAGTAAAACTATATAAGTTTTTCCCCCGTCTTTACTGAAATTACGCGCTTGGGCTTACCTGAATTACGTCTATTAGCTTAGGTTAAGAACTCCTCCTTTCAAATACTTTTGTTTCAGGTTGACTTCTCTATTGTAGGGTCTTTTAAACAGTTTTTAAATTGCAGATAAAATGGAAAATTTCAAAAAAATAATATCGGAAGTGAAAAACGCAAATGGACTAACTAATGCAAATCAGTCCAAAACTAATTTTCCAATAGAGCAGAAAAATAACAATAAACTAATAAATTACTACACATCAGGAAAAGATGATATAACGCTCAAAGCACTCTTCATTTTAGAAAGAAGTATGAAGATCAGGGCACAGCTTGAAGCAGAGAATAAGGGAAATAAAACAACTAAAAAAATTGAAAAGAACGGAATATATCGAAAGGCAGACCATAGAATAAATATTTCTTCATTGGAATGAGGAGACCTTCTTTATGTCTGGTAAGTTCTCCCAATGATAGCGAGTTCACATTTGAAATTGGAAACGATAAAAATAAAAAATCAGAAATATTTTAATGATAAAGTCAGAGCAGCATAGCAAAGGAGTAATTGAAGTTATCAGCAGAGCAAAAATATATGATGCCACAATCGGCGCTTATATCGAGCATTTCAGCGATGGAAGATTTTTATATACCGCTCGGCTCTCAAACGGGCGGATGGAAATACCAATATCATTGGCTTGCGATCAGGAAAAAAAGGCTGCTGATGTCTCTGAAGAAAGAATACAAAAAGCAGCGGAAAGTTTTCAGAGTAACAATCCTTTACATACAAACCCAAATAAAGAAGTTGGGAAAAAGACGCAAAAAAATGCAATTACGATTAAGAAAGCGTTTCAGAATTTACTTCGGAAAAAATAACAATTAGTGAAACTGGTATTTCTAATATTTCGGAGTTGCGCATTTAAACAATTTCAGGAAATTAATGGAAGAAAAATCAAACATAAAACAAGTTTTTGAGATTGACGAAAAAACACTGCAGGCAACCACTAAATGTCCTAATAGCTTTGAATGTTTGGGAAATGAAAATCATGTTTGTTTAGCGAAAGTGGAAAGTTGTGTAAAGGAAGAGGTTTATTTTGTCGATTGTGAGGATATATACTGCCGATACAAAATGAGTTTTGGATATTCTTCAATTTGTAATTGTCCCGTTAGAAAAGAAATATTCAAAAAATATAATAAAAAATTTCTTAAAAAAGGAAGAGTGTTTAAGGAGCTATAAACTATTTTATTTTGACTTCAATTCTAATTTAGTTTATAATTCGTGTTATAAATCCCAATACATATGTAAATAAATCTTTTGTCAGCAATAAATATTATGCAGATAATTTCAAAAAAGCATGTCGAATAAAAATTACAATGTTACTGGTACTGGGATAGTAAGTGGTGATAGTATCCATTATTATATTAGTAGCAGGCATAAGTTAAATTGCAGAGTAAGCATGTTTGAAGATATTTTATTTTGAAATTATTATATGACAAAAAAAAGGATGGACCGGCTTAAAAATTTCGGCCAAAGGCAAGGATTTGTAATTCCGCCGAGGCTTAGGTTCTAATGGAAATCATAAACAAATAAAAAACCCGGCGGTATCGAAAACCTTTTGAGCTGGGAAATTTCAAACTGAAAATAAACAATCAGGGAAAAATAATAGGCCCTATAGGACAATTCAACAGAAACTGAATAAGGTGCTAATTCATGCGGCCAATGACAATGCAGCCAATAAAAAACAAAAAGGATTATCAAAATGTCTCGAAAACTATTAATATTTGATTCGAAAAAAGGCACGGCAGCAGGTCATGAACTTGAAATTGCAGGTATTCTGCCCATGCTCGTGTTTTCTATTTATCCTAAGCCTTCAAACGAGAAATTTCAATTTACAATTAATGATCTAGATAGGGCTGAAAATACTGAATTGGAAATTTATAATCGGCAGGGAGAAAAAATTTATCAATCGGCAATCACAAATTTAAAACACATAATAGATTTGCGAAGCCAGTCGGCAGGAATTTATTTTATGGAAATTAATGGTGGAAAAACAATACTGAAATGAATAACACCGAAACGAGATATAGCCGCTGAACTAGTTTGTAATTGTATTTATTCCAAAATTATGAAAACAAAATATATAATTACCTTAATAACAATCACTGCATTTTTTTTCTCTTCTCTTTTATGGAGAGGGGCGGGTGCTGAGATCATTGCTCAAAACAATAATGTAGGTATTGGTACATTGATTCCCAAAGCGTCAGCGCTTCTGGATATTGATGCAAGCCCAGCCAACAATAAGGGAGTGCTGGTTCCCCGCATGACAGCATTGCAGCGGCTTGCTATCCTCTCTCCTGCAAATAGTTTACTGGTATTTGATACCGATTCAGCCTGTTTCTTTTATTGGAATTCAATAAGTTCAAGTTGGAAATCATTGTGCAATAGTGGTTCGGGAGTTGGAATAACTGGCAATACCGGTTCAACTGGAGTTATGGGAGCAATTGGCAATACTGGTTCAACAGGTTCAACTGGCGCCATAGGAATAATTGGTAATACGGGTTCTACTGGATTTATTGGCTTTACGGGGAATACAGGGAATTCAGGTATTGCCGGATTGAATGGTCCAACAGGAAACACGGGGTTTACAGGTTCACCTGGCTCAATTGGTGCAACTGGCGGTACAGGAGCAATCGGGGTTACAGGTGCGACTGGTACTGATCTTGGAACTCACTGGACAATAACCGGTAATGGAGGCACTACTGCGGGCACAAATTTTATTGGAACCACTGATGCAAATGATTTGGTTTTTAAAACAAACAATACAGAAAAATTAAGAGTAACTTCTTCGGGTAATATCGGTGTTGGAACTGCAGCACCAGATGCCTCCGCATTACTTGATTTAAACAGCGGTTCAACCAGCAATCAAGGACTGTTAATCCCGCGTCTTACCACAGCTCAACGCAATGCCATTGCTTCTCCAGCGTTAAGTTTGTTTATTTTTAAT
Source organism: uncultured Bacteroidota bacterium (assembly GCA_903847205.1). Lineage (GTDB taxonomy): Bacteria > Bacteroidota > Bacteroidia > 2-12-FULL-35-15 > 2-12-FULL-35-15 > 2-12-FULL-35-15. The sequence continues at coordinate 10,485 of CAINDA010000009.1, forward strand.
ACTTCTACAAATTGTTTTGAAGCCTATGTCGGCGGAGCCTGGTATTCCATCTCATGTCCCACAGCTTGTATTCCGCCTATTCAACCGGGTTCAATAACTGGCAATACATGTATTACAACCGGGCAGACCGGCGTTACATATACTATTGCAGCTGTTGCCGGCGCAACACAATACACGTGGGCTGTTCCCTCAGGTGCTTCCATTACAGCAGGACAGGGAACAAATTCTATTACGGTAACTTTCGGAACTGCGTCAGGAAATATAAGTGTTACTGCAGGCAATACATGCGGAACAAGCACAGCAGGTATATTATCAGTAAATGCTGTGTTTTCAAGCTGTCTTGCAATAAAAACTGCAAATCCTTCCAGCCCTGATGGAGTGTATTCTGTGGATCCAGACGGATCGGGCCCATTGCCATGCATGCCCTGCTATTGCGATATGACCACTGACGGTGGCGGCTGGACTTTAGCCGCAAACTATTCGGTGCCTGACGGTGTTACTGCATCTGACAATGTTTTAACAACATTTCCTCTGATTAATAATACCAGCGCCCCGCTTGGCACCGATGAAAGAAGTCTGCCATCGCCCTTCTATGGAAGGATTAATGGAACTTTGCTGACCAGCTTTCTTTTTACCGATGTGAGGGTAGATGGTTTAAGAGGGCCGGGAAGCACGGCATCGACAATTGCTCATTTTAAATTTTCCGGAGCCGGAGTACCGGGTATTATCCGCACAAACAGCATATTTACTGCAGAACCCTCAAGTTCAACCGCCTTAATAGGCAATAACGTAATACTTAATCTTTTTAATGGAGCCTGCTGTTCCCCATGGGCCATGCGGGAATATTACTCAGCTTGGAATTCTGTAGCTGCTCATTCTTATCTTTTTTGGGGATCATATCTTTGTGTAGATGATCCTACTGATAGCACAAATCCTGCTCCTACAGGCTCTTCTGGCAGCAAAAGATTACGATACTGGATTCGATAGATGTATAAAATTACTTAAATAGGCATCGGAATATAAGTTGTACGATAGGTTTATGAGAGCTATTATTGCAATTTATTAAACCAAAAGTTTAAACCTGCTTTTTGATTGCTGCTATCTAATTTTATCTAATTGTATTTTCACATTAGCTATGGTGCCTTGGTTAACATTACGTTCAATCACAAAACTGCCATTCATTGAATTTACCCGCGAAGCAATATTATTCAAACCAAGTCCATTTTTTTCAGCAGAATTATTAATTCCTATTCCATTATCTTCAATTAATAAAGAGAGGTTCTCTTCATTCTGAACAATTGCAATTACAACGCTGTCGGCCTTTGCATGTTTAATAATGTTACTAATAATTTCCTGAATTATTCTAAACAATTGAATCTCTATAGTTTTATCATTGATGTTTAATTCGTGTACGATAATGTCAAACTTAACTCCAGAATTAGTATAATACCTGCTTACAAACTCTTCAACGGCTTCTTTTAATCCTGAAATTATTAGTGTTTTAGGCATCATTTGGTGAGAAACTACCCGAACTTCCGAACAGGCATCATCAATAAGGTTTGATAATTTATTATATGTATCTGCATTGTCAACTGGTGCAGAACGAAAATCTTTTCTGAAATTATTAAAATTTAATTTTATACCGGCAAGAATTTGTCCGATGCTGTCATGTAGATCTCTTGCAATGTTTATCCGCTCATTTTCCTGCATCACGTTAATTTCTAACATGCCTTTTTTTTGCAGCTTAATAAGCTCATTGCTGTGTTTTTTAATTTGTTTGATTCGATTAAAATTATAAACAACTAAAATAATGAGTACCAGTAAAATTGATAATATAATGATTAGATAAATGTTTTTTTTTAGCTGGTTTATTTCAATTTCTTTTTCTTTTTTTAAAAGACTTATTTCATGAATCTTCTTCTCTGTTTCATATTTTTGTTCAGCTTTTGCAATAGCTTCCTTTTTATCAAACTCGAAATTCATTTCTTTTTGAATAAGCTGTTTTTTGTTTTCCTGGCTGAAAAGAGTATCCTTTAATGCTATTGCTTTTTTGTAGTGGATAAGTGCCTGCTTATAACGTCCGGTAGTAGAATAGAGGCTGGAAATTTGTTCTTCACATGCCATTAAATCATCCTTCGCGCCAATGCTCTCATCTATAGCATAGGCACTTTTTAGATATTGTTCCGCCTCTTCAAATTTCCCTGTTTTAGTATAAATTGACCCGATTTCACTCATATGCCTTGCGATTCCATTTTTATCACCTAGCTTTTTATCCATTTTCAATGCTTTGAACTCAAAGTCTAAAGCTTTGGAGTAATTCTTTTGTTCAATAAAAACGGCTCCAATGTTGCCAAAAACGGTTGAAATTCCATTTTTTTCTCCTCTGTCTTCCATTAATTTCAATGCCTTAAAATAATAGTCAAGTGCTTCGGAATAATCAGATTGATTAAAATAAACAGACCCTATGTTGCAGAAATGTCTCGTAATCCCATTTTTATTTCCAAGTTCTTCGTCTATTTTCAAAGCTTTAAAATAATAGTCCAATGCCTTGGGATAATCATTTTGTTTCCAATAAACAAGTCCGATATTGCCTAACCTTTTGGCAATTCTGTTTTTGTTTTTTAATTCTTCATCAAGTTTTAGTGCTTTTAAATAATAGTCAAGAGCTTTGGGGTAATTGCCATGATAATAATAAATTGAACCAATATTGGCATAGGAACCGGCTATGCCTTTTTTGAAATGTATCTGCTGAGCAAGCTGTAAAGCTGCATTACTATAATACAAAGCAGTATCATAATGTCCAATGCCTGTGTATTCCTGAGATAAATAGTTTGAATGAATAACTTTGCTGCTATCTTGTTTATCTTTTTTTATGAGGATAAGCAAGGAGTCAATATTTGTATTTTGAGCTAAACAAAATGAGCCAAGAACTAATAATGTGGAATTAAGAATTATTATGAGAACTTTAATTTTCATAAACCTAAAATACAAAATATATTCTCATTCTAATAATTAACAAATCATCTATCTAAGACGTTTTTTTCAACTTATTACAGGACATTCGGGGAAGAGGTTATGAAGAATCATTATATTGATGAGCGGGTTCTTGCTGAAGTGGCAAAAAGCTTTGAAATATTTGGACTTTAAATTGTCGCTAAATGGCTTTTTTACCCTTGTTTTTTTTGTAATTATAGCCTTTAAATCTTGCTTGATTTTTCCAAAACCTGCCTCCAAACCTGCCTCCAAATGTTTAAATTCACCAATCTCAAATCCCTGAAAAAGAAAAACCCCTGATTTATCAGGGGTTTTAGTGGTAGCGAAAAGGGGAGTTGAACCCCTGACCTCAGGGTTATGAAAAGTATTTTAAAAGCTATTTTGTAGCAAAATCAATGCTTTCGGATGACCAATAAGTCATTTTCACGACAAAAACAAGCCAAAAAGCGACTCCAAAAGCGACTCCTTTTTTTGAGCGCGAAATTTGAACAAGTATTTGATGTCAAATTTATATCTAAAGAACTGCTCAAATATACTAATTTTTAAACCTATCCTAATTCTTGATTATTTGTTCAATTTTCCCCAAAACTATCGGATATCTTTCTTTCATCATCAAGGGGTGTATTTGTGCGGAAATAATTTCTTCAAATTGTGGATTATTTTTTATTTTTTTGAATTGTTCTATTAAAAAATTTCGAACTTGATTATCTGATTTTTTAATCTCTTCAACAATTAATGTTCTATTATCTAAAACATAAATAATGTCTTCAAAATCATGGCTAGTCCTGTAATCGTTTCCCCGATCTTGAAATGCTGAAAATTTTGTAGCTAAAAAATAGGGTGCTGGCAATATTTTTATTTTCTCTTTCTCAACCTCTACTTCCACAACATGTGAAAAACCAGGTTTATACCATGGATTAGCTGGGCCAATCGGACCATCCTCCGAAGGCATAATATCAATGAAAACATCTTTGTAAGTGTAACTGCAAATAGCATGTCCCTCTGAATTTGGGTAGAACCCAAGCTCCGATAAACGCTCCTGCATTCTTGCCCATGCTCCAAATCCTTTCAAATTAATGGTCATGTCAATGTCTTGTGTAGGTCTTACTTCATCAGCAGCAGGATCATCCGTATATAAACTGATAACAGCGCCACCCACAAATACCATTTGATCTTTTAATTCTTTTAAAGCAATTGCTACTTTTTTGATGATCGCAATATTGATGATTTTATTTTCCATTTAACAATCGTTTTTCCAGTTCTTTTTTCGCCAATTCCTTTTCTCTCGCTCTTCCCACTCGCATAGCATCTACCAATGCTAATAACTCATATAATTTTTTGTCTTTTTTTATTGCTTCTAAAACACTTGGATATAAGGGGGCAATAGCCTGACCTCGCGACTGCCCTGCTCCTGAAGGCCAAACATAATTTTCGGAACTTTGTATAGTTTCGTTTAGTGGTGGAGCCGAATGTGCAGTAGGAACACCTCTTACAACTGCACCTGGTTGTTGGGGAAACACATACCTGATACCATATTGCAAAAATTCAAGTAATGCCATTCGCATTACTTTTTTGCGTGATCCATCAATTAAACCTGCGTTCATTGACCTGTTTAATGATTGGGATATTTCCGATTGACTTATCCCTACATCTTCGGCCAATGTATGATGAAACCATTCTTTATCTCCCAATGCAAGAATTTTGAGCAGAATAACAATATCCTGAGGCCTCATATTTAGTTGAACCTGTTTCATTTTGTTTCTTTATATTTCATATTGCGATATGCAATATTACGCGATTAAATCAAGAAAAACAATTATTTGCACTAATTTATTTGATATTGCGATATGCGATATGGCAACATGAGACCAGCGAAACCCATGATGCCCAAAAACAAACTCGTTTTATAAAAAAATTGAATAAATTTGAATCCAGAATGGAAAAAAGAATCAATGATAAAAATGATTACACTTCTCTTATCGCAATAGAAGCGATGATTGAAAGTAGTATGAAAACAATACGAGGCATGCGAGTAATGCTGAGTAGTGATGTTGCAAAATTGTATCATGTAACTCCTGAGTATTTTTACAAGCAGGTCCAAAAAAACATAGACCGCTTTCCGAAAGAGTTTTTGTTTAAGTTGAAGTCAAATGAACTAGTCATGTTCAAAGAGGAAAAATTTCCTTACGTTTTTACTGAGCAGGGAATACTAATGTCAGGAGGAATTTTAAAAAGCGAACAAGCCATAAAAATTCATGTGCAAATGCTTCGGCATTTTATGCAGTTATTTAACCAAGCCACGAAACAAAGTGATTTGATAAAAAAATTAGATGCTCTTACAAAAGGTGAAAAGATATTTGATACGTTGAAGGAAATGCTAAAAAAGTAGAATTCAGTAAGATGACTGACATTATCCAATTAAAAATTACTCTCCAAAATACAAATCCTGCTATTTGGAGAAGGATTCAGGTTCCAAAATCTATAACCTTTTTTGATTTACACCATGTAATTCAAGTTGCTATGGGCTGGACGAACTCCCACCTTTTCGAATTTAATATTAATGGATATACCCTTGGGTGGAAAGGTAATAAGGAGAATGAAAATGAGCACCTTGTTGATGCATCTACAATTGTCTTGGGTTTATTGCTGAATAACAAAGATGAAAAATTTAAATACATCTATGATTTCGGGGATAATTGGAAACATTTAGTAGAAGTAGAAACCTTGCAGGAAAGGGGTGAAACAAGAATATATCCTTTCTGTCTTGGAGGCGAAATGAGATGCCCACCAGAAGATTGTGGCGGAATACATGGTTTTTATGAGAATTTAGATATAATCAAGGATAAGGAGCATCCTGACTATCAGGATTTGAAAACATGGCTAGGAAGAGGTTATAATCCTGAAAAATTTGATATTGAAAAAGTAAATAAGGAGTTACCTATGTTTAAGAAATTTATGAAGGATTGGGAATAATTTCTCAGAATTAATAAAATCAGTATTACCCACCAATCTGCTTAGCAATAATAGTAAGAGTTTCAGCTTTGCATCTGTAAAATTTTACAAGATCATCAGTTCCGCCATCCAAATAAAAATCCATTTCTTTAGCATACTCCAAAATTTTTGCTTCTGCTTCTTTGTCTGACGTTCCTATCAATTGCGCTGCTTCTTGAAGTAGTTGCTGAAGAAATCCACTGTTGCAAGTATCAGAATGTAAATATTGAATTTTCTTTTGTATGCCAACAAGAACAAGCTGGATATTATCTGGAATGGGTTTTACAACTGTCTTGTTTGAAGTATGGAAATCTTTGGAGATCATTTTTAATCTGTTTTTCTAGGAACGAATTTAATTAATTTTTAATTGCTTCTTTTAATTAAACTTTAATATTTTATCATTAGCGTTTTGACGTTACAAATATAAGTACTTTGAAATCATTGTAATTATTGAGTTTCAGCGGTTTTTGTACCTGCAACGATTTGAATTTGTGAGATAGAATATATTTTTTAATTTCTTGATAAACAAGTAATTATGAA
>CAINDA010000010.1 GCA_903847205.1 uncultured Bacteroidota bacterium
TTCATAATTACTTGTTTATCAAGAAATTAAAAAATATATTCTATCTCACAAATTCAAATCGTTGCAGGTACAAAAACCGCTGAAACTCAATAATTACAATGATTTCAAAGTACTTATATTTGTAACGTCAAAACGCTAATGTTGTTTTTTATTTCTGAAAACTTCAAAACTATTTTATCATAACGGTATTTATTGTGGCTCACAGATAACGTTTTAACCTGAATAATACCTTTACTTCTTTTATTTCACGTTGTTTATTGGATTCTCTCTGCCCTTTTTGTGATCCCATTCAATATAAATTTATTCCTAAAATGTTAATAATTGGGCGGTATTTTAGGATTTATTATATATCTTTTTTGAGAAATTTATCTATTTTTGATATTCGGTTTATAAAATTGTTCAACAAAAACCGAAGTGGTTAAAAATTATTATGAGAAACAATAAAGTTTTGCCGGTAGTTCCGGCCACTGTAAAAAAATATTTGAATTCTTTTTTTGATGGAGAGCCGGCTGGTTATCTTGGAGGGCAGTTTATTCTTTCCCTGGTAAGAGATTACCTGCTCGACCCAGACAAATACTGTGTTAAACCTTCTGTAATCAATAGAATGATGAAAGAAAAAGAGACGGCGATTCTTACAATAAGTTTTAATGATAAAGATTATGCCTTGTTTGAAGAATGCGCTGCTCTGGAAATGCGCAGCTTAGTAAAGCAGGGAACATGGATATTATTGAGCATTGCGGCAAGCTTTAAACAAATGAAAATAAAGAAAATTACTGTTCAAAATAATACTGTAACTTTTAAAATCAGATAATTTATGGATCCTACAAAAGCGTTAAAAAGAGCGGAGTTTATAACTCCGGCTTTTCAAACAGATGAACAGTTTTCAGTAGATAGAAATTTTACAAGGTATTCCTATAAATTCTATACCAATTTTGGTTCTGATAGCTCACTTGTCATTGCTATTATTTGCTATGTGCAGCAAAACATATCTAAGCTGGAGCAAGATATTTTTGGAATGTATGAATTTGATTATAAAAAATTTGCAATATTTTATGCTTGTTCACCCCAATATTTGATTGGTAAACACAAAAACCCTTTATTTAAAACTGTTAGTAATGGTGATGTAAAATCTTTTTTTTATTCAAGATTGGGTAATGCTTTGTATTCCTTGAAGAAAAAGCCTTTTAACGATCATTACATGCAGCATAATGTAGGCAAGGATAAAAGGGAAAGAGTTGAGGAAGATTTGTTGTTTTTTCAAAATTTGGATGTTATGACGATTAAGGGAAAAACCGGGAAGGATAAGTACGTTATAAGATTTTCTTTAAATGACAAATTAGAGGTTGGAATATTTAAGTTTTTTGACCGTATTGATAAGAAAATTATCACAAATAGAGAAATTAGAAAAGATAATATCGACACTCTTTATTTGTATTTAGCAAGTGCAAAAAATACGAGTTGCTTTTATGGTGAGAATCGGTTTGATGTTGTTTCCGACTGGAATTCAGGGCTAAGCCCTTTCGATTTTCTTTCCGTCATCATGCAGGTAGATAATATTAAGAGATTTGATCATAGAAAAGAAAAAATGTTTGAAAAAATGAAACATTTAAATAAAATTACAGGCGACCCGGTTAATTTATGTTTTGATGTTTCAAGTACAGGGAAAAGCCACAATCAGCCTTATTTTACATGGGTTAATTTTGAGCCATACAAAAAAGAACAATTGGCTCAATTATACAATAGTGCTTTTGAGGAATATTTCACTTTGAATTTGAAAAAATCATGGAAACTGTTTCATCTGGAGGCAACGAATGTAAAAACGAAGTACAGCTTTCAGGAATGGAGAGCTATTGAAACATATGATTATAAAATTAAGATGGAAGCCTTTATAAAGACCTGGGCTGAACTTAAAGGCCAAAAACTTGATATTACCTCAGAACAGGTCATTATGAGATTTGGGACACCGGAACAGAAAACGTTATTTCAAAAGAAGAAGGCTTATGGCCCTAATTATGGTAAGTAAATGTGGTAGCTAAGTTATTCTGTCCCTGTTTTATTTGAATTCTTGTTGCATAATGGTAAGCAAGTGTGGGAGCTTGATTATTTCACATCCTATTTTATTTGAAAGTTTTCTGTGTAATTGGTAAGTAAGTGTGGGAGCTTGGTTATTCTACACCCTGTATTATTTGAAAGTTTTCTGTATAATGGTAAGCAGGTGTGGGAGTTTAGTTATTCTGCTCCCTGTTTTATTTGAATGTTTCTGTGTAATGGTAAGTAAGTGTGGGAGTTTGGTTATTCTACTCCCGGTTTTAGAAAATTTTCTGTGTAATGGTAAGTAAATATGGGGGCTTGGTTGTTCTTCCTCCTGTTTTTTTGAATTTCCGCTATATAATGGTAAGTAAGTGTGGGAGCTTTGGTTATTCTGCCCTGTTTTATCTGAATATTTATTTTATAATGGTAAGTAAGTGTGGGAGCTTGGTTGTTCTGCCCTGTTTTATCTGAGGTTTATTTTATAATGGTAAGTAAGTGTGGGAGCTTGGTTGTTCTACCTCCCCCTGTTTTATCTGAATATTTACTGTGTAATGGTAAGTAAGTATGGGAGCTTGGTTGTTCTGCCCCCCTTGTTACTCTTTTTTAAAATTGGGTTTGTTACAAATGCCTAAATCTATCGGTATCAGTAATAATTAAGCTTAATTTATTAATCGTACCCAGATTTGTAATGGTAGGTAAGTGTGGGGAGGCTTGATTTGTTCTGCCCGCCATTTTATTTGAATCCTCACTGTAATGGTAAGCAACTGTGGGATAAAAAGGTAAGTAAGTATGGGTATAATGGTAAGTAAGTGTGGGGCTAATGGTAAGTAAGTAAGGTTTGTAATGGTAAGCAAGTGTGGGTGTAATGGTAAGCAAGTATGGGTATAATGGTAAGCAAGTATCGGTAATGGTAAGCAAGTGTGGGAGAATTGTATAATATTTTAGAGAGCTAATCCATTGATTATGAAGATTTTTTATTTTTCTTATGGTAAGCAAGTACCCCCCACCAATTACAAACAATTAAATAAAGATAAAAATATAGTATCATCCCATTACTAACCCTTAACATGCCTACGGCAAGCAATCGGAAAAAAATTTGTTCAAATTTTTTTCATTCTAAAATCGAATTATGAGGATATACCCATTAATTATTATTAAAAACGGTAGAAATCCCCCTTTTAAGAGGTTTTGTTTCTGAAAGGCAAGGATTACCACCTCCCTGACTTTTTTTGTTCTCTATCCCTTCAAAAACATCTCCTGGCCTTTTCAAATCTATCATCTAAATTTTTTTATTGAGCCATTCCCCCAATAAAAAACATTACAATATTATTTTGTTGTAATATTGTAATGTTAGTTTTTAATAAGTTTATAATATTATAACTTTATAATGTTATAAGTTGTTATTAAGCTCGAAAATTTTTACGTTGTAATAAGCAAAAATCAACAGCCTTTCTTTTTTAATCAGTCCTGTTTTGTCTTAGCTTTTTCAAATTTATCCATAGCTCGCCACAGAGTTTCATCCACCCAATTTGTAATAACAAAATTGTTCTCAACACAAAACTTTTTTAACCGGTCTCTGGTTGGGAAGCTTAAATTAGTCGTCGCCTTATCCTTTATTACATTCTCTTTTCTTTTTTTTCCTTTTTTCTTTTCATTATCCCTTATAAACTGAGAATTGAAATTTGAGTCACTCAATTTATTTTCCGTACTTTTCTCGGGACCGGTTTCGGTTTTGCCACTTAAAACATCATTTTTATCTTCTTTAATTCCCGTCAGCACTTCTTTATCTGTCGGTGTTTCCTGGGTAAATCGTCGATTTAGTTTTGAAGTTATTTTATGCGTTGTCATTTTTTTTAATTTTAAAGTTAGACTGTTTGGGCTGTTATTTTTTCTCGCATTATTTCTATAGCTTTAAGGAATTCTTCAATAAATAATTCAAAAGCTGCGTCTTTTTTTCCTTTTGGCTCATAAGAATAAACGGGCGAATAATTTTCCATGTGAAAATTTTTATAAGCTTCTCGATTTGGAACGGTAGAAATAAATCTATTAATTTTATTCTCACCAATTTCTTCTACTAATTGTTTGTAAAATTTAGTTTTGCTATCCACTCTATTTAAAATAGTAAAATAGTCAAAAGGAAGATCCGTTTTAGCCCTATACTCTTTTACCTTATACATTATTTCAAGAAAGTCAATGGTTGAGTTCACTTCCAAAACGGATGAGCTTATTGGGATAAATACGATGTCCGACATCGTTAAAGTTGCAATTAAACCACTTTTATCCAAAGTTCCAGGAGTGTCTAATATTATTACATCGTAATTTTGATATTCCTTTGCGAGAAGTCCTTTAACTTCAGTTAAATCATTTAGGATTCGCAAATCATAAGGCATTGAAAATTTCGTTTCGAGCCTTTCCTGAATAGAAATTTTTATGTCCATTAAACTTTTTTGTTTATCAAGTTCAATGACCATACATTTTTTTCCTATTGCAGGATCAGTAATTGTTTTAGCAATTAAATGTGTTAGGGTTGTTTTTCCCACTCCCCCCTTTTGATTTGCAAAAGCGCAAACTATCGCTTCTTTTTTTAATGTATTGTTTATTCGCGTCTTCATGATGTTAAATTTAAATGATCAAGTGATAGAACTAATTACCGAGCAAAAGTAAATAATTTTTTTATAATATTATAATAAGATAACATTATAAACACGTAATAAAATAATATTATAACAAAGTAACATTAGAAATTTGTAATAAAACAATATTATAATAAGATAACATTGTAATCATGTAACAAAATAATATTATAAAAAGATAATATTAGAAGCTTGTAATAAAACAACATTATAATAAAATAATATTATAACAAGATTTTAGTCGTGCGGTAAAATAATATTATAACAAAATAACATTATAAGCTTGTAATAAAACAACATTATAATAAAATAATGTTATAACAAGATAACATTATAAATATATAATAAAATAATATTATAACAAAGTGGCATTAGAAGCCAGCAATAAAAAACATTATGATAAAATGATTTTATTGATTTACAATAAAGTAATATTAGCAACTTGTATTAAAATAATATTATAAACTTATAAGAAAATGCCATTATGCCCAGTTCGCAGCAATTATAAAGACAAAACAAAGTTTTTTCTAATATTCTAATCTTATAATATTAGAAAAGGCAGGATAGTTTTCTGAATTTCGTGGTAACCATAATTGGAAATATAATTCCTATCATTATTTTATTGAAATGTTATCTTTGGCCTATTTTTTTAATTTACATTGATTAAAATATTCCTATTTATTTTATTAGTAAGAAGGCTCCACAAATACAGTATAATATATTGATATTCTGTTTGTTAAAAATCAACATAGTTGATTTAGTAGAAAATAACAACTAAATGTTTGAAAATCAATTCAATTTAGTAGATTTGTGATAAATTAGTATTAAAATCTATGGAACCAACAACAACAGTCAGAGTTGACACTGTTTTGAAAAGACAATTCGCCAATACGTGCAAGAAAAATTACGATTTAAACATAAAAGAAGCTGTTGAAATTTTAATGAGATTTATCCTGGATGTGAATGTCAATCCTGATGATTTAACTTCGATCTGGAGAAAAAGTCCGAGGAAAGATATAGCAGAATATCATAATTTTACGGTAGGTTTTCTTCGGACATTTGAGCATAAACAAAATGAGCAATTTGCAAAATATGAGAAAAAACAATTGGAGCTTTTGGGAAAACTTATTGGGCTGTTACAAGAGTTAACCAGCAAAAGTAAAGTGGAAAAGGAAGTGCAGAATGAGATATTATTTGATGTTCAAATCATAGCAACTTTGTTAAAAGAGGAAGTAGGGGAGAAGCTTATTAAGAGAAATAATGATGCTATTACCGGTACTGAAACAGAGGAAAATTTAAAATTAAAGGGCTTATGATTTCTAAAATTGATCAGCCAAAAATAGAAGGTTCGAAGGTTTATGATAACAAAGGGAGTGCCGGAGCGTTGGTGAATTATCTCGTTTCAAGTGATGAAAAAGTAGGAGGGGAGGCCTTGTTTTTTAATCTGGACCGCGAAGATATTTCTGCTGCAGAAGCACAGAAAATGATAGATAATAATGTTAAAGGTTTAAGGGCTGAAGAAACAAAATTTATTTCTATGACCATTAACCCATCCGGAGAAGAGCTTAAACATATTGGAAATAATAAAGAAAAATTGAAGCTTTATGTAAAGGCTGCTATGAATAATTACGCAGCTAATTTTAAAAAAGAAAATCCTGTTTTGGCAACAGAGCTGGTTTGGAATGCAATAATACATGAACACCGGTACTTTACTAATTCAGATAAAGTAAAATTTGAAAAAGAATTTCCAGATCTTAAGTTTCAATATCGAACGGAGGAGGAGGTTTTGAAATTTTATCGTGTTAATCATGGAGCTGTATGCCCTTTCGAGAAAGAAGCAAGAAAGCCAGGCAGCAATATGCATGCTCATGTAATTGTCAGCAAGCGTGATGCTGCAATGAAGCAGACGCTCAGCCCGCATGGAAAGAAAGAAACTTTCAGTATCGTAAATTTTCAGAGAAGTAATCAGGAAACATTTCAGAAGATGTTTGATTTTAGAAGGGGGCAGAATTTATATAAAGAAATGCAGATGGAAAATATCAGCCGGATTATTAATGATATAAATGATAGAAAGGCGAGCTTTGTTGATCCGGAGCGGATATTTAAAATTGCTGAAAAAGGGGAGTGGAACATCAATGTATTGTCCAATGTGAAACAGCTTAATATGGATTTATACAGGTCTAAAAATATTGAAGACCCTTATCGTTATTTAGAGATTGGTTCAACATTATATTGGAAAGAAAATAATGAAGAGAAGAAAATGGGACCGGATTTTAATTTAAAACCTCAAAACAATTCAAGTGATGAATTCCTTCTTCTGTCCGGCTTGATAAGGGATATCGATAATATGACAAATGATCTGCAGGCAGGGCATCATCATAAAAACGAAAGTAAAAATTATACCAAGCGAAAAAAACGAAGACCTAATATTGAATAATTATGAGTGCGCACAAAAATGATAAGCAGTTATTAAATTCTGTATTAGCAGGGTTAATGGCAGTTATTGTAATAGATTATTTCGCGTTGACTTATCAGGCTGTTCCCGGAACAGTGCCAATACCGGTGATGATAAAGCTAAACCAAATAAGCCGCGAGCTGGGAGAGGTGCTGCGCTTATTTTTTCTTTTCGTTTATGCTATGATAATGTGGACGGCTTATAAAAACAAACTCGTTTTAAAAAGCTCGCTTCAAACACCTACTGCGAGATATATTTACATTTTTCTAAGTTTAATATTTACAATTGGTTTTGCAGAAATTAACAGAGTTCCTGTTCATCTTATAAAATTTTTATATCCGTTTGCATTTTTCGGCATGTGTGTTTTTGCTGCTCTTTTAATTGCAACTTTTGCTGAAGCTATAGAAGAAGAAACAGGAGGCACTTCTTTAGGTGTTGAAAAAAAACCGACAGAAAAAGAATTTGGATTTGCATTACCGGCGCATGGGGGCTTTGTTAATATTCCGAATCCATTTCGTTCAGTATTGGTAATCGGCGGGGCAGGAGCGGGGAAAACCGCATCCGTAGCAGAGCCGATTATATTTCAGGCAATGCAGAAAAGATATACAGGCTTTGTCTATGATTTTAAATATCCCACATTAGGAAATGTTGTTTACAGCTCACTGCTTTATCATAAAAATACAGAAATAAAATTTTTTCCAATTTCATTTACAGATTTAGCAAGGTCTTACAGGTTCAATCCGCTCGACCCGGAACTGCTGTCTTCCTCTACGTATGCTGAGGAGTATTCCTGGGCTTTGTATTGTAATTTAGATAAGGAGGCAATTAAAAAAAGCGGTTTCTTTTCTGAATCAGCCGCAAGTCTGCTGAAGGCTGTTATATGGTTTATGAAAAAAAATCATCCTGAATACTGCACTTTGCCGCATGTGATAAATATAATTCTTAACTCAGATACAAAAACATTAGTAAACATGGTAATGTCTGATGTAGAAACAAAAGGGATGGTAAAAGCGGTTAAGGAAGCTGTAGAAAAGGAAGCATACGAGCAGCTTGCCGGTGTCGTCGGTTCTTTAACCATGCAATTACAAAAAATTAATACGCCGGAAATTTGCTGGGTTTTAACAGGGAGTGATTTTACACTTGATTTAAATAATCCGAAATCTCCTAAATTTATTGTGCTTGGTTCACTGCCGGAATTGCAGTCGGCGTTAAATCCTGTTATCGCATTTATTTCTACAATCGGCTTAAAGCTTATGAATGCGCAGAATAAATTGCACAGCATTGCTTTAATTGATGAAGGCCCGACATTATTTATTCCGAACCTTGATAAGATCCCGGCACAGGCGCGTTCAAATAAATTGGCTGTTGTTTATATGGCGCAGGACTTCAGCCAAATGGATGTAATGTATGGAAAAGATAATAGAAAGGCTTTAGCAGGAAACCTGGCTACACAATTTTACGGGAACACTTCAGAATTAGAAACGGCAAAACATATAAGCGAAATGGTAGGGGAGGAGTACAGGGAAATTGCATCTCATAACAAAGGCGGTTCTTCTTCTGAAAGCGGGGACTCTTCCAGCAAGGGTGTGAGTTATTCAAAACAAAAAAGAAAAATTATTGAAGTTCAGGACATGCTTACTTTAAAGCAGGGAACTTTTGTCGGGAAATTAGTTGAGAGTGAAAACGATTGGTTTAAAGCGGGAATGAAGCGGGTAACTGACAGTAATGCAGATTTTGTAATTTCAGATATTCCAATATTTGTGAAAGATTTTATGCTGAGCGCCGAAGAAGAAAAAGAATGTAAACTCAAATTAGATGATTTAATTTTAAACCTGGATTTTTTGAAAAGAGATAAGGAGTTAAATGGTTTACTTAATGCGTACAACGGGAATTGTAATGATCCTGAATTCATTAAAGAATTAGAAAACACTTTAATAACAAGGGCACTAAAAATAAAACAAAATAAAATTTTAAATAAACATTTTTTAAAAGTACAGGATGATGTAGAGCAGATACTTGAAAATTATTCTCTTGTAAATAGTCTGATGCGTAAAAAATAGCCGCTGATTTTTATTTTGTAACATTGTGTTCCATTTAACTACTTAAACTTATGGATGATTTAAAAATCTCCTGCCTTAGCCGGGTGAAGGCGCTTGTTAATAATGATATTGCTTTGCAAAACGGCCTAATTGCAGCAGACTACAAAAAAGTTAATGATACATTAACCAAACATCCGGAAATCTTATCAAACAGACATGAAAAATTACATGATTCTGTTTTAACGGCCAAGGGAAATTCATTAACTCCCGAACAGAAAGAAAACCATCATTTTATAAAAATTGATATTGCGTATCTCGCTGAGAAAAATTATTCTGCCGATTGGGTTAACAGAAATCAATTAACAACAGGTAATCATAACGAAGATTTAAAAAATTATTTGTCCGTTAATGAACCCTCTTTTAAAGAGCCCATTATTTATTATATTAATAAAGGAGCAGACATCAGGCAGCTAACGAAAGCACAATTAGATTCAAAGCTGTATGATATAAGCATCAAGGATTTTGGAGGTAAAAAATTTGCTGAAGATGATAAAGCAGCGGTTATCAAGTGTGCTAAAATTCATGCTGTAAAAACAGATGATATCGAAGCATATAAGCATTTAGAAAAAGAATTTGGTATTACTCAGGATATTAAAGAAGGGAAGTTAAATGGTAAATTAGAAATTCTGTATATGCGTGCCAACGATTCTTTAAAGATTTTAAAATATGCTGATTCATTAAATCATATAAAGAGCAGCCATGACGAATCAAAAAATATAAATTTAGAAAACAACATAGGCGCAGGAAATAAATTAAACACTGTTGAAGAAAACAAAAAACTTAAAGCCGCTATTGAAAATAAAAACATAGACGGAATCAAAAATGCAATTTTAAACGGTGCCGATGTAAAGATTGTAAATAAGGAAAATTTAGCCCATATAGAACTTAAAGATCAGCTTGAAATTTATACCGCAGCAAAAGAAGCAAAAGCAAAAAGAAATGCACGAAATGGGCCTCCTTATTAAAAAGTTTTCATTAAAACCAAATCAAACACCATGTTAGAATACCGACAAGAATTACTTGCAAAACTTCTTCAGGCATCGGATGAAACGAAGATTGAATCTATTATAAAAGGTGCATCAAACGAATTAATTGAACAAGGAACCAACAAACATTTAATTGTGCGTTTTTGGGGACGCTTAGAATCGGACATAAATTTTGTATTGCAGCAGGGACACAATGAAGCAATGCAGAAAATGCTTAAAAGGGCTCTTTCGATTCTAAATAGTAAAAGGGAAAAATTAAAGGAGCAGGCTTAATAAAAAAGATGATTATAAAAAATGAAAAAGATAATATCTCTATGTGTTTTTTTTCTTTACGCGCTTGTTTCATTTGCGCAAAAAGATCAAATTACTGAGATGCTGGATAGTTTGGAAAGGGTATATTATTTTAAAGAAATAAAATTAAAGGAGAATACAATTAACAATTACGCGCCAGGGTACATTCCAAAATTTGATGATAAAACCTATAATTCCCGTTTAGCGGAGATGGTTAAAAATTCTCCTTTTAATTACGTTTACAATCCAACAGTCAGAAGTTACATTGATAAATACACAAGTAACCCCCCCAAGCGCCGCCGCTATATTAGCTTTAAGCAGTTTTTATTTCCCATTGTATGAAAAGTACCTTAACCAATACGAGATACCTTTAGAATTGAAATATTTATCTATTGTGGAGTCCGCATTAAACCCAACAGCAAAATCACAATGCGGTGCTTCAGGATTATGGCAATTTATGTATGGCACCGGAAGGGTGTATAATTTAGAAATCAATTCTTATGTAGATGAAAGATTCGACCCGGAAAAAGAAACAATTGCCGCCTGTAAATATTTGAAAGATTTATATTCAATTTATAACGATTGGTCTTTGGCTATTGCCGCATATAACTGCGGGCCCGGAAATGTAAACAAAGCAATCAGGAAGTCCGGGAAGAAGGATTTTTGGGACATCAGAGAATATTTACCAAAGGAGACACAAAACTATGTTCCAGCTTTTATTGCGGCGTCATATATTATGACTTACAATAAAGAGCATAATATGAGCATTGCGAATATTAAATTTTTATATGACGACCTTGATTTTATAACCGTAAATAAAAAAACGTCCTTAAGTAATATTGCTTATTTGTTAGGCATTCCTTTACCGGAATTAAAATATCTTAATCCTAAATATTTTATGGGAGTTGTGCCGGGTAATAATGACATTGTAATAGTTTCAAAAGATAAAGCCTTAGAGTGGATTGATTATGAAAAAAAATATATGGGTGCCGATATTGCAAACTCTGTCACGATGCAGGAAAAAGAGCTGTCTAAACCTAAAAAGAATTCAGCCAAACAAAATGATCTGCCAAGTAATCCTGCTGTTGTAAAAAAAGATATAAAGCCTGTTGAATTTAATCCTTTCGGAACTATAAGAAATTCATCTGCAAAAGAAGTTGAAAACAATAATGCATCAAATAAAATAACTATTACTTCAGAGGTACAAAATGACAGTTCAAAAAACTTGAAGCAGCCAGAAAAAGTAGAATCACAAATTTTTGTCTGTGAAATTTATGGGAACCAAACGGTCGGTAATAATGGTACTATTCTTATTCGGAATACTGTGGTTATTAATTTTGAAGACACTGCTATTCCGGCAAATTCCGTCATAAAAGGCAGAGTAATATTTAAAGATAATTCGATTTTTATAAAAACAGTATCTGCGAAAACTATTAATGGAGAAGTAAGATTTATTTCTGAAAGTGAGATAAGGGAAAAAGTAGAAAAAAATAAAATTCTTATCGAAGACGGCTATACTGTTATTCTTAAAACATAGCTAAATTAGCCTGCGGCATAGCGATTTTGGAAAAATTCGATTACTTTTTTGTGTTAATAACCGGCGCTTAAATAATTTCCAAATGTGTAAGTTTATCCTTATATTTGTAATATAATTAAGAAAATGGTAATAATTTCTAAAACGATTTTGGCAGAATTCGGAGCCCAATATCCAGATTCGGCAGAAGCTTTAAATAAATGGTACGATGTAAGCAAACATGCTGATTGGAATAGTTTTAGCGATATAAAAAAATCTTTTAACTCCGTGGATTATATTGGAAATGATAGGTATGTGTTCAATATTAAAGGAAATAAATACAGGCTCGCAGCAATGATATTTTTCAATATTCGGACAGTATTTATCCGCTTTGTAGGAACACATGCTGAATACGATAAAATAGATTGTTCAGAAATATAATTGTAAAATAAAAATCAGAAATTATGAAAACGAATAAAATAAATGACAGAAAAGAGTATGATGAAGTAATGAAACTTATTGAAAAATTACTTCAAAGAAGTACTAAAAAAGGAGGATTTAAAAATTTACCATCAAAAGAAGTAGAAAAATTAAAGAAGCTTTCTTTGATGGCGGAAAAATACGAGGACAGTATTCCGTTGATGCCGATAAAATCTCCTGCTACTCTTACTGAAATGATTAGATTTAAGATGTTTGAAATGAATCTAAAACAAAAAGAGTTAGCCAAAGTGCTGGGCATAAGTGAAACCAGAATTTCCGAATTGCTGACAGGTAAACGCAGAATAAATATTGAGCTGGCTAAAAAATTACACACTAAATTAAACATTGATGCTCGCTTCATTTTGGAAGCAGCATAAAAAATTGGTACTCATGTAGCATTACTCTTGGTTAAAAATATGAAGTAAATTAACAGATTGGCAACTATGAAAAAAACAATTACTTTATTTTCTTTTTTACTTATTTGCTTTGCTTCCTTTGGGCAGACACTTACACTTTCTTTTGCACATCAACAGGCTGAATGTGATAGCACCAGGAGTTATTTTGTATTTGATATTATTGCTGCGTCTAATCCGGCTACTATTTTCGACAGCTGCATAATAGATATTTATTGTAACTCAGCTGCATTCGGCAATTGGATTACTAATAACAATGCTGTATTATGTACACCCGCCGCATCAAATTATGCTGCTGTTGTAAACAATCTTAACAGCAGTGAAATACGCATTATTTTGCGTTATACCGGAAATTCAGCGCCAAACGGGTTACATCTTATACCTGGTGGCACTGATGTTTTAGTTACAGTTAAAATACCGATTAAAAACTGCGAAACTTCAACATTAAGTTTTATGCCTTTTCAAAGTCTCGGGCAGGCGTCTTCATTTTATGCTGAAGCAACAACACCTACTATTGGTGATTCTTTATATATATCCTCATACTCATGCGGGACGGACTCGCTGCCCGATTTAATTTGTTATGATACAACACATATTCCAGTAACAATCTATAATTTTCTAAAAACAGCTTATAATAACAATAATTTCGCTACCCCTGATATGAATTCTACTGCTTGTACTTCGCAGATAACTGGTTTTACACCTAGAGTTTATCCCGGCACCTATTATGCCGGGACAAACACAGATGAATGGAAAATGAAAATTACCGGATATGGATTTGGAAGTTCAAGAGGCAGTGTTTCTTTTCCTAATGCTGATGACCCCGGCGGGAATAACATTAATCTGAATGACTATGATTTTATTTCCTGGTCTGATAGTTTAATTGAAATACGGATGCCGTCAGTTATTGATTCTTTTCCTATAGGAGCCGATCCCAGTGATTATACTTTTCCGACACCTGGCGGTGGGCCATTTCAGGTAAATACCAGCTGTGGCTTTTCTTTACAGCCCTCTGATGCTAATGGTGTTGATATGCCTTATGCAATTAAGAATTTTATTATGAATGCTGTTAACAACATTCCATATAAAAAAATCCGATTCGATTTAGCCAACCATAATAATGCAGGCGGTTATACTTTTTTGTTAGATACCAGCATTACACATTACCCGGACCCTAAACTCATCCCTGCTATCAAAAAGGCTGCAGCAGATTGGGTTTGTGCAACAAGGGTGAATTTTATTATCGGCGGGGCCGATTCCGCCTCAGCTGGAGCAACGCGCATATATTTTTCTAATGCACTTGATTCAGCAACGGGGATGAAAACAAATTACCTAAGTACTGCTTATTGCTCTAATGGCATCAATACATCTCTTGTTCCCGCTGGTTTTGAAATAGTAATTAACGGTAATCAATCATGCCCATGGTTTATCGATACAACCGGCGCAGCCCTGCCCCCGGGAATGAATGATTTTTATGCTTCAATACAGCATGAATTCGGCCATGCCGGGTTACTTGCCCATGTTAGCAATTCTGATGATTTAATGTTTTATAACATCCCGCCGGGTACTTTGCAGGCAGACGCCCGTAAACAAATTACTAATGCTGATCAAACCGGCGGTATATCAGCAGTTAATGTAAGCAGTGCAAATACAGCCTATTGCAGTGCCCAAGGCCCATTAATTCTGGCCATACCGCCCATCAATTGTTCGTTCAACGATGGAATACAAAAATTAAACCCCGATATGCTTAATATTAATGTTTATCCCAACCCTGTTGATGATAATCAGCTCACCATTGCTTATGAAATAAAACAAAACTCAAAGGTTATTTTTAGTGTTGCAGATATTGCAGGGAGGCTGATTTATTCTATCAGCGAAAACCAGGCTATCGGCATACATGAAAAAAAATTATCACTTGAAAATACTGCACCTGGAATTTATATTCTGAGGGCAGATATCGGCAATGCGTTTCAATCATTCAAAATAGTAAAAGTTCGTTAATACTGTTTAAAACAAAAAGACAATGAAAAAAATAAATACTCTGTTATTATTTGTTCTTATAATAAGAACCACAGCTAGCGCCCAGGAACTTTTCAATGAAACCCGGGTAAAACATGCCATTTATAATTCAACACTTATTATTGAAGGAAAAGTGATTAGTGGAAAACGTATTCTTTTAAATAGAACATCGAAACCATTATACAGTGGCGATTCCTATTATTTAGCTGTAATAAAACCAACAGCAGTATTGTCAGGCAATTCAGATTCCACTAAAACCTATCAGGTTTTGATAGAGAATGGCAACTATTCTATTCAGACAGATTCAACTGTTATAGTAGTCCCTAACAGTGGCGGCATACCTTATGTACCTCAATATGGCATTTTTTTTATAAAGGAAAATCCTATTTCGTTCCCAGATAATGTTCAAATATTAGAACCAAATGGAAAAATAATTACAACTGGTTTTAATACACTATTTCCTAATGCTGCAAAGGTTAAATTTGTTTACGGTATTGCCTATGTAATAAGCAACAGAGGGCAAACGTTAAACAAAAAAGAACAAATTTTGCAATTGCTGCTTGATAAATTTAATCTAAAACCCAAACCATTTTAAATATTGGTAAACCATTTTAAAAACGAAAATTATGGAAGCGAAAAAAAACAATTTTACAATTGGCAAACGGCAATTGCCTAAAATAAAAAACAGGCTGGCAAATAGCATATTGCAAATTGCCTGCTGCTTACTGCCGATTTCTTCCTATGCCCAATACACCGAAATATTCGATTTTCCCAGCTCATATAGTTACTGTTCTATAGGACCTTTAATTTCTGATGGAACGTATTTTTATGGAATGACGAAAACTAATGGAGATACCAATACTTGCCATCCTGGTGGCTGCGGCACTATTTTTAAAGTAAAATCCGACGGAACAGAATATGCAGTATTGTTTAATTTTGACGGCATTAATGGAAGAATGCCCTCGGGTTCGCTTATTTCTATCGGCAATTTTTTATATGGCATGACACCCAAGGGCGGAACACATAATAATGGAGTTGTTTTTAAAATAAAACAAGATGGAACAAGTTTTTCAAAACTATATGATTTCACTAATACAAACGGCAAGGAGCCTGTCGGCTCTCTTATTTATGACGGCACTTTTTTATATGGAACAACTAATTATGGTTCAACCGGCATGGGAACCATTTTTAAAATAAAGCCTGATGGAACCGGAGATACCACATTATGCGCTTTCCAGTCTCCTGGTATTAATGGCTATTACCCTGACGGCGATCTTATTTTTGACGGAACTTTTCTTTATGGAATGGCAAGTAACGGCGGCTCAGGCCCTTGCAGCAATGGCTGCGGAGTTATCTTTAGAATAAAGCCTGATGGTACAGGAGATACCGTAATGCTTAATTTTACAGGTGCTAACGGCAGTTTTCCTCAAAATAATCACCTTATTTCTATGGGAGCCTTTTTTTATGGAATGACAATGGATGGCGGCTCAAATAATTATGGAACCATCTTTAAAATAAAACGCGATGGCACAGGATATTCAAAACTCTTTGATTTTGACCCTTCTGGCGGGAACGGTCTAAATGGCAGCTTTCCCAGGGCTTCTCTTGTTTCTGACGGTACTTTTTTATATGGAACAACGGCATTAGGCGGTGCAAATGGCAGGGGAGTATTATTTAAAATAAAACCTGACGGAACAATGTTTACCAAATTGATTGATTTTGGACTTTACCCCACATATGGATACCCTTCCGGCCCTCTTTTGTGTGATGGTAATTTTATCTATGGAATCAGCACAGGTACCAGCGGAGACGGAGTCCCTGCTATCTTTAAATACGCCCTTACAACCGGTATAACCGAAAATACTTTAGAAACAGATTTTACTATTTACCCCAACCCCAGCAACGGAATATTTACAATTGAGGCAAAAGAAAACAATTGCTTTCTTATAATTACAAATATTCTGGGAGAAACTATTTATCAATCAGAAATCGCAAATCAGAAATCTTCAATTGATTTAAGCAGACAGCCTAAAGGCATTTATTCCATCCGATTAATGCAGAACAATAAAATATCGGGGGCTGAAAAACGTCTTATTATTGATTGAAAAAAATCCATATTAATGACATTAGATCTGGAGACCAGTTAATATATTTTCATGCTTCAGCATCCTAATACAAATTGGAAAGATTATAACTAGGTAAAAGCGATAATCAATTTGCCGAAAAAATAAGTATTAGGATTTATTTGAGAAGAGTAAATCTGCTAAGAAAACCCAACAAATAATTTTTAACGTTTATTTCATTGTTGGTGGCAATAATGGTAAAAAAGACAGAGGTGTAATGAAAAGACTTTTTTGCTGCGCGGGCTTTCCGGAAAAATTATTAAAACTGAAAAAATGAAACAGGTAAGTTTTATTATTTTATTTGTTATTACAACTCATTACGGCATTGGACAAAATATTCCGAACTGGACAAAATATGATACAGACAGTACTTCCTATACATTATATAACCTGTTAGCCCAAAAAAATATAGTAGTATTAGATTTTGGGGCTTTGTGGTGCTATGCTTGTCGTTCAGCTATGCCGAAATTAGATACAATATGGCGGCAATATAACACAGGACAGAATGGAGTTTATGTATTTGATATGGATGTTGACGATAATGAAACAGTTCAACAGATAAATACATACAAAAGTTCACACAATATAATTTACCCTTCTTTCTCAAAATGCGCATCAGATTATAATTTTTATGCCCCTATCTATGATGCGTCAGATTTAATTCCTTTTTTTGTTTTAATTTATCCTGATACATCTAACCCCGTTAATAGCAGCGTTTGTTGGTATAAAACAGATTATGGTTATGCAGATTCCATTTCATCCGAAATAGCAAAAGTAATTTCAAATCATGGATGTAACGCAAGTGGTATAGAAAATATAGGAGGCAATACATTTCAATTATCTGTTTATCCAAATCCAACAATAGATAATATAGTCAATATTTCATATCATCTTGAAAGTTCGGCCTCCGTTAAAATCTCAGTAATTGATTATTTAGGAAGGCAGGTTTTTACGTACAGCGAAGAGCAGGAAAGTATCGGAGAACACGAAAAACAGCTTGATTTAGCTGATTTGTCATCCGGTTTGTATATAATCATTTCTAATATTAACGGTCAATTGATTACCAATAAATTAATAAAGATATAACCCGATAGGCAGATGCCTTATTTTTTTAATACCTTTTTTATAAATGAAAATATCCAACAAACAACTTCAATATGTAAACTATTCATATTTCAGGTCAGAATTTAAAATATATCCCACCATACCTAAAATTTGGCAATTCATTAACATTTTGTCCAAAAAACAAACACTTCTCACAAAATTGGATTTTGTATTTTTGAAATCCAATAATTCCATTCAAGCATGCAAGATAAATTTTCTTCCAAAATCAATGACTTTGTAAATTGGTGTGAAACCGCCATCGACCATTACAACAAAGGGTATTATGCCGATTCGCTTCTCAACATGCGCAAAAGCGGTGAAGCCGCTTGTAAGCTTATGTTTTATTATCGCTTCACCGAAAATGTTGCGAAGGGAAAAATCGAGGGCAAATCTTACAAAGAACTTATTCAGGCGCTCATCTATAATGACCTTGCCGAACGTAAAGTAATCAACTGGCTTGAAGCAATGCAAATTCATGGCAATGATGCAGCCCACGATACGCCCATTGAAAAAGAACATGCTGAGTTTGCGATTAATGCGCTTCGGCTTTTCATTAACTGGATATTTACACTATACATTAAAACACCTGTTCCTGCACGGCTGAAAACAGCAATGTCTTTGGTGCACCAGCCCGTAAAAATTGAAAATCCAACTTCCCGGATTCAAAAAGAACTTGATAAAACGAAAAGAGAAAAAGAGGATCTCGAAAAACTTCTTGCTTCCATTTCGGGAACAAAATCAGCAGAAGACGAAAAAACAAAGCAGCTTGAATTTGAATTGAGAAAATCAATTTTACATATAAAGGATCTTGAGCAGGAAAAAGAAAAGACCAAATTAGAAGAACCTGTTTTTGTTCCAAAAGAAATTATAACTGAAAAGAAAAAAACTTTTTACAGCAAGAAGTTTATTTTGATCGGTGCAATGATTGTATCAGTTCTTTTAATTCTGTTTTTCGTTATTAAGCAATGGAATAATTCTATTTTCAAAAATAAAAACGAAACTGCCCAGCAGACAATAGCTGTTGATTCCTTCCGTGTGCTTATTCTTCCTTTGTCAATCATGCAGGATAATCCTAATCTGACACTAAAATTTGAAGATGCTATGCAAAGCACAATTCAGCAAAGAGTAAAAGAAAAAAACATTCCCATATCTGTTTCGTTTGACAGGACATTTATAAAGCCCACCATTTCTTTTTCAGAAGCTGCTCAGGAAGGCAAAAAGCATAATGCAAACATTGTTCTCTTCGGAGAACTATATGAGCCGCAGTCTTCTTCTGACAGCGCCCAGGTGAATATGAAATTTGCAATGACCCGCCAGCGAAACCAAATATTCGAGGAAATTGGAATTCAATCTTTTCTTCGCCTTTCCGATAGCGCATCTATAAAAATTCAAATGGGCGCAGCTTGTTTTGTCGATTTATCATTCGCCGATTTTTTAATAGCAAAAAGTAAATTCAATCAAGCACTCATGGTTTTATATGATGCAAAACCTATAAGCAGGTCCCAGCAGATGTCGGTTTCTGATTTCCTCGCAGCCTGCCATTCTGCCCGAAAAAATTTCACTGCTGCAATAAAAGAAATAGAAAAGCTCATTTCCCTTCAAACAACTGATAAAGATTACGGATATACTTTAATGGCAAATGCCCTTGTCAATGCGGGTGATTTTAAAAAGGCGGAAGAATATTATAAAAAAGCATTGTCTGTTAAGCCGGGTAATGTCGATGCCATTCTTAGTTATGCACAAATGCTTTCCTTTGTAAACCGCCTCGCGCAATCAAAAGAGCTGCTGCTTCAAGCCATTCGATACGACAGCACAAGAAGTACTGCTTGGTATTATCTTGGTGACTTGGATAAGATGCTGAAAGATTTCAAAAACGCAGAGAAACATTACCGGAAATCTCTTTCCATTGATTCTGCCAATACGCTTCTCAAAATAAATTTAGCTCAGATCCTCGCATTCAATTTAGAAAAACCCGAAGAAGGAAAAGATCTTCTTTCCTCTATTCTTCGTAGAGACAGCACCAATGCATCTGTACTTTTTATTCTTGCAAATATTTATACCAATACTAAATTAAAAAATCCGGATAAAGCAGAATATTTTCTTGCCAAAAGCAAAAAATATCAAACCGTTCCAAACGATTATTCAAATAAATATATCGAAGGAAACGCTGCATTCCAAAAGTTTGATTACAAAAAGGCTGTTCAGATTTTTACCGATGCTTACCGCATTGACAGTTCTGATATGGTTTTATGCAATAATATCGCTACCTGTTACATCAATCTTCAGAAGTATGACAAAGCTTTTTATTTCCTCATTCGGGGATGGAAAAAAGATACCCTTGATGCCACCAATAATGCCAATATGGGATATTTTTACAGCCATTCCGACAAAAAATATTTAGACCAGAAAAAAGCCGCGTACTATTTTGAAAAAGCCCTCAAAATAAATCCTTACAATACTGATTGTTTGGAAAACCTTGCCGCCATTTATTACAACTTGGGTAATAATTCCGCAGTGAAAAATTTGCTGCTTCGCTTATATGATCTTCAGCCGGACAACTTCACAGCGAACAAGGGACTTGGAACAATTTACTGGCTGGAAGGAGATGACAAAAAAGCCCTTCCTTATTATGAAAAAGCAATGTCACTAAATCAGGATGATGACGATTTAAACTCTAAATATGCTTTAAACCTTATGAAAGTTTCAATTGACAATTATCCTACAGCATTGATTTACGCAAAAAAATCTGTAGAATTGAATCCGAATAGCGGAGACAATTTTTTTATCCTTGCCCAGATATACATGATTAAAAAAGATTACCGCCATGGCAAAGAATACTACGACAAAGCTCTTGCACTAAAACCATCCATTAAAGATCCTATTGTAGAGCAAGAACTTGAAAAGCTTTTGAATGACTTATGAAATAAGGCCTTTA
Organism: uncultured Bacteroidota bacterium; assembly: GCA_903847205.1. Classification (GTDB taxonomy): domain Bacteria; phylum Bacteroidota; class Bacteroidia; order 2-12-FULL-35-15; family 2-12-FULL-35-15; genus 2-12-FULL-35-15. Next base: position 21,083 of record CAINDA010000010.1, read on the forward strand.
TGTGTATTAAAAAATAAAAAATTAAATAGCCTTCAGGTGATTTCTATTTTTACTTAGAAATCTCTAAATATTCCCTGGCCTCATTCGGAAGCAGTCTATTTGTAATATAATCATCAATAGATCCTACATGTCTAGGCATATAATAAGCCAGGAAAGGAATATTCAGCATAATTTTTTCTAAAGGTAATTCGCTAAAATCTTTCGCAATATTTTTGGGCAGTGTTGCAAGGAATAATAATTTATCCTTTTCGTCTGGAAAAGGCACTTCCTGTTTATAATATTCCATTGTAACTTTTCCTATTTTACTTAAAAGCTCTTGGTCAATCATTCTGTTTAAATTTTAAACTTCTTGTTCTTTTTTTTGTTTAACCTAACTGGTATTTTTTTTCTCTCCATGTTTGGAACAATTCTTTAGATTCCTTGATGGTAGTAAAAGGACCTTGTTTAGCTCCTTTAATAAAAGCTTTGAACTCTTTTTGAGTTTGCGTTTTGCCAGGAACAGCGTTATTCCTTTTGTTCTCTTTTTTTGTTTTCATGACAGAATTTATCGAAAAAACTACTGTATAAAGCTACCAATTTAAATTATTAAAGCCAAAATAATAATTGCTGGCACATGCACAGGCTGCGAGTGAAATAAGTAAAGCAACGGAAACCCAAAGCCAATGCTGCTGAGCAAATACATGACAATTATTCCCTTTTAAAATATTTTAATTCGTAAAAAAACAACATCTGAATTTTATTTTTTCATAGAGTATTTTGCATCCCGCATTAAAAAATAATCCCTCGCTGATGCTATAATGAATTGTCAATTATTAATATATTTCATCCTTTGAAATAGAACATATGCACTTAGAAATATTTACCAGTTTGGTAATTATTTTACCAAATTGGTAAATTGTTTGTATATTTGCAGTAGAAACTGAAAAAATGAATATTTATAATAAAAGTTCGGTAATTGAGTTTTATGAGAAACACGGGGATGCAAAAGTCCCTTTGGAGGTTTGGTATGAGGAAGTTGAGTTAAAGAAATGGAAGTCGCCAAATCAGGTGAAACAGGATTATGGCGGGAATGTAAGTATTCTGAAAAACAGCCGTGCCGTTTTTGATATAAAAGGGAATGATTACCGGATAGTGGCCGCTGTGAATTATGAGAATGGATGGGTATTTATAAAATTCATTGGAACACATGGAGAATATGATAAGATAGACGCCAATACAATAAATTTGTATAAACCAAAGAAAAAGAAAACAAGAACTGATAATCGGAAACAAAATGCAAGCAGAAATAATAAAAAATAAGAAACAGTATCATAAGGCTTTGCAGCGCTTTGAAGAAATATTTTTAGCAAAGTCGAATACTAAAGAAGGAAAAGAAGCTCAGCTCCTTGCCCTAATTATAAAAGATTATGAGGGCAGACATTATAAAATTAATGCTCCCGATCCGGTTGAGGCAATTAAGTACCGCATGGATCAAATGCATCTCTCTAAAAAAGAATTGGGTGAAATTTTGGGTTACACGAGCCGTGTCAGTGAAATTTTAAGCCGTAAGCGCAAGCTCACTCTTGAGATGGTCCGTAACCTGCACGAGAAGCTTAATATGCCTTTAGGATCTCTCGTTCAAGCGTATTAAAACCACGTTTTTAAGTAATACTTTGAACGAAAATTATGAAAAGAGATTAAATCAGCGACAGAAAAGCTTGAATCCAACTACTGTTTCTCCGGCTTTGTTGTGATTTGCTTTCAATTTCTATCTTTGATTTATTGATATACTGTGAAAACATTCTAGGCGGGGAAACTCGTTTTTTTTATTTTTAAAAAAGTATGTCCTTTCGTTTTCTTTACTACAAGCTTTTTATTCTTTTTTTTCGGTTAATACCAGAGACCTGTCCTCGGAATTAAAAAAATCAATTTTTTATTAGATACCTCGAGACTCTTCCTCATGGTAATTCTGCTATTTAAGCTTTCATGCCCACTTTAGGTAGGGTATGAAATATTTATTTTTGAAAAAAATGATCAAAAGGTTATAATCTTTCGTATCATTGTGGTCAGGTCAAACCTGATTTGTAAGCTATGAAAAATAAGTATATATCAACGCAGTCTAACGAACTTCTGTCCTATTTCAACAGACAGAACAGATCTTGTTTTGATTATGCCGAAGCATTCATAGCATTGCCTGAATCGAAAGAAGGCGCCGTTAAAGAGTTACTAAGCGACATGACCAAGAGAGGTTTATTGATGCGATTGAAAGAAAGAGTTTATTATATTATTCCATACGAGCAGAATTCAGAATCGTTTATGCCTGACTGGCATGTGGTCGCTGAAAATTTAGTTAGAGATGCCGGCCATTACATAGGTTATTATTCAGCATTGCAAATTCACAATCTGATAACGCAGCCCTCTTTGAAAGAGCAGATTGTTGTTTCAAAACAAATGCGTCCATCAGTAATCAAAATAAAAAATGTTTCTTTTCAATTTATTTACCTCAACGAGAGGCATTTTTTTGGAGCAAAAAAAATATGGATTGATAATTTTAATAAAGTACAATGTTCCGATCTTGAGAAAACAATAGTTGATTGTTTATTTAAACCCGATTATGCAGGTGGTATTGTTGAGGTTGCAAGGGCAATTTACGTTTCAAAAGAAAAAATAAAATTTGATGTGCTTTACGAATACACCAAAAAATTTAAATCGCAGGCAGTTATCAAACGACTTGGTTTTTTATTGGAACTGCTGGAAATAAATAATAATATCACTGAAAAATTACAAAAAGTAAAAACGGCTTCCATTGTTTTACTGGATACTGAATTACCCAAGTCCGGGAAAATAATTAGCAGATGGAGCATTCAACAAAATTTAGAAACAGAAACAATTAAGTCCGCAATTTATACATGATTAAACCAGGGGAAATACAACAGAAAGCACGTGAAGCAGGTGTTCGTGACCAGCAGATAGAAAAAGACTATATGCTCTCATGGATATTGCAAGGCATTGCTCAACATGAGCATCTTTCGAAAACTATTGTATTTAAGGGCGGAACTGTTTTAAAGAAAATATATTTTGAAAATTACCGATTTTCGGAAGACCTTGATTTTACTTTATTAAACAACGACATTACCAACGAACAAATTTTTGCATGGTTTAAAGAGACCTTCGAATATGTTTTGGAGGAAGCAAATATTCGTCTGGAAATCATTGACAACAATGAACATGAAGACGGTGGAATTAATTTTTACATCAGTTACATTGGTCCGCTTGGCGGACAAGGCAGCAACAAAAAAGTGAAAGTTGATATTTCAAGAAGTGAAAAATTGGAGTTTAAACCGGTAATGAAAACCGTTTTACTTTTGTATTCTGATTTGAAGGAACATCAGCTTTTATGTTATCAGCTGGAAGAAGTGCTGGTTGAAAAAATGCGAACGGTAATGCAGCGAATGCAGGCCCGGGATTATTATGACATCTGGTATTTATTGGAAGTTCATGGAATGGACGCTAATTTTCATTTAAAGGAATTTGTTAATAAATGTGTAAGCAAAAAATTAAATCCCGCTGATTTTCCAAAGAAGCTTGCAGAACGATTACCACAATACAAAGGACGTTGGGAGAGTTCGATGAGTGAACAAATACAAAATTTGCCGGACTTTGATCAAGTAGAACGAGAAGTTCAGAGGCACCTTAAGAAATTTAAATTATAATGACTGATTAGATTCGCCTGCTAAGTGAAAAATACTTATGGCTGGTGCAAAACACTTTCTTATTATTCATTTAGGTGAAAAACGCTTACCAAGCCAGGTACAAGATTTTCCCTTACGCAGCAATGCAGTTTATTGGGAGATACACCGAAAACGGCGTGAAATAAGCGGGATAAAAAAATATTCATAAAGATTTTGCCATGATAGCAGGACGCGGCACCCAGCTTTTGGAACCGCCCTATATCTTAAAAAACGATCAGAATAAATTTCATAGAAATGTTTGATGCTTAAAAAGTAATCAGTATTATTGCTTAAAGGATAATTTTAAATACATATAAATAATAAATTTTTTTAACAAAATTTTCACCTAAGCTCCAAGATTGGATCAAATTATAATTACCGCTAAATTGAATTATAAAACCATGACGAATATTAAAAACATCATATTGACGATTTTATTGGCGGCCTTTTTTCTCGGTTGCAAAAAGAATGAAAAGGAGAGTTTAGCAAAACCTGAAAACACATCAGTTAATTCTGACAATAGAAACGAAAGGTCATTTAATTCTTATGTTATAGACAGCTCTCATTTTTATTATGGTGCATTTTCTTCTCATATGCTTCCTCCGGGCAATTTGCAAAATTTGGGTTATGCAATGGGCGGGGCTCCATTGGTGGTCAGCAATAATCCTGAACAAATAAGCAGTCAGGGATGGTTGTTTCGCAACCCCAACATTCCGAATTCAACATCAAAAATGCCTTTGAACGGGAAATTCAATATGTACCTATATCATCAGAATGCGACAAGCAGCGATATTTATATACATATAATTGTTTCTAATCCCAACGCTGCAGGAATTTTATTGGATGGCAAAGGAGTTGTTTATACTTCAAGCAATTTTAACGGAAATGGAGGAAGGGGTTTCGGCCCATCTTATAAAGTTGCAGAAAGCTGGATGCAGGGTGCGTTTACACAGAACTTTATTAATAAAAATATAAGCCCATATATACCGGGGCATACAGCTGTGAATTATTATAGTGTTGCCGTAATAAAATTGAGTCCTTCAAAAACAATTGATGGTCGTTTTGAATTCGACTCGCATTCTTCAGCGGGTACAGAAAATTGTTTCGCGTATGTAATCGCTTCAACAAGCTCTAATCCTAATACAGCATTCAATTTAGCTCAATCGAACCAACATGCTTCAGGCAATTTTATCCAGGAAACCCCGACAACTTTTGGAAGAGAATGCGGAATTTATGATGGATCGGTTTGGAATGGAACAACGATATTGAATTTGCCTAATCGGAAAGGAAATGTTGGTTTATGTTTGAATACAGCGCAGAAGGGCAGTGCTTCTTATAGTTTACTTTTACAAAATCAAAACGCATCAGCGACAGGAGTTATAAACAACTCATCATCTCGTTCTTATGGAAATTACGGTTGTTTTTATAATTTCAGTTTGAAATTTGTAAACACTGAATCACACTCAAGGAATGTGACATTGTTTTTAGTACACACCCTTTATTCACAGACTTCACCTGGATTTACTTGGCATGCTCCAATAAAAGTAGGAAGTAATCCCATTTTAGAGACATATTTAACTTTTAGTTATAATAAACAACAGATTGCAAATATTACAATACCTGCTTCGTCAAATTCTTTACTTGAAAATATTAACTTTTATGTTCCGGGTTTGATTTCATCTAACATGGAATTAGTTGTGGAGACAAATTAAAAGCAACAGTCATTATTTTGTTTCGATTAATAGTTCATTAAAAACAGACCTGTTTTATTTCCTGAAATACATTGGTGCCAAAATTAATAAATGATTTTAAAAAAACGTCCCTAAATAATCATCGACTATTTTCGGGACGCAAAATCTACAGGGTGGTAGTTTTCCTATTTAGACGTTATAATAATTATAAGGTTGCATCGCAGTTATAATCTTGATGTTTTTTTTCGCTTAATTATTATCTAAAATTTCATTTCCGCCATAACTTGCCTTTTTACTTAACTTATGGCGGAAATGAAAAAAACATTTTCGCCATAACTATACTTTTTAGTTGATCTGCGGCTAAAAGAAAACATGCTGATATATGGAGGGAAACCAAATGCTTAATAAAAGGAAAGAAACCGCTGATATGCAGGAATTAACTGCCTGTATGGGTGAAATGCTGGATATTTTACAGACATTTAAATCAATTAAGCAAGTTGATTTTGTTAATCAAAGCCAGCTGCATATCCTCAATAACAGATTTATGGATGCATTAAAAAAATTTCCTGATTTGGTGACTTTTGCAGCAGTAAATAAAACAAGCATTCCTGAAGCCGGTATTAAATTTAAAAATGCTTTAAATTATATGAGTGAAATTTTAGATGAAAAAGCCCGGATATTTAATAATACACCGCAGTTATTTAAAGATTTGACCGACATGTCGTGGTTTAATTTAAAAAATTAGGATAAAGAACGCAGGCTGTGTACCACATAGGATATATTATTTATTTGACTGTTTAAATTCATTCCGTTTACCTTACTTCTCAAGCCCTCTCATTATTTTTTCATTTTTAATTCCATACTTACCGTACAAGAAAACGAAATAACCTTTAATGATTTTTTGCATAGTTTCAGTGTCAATAATCTCGGGGTTTCTTCTTTTGTAATCGGCTCTAAACTTAGAATTAACCATGCTTACAGTTATCTGGTCAAGGTTTGAAACCAAATGATAATTGTAAATATAATTAATGAGTTCATGAAGGATTGTATAATGAGAAACAGCGGAACCATCTGATTTTACGAGTAAGAGATACTCTTGGTACTCGTATAGGTATTCAACCATTTTATCGTGAAAGGTTCTGGCGGTCATTTTATTTTTATTTTTTTATAGGGCTAATTTAGGAAATGAAATCCTTTCTCAACAAGAATTATTTCGCGGAATAAATAACGTATTGGGTGGTAGTTTTTTATTCAATGTGCAGAAGAAGAACTTTTAGGCAACTGTAATTATGAAAATTATTGATTTTCAAACCACCTTTATTGATAGCTCTGCCTATAAAGTTCAGTAATTTTGCGGGGCTTTATTATGGAAGTTGAAGTTTTTATTCTTGTATCTTTGCAGAACTCAGCTGATTCAAATAAAAATGCCAACACTTGCTGACCTTGACGAACTTTACAAAACGACAATCTGCAAATTGCCGACAGAATCACGGCTGTCTTATTGTATCAAACAGCTTGACAAAATACAATCTGTACTTACAAAAAATGCAGGTGCTTTGGAAAGAAAACAAAAAGAGAAGTTAAAAGAAATAATAGAAGCTACTCAAAAAGAAATTGCACAACTTAAGAAATAAAATTTCACACTGGAAAGTATAATATTAAAAACAGAAAGAAGCAGCATGAGTAAAAAGAAAGTTGACATACCTAAACTTAAAATAATGGTGGCTTCTACTATTTATGGCTTTGAAGACCACCTAGAACAAGTATGTTCTACCCTACAGGTTTATGGTTATGAAGTTTGGAACTCTCATTTCAAAACCATTCCGGTTCATCCCGGAAAATCAAATACCGAGAACTGTTTAATAGCAGCGAAAAAGTGCGATGCTTTTTTCGGCATCATTCGTCCTCAATATGGTTCGGGCATTATAGGTGCAACTTCTATCACACATCAGGAAATGCTAAAAGCCATTGAACTGAAAAAACCGCGATGGTTTATTGCCCATCGTGATGTGAGTATTGCAAGGCAATTATTGAAACAATACATGTTTGACGAACACCTTAATCCGATTGCTGCATTTACTTATCGTGAAACGAGAGTAATGGACGACATCAGAGTAATTCAGTTATATAATAACACGATTCTGAATACTGTTCCAGCAGTGGAAAGAGTAGGACATTGGGTTGATGAATATTTTCGATTAGGTGATATTCTGAGATGTATTGAAACACAATTTTCGGATGTGGATCGCGTAAGAGAAATTGTAAAACAAATGAATCAGCCGGCATAACAATGAAAAACGAAGAACTCATAAAAGACCTTATTAAAAAAGGAGTAAACGAACAGGTTGAGCTTTGCGAAACAGTTCGTGAAGAAATGATGGCAAAAACAATCAGCAGTTTTTTGAATGGAGAAGGCGGACAATTGTTGATTGGTGTAAAAGATAATGGAATAATTACTGGCGTGAAGAACGCTTCAGAAATCGAAAAAAAACTGAAAGCATATTTGCTAAAGAATATTATACCCGAAGCACCTGTAACCATTTCGGTGGAAGAAATTGGTAAAAAACAAATTCTGATGATTAAAGTGTGGGGAGGTTCAAAAAAACCATACATCTTTTCGGGAGGTATTTTTTATCGTAGAGAAGCACAAACAGTTCAGGCATCATCAAAAGAAATGTCCGAACTCATTCACAATCGCCAGCAATCAGAAATACATTGGGAGCGCCAGCCTGTTTTAGGTGCTGAATTGATCGACCTTGACGAATCGGAAATAAAAATCACGATTCGCCAATTGCAAGAAACCGGCAGAGGAAAAGAAATGAGCGAGAATATAATGGAGTTCCTTTCATACTACGGCTTGTATCAAAACGGATATGTTACAAATGCAGCAATGGTTTTATTTGGCAAAGAACCAACACGCTTTATCCCTCAATGTAGAGTGCGCTTTGCAATTTTAGGCGGGGGAAAAACAGGTTCAAACTTTTTGCAAGACCAATATCTTGAAGGCAATCTTTTTAAAAATGCTGAAAAGGTTTATGACCTATTCAAAAAACATATTGTGTTCAAAAGCAGTTTTGATAAAACACTTTGGCAAAGAACCGATGGCTTTTTATATCCTATGTCTGCCTTGCGTGAAGGCGTTATGAATGCGTTAGTTCATCGTGATTACTCAAATCCTGCCGGAACTATTTCTATTCTTTTGTATCCTGATAGATTGGAAATAACGAATTACGGTAAACTCCCGGTTGAAATAAAATTGGCTGATTTAAAACGTAATCATTTATCACTTCCTAATAATCCTGATCTAGCCCATGTATGTTTTCTAAGAGGATATATTGAGAGAATTGGAAGAGGAACTTTAAAAGTAATTGAGGCATGTAAAAGCGCAGGAATGAAAGAGCCTGTCTGGACAGCGGAATCAAATACTATTAAACTTACTTTCTTTAGTAAAGTCAAAATGCCTGTTGCAACTGAGGGAGTAACTGAGGGAGTAACTGAGGGAGTAACTGAGGGGGTAAGTGAGGGAGTAATAGCTAAAGTTGAGGGAGTAATTGAGGGAGTAATTGAGGGAGTAACGACTGATGTAAAAGATAAAATCAAGAAGATACTTCTTGTTCTTTACAAAGATGGAGGAGTTAGAACTACTGATATTGAAAAGAAAACAGGAGTACCTGTAAAAAGTGTTGAGAGATATATGAAACAATTAAAGGAGGTAGGACTTATTGAATACATAGGATCATCAAGAACAGGAGGGTATTTTTTAACTAAAAAAACAGAGGGTAAAATCTCAAAAAAATAAAACGCAAACTTTATGACAGGACTTAAAATTTTAACATTAATGATAGCCAACCTTCTTTAAAACTGTTAAGAGCTATAGCTACCGCCTTGGATGTTGATATTAGAGATTTGCTCATATCAACTAAGGAATATTAGCATTAGAATCGTATTGCAAAGTAATCGAATTATTTATAGTCCAAGCTGTTAATTAATAAGAAAACCAAGCCAGTTTAACATAATGTTAATTATAGGACAGTGTAAATATCTGATATAGAGGCGATTTATCCCGTTTGTGTTTACGGTAGCTATTCAAATCCTGTCCAGTTTTTCTTTTCTAAATCAATTCTTTTATCAATATAAATATTCTCTCTGTCTGAGTTTATTAAGAACAAATAATTATGGCTCTTTTTATATTCAATTACAATATCATATTTGTTTTTAGGGTCACCGGAAAAATGAATTTGATATTCGTCGCCAAAATATTTTTTTAGAGTGGGCATAATTTCCGTATCCGTATTTAATTTCAAATCACTTCGAAAGGATTTTATTTTTTCATTGTTTGCAAATATAATTTTGCTGAGAATTTTTTCATTTGTGGAATATTTAGAATAGAATTGTTTTCCTTCAATCCAAATAAAAACACACCAGCCAATGACAGCTCCAAGGATAAAAAAACTTAAAAATTTAATTATTACAGATGTCTTCATTTTTTTACCCCCCAATTATTATATTCTTTAATATTTTTTGCATAAACGCTATCGTGATCTACATTATAATAATCATATAATTTATAATTATCTATTTGTTTTACCCAAGTGTCAAGTTGTTTCGTTTTCCCCAAAAACTTTAAATTATTGGTGTCACTGTTCATTATAATCCAAGAATAACGCTCACGCCAACTTTGTAGAAAAGAATCGATCCCGAATTTGAGTTCAGGAAAACGTTTCATAACCGAATCTTTATTTCCATCAAAGGCATAAAGTTCCATCAATGGTAATGATACATATATGTTATTGTTGTCATAATATTTGCTACTGTCTTCTTGGGCTTTTATTTCTATAAAGTTGCTTACATTATAATAGTTCTCTTTTCTTACGTTGCAGAGGAACAAGTAAGAAATTGTCAGTCCTATTATGAAACTAACAAAATATAATATTTTTCGTTTCATTTATTCCTTTTTAAGAAGTGAATCTAGATAATGTGTTTCGCCATTATAATTTTGTGCTTCATTACGATACTGTGTACTTGTTTTGTCTCTAGTGGAATGCGCGTTATCATAATCTCCTGCAACCAGTTTGCCAAGTTTAACCACATTGGTTCTAAACAGTTTTTCTTCATCTTCCGAAGCCATTTCTCCATTTTTTATTTTGCTAATATAGGCTTCGTTTTCTTTGGCAAAATTGGAAACACCTTTTACATCAGATTTTACTCCCTGTTCAAATGCTGAAGCAACCCTAACTTCAACCTCCTGTGTCAAAGTTGATGGTTTATTTTTACCATAAAATTCTGATTGGCCAGCATGGAAAACTTCTTCGAAAATAACATTGTTATCACCAATGTTAAATGATTTTAGTCCAATTTCATAACCTATATTCGTATTTGGATAGGATGATGTCGGTATAAAATGTCCTCCAGCTTCATCAGGCACGCCTTTTTTATCCTCGGCATATGAGTTAAGAGCATAAACGTTACTTGATACTTGTAATTGTGTATAGACTTGATTGAATATTTGCCCGCTTTTCAATTCCGTCAATGCTGCAGAGTGTTTTGGATTTGCGAGAAGAAAATTTATAATTACAGCCCCATCCGGGTCAACGGTAGTAATGGGATTATTTCCTAAGCCATTATAGGGCGACATCTCAGGGAATTTATGTGCTGACGGATCAACACTCATAAATCTACTCACTTCTTTTGCCCTGTCTAATTCTGTCCTCAAAACAACATCATCCGGCGGGATAAAATATTCAACTTTATTTGTAACAGTATTAAACATTACTGAACCGATACGTCTTAATGTGTCATTGGTAAAATATTCGACATACCGTCCGTTACTTAATGTGAGCACTTCTACTTCGTTATCTTTGCCGATGTCTTTAAAAGGCTTTTGAGCCTTTGCGGTTAAAGCAAAAGCAAATGCTGCAAGTAGGAAAAATAGTTTTTGTTTCATTTGATTTCGGTTAATAGTATTGCAACTAAATATTAATTCATCTGCCCTTATTCCGATCAGCAAAGAGAATAATAAAATAAACTAAAACTGCATTAATCAGAATCCACATCAATCACACTATACCCACATTTTGATTTGTAGATCATAAGAATACTATTGGGCAATAAATCCTTTCAAAGTCTTTGCAAGTTTGAGAAAGTGCATTTTGATGTATTGGTTTTATCCAGCCAAATTCTCTCCCTTGTAACCCTTCTATTTTATTATCTAAGACAATACCTGATGTAAATACAAGTTTTCCATTTTTTAATAAATAGATTGAGCTGGTTACAGTTGCCATATCCGACTCTCTGTAAATAAAAAACCATGTTTGTTTCATTTTTTGCAATACGTCTTTGTTACTTGTTTTTAAACAATTAACTTTCTTAATGGAACTGTTTAGGTCAATAAAATCTTCCCTGCTAATTACTAAATATGCTTTCCAATTATCTTTATTGAAGTCAAATTCTTTGAATGGTTGGATGGTATCACCAATATGAAAATTTTTTTTTACAGGTTCGTACTTTTGATTAACCACAAAGAAAGAAAACCCAGTAATAATCGATATTATCCATAGGCATATTACAATACCTGCTATTATAACAACTGTTTTTTTCATAATATTTTATTCACCTATGCGAGGTTCACTTGTTCCTTTCTTTTCAACAACATGGCCGCCATTTGGTTTTACTAAATCTTTATCCGAAACAACTCCCCCTGGATAATATACACGAACGTCTGAGCCTTTTATAGTTGATTTGCTATCCACTTTTTCTGCAAATTGATCAATAACACTTTTTTCAAAGAAAGTATCACCATCTACTGCAGTTCTGCATCCCCCAACTACATCAATCGTACATCCACTTTTGAAAGCTCCTGCATTAAAATCAGAAGGTTCTATTTTATCATTAGTAAGCTCATTCCACCAGTGATGATTTACATACCCTACATCTAAATCGCCGGGAGTAGCATGTCCTAAATAATAAAAACTTGAAATGGGATCTTTTGTTCTTGAATCATCCCCATTTTTTTCATTTACATACTTAACGATGTCCTCTGAATTTGATACAACCTGAACAGCAATTCCGCTTTTTCCGGCTAAAGCTCGATATTTTGCAAGGGTTGTTTCCTCATATCCAGCATCTCCACCACCATTGTAAATAAACCAAGTTACTATTTCTCCTTTCCCGTCCTTTTTAAATTTAGTTGATAAACTTTTTGCCCTATCTAAACCGTTCACTAAAAAATGTTCTCTGTTGGTATGGTCAGCGGGCTGACCTGATATAACAACTCCTTCACGACCATCAGGATCAACAACATTAATTGGATTATTAATAAATGCACAATAAGGACTCATGCTAGGGTATTTTGAATTAAGCGGGTCAACACTCATAAATCTGCTTACCTCTTTAGCTCTTTCCAATTCTGTTCTTAAAGCAACATCATCCGGGGGGATAAAGTATTCAACTTTATTTGTAACAGTATTAAACATTACCGAACCGATACGCCTTAATGTATCATTCGTAAAATATTCGACATACCGGCCGTTACTTAATGTGAGGACTTCTACTTCATTGTCTTTGCCGATCTCTTTAAAAGGCTTTTGAGCGGTTGAGCTTAAAGCAAAACTAAATATTGCAAGTACGAAAAATAGTTTTTTTTTCATTTTATTTCAATTTTAAAGAATTAGTAATTTCTTTATTCTCGTATTTTTCTTTATTATCTTTCAATGATTTCATCCATTCGAGATACATTTGTTCCGGCAACTCCCTGTAATCAAGTTTTGCAAGCAAAGCGTAGCTTTGTTCCATTTCATTTAAAGTGTTTTTTATTTTTACTGAATAGAGTTCGGATTGCGGAGCATTTAAACCATACCTGGCAATATCATTTTCATATACTCTCTTTAGAGTTTCGGCTTTTAATAAAAGTAATTCAGCAAAATTTGGATAATATTTTAAACCGAGTTCGCAGCAGTTTAATACAAATTTCAAATCAGCATTTTTAAACTTACGCTGATAACCTTTTGCCAAATCATTTACACATACGGCGACAGATTCTTTTAAACCCAGCGTATCCATATATATCCCGCTTACTATTGAATTAACACTTACGTAACCGGAAGTCATTATCCATGCTTCAGTAGGAAACATTGCATTGGTAAGTTCTGTGCTGTACCAGCCTGTTTTTTTGCATCGGTTGCGTAAATAAATATGATTGGGAGTATATGACAGCCAAACTTTCGCATTTAATTCTTCGGCTATGATTTTATATAAAAATGGCAGCGAATGACAATTGCCTTTGTGGGTAAGCATCAATTTTGTGACAAACATATTTGTCCAATTGTTTTTTGCAAAACAGTCATTAAAATCATAAGTATATGGAAAATTGATCGCACTGTTATTCATATTAAAAACAGTGTCCGTTAAGGTATAAAAGATAGCAGCATTTAAGGACACGTTGACGCTGTCAATAAAAGTGTAATTTTTTAATTTATTTGTCTTATTCCATTTTTTTACAATAGTATCAAGGGTTCCAATGTAATTGCAAAACATTGTATAATCTAAGTCATTTTCAAAATAGGCGTTTTCAGTAACGAACACAGCCCTCTTAAAACTCAATGGCTGCCTATTTTCGAGCATTGCTTTTAATTCTTTAAACGCATCAGTGTAATATGTTTCAGGATTTAGTTCAAATACAGTAGTTGGAATATTTTTTCTTCTGTAAAAAGTATCCGCTGGTATTTTAAAAGCAATTAGAGTATCTTTTGAATCGCTGTACCGAATTGTTTTAGAAACATATTGCTTTCTGCTGCAGGCAGAAAACAATAGAACAGAAAATAATAATATGTAATATTTATTTCCCATTCGCGCTTTCCTTTAACTTGCTCAATAATTTTAAATGTTCCCTCTTTTGTTTTTCTTCATTAGCAGTTTGCTGCCAATTTTCATATTGGTCTTTTGATATTTTCAAATAACCAGTTTGCTCAACCTTTAATTCAAATGCAATCAATTCATCAAATTGCTTTTTCAGCCTCGGAAATTTAGCATACTCTTCTTCTTTGGGAAATTGATATTCTTTTGCTGTTTGAGCACACTTTGCATTAATCACGTTATTAATTGTTAGTATTGCACCGATACTATTTGGAAAATATTTTAAGGTAGTGTTTGCACATTTGATGCTAAAACTGCTTTTCCCAAAAAGAAAGTCCAAACCTTCTTCAAGGTCAACAAGGCATTCAGCAATTACTTTATCTTTTGTTAATGGGGCAAGATAAATTTTATTCTTAATTGCAGCAGGCGAAATATATCCTGAAGCAACTATCCATTCATCAGTAGTAAAAGTTCCGTTGGTTGTTTCAAATCCGTACTGCTGGTATTGATTTCCGAATTTCACATAAGAATGGTTTGGAGCTAAAGCCATATAGGCGTTAGCGTTTAGCTCATTGGCAATAATTAAATACAGCAAGGGCATTGAATGGCACTGGCCTATTTTTGTGTTCAATAATTTTGTTACGAATCCTTTAGTTTGGTCATTATCGGCAAAAACATCTACAAAATCATAGCCGAAAGGTTCAAATGTTTCTGTTTTTTCTTCGGCATTTTTATAAATAACTTTTTCCGAAAAAAGTTTTTGAATAGCATAATGGCAAGCCATATAATTTTTTTCGTTAACCCCGTTCTCGTGCATTATCTGCCTGCAAATAAAAGTAAGGCCGTCAATTTGCCTGCAATATTTTTCATAACTCAATTTGTTTTTATGATATGCATTTTCAACAACAAATACGGCACGTTTTAAATTCAAAGAAGATTTGCCTGAAAGCATACTTACAATTTCATTATAAGCATTGTTGTAGTATTTTAAGTGATTTATAAAATCAACAGAACTTGTATCGGCCGTTCTTAATCTTTTTTTTGTTTTTGCAAGTTCCTCCAACACTTTTGGATCAACAGGTCTTGCTGAATTGTTGAAAGTATTTAACTCATTAAAAAAATCTTGTGTTTTCTTTTGCCGGGCAGTTGCAAGGGTGTTGTAATAGTCCGCCTTCATTTCTTCCTGCGTTGGTTGCGGCGTGTAGCCCATTACCTGCATTGAACTCCTATTCGTTTGATTTATTATATTTTGTGCTGATGCCCCTGTTGGGTAATTATTTGATGAAGTTTGAAAGCTGTTATAATTGCTGTTTTGCGTTGAATAACTTTGTGTAGTTGTTATTTGCTGAAATGTCCCGGGAATAGGAATCTGCGGACTTTGTGCCTGAGCAAAGCGGCCGTACGAAAATAATATTATCCATATGTATAAAATGCGAGGTTGCATTCAATCATTTTCTTAATTAATGCCATTATGATTCGGCAACATCGTCCAGAGAATTCAATCAACCATTACTTCCAAACAAACTTTTTTTCACCCTGAAATTTCACTTCAATAGAATCCCGCAGAATTTTAACAAGCTCAATATCTTCAGCAATATCACCAATTTTCATAATGTTAGATCTGCCTTCTATCTGTACTAAAGCCAGCTGTTTTTTTGATTTTTGATTTTTAATTAAACCGCTGTAAACAAGCTTCGGCCATACAATTGTAACTGCATTGTTTTTTTTATTTTCAATCAGCTTCTCAACAGCCTTGGATACTTTGGTTTCATCGGGATTTGATTTTTTTACGTGCCTTCCTAAAAAGGGATCAGGATAATCCGGATGAATTGAAAAAGTATCAATTAAATTTTCATTTTCTATTGTGCCAATAGATGCCTTATTAAATGATGCATTAGAATCATCAGTATGGACAACATTAAATATTTTAAATATTACAGTCCCCCAAATAAATAAAACAACAGGAATTAAAACATAAAGCAGTTTTTTGTTTTTCATTATCAGTTGCGCTTAATTCTGCGTCTATAAAAATAAGAGCTGGTATTCCCGGCTTTATCTGATGCACTTACCCTCCAAAAATATTTATGCCCTGAGAGGGTGCCGTAAAAATTATAGCTAATTGGGTTCACTGTATTTATAATTACTGTGTCTTTTGTTGTAACAATTGCAAAAGTAGAATCCGTTGAAATCTGCAAATGAGAGGAGTCTGCCGAAGCTGTCCAACTCCATTTCAAAGGTATCGGGTTTAATGAGGTCGTATCCGCTATGGGGAAAACCGGGACAGGAACCGCCGGCCTTGTAGTATCAATAGTAATAGTACGTGCAGTCGGCGGGGAATTTGTTAAATTATTCTGAGCTGAAACACGCCAGGTAAATGTTCCTTCATTCGGGAAAGTATATGCAATGGAAGCGGTTGTTAAAGTTTCAGTATGTATCGGGGTGTTGGATAAGAGTATCTGAAACAAATAAGATGTCGCATTAGGCATAGCATACCATGTAAAATTCTGCGTGAGGTTATTCACAAATTTATTATCCGGCGGACTTGTAAGGATCAATTGCTGTGATGCTAAATTTAAGCTGGTATCAATCGTAATATTACTTACCACGTAGTTAGTAAAGCTGGTGCTGTTCATCGCTCTCACCCTCCACTGATATATCCCGGGGGCTAAACTAAACGAAAATTGCAGGGTCTTGATCGTGGTATCCAGCACCAAGCGCTGTACATTAGAAAAATTGGGTTTTACAATCTGCAGGTTATACCGATCTGCCCCTTTTACCACTTCCCACCAAAAGGTCTGTGTATAATCAGTCGAAACAGCATTATTCGCCGGGGCTAAAACTGTAATTGATGTTTTAGCTAAATTAAGATCAATAAAATCCTGGCAGGAATAAAGAAAAAACACCGATGCACTTATTGCCAGGGAGAATAAAAATTTATTTTTCATGTTGCTGCTTTTTTACATTTTGCAAATAGATGGCAGCTGTCAGTACCGGCTCTTTTGCTTGAAAATCCTTTTTCAGCTGGTAACGGACAGATGCGATTTTTCCTAATTTATTTTTCTGTTCTAACTGATAAACCAGTTTAATCAAAGCATTGAAACCTCCCTCAACAACAAACAGATTTGTTTCAATAAATAAATCACCTTGCTGTACAGCTTTTGTTTCAGGGAACTCACGCAGTACCGCATGATTTTTCTGGCAGTAATTTGTAACCAGCTCCAGTAATCCCTGCCTGCTGTTCTGCCCGTTAATATTTTGGTCCCCGATTTTTGAATCTATCTGCAGCAATTGTTTTTCAAGCTGTGCAGCCTGCACTGGAGCATTAGCGGCTAATTCAATCTGGCTTTCAGCAGTCATACAATCGGTATAGGCAGCAAACGTTTTCTTAATTCCAAAAGCATACATCAAATAAAGCATTACTACAGCCGTTAAAATTAACAGTGTGTTTTTCTTTTTATATGTAAGGTTCTTTAACAATTTAATTAATCAATTTTATTTCCATTAAAAACAAACCGTCATCTGCTGCACTGTTCTGTTTATAATTCAATAATGTAACGCTGCTGATCCAGGATTTTGCTTTTACTTCTTTCAGCCAATTATTCAAATCAGTGCTACGCTGGCACCTGCCTGAAATTTTTATAAGTTTGTTTTCAAAAAGCAATCCTTCTGTTTCCTCCGCATCCTGCTTTTTCTTTACGGGGCGTATATTCACATCTATCCACTGAATGGAAGAAGGCAGGCTTTCAGCAAGCCTGTCGGCATAAAATGAAGTACGGGAGTTTTCGAGCAAACCATTTTGTTCTAAAAATTCTTTTTTGCGGTTGAACTCCGCCTTTAAATTATTACATCGGTTAAGGGCGCTCTGATTTAAGGTAAGTTCGGTGCCCATATTCCTGCTTTTTGTCCAATAATGATTAAAAGTAAAATAGTTGACAAGCAAAACCGTAAACGTGAAAACTAAAAGTGCACTTCCAATCAATTTGAATTTTTGTTTCTGTTTAAATTCTTCTTTGACAGCATTGATATCTTCAGAATTAATAATACCCGCATCAGCGCCGGTGAAATAAGAAAGCGCTGCAGCAAAAGGGATCAATTGTTTTGAGTGAATAGCTTCATCACCGATAAACACATCTTCGTTTATTTTTTCAGTTGCAGTAATCGTTACATCAGCAATCTGCTGTTCTGTTACCTGCAATTGATAGGCATTGAAATTAAACTGCCCGTTTGCAATTCCATTTTTATTAATCAATGGCAGCAGATTATTTACTGAGAAGGGCCCTAATAAACAGCTTGCAATATTTGTCAGTTTATTTTTTTTTAATTCTTCTAAAACTTCATTTATGACACTTGAACGGATAAGAGAAATAAACACCTGGGTTGGACTTATCAATGTCTGCTGTAAATCAAATTCATTCGGGTTGGCATTTGGAAGCACCTTGTTTAAAAGAGTTAAAGCCGTATCATTTTCTGAAAATGAAATTTTTCGGTGGACAATTCCCTTGCCATTTAACACCAGCACTATTGGAAGTTCTGTGCCTATGAATTCAGCAAGTTCTTCAAAATCTGCAATTCCTTCTTTTTGTTTATCTGTATTAAGTGATGCTTTTGTTTTTTTTAATACAACTGCGTTTATCAAATAACCGCCTTCAGGCAGGAGTATTACCTCTACTCCTACAGCTGTTTTGTTTTGGATGATATTTTCAAGTCCGGCTTTTCTAAACATTTTAGTAGATCACTGTCGGCTTTATAAATATGGTAAGTTTGTTTTTGCTTGACGTTTTCGAACGGCTGCTGAAAAACCATTTTATTATAGGGATGCGTGACAGAAGAGGAACACCGGTTGAGGCCTCATTTTTTGTGTCCTCGTTTAATCCCCCGAGCATAATCATTTCCTGATTTTTTACCCTAATCAGCGATTTAAAATCTCTTGAACTGGTGCCGTAAGGGCCGTTTGTTCCTGTCTGCGTTGTAAACGACGACTGCTTGACGTAAATATCCATTGTTATCTGTTCGTCTCCTGATACAGCCGGATTAATTGTCATTGCAAATTCAGCATTTAAAGGTTTATAAATCTGTGTATTTTGAGTAGTAGTACTGGTAGTCGCAATTACGTTGCTGTTCTGCTCTAGGTAATAACGTGTTTCACCGATGCTCATTTTAGCCTCGTGGCCGTTAAGAGTACATAACAGAGGAGTCGAATTAATTTTTATGTCGCCATTCTGCTCCATTAACTGCAGGTTCACATAAAAGTTAGGGCTTACTTTGCCCAGGTTGGCCAGTCCAGTGCCGTTGACGCCGTCAATAATTGAATTTATCGCATTTGCTCCTAAATTTAAGTTCAGGGAAGGGAAAACATCACCGCCGCTTGGAGTCGGTGCCGTACCCAAACCAGCTTTGATACCTGAAGATACTACATGTGAGTTACGTACATCTATAATCAAAACTTCAATAGAGATTACCGGCACAACTCTGTCAATGTCACGCAGAAAGGCTTCCAGCTCTGCTATTTTGGGTTGGGAACCGCAAAGGATTAAACTGTTTTGATCGCTGAACATTTTAACTTCCAGTCCTTTTTTTAATTCTGCCGGGATAAAATCAATTATTTTATCCACTGTTCTGTATTTCAGCGATACGACTTTGGTTGAACGTAATCCTTCTATATTACGGTCGCCGATTAAATAAAGCTCCCCTTCCTTTTTAAAAGTATAGTCTGTGTTATTAAATAAATGATTTAGAAACTGGTCATAAGTAGCATTGCTGATATTCAAACTAAGATTGCCTTTTGGTTCAGAAAATAAAAAATAGTTGTTTTTAAAATCAGCGGAAACAGCAGATAAAATATCTGAGATAGCCATATTTACTGCATCAACAGTAATTAATTTATCACTGTTCATTTTTACATTTAACCCGGGCTTTGCTGAATAAGCACTTTGCTTTGAACTGCCGTTTTTTTGATTTGCAGAAACGGTTTCCATTTTCTCTATCAAATAAAAATTGTCTTTTGTAGGGGTAACTTTTAAATCATTTGCAAATGCAAATTTTTCCAATGCAGGATTAAACAGCATGTTCTGAATGTAACCGCTCACCATTTTACCAGCCAAATCAGGTGAGAACAGCACATTTTTACCAGTCTCTTTTGTTAATTCTTTTACAACCAGGGCAAGGCTGTCTTTTGATAAATCCAGGCTTAGTAAATCCCCTATGCTGTCATAAGAAATGTTCAGCTGTTTGGGAATGTATTTTTTAATAACCAGTGCAGCAATAGGCGCTGCATATTGAGAAAAGGACATAATGTTGCCGATAAATACAACATCAAGATCATATTTTTTACAGAGGAATAATAATACATCAGCCACTGAAACATTGGAAAAATTGTTTACAACCTGCGCCTTAAGATTCGGGTCAATACTTACATTTAAATTATTGGAAGCTGCCAATCCGCGGATGAATTCCTGGATAGGAACGCCGTTTACAGACAACTCGACCTTTTCATTTAAGCCGGGAGTATCATTTGATAACTCTCTTAATTTATCTTCAATTACTGTAAATCTGTCCTGCTGGGCATCTGCAAATGATGCAAGTATCATTAGTATTGCAAACAGCAGTTTTTTAAAATGTTTTTTCTCCACAAAAAAATTAATAATTGTTCAATAATATTGGATAAATTTCTTCCACTGAAGTGAGGCCTTTTTCAAATAAATCAAAAGCATTTTCTCTCAGTGTTTTTATATTTCTTTCTTTTAAAAGTTCCTCAATAGAAAACGTATTGTTTTTTATACAATCCGCTAATTCATAATCAATCGGGATAACCTCATAAATCGCTTTCCTTCCTTTATAGCCGGTATAATGACAGTATTCACAGCCTTTTGCAGTAAAGTGTGAATGAACTGCTCTCGGTGCTTTAAACGTTCTTGGAAACAATTTATCTTCAAAAGGTTTTTCCTCTTTGCATTCAGTGCATAACAAACGAAGCAGACGCTGTGCAATGCTTGTATTAAGTTCACTTGCTAATAAAAAAGGAGGAACTCCCATATCCGCTAAACGTGAAATTGTTCCCCATGCGGAATTAGTATGAATCGTAGAAAGCACCAAATGCCCTGTTAATGATACACGCACAGCCATCTGTGCTGTTTCTGCATCACGTATCTCTCCCAGCATGATAACGTTAGGATCCTGGCGTAAAAATGAATGCAGGGCTTTTGCAAAAGTTAAGCCGATGCCTTCTTTTAACTGCACCTGGTTGATGCCTTCTAATGTATATTCAATAGGGTCTTCAATAGTAGTAACATTTGTTTTTTCCTTATTGAGTATTTTTAATGTTGCATACAAGGTGGTAGTTTTTCCGGAGCCCGTCGGACCGCTGATTAAAATGAGCCCCCGCGTTTTCTTTATTCCTTCTAAATAGCTGTATAATTCTTTTTCGCTGAAGCCTAATTGCTCAATATCAATATTAGCAGAATCATTACTCAATAAACGAAGTACAATTTTTTCACCGTGAAGTGTAGGCAAAACAGAAACACGTATATCGAACTTCATGTCACCGCTGTTAAACAAGATACGACCGTCTTGGGGCAATCGTCTTTCTGAAATATCAAGGTTAGCTTTTATTTTTATTTTATTAATAAGCGACGGATAATCCAGATGGCTGATAGTGTAACGCTCTATCAATAAGCCGTCGATGCGAATACGCACCCTGCATTTTTCTTCATAAGCTTCAATGTGAATATCACTTCCTCCCAAATTCTTTGCTTCTGAAATCAGCATGGGCAGAAAATCATCTGCTTTTACATTTCCAGCGCTTACCTGTTTTATTGCAGCATGTGTATTTGTATTCCGATAATATTTCCCTAATGTTTTTTGTATGATGTTTGAAGATGCTTTTTCCAGCAGTACTGTTTTTCCGAAAAGCATTTCAAGTTCATCTGCCAGCTGATGATGGTATTTATCTTCGCTTACATACAATACTAAATGTTTATTTCCTTCAGCCTGTTTAGGCACGATGCCGTAATGCCAGGCCTGCTGGGGTGTCACTGCGTGCTGCAGGTCAACAGTTAATGATATGTAATCTGTTTCAATCATTTATTAATGAATAAACCACCCGGTTAAATAATCATCGTTGTAAAAATTAAACTTGGGCATCCATTGGTTTACAAGAAGCAATACAATCATCACCGCTGCCATTGCTCCCGCAAGCGGTATTTCTTTTGAAACATTTTTTACAAACCTGCTGAATGCTGTAAAAAAAATTAAGGTTAACAACAGTCCTATTATATAAAACACAATAAAATTAACCGGCGAAAATGCCGCCGTTGCCGTGATAAAAAACAACACGTCGCCTATACCTAAATGTGAATTTATAATGTTGACCAGCTTCTTATTTTTGATACTCATATAAGCAGTTAAAACCAATAACTGCAACAGAATAAAACTGATATTAAAAATGGTATAACGCAGCAGCTCTCCAACAGGGATAAGAAAAAGCCCTTGCGCTAAAAAAGAACCCAGCAGCAAAGGAAGCAGCACCCATGAAATCCGGCGCTCTTTCATATCCTGCAATACAATAACAGCAAGCAGCAGCAGTAAACATATATTTACAATCAGCTGCATTAGTCGGGAGTTACTTCTTTAATATGTTTATCCTGATCTACCTCCCAGACATTAAATATTCCGTCGCCGTCAAAGTCAGTAATTGCAGTAGCGCGCGCTTTAAAAGTATTGTTAGTTGCTTCAATAATTTCAATCTGGTAATTTGCATTACCGCCTTTGGTAGTAAGCACTGCTGGCTCAAAACTTATTTCAGTAAAATCAGTGCTGTATTTAGAGTGTAAATAAAAATAACTTTTTTCAAGCGTATGAATATGTTCCAGCTGTAACTGAGCTTCGGTGCTTTTAGCTTTTGAGATCAATGGCATGAGATTGGGCAGTGCGAGCAGGACTAAAATTCCGATTATAATCAGAACAACTAAAAGTTCCATCAGTGTAAAAGCCTTCAGCTTTTTTCGGGTAATATGTATTTTCATTTTTTGAATGTGTTCGAATTTTTGACAGACTTTTTTTATTATTTCCTCTACGATAAGCAACGGCTAAAATAGTTTTTATTTACAACAAAAATTTTACATATTTCACCAAAACCTTACATGTGTAAGGTTTTGGTGAAATATGTAAAACGCTGATCAAATCCGTGCTGAATTTTTTCTATAGAAAAACAAAAATTACCGAATGCCTGATCTAATTTTTTGTTTTTCCAAAGCCTGTGAAATTGGTGGTAATATTCAGGAATCCAAAAACATTGCCTGTTTTAGGATCATATTTTAATTGTATTGGAATCCATATATTATTAGAAATTCGGAAACGAAGTGTCCCATTGACAGTAAATAGATTTCCTTCTTCCCCCTTGTATAAACCCGAGAAAATTCTGCTCTGGTTTGCAGATAATTTAAATTCCAGAAATGTTTGATTGCCGCCCCACCCTTTCATAACCCAATTTATACCGGCATCCCAGCTGATAATTCCGCGCTTGAGATTTCTTGCCGTTTCTGTACTGTCATCTCCCAAGCCCAAATTGCCTTTTATATTTAATTCAAGATTACTAAGTGCGTTGGGGTTAATTATTCCTTTCAGAAACTCCGTAGAAACATTAAGAGTATTTAATTGGAATCTGTCGCTATAAGAAGACATATTTACTCCAATAGTCCATAATGGCTTATTTTGAAATGAATTTTTCACTTCTTCGTACCTGTCTTTAGCATTGTTTTTAAGACATACGGAAGGGTTATGGTTCACAAGATTCAGAAAGTATTTAAGATTGCCTTGTTCAGCCGTGTTGATAACAATTTTCCTAATATCAGGATCAAGCTTATCAAAAGTAAATGCTGAGTCGTTAAATAATTTTTCAGTTTGTTCCTTGAATTTTTTACGAACTTCATGATCGCGAATTGCAGATCTTTTGGCCGCTAATGAGTCATGAAGAATATACAAATCATAATTATTCGACAATGCAAGAGAAATAAATTCTTTCGAAATAGTATAATCCCTTCCATTCAAAATGGCATATCTGAAACCCAATGAAAATCCATTAAACTGATTTTTATTATTCAGTTTCACATTTAAATCCAGATTCGTGTTGCGTGCAAATTTATATTTTACATAGTTCGTATCAATGTTCAAGCTTGGATTACTCTTCAGCATATAAGCAAAAAGATTTGACGAGAAATTAATATGCTTATTGGTATCTGTTAAATTATTCAATCCAACTTGGAAGAAGCTTGTAAGAACATCTTTATAGTTCCCGCTTGCAAGTGAGTCAGCTGTCAAAAGCGGGTTTAATGATTTTTGAGCTCGTACATTGGCAGTAAGACAAAAAAGTAATAAAAATAACCATCCAATACTATTTGGTAATTTATTTCCCATCTTAAAAATAAGTTTTTACAAAACATCAAAATCTCTTAGAATAGGTCCGGCATTACAATGAATCGTTGTAGGAGGGTCAGTTGTAACACTTATGGTAATGTCTGTCCCGCCTGGCGGAGAAACTCCATTAATAGAAATACAGTCATCTTTAACTGTGTCTTTCAAAATTATAGTTCCGGTTTTGTCGGCAGTGCCTTTATCTACAAGGATTCCAGATCTGAAAAGCTTGGCAGTCACCGAACCTAATCCCCCTTTGAAAGTTATACTAATGTTTGTCGGCATGTCAGCGATTAATTAATTAATTTTTTTGCAAAACAGCTAAATTGAAAAGCAAATAATCATTAAAAAAATTACATTTTTTAGGAAGAGGCTTTTCCTCCTCAATTAATATTCAAATATGTTCGTTATTCAAGTTTTAATTCGTTCTGAAGCCCAAAATTAAATCGAAGTAATTTTTTATTTCAAATATTTTTGGAAATTAGGGTTGCCAAATTTTTGAGATCAACTGATTTTTAACAATAACAATGAATAGTGGTAAATTTTTATACAAATCTACTTGGGAATTTATGGGTGCGTTCATCATTTAGGTAATATTATTTCTGCTGATTAATTGTGACCAGGCTTTTGGATTTTCAGTTGTCATTAAGAAGTTAATAATTTGCCTTGCGCACTCTTCTGATGTTTGCAAATCTGTATTTACTTCAATGTCATAAATTTCATGATAATGCACTTTGCCAAGCTGAGATTCCGCTAGCCCGATGGGTCTGTCACCGCGTTTTGATTCCCTCTCATTTAGCGAATCAATGTTGCAATGAACACCTACTAAATACACTTTGTGTTGTTTAAGGATTGCAAGACATTCAGGTAACCAATTTTTTTCTTGCAATACATGATCAATGATAACATGGTTACCTGCGTTTACCATTGAGCCGAAACATTTATGAAAGCCAGAAATTAATTTTGCGCAAGTTTCATTTACACCGTCTAATGCGTCACAATCAATATGCTCAAACTTAATCATTTGTAAAAAAGTGTCAATCTCTAAATGAATAAAAGGGATATTACTTATCTCTTGAATTTTTTTTGCAATGCTTGACTTGCCAGAACTTGAAGTTCCGTTTAAAAAAATAATATCAACCATATTTTATTTCAACTTTATTTTATCGGGAAGATTTTTTTTATATTCCTCAAGTTTTGATGCAAGATAATTTTTGTATAGTTCGTCCATCTCTTTATCCTTATGATGAGTCGGTGCATAAATTTTGAAATAAATAAACTGCAGACTTTCGATCAAATGTTTTTTTGAAATTAGGTTTTGTGGATATTTAATTTTTAAAGGCACATAAAGAAGAATTAGTTCTTCATCTTTTGTTGAAGATTGATAATTATTGGGAATTTCAGGCTGTGTATACTTTATATCAACTTCATAGGCAATGTGTCCACGCTTTTTTATTGCTTCTTTGAAAAGACGAATTTTTGCTTTTCGTTGTTGGTTTTCCGCGACTTCTATTTTATCATTCGGGGCTTCAACTTCAAAAAATATTCCCTGGCATTTTGAAAAGTTCTTTTTCAGTGAACTTTCCAATTTATTGACCATATATTTTGACGCGATTTTTCTAGCATTTGCTACTTCTTTATCAATTCCTAAATATGCAATGAACATGTAGTTCGAATCATTGCAATACATGGTTTTTAAAAAACCAATGACTTTGTTTCCCTGCTTGCAAAGAAAAAGATTATGAGTTACCTCCTTTTTTTTATTTAGTTTTTTCTTTGGAATCCATTCAATAATTTCTTCTGCTGTGATTCTGGTGTTTTCACTAATGATATTTTCATACAAGTCTATAAACTCATGCAAATCATCGTCATTTGCTTTAGTAATCTCTTTCACATAAACTTTTTTATTTCTCCAACTCTTTATTATTTGAATTACGCTTACGCCACCACCAATACCCAGAATGGAAAGTAAAATGGACAAATATGGAGTCCAATTTATTCCAGTCCCAGATTTATTTGGAGAGTTTGCACCAAGAGTATCAGCTATAAATATCCAATTCAACATTTCAAAAATTATTCATGAAAATCGCCAAGCATAGGTCTTACTGTTAGTTCTTCAACTACTGCCTGAGGGCTTAAAGTTAAAATTACACTGACAAGTTTTCCAATGTCCGATGGCTCAAGTAACCTGTTTGGCGGGAGTTCTTCACCTTCCCATAAATCGGTCAACGTTCCTCCTGGATTAATTAAAGTGACTCCAATGTTGTCATTCATCAATTCCTTCCTAAGATTTATTGAATAACCCTTCAAACCCCATTTTGCGACTCCATACAATGCGCCAACGGGATACGCCTCTAAACTTGCCGTTGAGCCAATTATAATAATTTTGGAGTTCTCTTGCTTCTTTAAGATGGGGATGAATTTTTTTACTGTGTGGTAAATATGGTATAGGTCAACATTCATAGTTTCATAAAAATCTTTAGACTGTGAATTTGTAAGAGTGCCCTCGATAAAAACTCCGGCACTCAATATTAAAACATTTGGTTGGAAATCCTTTTCGTTACAATATGAAAAGAGTTTGTCAATTTCTTCTTCATTGCCAACTTGGCAAACAAAAGAGTCAACATTTTTGTTGTTCTCAGTAAGTTCGGTTTTTGTTTTTTCAAGATTGGAACCGTTTCTTGACACTAACATTAAGTTGTGTCCTTGGTCGCTTAAATTTTTTGCAATGGCTTTTCCTATACCCCGGCTGCCACCAGTTATTAATACTTTCATTTGGTTTTGTTTTTTAATTCTTTCATTTATGAATGGTGAAAAATGATTTTTATAAAGAGCTTGGACTTCTTTTAACTGCCAGTCTTTTCCGGTAATGCTTTTCCTGCAATTAGGAGCATTGCAGCAGCAGAAACTTTTCATTAAGTAATCTCTATCAACTAACTCAATGGAGTAGTCAAAAAATAATTCTTCGTTTGCTTGTATGTCTCGCTTTGCAGATAAAGTTACTTCATCATCAAGCCACAAGTTTGCGTCACAGTTGTGATTCATAAAATCATCAACTGTTTTTTCTTCATGGTTTGGTGACGCGAGAAAAGTGTTTTCATCAATACCTACATTCGTATGCTTTAATCCATTGCCTTTATGGAATTCTTCGGATGTAAAAACCTCCCCTCCCCAAATTATTACGACTTCTCCTTGAGATATTTTTTCTTTTGTGAATACTCCTTTCCCGTGAATATCTGAGTTACGGACCTCAATTTTCGCTGAAATCCAAGATTTGCTTAAATATTTTTTTGTCATGATGTTTTAATTGTATTTTTATTATACCTGAAGCGCAGCTTATTTTTTCACCAAATGAACTTGACTACTCGTGCTCTGCAACTAAAAGGAAATATTTTTTATTCATGTAAATTGAAAATTCATTTGTGATACAAACATTACAGTTATACTAAGGGAGAGATATCTGTTTCAGAATTCAATGGAAAAAAATCTGTTATAGGTAAGCGTTGAGCATAGTAATCTAACTGTCCTCTTTTTGTTTGATCAATTATACTATCCCAGTTCCAAGGAATTGGTGAAAATGGCGACTGAGACGCATCTATCCAGTCATTAGTTTCATAAATGTCAATAGAAGTTTTAACTCTGTCCACAACTACATCGTCGCTTAATCTGATAACTTTTGTAATAGCTACATAAATCGTGTTGCTAAGAACGTGGCTATTAAACTCAAATTTGTAGTTTGTTAGGAATTGTTTTAGTGTCATTTTTTCGATTAAACTTGTTTAATTTTTTATTTGAATGAAAAAATTATTTCAGAATGAACAATTATATAGGCTCTGTGTATTAAAATTAAGAAGGTATCTGGTCGGTTCCATCCTAAACAACATATTCTCCATTTCCCTTTCAAATCAATAAATTTATGTCCATTATTATAGAGTCATTTGATTCTTCAGTCCGCTATTAAAAATCTTCGCTGATTTAAAAAGAAATTGATTTCCCATCTGCTTTGCAGTTATCATAGTAACAAAGCCTGCCCCAATACAAATCACCCCTGCAGGAGGAGCAAAAAGTAAAACAGGCAACCCGATAATAACAGATGCGAAACCGCCAACGCTCGTCCAACCGCAGATTACATATCTCTTAAAATATTTTTTTGCATTTTTATTAGACGAAATATATTCCCTGAATATTTTATAATCTTTTCCACTAAGCATTTTTTCATCCTGCTCCCCAATTTTAAAAAACAATCTTTTTACTTTTTGACTGGATGAACTCCAGTGAGAATGCATGGCATCACCCGGGGCAGAGAAAGCATCCTGTGAATGAACCATGGTTCCTGTTATTACTTGATGAACAAAGATTTTTACAGAATCCTGAATAATTATTTCAGCAGCTAAGGGCTTCTCTAATTTTCGGGATATTGATTTTAAAGAATCCCGGACGAATAAATTCTCAATTGTTTGAGACTTTGATTTTAAAGAATCCTGGGCTAACAAATCTTTCATTACATAGCTTTGGGCGGGTAAATCAGCCATGGCAAAATTCACAGGGGCTTTATTTTTTTTTTGCTCTTTATGATAAACAAAATCACCGATATGGAATGTCAGAATATCGGGAATATTTTCTTTCGTTTTAAATTCCCAATTTTTTCCATGTATATCAGTAAATTTTATATAATTAAGTTCACCACTTGCTTCTTCAGTGCCATAGGAAAGTTCAGTGCAAAAAACAGTATCGCTTGAAGTAGCAAAATAATCTAATATTTTTGCCGGCTGTCCGTAAACAATACTGCAAAAGAACAGCATTAATATAATTAGATGTTTTATCTTCATGCTATTTATTATAAATTTTCTTCTTAAAAGGAGGACGAGTCTAACGGAGGCCTTATTAAAAAATCGAAGCATAGGGCACAGCTTAACAAATTATATTTTATTTTGATATCTTCCGATCATTGGAAAAAAATTAGTTCTCAAATGATTTAAACTTAATAGCCTTTGTAAAAATCGGTTTTATTATTTCAATCTTATAGCTTTTGCTGTTTCAATTTTATTGATAAAATCAAGAAGCATATCACGTTTCATTCCCTTAGTCTGAAAATTTATTTTTGCTCCCCCATCAGATGCAATGGTAACAATATGTTTCCTTGTTAAAAAAAATAATAATATACATAAGCCGCCAGCTCCCAATCCCAAAATCATTACATCTCCTCGATTTTGAGCACCCATAATTAATCCCCCGCACGCTAATAAAATTCCAATAAAAAGAATTAAAATCCAGCTTTTATAATGTATTTCTATTGAGCTGATTTTTTCGAGCATTATAGATACAATATGACCTGAGCCTGTAGAGGACGAATTATGACGAAGCCGATGGGTAGTTAATGTTACCGACTTATCTCCAGATTCTGAAATTAAAATTTCATTCTCAAATAAATATTGTTTGTCCATGTGGTTTTGCTTTTTGTGTACCGGTTTTATTATGAAAAAATCACTTTCTTTTAGCTCTACTTTTATGGGATGAACTTGAACGTGTATGGGAAGAACTTGAATGACTGTGTGGTCGAGAGCGATCATAGGATTGAACATGAGTTCCGTTCTTTCTGGTATAAGATTTTACGTGAACCGTTTTCCCTGACTGAGCAAATATTATAAATGTGAATAAGCAGAGAGCTATTGCTAAAAATAATTTCTTCATTTTGGTTATCTATGGTGAAGATTACTTGGTTTCCCAATTTGAAATTATCCAGTCTTCTATTTTCTTGTGAGTTCTAATATTGTGGGGAACATCAAGTCGTATCATTCTTTCTATTTTTTGGTAAACTGCCGTATTCGGTTCTTTCCAACGCTTCTTTCCAAAATGGTTAATAAAATAAAGAACTTCATAACCTTCAGTTCTATTTAATTCTGAATGGTCAGTACCTTTTGTATAATAAGGATTATCGTGGTCATCCTTCGCAGTCCATTTGTAATGTCGTCCATCATTATAAAGCATTGCGCCTCTTGTAAAATCACTCATACGTTTAAAGTTTAAGATTATGTTTAATAAGTA
Organism: uncultured Bacteroidota bacterium; assembly: GCA_903847205.1. Taxonomy (GTDB): domain Bacteria; phylum Bacteroidota; class Bacteroidia; order 2-12-FULL-35-15; family 2-12-FULL-35-15; genus 2-12-FULL-35-15. The sequence goes on from CAINDA010000010.1 coordinate 51,786, forward strand.
TTTTTAGTAATTGCAATCAACTGTAAAATGTTCCTATTTTACTTTACAAGTCTTCTTTTTACCGTTGAACTATCAATTAATTAGAGATTGTTCCGCAACACGAAAGAAAATTATCAATAATTATTACAAATCATTAATTTGTATTTGAAATTTCATCAGTTAGAATCACATGAATTCGCCTAACTATCATCAATAAAGTTATAAAGAATAATACTAAAAAATAATACGATAACCCATTTGAAATCATTAATGTGATTTTGATAGATAATTTATTACTTGTATTGGGTAGATAACACACAATTAATGGAATTATAGTAATAATGGAGAGTAAAATTGCAAATGAAATATTTGAATAAGTCTCCTTTATTAATCGAAGTTTAACAGTTTTTTCATTCTTCTTTATAATATCAAAAATAACGACCATCACATTTAAAAGTAATCCAACAAAAATTGCAAGAATTGTTATTAAAATATTAATAAGGCTGTCAGATAGAAAAAGGTCAAATCCGCATAAAAGAACAAGTGGAATTATATATGGAATTATTAAAAAAAGTATATAATCCTTAAATTCAGGCTTATCTGAATTGTCGTTCTTGAGCGTAGAAAGGTGGTCTTTAATTATGCACCAAATGTTTATTTTTTCTAACATTATTTAATAGGATATAAGTCGTTGATTAAATCATTTAATAAATTGTTAGATGCTGCATTTATGCTGTCGAAGTTTGGATGACCTGAAGATTCGAGCTGTATCTCTTCGTGAATATCATAATAAGGTCTTACTTGACCTGTGTCGGAAAGGTCAACCGTTCTCACTGTTCCATTATGAGAAACCTGTATAGAAGCAAAATAATCATTATCAAAGCCAAGTTGCTTAATACCTTTTATAGAAAAAATTTTCGTGTTAGGGTCATCAACAAATTTTTTAACCACCCTCCTGTCTAAAAAACCACCTCTTGGTGCTCTGAAACTTAGTTCCATTGCAATAGCTTTTTCTGTATGATCTTTCTTTTGGACTTTTGTAGCTACATCAGATGGTTTAATGTATTTTGTGAGAGTAACTTTCCGAATGTTGCTTTCATTCATAAATAAATTCATCAACTCTTTGGTAACCAATGGTTGAAATTCAAGCGTTAGATGTGAGTATTTTGTTTTTAAAAACTCTCTTAATTTATAATTTACCACATCAACAATACCTAAATTCCCTGTTCTCTGAAGAATTATTATCGCTTCATCTTTATTCTCAGGAAAGTGTAATAAAAAATAGAACGGTCTCTCATCAGCTTCACCTACTTTTTTTCTATACTTCACTTCTCCTGTATTGCTATCTATTATTGTACCTTCTGTACCGTATTCCCCACTCTTAATAATTCCAGATATTTTCCTTTTCGCTATATTAAGAGTAAAATTAGTTGTGTCTAGCTGAACTGTTTTTTTCTTTTCTTCATTTTTATCAACAGAGTGCATTGAATTAAAGAACTCTTGAATAAACTGTCCAAAATTGCCACTACCACCTAGTGTATCAATATTTAAATAGGTTTCGGTGTTTTTTAATTCACGTATCTTTATTAAATAACATGCTAAAGTTACTCTATGAGGAATATTTTTTGTGACTGTTTTTGCCATATTAGGTTGAATAATACTTAAAAATTAAATTGCTTTATCGTAATTAACTGAAGTTCCTCGCATATTTATTTATCCTTTGTAACTATTTTTATAAAAATCCAATAATATCTATGTATAGGAAAATCAATGGGTTCCTTAGCAATTATATCATATTTATTATTATAGGGGTCTGAATTGTCAACAAGCCCCATACGATAAGCTTTAACCGTTAATTCGGCTGGCACTTCCTCAACTAAATTATTATAACCAGTCATGATTTCCTTCATCCTTTTCTGCTCTTCCTTCGTTATGGCATATAAGTCTTCTTGTTTTTGAACATCCGTGAATATTACATACTTTTCTAAATCGGGTAAAATCAATCTGTTTTTCATCATAAAAGATTTGTTAAAAAAAACCTGTAATTCAACTTTGATTTTTTTATTGAGATTAAGGAAACTTATCTGGTCGGTTCCATCCAAACCAAGACAAGTCCCCATTTCTCTTTTAAATCAACCTAATTTCCAGTTCTATGTTCCGCAACATGAAAGAAAATTATTAACGGTTGAAATGATTTACTCTACTTTTTTAAAAACTTACATTAAGGCTTGAAGCCTTGTTAAAAAAAGCGGAGCGGGACGAACCGCTTAACACTCTTTAGTTTGACACCCTGAGCTGAAATCGGGGGGCTGTATCCCCTTGTTAAATAAAACGGAGCGAGATGATATGCTTAACAATTATAGTTTTATTCTAATGCCTTCCGCTCCAAAGAGAAAATGCTCCTATTGGGAACTTTTTATCCATTTAGAAGAAACCGAAGCTCTTTCTATTTGTTCACCTATTTTTAAATCAATATTAATCAATGTATTATCTTTTTTTAAAATATTTTCTAATCTTACTAATAGCATTTTATCCATATTGTAATCTCCATTACCACAATGGAATTGCCAAGTATCCCCTCCCTCATCATCTGAATCGCGAGAAACATAAAGTATTGGCATGTTATCAATCATTACATAAGTTGATGTTACCACCATAATATCTAAATCAATTTGCTCTAATGATGCCATTTTTCTCTATTATTTTGTCTTGTTCTTAATTGTAAATTTGAATTCGTTCTCGTACCATTATTTTTTACTGATTTTATATGATCCACTTGTGCTTCATTAGTTGGAGGGGTAGTTCCACTCGTTGACTTCTTTGAATCTACCATTATCTCGCCAGTAACATCATCTCTAAGAACTCCATCATTATGAGCGCGGTTTGCCGCTTTCATTTCCTTTACTTGTCTTGGTGTTGGTTTAGTTGATGCATTCAGATTTGTAGGATCTTTTACACCACTATAATCAGTTGCTCCTTTATGAACTTCTTTTGGAGCATAACCGCAAGCATTTTCTGCCCCTTCAGCTGCTTCAACTGCCTCCCCTGCTATTGCTGAAACCTTTGGGGATACAAAAGGAATTTCCATTATTGCATCCACTCCAGCACCCATTGCGGCTATTCCCCAGAATTGACTTTCCATTTGGCCTCCAACATATCCGGCGCCATAAGGATCTGCATTTATTTGCCCTTTAATCTCACTTAGAGAAGGTAGAGACTGGTTGCCTCCGCCCATCATGGAAATCCAAAACTGAGCAGTGAACATATTCTTTAATCCTTGTCCTTGCCCTTCTTCCCAGCCTTGTGAGAATAAATTCATTCTGTTTGTTAAGGCTGGGCAAGAAGCAGTTGGAGGAGTTGGGCGATGTTCCAAGCCATCAAAATCAATTCCATCAATGGGTCTATTACTTGCAAATTGGTAAGGAGAAAGCATTGGATATTTTGCTGTAATCGGGTCAACTCTATCCATCAGCCTTCTGGTATACTTCAGATAATTTCTGAACCCATAATTCTGCCAACCATTTACTTCTTCATCATCACGTTTACCGTTAAAGGAATTTGGAAACGCATCTGGCGTGAAAACCCTATTAGTCAAGTACTCCCCGAACGGTCCGTAGTCTCTCGATGATACAATATTAGCACTATAAAAGTCAACATTTGTGCTGGTATTATTTGCAATTTTTCTATCCGTAAAAATCGCAAGGTCATTACCAAGATGATTATTTCCAGAATAATTTTTGAACCCCAAAGAACGGCTGAAACTTGTTGATGATACGCCGGACCCAATAAGTTCCTTCTCTTCCTTATCAATTCCAATTAAACTGCTTCCATAAAATATGAGGTTCGGGATTTAAAACGAGACCAACCAATGCCACTTATTTTATAAACACAATTTTCCATTCGTTTTTTTCCTTTTTCAAATAAATTTGACTGGATATTGAATCAATACTATCTAATTCTTGTTTAATCTGTAACAAGGCAAAGTACCCATTTTTAGAAAAACTTATTTTTGAAAGTTGCACAATATATTTGATTCTGGGATATTTTATATGAATTTCACTCCAGAAATTTTCATTGTAATTTTTCTCATTCTTTGTGTTTAATATTCTAAACACTTCACTATAATATAGTATTTGCTTCGTGGAGTGCAATTGTTTTTTATCTATTAGTTCATTTCCCGTTTTATTTAACTTAGTATAATTTAGGTGTAATTCATACGCAATTGAATCAGATAAAATCCGTCTTGCTTCTCGGCTTGCCCCTCCAGTAAAGTTCCTTGTGCTATCCATTAAAACCAACATCTGTTCAGTTCCAATTTTTGGATTTAATAAAAGGCTATCCAAGCAAGCATTATATACAGAATATTCCATTTTTCTATTTTTACTATCCGATGTCTTTATTACAAAACAACTTGAAAAAGTGAATAAATATAATAGAGCGAAAAAGGGTATAAATATCTGCGTTCTAATCATTAGGTGTTTCAGACGTTTTTATAGATTTGTTTAACTGATCATTAAATTCTTTTTCACTTGCGCGAAAATTTGAATGTTCTTTACTAACGGCTTTCGCTTTATCTGGATCGACCACTATTTCTTGCGAAATATTTAATCCATGTGCCCCTATTTCGTGCCCAGTAGTTTCACTTGCCGTTTTTTGTGTTGAGGGAATGTTGGGATCAACAACATTTGCTGTTTCTTCATCTATTTTATATACAATTATCCCCCGTCCCTTTTTCAAAGATTCAACAAAATTTTTGTTCTCCAAGAAATCACCATAGGTAGCTTTTAAATTCTCGCTCATGGTATTTGCGGATTCAATATCATATTCATTCTGTGAATTTTTTAGTCCATCTAGTTGCTCATATATCTCTTTAGCGGTTCGAAATTGTCCTGTATAGGGATCCGCAACACCCTCATCTTTGTCAAACACTTGGCTTACAAAAGCATCCGTACGTTTGACTTCGCTTGGGAAATGTACTGGGACAAATACAGCATCGTAGCCTTTATTACAATTTGTATTTTTAAAATCCGCAATTATTTGAGCGCCCACAATTGTCGAATTTATTCTTTTTATTATCGCATCGGCTTTATTCTGATCAAGATTTTGAAAATAAATATCCTCTAATCCATCCAAATCAACTGCCCATATTGGTTTATTTCCAGCATATTGATAAGGGGTATACCATGGATATTTTGCTGTAATCGGGTCAACCCTTAAACACCACTGTACAACTTTGCAACTTTCAAAAGTCTTGCTATATGCGACTTTTAAAGGTAATTCATTTTCGTAATATGCAAGTTTCAAAGCTCCCATTGTGAGGCTAAATTAGTCTTTTATTTTTTCAAATGAAAAA
>CAINDA010000011.1 GCA_903847205.1 uncultured Bacteroidota bacterium
AAATATAACCCCATTATCAGATATTCCCCCAAAGTTTGTCATTCCATAGAGAAAAGTTCCATCACTTGTAAGAGAACCTAAAGGCCATCTTCCATATGCAGAGCCATCAAAATCAATCAATTTGGAATATCCTGTTCCATCAGGCTTTATTTTAAAAATTATCCCCATATTGTTTACTCCACCATAGCCTGTCATTCCATATAGAAAGGTTCCATCGGAAATAAGTACCCCATAAGGGTTACTGCCATCAGTAGAATTTCCGAAATCATGTAGTTTTAAATATCCTGTTCCATCAGACTTTATTTTAATGATTACTCCATTATTGTTTGTTCCACCGGTACTTGTTAGTCCATAGAGGAAAGTACCATCAGAAAAAAGGTCGCTATTGGGCCCATATCCGTTTGCTCCTGTGAAATTCAGCAAATTGGTATATCCTGTTCCATCAGGTTTTATTTTAAAGATTGTTCCATAATTGTTTGTTCCGCCTGCACTCGTCATCCCATATAGAAATATTCCATCAGAAATAAGAGAACCTGCAGGACCGCTTCCATTTATGCTATCAAAAGCCAAAAGTCTGGTATATTGCGCAGAGCCATTAAAAACTAATAATACAGTATTAAAAATTAAAACGATTACAGTTAAGAGAGTAGTTTTTTTCATTTTTACTGCCATTTCCGGACTTGTAAATTGTTTATAAAACAAATATACATTAAACCAAGCCATAAAAAAATCGAGGAAGCTTAATAATAAGCTTTGTGAAATACCGGAATCTATATATTTATTTCGAGGAGAAATTCTAATCGTAAAAAGGGTTGTGTTTATAACAAAAAGGATTGTTTCTGCTCCAGGAAGGATTGTTTTTGTTGCAGGAAGGGTTGTGTTTATAACAAAAAGGATTGTTTCTGCTCCAGGAAGGATTATGTTTATAACAAAAAGGATTGTTTTTGTCCCAGGAAGGATTGTTTTTGTTCTGGGAAGGATTGTTTTTGTTTTGAGTAGTTGAGGGTGTAAAAGCGTATTTTAACGATTAATAATTATTTTCTGAGTAGATGCCCCTTTTTCGGTTTTTAGGTTCAGAAAATAAATACCATTCGATAACCGGCTTAAATCAATTTGAAGATTTGTGGATTTGCCGATAGAATTATCAATATGAAAAACCTTCTCTCCGTAAACATTATAAATATCTCCATCAAGCGCTTTCAAATTTTCGTACTGATTCATCATCAAATTAAACACTCCATTGCTGGGGTTAGGGTAAATAGTAAAACTATCAGCCTCATTTGCCTCAGCTATTCCTGTTGGGGCAAATTGATATTTAAATAATGTTCCTTTAGTATTAGTCCCGCCGGAAGTACACATGCCGTATAAAAAAGTGCCGTCTGAAAAAAGCGAGTTTCCTGGTTCAATTCCGTTTGCAGCAACAAAATCATACATTTTTGAAAACCCTGTTCCATCGGGTTTTATTTTAAATAATACACCATTATCATTTATGCCTCCCGCAAGGGTTGTTCCATATAAATAAGTGCCGTCAGAAATAAGAGTTCCGGCCGGGCCTAGTCCGTTTCCTGCACCCGTAAAATCAAGAAGTTTTGAAAAACCGGTTCCATCCTGCCTAATTTTAAAAACTATTCCATAATTGTTTGCTCCGCCTTGGCTGGTCATGCCATATAAAAAAGTGCCGTCAGAAATAAGTGAGCCGTAAGGATTTTTACCATTTACCCCGCCTGCAAAATCATGCAGTTTAACATATCCTGATCCATCAGGCATGATTTTAAATATAGTTCCTGCGCTGTCGGCGCCGCCTGAATTTGTCATACCGTACAAAAATGTACCATCTGATATTAAGGAACCGAAAGGTTTGCTTCCGTTTGCAATACCTGAAAATTCCACAAGTTTTGAAAAACCGGTTCCGTCAGCCTTTATTTTAAAAACAACACCCAAATTGTCCGCGCCGCCTCTTTCGGTCATTCCATATAAAAAGGTATCAATAGCAATAAGATTCCCATTAGGAAAAGCTCCAGTTCCGCTGCCTGTAAAGTCGATTACTTTTGCAAACCCTGTTCCATCCGGCTTTATTTTAAAGATGGTGCCGTTACCGATAACGCCTCCGGAGCTGGTCATTCCATATAAAAAACTTCCGTTGTAAATAAGAGAACTTACAGGCCATCTTCCATTGAGCGGGTCTGTAAAGTCATGCATTTTATAAAATCCGGTTCCATCCGGTTTAATTTTAAAAACAACACCAGTATTACTGTGGCCGCCATATTCCGTTGTGCCGTATAAAAAAATTCCGTCCGAAATCAACGAGCAGGCAGGGCCGCTTCCGCTTGCAGTATCAGAAAAATCAAATAGTTTGGTGTACTGAGCGTAACAGCTGACAGTTAAAGATTCAAAACTTAACATGGCAATTGAAAGTACTTTGTAAAGGAGGTTTATTTTTTTCATTTGCCTTCGTCGCGGGCTGGACTTAATTGATTTTCGAAAAACAAAAATATTAAAAGAAAAACCAAAATTCCGGAATTGATTTTTTCTGTTTTTCGGTGTATATTTTTTGGAAATAATGATGCACAGAATCATTATAGGAGCCCTAAATTATAAAAATGTAATTCAATAACAAATTCTGATTTACAGATTTGTATTAAAATTCTCTTCTTTTAAAGAATTTCCGGCTTTTTTGAAATGAAGGCAAGCCCTAAAAAGGTAATTAGTCCATTAACAATTAATAACTCGAATCCGAAAATATAACCGCAGAACCACTGCTCGGAATACTTATTAAGAGTGCAGCATATAATAGGCGATAGTATGCAGACAATCGGAACTAATTTATCATTCACACTTTTTTTTGTGAATAATCCGAAAGAATATAAACCAAGCAAAGGGCCGTAAGTATAACCTGCTATAGTAAATAAATTATTGATAACGGCATCATTATTCACCAGTTTAAAAATCACAATAACCAAAAGCAGAATTACAGCAAATGAAATATGAACGCTATGCCTGATTTTAATTTTTTCCTTTTCCGATTTTATTTTATTGTCTTTTAATCCTAAAAAATCGATGCAGAATACACTGGTTAATGCAGTTAAAGCCCCATCGGCACTTGGGTAGGCCGCAGATATTAAACCTATGATAAAAAATACTGCTGAAGCTGTACCAAGATAATTCAGTGCAATTGTCGGGAAAACGTTATCCGAAATTATTTTCCCTTTTGCATCTATAAGTAATGCAATGTTCGATTCATTTACATAGATATAAAGCAAAGCGCCTAATACAAGGAATAATATATTAACAAGCAGCATAACGAAAGTAAAAGTAAATACGTTTTTTTGTGCATCGCGCAGCGTTTTGCAGCTGATGTTTTTCTGCATCATCTCCTGGTCTAAGCCTGTCATAGCAATCGAAATAAACATACCGCCGAAAAACTGTTTAGGAAAAAATGATTTTAATTTCCAGTCGCTGAAAATTACCTGCGAGTAATGGCTCTCAGCAATTTTATGATAGATGTCGCCTAAACTTAAATGCAGCTGCCGGCTGATAAATAAAGTGGACAGCACCATTGAAAGAAGCATAAATGTGGTTTGCAGCGTATCTGTATAAACAATTGTTTTTACTCCTCCCTGATAAGTATATAATAAAATCAAGGCAATGAACACCGCCACAGTTGCATAAAATGGAACACCTAAAGCATCAAAAACAAATATCTGAAGCACGTTAACTACTATGTATAAACGAAAAGCTGCGCCTATAGTGCGTGATAAAATAAAAAAGAAAGCGCCTGTTTTGTAGGAATAATTTCCGAACCGCTGCTGCAGATAAGAATAAATTGAAGTCAGGTTTAACCTGTAATAAACAGGCAGTAAAACAAGAGCCACCACTGAATAGCCTGCCAAATAACCAAGTACCACCTGCAGATAGCCGAATTGAGCTGTCCCTACTGCTCCGGGAACAGAAATAAATGTCACACCAGAAAGAGATGCTCCTATCATGCCGTATGCAACAAGGTACCATTTTGATGATCGGCTGCCGATAAAAAAACTTTCATTATCCGCCCCCCGCGAAGTGTACCAGGTTAAACCAAATAGTAAAACAGAATAAATTATTACGCAGGTAAGTATTAGAGTAGAGGACATATTTTAATTTTTGAAATATTGTATTGCAGATTTTTGATTTTAAAAATTTTCTTAAAATGAAAATATTCTAAAAGAGTTTAAATCCGCAATTAACAAAGGAAAGCATTAAATAAAACTTTATTGCCTCATACATTTTTTGTATATTAACAAAGTTTTTCACATTATTATTACATTTGCAGGATACTATTAAAAGGCCATTTCAAAAAATTAAAATCTATAAACAAAACAATTTAATTATTTTGAAAATGCAGGTTTTTGAAAAAGTAAATAATTTAATTTCAAATTCATTTATTACCAAATAAACAAATATGCAAATTACTGCCACTCCTATTCCTGATTTATTAATTATCCAGCCAAGAGTTTTTGAAGACACCAGAGGACATTTTTTTGAGCCATACAACAAAAGTGTTTTTCGAAAAAATGGTCTTGATATTGATTTTGTTCAGGATAACCAGTCCTTATCACAGGCAGGAGTATTGCGCGGCCTGCATTTCCAAAACCCTCCATTTGCCCAAGGGAAATTAGTACGTGTAATCAAAGGCGCCATTTTAGATGCTGTTGTTGACATTCGCAAAAAATCCCCTGCTTATGGTAAGCATTTCATTTTAGAACTTAACGAAACCAATAAAACCATGCTTTGGATTCCGCCTGGATTTGCACATGGTTTTTTGACCTTGGAAGATCACACAATTTTTTCTTACAAGTGCAGCAATTATTATAATAAAGAATCTGAAGACTGTCTCCTCTGGAATGATAAAGACATAGCAGTCAATTGGGGAATTGAGGCTCCTAACTTGTCCGATAAAGATAAAAACGGTAAACTTTTTAAAGATTTTGTAAGTAACTTCTAAGTAATAGAATTTTGGCGTCTTCGCGTCTTTGCAAGAGAAAAATAATTCACTTCTGAATTTAGCTTTCTAAACATGTTAAAACCACGATTGAATAAAATACGTCAGTTCTTAACCTCATTCAAAAAATATTTTATTGTTTTTGGATCTGTCCTGATTTTGTTGAGTATTATCAAGCTTTACAGCTATTCTGTATCCGATAATCTTTCCGATTCAGCCTACGAAGATTACTTTAATTCTAACTACAAAACTTTCAGCATCCGTATTCCCAAAAATCTGAATTTTGCTGGAGAAAAAGTGCCTATCACTGATTTCAGTGTACATGAGGCAATGGAGCGGGAATTGGTAATTAATACGTATTGGCAGTCGCAGTCACTATTACTCCATAAACGCGCCAACCGCTGGTTTCCGATAATTGAACCAGTACTCAAAAAAAATAATATACCCGACGATTTCAAATACATTGCCCTTATTGAAAGCCAGCTGACAAACATTGTTTCATCACAGGGTGCAACAGGTTTCTGGCAGATTATTGAAAGCACAGGAACAGGATACGGTCTTGAAATTAGTGATGAAGTTGATGAACGCTACAATGTTGTTAAATCAACGGAAGCCGCGTGTAAATATTTTAAAGAATCTTACCAGATGTTTAATAACTGGACATTGGTCGCAGCATCCTATAACCTTGGTATGGGAGGGCTTCAAGGACAGCTGGATAAACAGAAAGTAAATAGTTATTACGATTTATTATTAACCGAAGAAACAGCCCGCTATGTTTATCGAATCCTGGCAATGAAAGAAATTATTGCCAGGCCTAAGGTCTATGGATACATGCTTCGCAAAAAAGATTTGTATCCCCCTATAGCAACAAAAAAAATCATTATTGATTCCAGCATCTATAACATTGCTGATTTTGCAATTGCTCAGGGTACTAATTATAAAATTCTGAAATTATTTAATCCTTGGCTTCGGACAAACACATTGTCAAATACAGAAAAGAAAAAATACAACATTGACATTCCCAAAAATGGTGTGCAGATCTATGATATGGACGGGAACTACGATGGCAGCGATATTTTAAGCGGAGATGATACTTCAAAATTTATGACTGTTTCTTCAGTTGAAAAAGACTCAATTAAAGAAAAAAGGGAGTTGAAAAATTAGAAAGTAAAGCAGTTTTAAACACTCACGATTGAATTTAAGATGTATCCAATACTCCTGCAATTTTAATATCCTCTGCGGCGCGATTCCGGTGCTATTGGATTCTTAGCAATAAACGATGACATTTTTTCCGCTTCTCGCTGAATCAAACAATTGTCATAGAATGCAAGCAGGTTTCTTTTATATTCATTGTGAAACCTGCTGTAATATTGGGGGCCGTCTTTTTTATCAAAAATTTTAATGAACATTGATTCGCTGAATAGTTCTTGGTAGAAAGCAAGCTGTAACATTGCTTCTGACATAATAGTTCCTGCAGGTTTTTCCATTGTTTTGCAAAATAATTTAATTACCCCTTCCTCGAATTAAAATACAATCCCATTTCCTCCCTGTTCAAAGTATTAAAACACATTTCCTTTGTCAGCATTCCTTTTCGTGCCACGCAGGTTCCGTAATACATATCGTGATACCCTTGCTTTGAATGCGCATCAGGGTTGATGGAAATCTTAACATCTTTTTCAAGGCAGTACTTAATCCATCGCCAGTCAATATCCAAACGGTAAGGATGTGCGTTCAGTTCCATTATTACGCCATTTGCAGCACAGGCATCAATTACTTTTTTATGATTGATAGGATAACCTGGGCGCGACAATAATAGCCTTCCTGTAGGATGCCCTATTATAGTAGTGTAAGGATTTTCTATGGCTTTAATTAAACGTGCAGTAGCTTTTTCTTCATTCATTTTTAAATTAGAATGAACGGAAGCCACAATAAAATCAAATGTTTTCAAAATATCATCCGGGTAATCCAATGATCCGTCATTTAAAATATCACTTTCAATTCCTTTGAAAATTTTAAACGGAAATAACGCTTTATTGAGTTCCTCAATTTCCAAATGCTGCTTAATTACGCGGTCTGGTTTCAGGCCTTCTGCATAAAAAGCAGACTGAGAGTGATCGCAGATTCCTAAGTATTCATAACCAAGTTCTTTGCAATACTCCGCCATTTCTTTAAGCGTATTCATGCCGTCGCTGTAAGTACTGTGATTGTGAAGAATACCTTGCAGGTCAGTAACTTCAATCAGCTTGGGAATTTTATTTTCTCTGGCTAAATCAACTTCGTTAATGCCCTCACGCAATTCTGGCTCAATGTATTGCATCTGCATGGATTTGTAAATTTCTTCCTCTGAAGAGTAAACTCGATCAGCATGGTAGGAGAGAAGTGATAAATGATTTTCGGAAGCAGTAGTTTCAAAAAGTTTATTGTAAAATTCGTTTTCTGTACAGCTTATTAATTCTAAATTAACAGCAGGTTTATTCTCTATTTCATCTATATTGACAATGCTTTTAGACGCAATTAAAATTTCTATTTTGTCAATTATTTCAGACTTTCTGCGCATACTCCCAGTGAGCGAAACTAATGAAGTATTGTATTTCTCTTTCAGCGCCTCAACCAATTTCAAAGCAGTTTCTTCAACAGATGCATAATGAAATTTTCCCTTGTTAGATTGATGAAACTCAATCTGCTTTTTTACTTCTGCCTGTGTTTTTGCACCAAAACCTTTCAGGGCAATCAGCCTGTTTTCATTGCACGCATAAAGTAATTCGCCGATACTTTCTATTTCCCGTTCCCGCCAAAGCTGTCCCACTTTTTTAGGTCCTATGCCTTTAATACCAAGCATATCAATAACTCCAGAAGGAGTTTTGTTCATCATTTCATGAAGCTCTTTTAAATTTTCAGTTGTAAGCAGCTCATTAATTTTAGCGGCAATGCCTTTTCCGATCCCTTCAATCTGTTCTAATTCCTGCAGTGATTTTCCCTGTAAATCAATATCGGTTTTATTTAACCGGTAGGCAGCATTTGCAATTGATTTTATTTTAAAGGGATTTTCCTCATGCAGCTCCATCAATTGAGCTGTAAGCTTGAGAGAATAGGCTATATCTTCAGTAGTCATTTAAGTTATTTATAAGAGTTTTTGAAATTTTTTGAATTTTAAAATGGAATCAAACTTAAGCGCCGATATTGCTTTATCAAAAGAATACATTATTATTCAATTATGTCATCCCGAACTTTTCGTGAGGGATCTTGTTTATATTAGCAAGAATGTTATTAATTAAGACGATTCCTTTCGCGAAATAGCCCATCATGAGGCATCTGCATTAAAAAATGATAATTATACATCATCTGTGTTCAATAATCCGATTCAGATAATTTACACATTAAGAATCAAATTAAAATCAACACCCAGCATAAGTTTTCCATTTACTTTCTTCCCCTCTTTCACAAAACCTTTAATAATAGGGGTTTCACCTTTCTTAACTAAGGTTTGAATAAATGATTCATTTAACTGTTTACCCATAAATTCAAAGGGCAGACGTAAGCTGCATCCGTTTTTCCAGTTGCTGCATCCATAAGCAGTGTTTCCTTTTAAGATGCTGCCTGTTTTACATTTCGGGCAGATGCTTGGTCCCGTTTTCTTTTCGCCGGATGAAGCTTCTGGTTTAGTTTTAGGTTCAATAATTTCCTTTTCTTCAAACTCAATATTATAGGAAGTAGTAAATTTTAAAATGCCGTCTTTCTTTGTCTCACCCATATTGAAACCTTTAATGACGGGCGTTTTCCCTTTTTCAATCAATTGGAGAATTTGATTCTCGCTTAATTTTTTGCCGAGCAACTCAAATGGTACTTTAAAATCGCAGCCATTTTTGAAATTACCGCAGCCCATTGCTGTTTTGCCTTTCACAATGGTTCCCTTTTTGCATTTAGGACAAACAGTTAATTTTGTTTTTACCGATTTAGTTTCTGCTTCTGGTACAGCAATGGTGATTCGTTTATTACTTTCATTCCGCACCTGTATTACCAGATCGCTTACCATTTGTTTCATTTCTTTCAAAAAGGCTTCAGCCTGATATTCGCCTTTTTCAATCTGCCTAAGTTTAAACTCCCAGTTGCCGGTCATTTCAGCTGACTTCAGCAGTTCATTATTTATAACCCCGATTAACTCGATGCCGGTTGATGTGGGCACAAGATTTTTGCGTTCCCTCCGTATATAATCCCTTCTAAAAAGTGTTTCGATAATCGCCGCACGTGTTGAGGGACGCCCGATTCCATTATCCTTCATTAAATCGCGCAATTCTTCATCATCCACCTGTTTACCTGCAGTTTCCATAGCGCGTAATAATGTAGCTTCTGTAAATGGTTTAGGAGGCGAAGTTTTTCCCTCTGCTAAATAGGCTTCATGCGGACCGGTTTCACCTTTTATAAATAAGGGAAGAAGCTGTGTTTCTTCCGCCTCATCGTCGTTTGCCGCTTCTTTATTATAAACAATCCTCCAGCCAGGATCTAATATCTGCTTACCGGAAGCCTTAAATTCAATTTCCTTGACAGTGCCTAAAACAGTAGTATTCGCAACATCGCAGTCGGGATAAAATGCAGCAATAAAACGTTTTGTAATCATATCATACACTTGCAGTTCGCTGCCTGCTAAACCCTGTGCTTTAACATTTGTGGGGATTATAGCGTGGTGGTCAGTTACTTTTTTGTCATCGAAAATTTTACTTGATTTACGGATTGGCTTATCCAGCAAAGGTTTTACCAAGTGTTGATAATTAACCATACTGTTTAAAATCCCTGAAATTTTCGGGTAAACATCATTTGGCAAATAAGTAGTATCCACCCGCGGATAGGTTACTAATTTTTTTTCGTACAAATTTTGTATGGTCTTTAAAGTATCGTCAGCTGAAAATCCGAATTTTTTATTGCACTCAACCTGGAGCGAAGTTAAATCGAATAAACGTGGTGAAGATTCCTTTCCCTTCTTGGTTTCAACGGATATAATTTCGAATAAAGCATCATTTAAAGCGGCTAAAATATTATCTCCCTCCGCTTTATTTTTTTCGTAAAAACGTTCCAATACTGCGTTAAAAACCACATCTCGGTATGTTGTTTTCAATTCAAAAAAAACGGTTGATTTAAAATCACTGATTTCTAAATGACGGT
Organism: uncultured Bacteroidota bacterium; assembly: GCA_903847205.1. Lineage (GTDB taxonomy): Bacteria > Bacteroidota > Bacteroidia > 2-12-FULL-35-15 > 2-12-FULL-35-15 > 2-12-FULL-35-15. The sequence continues at coordinate 10,136 of CAINDA010000011.1, forward strand.
TGACAATCATCGCCAAGGTAGGTGTCTGTACACGCCCCACCGAAAGCACCTGTTTGCCGTTTCCGTATTTAATTGTGAACAGCCTTGTAGCATTCATTCCAAGAAGCCAATCTGCTGCTGCACGCGAATATCCCGCATAATATAGGCTTTCATAATCGCTTCCGTCTTTCAGTTTTTTAAAACCTTCTCGGATAGCTTCTTCTGTAAGTGATGAAATCCATAAGCGTTTAAGAGGTTTCCGGCAGTTTGCCTTTGAAATTATCCAGCGCTGAATTAATTCGCCCTCTTGCCCGGCATCACCGCAGTTTATGATTTCTGAAGCAGAGGCAAACAATGCCGCAATTGTATTAAACTGCTTATCAATGCCCTTATTGTTTTTTAGTTTTATTCCAAACTTATCAGGCAGAATAGGCAGCATGTTCAAATTCCATTGGCGGTATGCCGAATCATATTCATGTGGTTCTTTTAGTTCGCATAAATGGCCGAAACTCCATGTTACCTGGTAGCCATTGCCTTCAAAATACCCATCCTTACGCTGTTTTGCGCCCAATACTTCTGCAATTTCTTTAGCAACACTTGGTTTCTCTGCAATGCAAACTTTCATAAATATTTTTATCGCTCCTGCTCTATCAGGGAGGCATTTGAAAACTGATTTATTAATTTCCAAAAATAAGAAGGCTTATCCGTTCGATTCAAAAATCTTATTAACACAAAAAAGGATTGTTTTAAATACGGGCATTTGAAGCTGAAATTTAATAGTGCTATATTATAGATACTATAGATCATAGAAGCAGGACAAAATAATCGGAGACAATTTTGCATGTGAATTGAAGCTTGAAGGCTCTAGTATTATATATATGCATCAAATGCTTCCTGAATAAAATTAAAAAAAATCTTTTTGAGCCGATTAAGGTTCAATAAAACGGTGAAAACGTAAAACCAGGAAAAATAGAAGTTCGTTAGCCCCAGTATTTAAAGGCTTTCCAAACTATTAATAAAAATATTCAAAATAAAGTTTGTAGATTAAAAAAGTTTATTACTTTTGCACCCCGCTTTAAAACAAGCATCGTTCATTGAGCAAGCAGAAAAAAAGTAAATTATTTTTCAAATAAAGTTTGCAGATTAAAAAAGTTTACTACTTTTGCACCCCGCTTCAGAACAAGCGTCGTTCATTGTGTAAGCAGAAAAAGAAAAATAAATTATTTTTCAAATAAAGTTTGCAGATTAAAAAAGAGTAGTATATTTGCACCCCGTTTATTAACAACGAGACGTTCATTAAAATAAATTGCAGGCAAGAAAATAAAAAGTATTTTTTTATGAAATTACTTGCAGATTAAAAAAGTATTAGTACTTTTGTCACCCCAAACGAAATATGGGAGTTCTTTAAAAACATGAATTTATAGTCTTAAGTAATTAAGATATTTTATATAAATACGTTCTTTGAAAATATTGAGAAGTCTAAAGAAATAGTAAGTATCCCTTATACTATTATGTTCTAATAGTATATTGAGAAACAAATCCAAAATAAATTAAATTTTTCTTTTTTTGAAGAAGAGTCTTTATCAAACAAACTTACAATGGAGAGTTTGATCCTGGCTCAGGATGAACGCTAGCGGCAGGCCTAATACATGCAAGTCGAACGGTAACATGAATAGCAATATTTGATGACGAGTGGCGCACGGGTGCGTAACGCGTATGCAATCTACCTTTAACTGGTGAATA
>CAINDA010000012.1 GCA_903847205.1 uncultured Bacteroidota bacterium
AGACTTTCAGTTTCTACAAATTTTTAAAGTTGTAATCACAAATGATATGTTCTCAAATACCAATTTTTTCAAGTGTTGCAGAAAGACTTTTAGTCTTTCTTTCCCTCAACCTATGGACTTTCAGTCCATAGTATTTGAGTCAGAAATACTTTTTAATTTACAAACAATCAGGACTTTTTTAAATAATAAAAAATTGAAAGAGTTTGTTAAAGTTTTTGGCGGCCGAAATATGTTTTAAATGAAATTCGAAAAAATCATATCGTTTCTAAACACAAATCTCTGTAATTATGAGACGAACTTATAATGAAATGGCCGAATTGAGTTTAGGATTTAAGTCATTAAAATGGATTATGGTTTTCATTAAACTTTTTATAAAAACCCAACACGATTTAAAATTATTGTATAGATTTGTATGAGTAAAAAATCGTTTTTTCGATTTAAAATAAATTTTTAAAACGGAACTTATTAAAGCACTTAACCAATTATAAAAACATGATGAAAAACAATTACTCTTTAGGGTGCAGCGAAGCTAACTCAACTAATTATTCTATCTTCAAAAAAACAGCTGCAGCTTTTAAAATTACAGCGGTTTCGATTATTATATTGGCTTCCGCAGGTTTAAATAATTTATTTTCCCAGGTAACAATTACGGCTCCGTCTCTAACTCTAACCGCCTGTTCAGCATTTCCTACAAATTCAGGCAATTTGGGAGATATTGTAATTACCGAAATTGCAGCTGGTGATATATCAGGATCCGGCACTTTAATCCTTACGGCACCCGCAAATTTTGAGTTTACTTCAGCCGGCACAGCCTCCGCCACAGGAACGGAGATAACAGGGGTTTCCAGCGTTCTTACTGATGCAGTTACAATTACTCTTAGTCTTACAGTAGGAGGTACTGCAGAATTAAATGCAATAACTCTCAGCGGTATTCAGATCAGAGGAATTACTGCAGCAACAGCTGTCAGTGATGTTGCCAGAACAGGAGGAACATCTGTAATAAATGGAGATGGAAACGCAGCTGTTCATGCCACTCTTACATCCTTATTAGGTATGCCGGCATTAAGCAGCACTTTAACACCGGCCCCAATCTGCAGCGGTACTGTATTTAATTATGCACCTACAAGCATTGTATCCGGTGCAGCATTTACATGGACTAGAGCTGCGGTAGTCGGCATAAGCAATACAGCAAACAGCGGTACCGGTGATCCAAACGAAATTCTTAATAATACAACTGCCAATCCAGTGAATGTTACTTATGTTTACACGGTATCAGCTGATGGCTGCACAAATCCAAGTACATATAATGTTGTTCTTACTGTAAACCCTTCACCATCATTAAGCAGCTTATTATCACCTCCTGCAATTTGCAGCGGATCAGATTTCAATTATACCCTGGCAAGCGCCACAACTGGAACTACTTTTTCCTGGTCAGTGATTCAAACAAATGTTACAGGAGCATCGGTGGGGTCAGGATCAGCTATTTCACAAACCTTGACTGCAACCGGAGCAGCACCAGGCAGTGCAGTTTATACAGTTACTCTAACGGCTAACGGCTGTACAAGTGCTGTTACAGCTGCTGTTACGGCTTCTGTTAATCCAATGCCTTCTTTGAGCAGCAGTTTAACGCCACCTCCTATCTGCGGAGACAGCAGCAGTACTTTCAGTTACACACCTACAAGCGGAACATCTGGTGCTACATTTGCATGGACAAGAGCTGTTGTAACAGGCATCAGCAATGCAGCTGGAAGCGGATCCGGGAGTATAAATGAAACACTTAATGATATATCATCATCGCCTGTAAATGTTACTTATGTTTTTTCAGTAACCGCTAACGGATGTACAAATCCCACTACTTTTAGTGTGGTTGTGGCAGTAAGTATTTGTGCTTGCCATCAAATTTTAACCAGTACATTAACGCCCCCTCCAATATGCAGCGGAAGCAATTTCAATTATGCACCCACGAGCGATTCAACAGGTGCAACATTTGCATGGACAAGAGCCCTTACTGCAGGCATCAGCAACGTCAGCGGAGCAGGAACGGGGAATCCGAATGAAACGCTTATCAATACAACAGCATCATCCATTAATGTTACTTATGTGTTTTCGATAACCGTGAACGGCTGCACAAATCCAGTAACTCACAACGTTGTTGTAAAGGTTAATCCCTCACCTTCATTAAGCAGCAGCCTTACACCTCCTGCGGTTTGCAGTCACAGCACTTTCAATTATGCACCGGCCAGTTTAACAACGGGAGCAACATTCGCATGGACGAGAGTGGCAGCAACGGGCATCAGTAATATAGCGGGCAGCGGTTCCGGGCATGCAAATGAGATACTTATCAATACCACTTCTTCACCGGTAAATGTTACTTATGTATATAGTGTTACTGCCAATGGCTGCACAAATCCAACGACATTTAGTGTTGTTGTTACTGTGAATCCTCTTCCAACAGTAAGTTTGGCTCCCTTCACCCCTGTTTGTATGCAGGCCCCTCCTTTTACATTAACAGGCGGTGCCCCTGCAGGAGGAACTTATTCCGGAACCGGCGTGGATTCAATAGGTAAATTTCATCCAGCAAGTGCGGGTGCTATTCAGGCAATTGTTTATACTGTTACTAACACCTTTAACTGTTCTAATTCCGCATCTCAAAACATGACTGTTAATGCGTGCGCAGGAGTTGAAGAAAATAATATTTCAGGCATTCTTATTTTTCCAAATCCAACAAACGGAATGTTAACTCTTGCAGTAAAAAATCCAGCTTTTACTGAACTGCAGATCAGCGTGGTTGATATTCAGGGGAAAGAAGTCTTTAATAATTTATATAAAAACGTCAGTGCCGGTTATAATAAACAAATCAATTTAGATGGATTTGCAAAAGGAATTTATTTTATTAAAATGAATACAGGATCTGATATTCAAATACAAAAATTGATTATTCAGTAATAGAAATATAAATTTAAAAAGACCCATTCTTTTAATAAGAATGGGTCTTTTTTTTTTGCGCGGAAATTTTTATCAAAAAAATGGAAAGGGAGAAGTATTGGTTTACACATTTCTTTTTCCTTTTTGCATTATGCTGAAATTTTCAAAAAAAATATTTAGGAAGAGCCAGATGTTCAATGGTTTTTGTAAAGATTTGCTTTATTAAGAAAAAAAATTTAGATTTGGTTTAACGGTATCCGAATTCAAAATTTAATTTTTTCTAAAAATCAAACTAAAAAAGTATTCAAAGTTTTTTTCTGATCGAGAATATATAGAAGAAAACCTGCTGCTCTTTTTTGAATAAAAGTTTAATTTCCATTTTAAATACACATAGCATGAATCTGAAAATACAACTATTTAAAAAGTCAGCAGTAATTTTATTTACCTGCTCTTCGGCATTGAACATGTATGCACAGCAATCTGATTTTAAGCTGGGAAATGCAGAAATAATAAGCAGCAGCAAAGATACCAAACTGCCAAACGCTATAAAGTTCGGCCCAGGTCAAAATATCAATGATAAAGATTTTGCTGACTGGGCAGTGCATGCGCTAAATCTGCCTAACACAGTCTCTCTTAGATCTTACAGTGTTGAAAAAGATGATTTGGGTTATACCCATACCCGTTACAGGGAATATATAAATAACTTCCCAATAGAAGGATCAATGTTAATTACACATTGCAAAGGCGGACGTTTAAATTCAGTAAACGGAGATTATTTTCAAGATTTTAATTCAAACTTGACAGCTTCAATTTCAGAAAAAAACGCATTAGAAAAGGCATTAAAAAAAGTAAATGCTGTAAAATATAAATGGGAAAATAAGGAACAGGAAGCGGCAATGCGTCAGCGCTTAAAACAACCTGATTTTACTTACTTTCCGAAAGGCGAGTTAGTGATCGTACATAAATTCAAGACTGATTATTCTGCAGTAAATATGCGTCTTGCCTATAAGTTTAATATCTATGCTGAAAAACCTCTTTACCGTTCTTATGTATTTGTTGATGCTGCCACAGGTGAGGTAATTGCTGAAGAACAGATAATTCATACTGCAGATGTAATTGGAACAGCAAATACCAAATACAGCGGAAGTGTAACTATGACTTCCGATAATTTTGGAACTGGTCAGTACAGGCTGCAGGAAACAGGAAGAGGGAATGGCATACAAACGTATAATGTAAATAATACAACAACTTATACAAATACTGATTTTACAAATGCTTCAAGTGCATGGAATGTTTCTGGAATTGATCAGGCCGCTTCAGATGCTCATTGGGGTGCGGAAAAAACTTACGATTATTATCATCAGATACACAATCGCAATAGTATTGACGGTAATGGTTACACGCTGTTAAGCTATGTTCATTATGATGTAAATTTTGTAAATGCTTTTTGGGACGGACAAGAAATGAGTTACGGTGACGGCGATGTATCACAAGGCTTCAATATTATGACCGCGCTAGACGTCTGCGGACATGAAATTACGCATGGCTTAACGAGTAATACTGCAAACCTGGGATCAGGGGAAGCGGGAGCCCTCAATGAAGGATTCAGTGATATTTTCGGCACTTCAATTGAATTTTTTGCCCGACCCTCACAGCACGATTGGCTGATGGGAGCGGATATTATGACAAACCATGCTGGTCTCAGAGATATGTCGAACCCAGTAAATTTAGGGCAGCCAAACTGTTATTTAGGTACGAACTGGGATCCAAACGGTGAAGTTCATAACAACAACGGCCCTTGCATTTATTGGTATTACCTGCTATGCCAGGGAGGTGCAGGAACAAATGATAATGGAAGTGCATACACTGTTACCGGCATTACCATGGCTGAGGCCGAAAAAATTGCTTTCCGTGGTTTAACAGTTTATTTTACACCAGGTACAACATACGCAGATGCTCGTACACAGACCATCCAGGCAGCAACTGATTTATACGGAGGCTGTTCGCCTGAAGTAATAGCAACTACAAATGCATGGTATGCTGTGGGAGTGGGGCCTGCTTTTGCGACAACAGCTGTAACTGCAGCATTTACAGCTAATTCAACCAGCAGCTGTGTAATTCCATTTGTAGTTAATTTTACCAATACAAGTATTAATGGAAGTAATGCCGTTTGGTCTTTTGGCGACGGTGCTGTAAGCAGCTTAAATAATCCCTCACACTCATACGGTGCAGCAGGCGTTTATAATGTAAAGCTTGTTGTGAGCGGCGCATGCGGCACCGATTCTATAATTCAAACATCATACATAACCATAAATCCGCCAGTTGCTCCTACAGGTACAGGCGGGTCAAGCTGTACCACACCAGCCTCGGTTTTATTAAGCGCAGCAGGAGGCGGAACATTAGATTGGTACAGCACTGCAACTGGCGGAATACCGCTTAACAGCGGAAGTACTTTCACAACACCTCCAATAAACACCACCACAACTTTTTATGTGGAGAGTCAAAATCCAGGAGCAACCGGGCATGTTGGGCCTCCCACTACTACTTCATTTGGAGGAGGAAGCTATCATTATAATAATTCCTTTCAATATTTAACATTTGATGTGCTGCAGCCATGTACATTTCAAACTGCTCTTGTTAATTCGGCTGCAGCCGGAACACGAAATGTTTTACTATGGGATAATACCGGCACGCAGCTGCAAAGTATTCCTGTTAGTTTCCCGAACGGAATTGGAACTGTTACCCTAAACCTTCATCTTTTACCGGGAAGTTATAGAATCGGTGGTGATTCGATGAACCTTTGGAGAAACAATGACAGCCTAGGCGGCGGAGCTTATACTTTCAGTCTCAACGGGGTAATAAATATTACCGGTTCATCCGCAGGACGGGCTTTTTATTATTACCTATATAACTGGCAGGTGCAGAATGACCCATGCGTCAGCGCACGAACACCGGTAATTGCAGCTATCACTGGACCGGCAGTTACTTATACGCCTTCAATAGACTCTATCTGTATAAATGCTTCTCCATATGTATTAACAGGCGGAACACCTGCAGGCGGAACCTATTCAGGCGCAGGAGTGAGTTCAGGTTCCTTTTCTCCGGCAGCGGCTGGTGCCGGTTCTCACATAATTACTTATTCCTATACCGACAATAACGGCTGTTCCAAAACGGCAGCGCAGACTATTAATGTAAATACAGGAACGGGAGGTGCTGCATTTACTGCCGATGCAACAGCGGGCTGCGTAGTTCCTTTTGTAGTTAATTTTACTAATACAAGTACAAGTGGAGGCACTGCTGTATGGCATTTCGGAGACGGAACTTCAAGTTCAGCCAACAGCCCCTCTCATTCATACTTAACTTCAGGTGTTTATACAGTAACGTTAATTGAGAGCAGCGGCTGCGGTACCGATTCTGTAGTTCAAACGTCCCTCATAAATATAACATCCCCTGCTCCTCCCACCGTTACAGGTGCTTCCAGCTGTACCTCACCGGCAGTTGTTACCTTAAGCGCAGCGGGGGGAGGAACACTCAATTGGTACAGCACTTCAACCGGAGGCGTATCGCTTAACAGCGGAAGTACTTTCACAACACCATCTCTTACCGCAGCAACTACTTATTATGTAGAAAACCAAACACCCGGCCCGACAGGGCATGTAGGGCCGCCAACAACAACTTCATTCGGAGGAGGAGGGTATCATAATAATGCTTCTGTTCAATATTTAATATTTGATGTTTTACAGTCCTGCACATTGCAGACTGCTCTTGTAAATTCCGGCGCTGCAGGTATCCGCAATGTTTTACTCTGGGATACTTCCGGGCTGCTGCTGCAAACTATTCCTGTTAACTTCCCGAACGGTGCAGGAACCGTAACCCTTAACCTTCATCTTAACCCAGGAAACTATAGAATCGGAGGAACAGCTATGAATCTTTGGAGAAACAATGACAGCCTTAGCGGGGGGGCTTATACTTTCAGCCTCAGCGGGGTGATAGATATTACAGGCTCCTCTGCCGGCCGGGGTTTTTATTATTATCTCTATGACTGGGTAGTGGCTACCGACGGCTGCGTAAGCTCACGTACTCCCGTTACGGCTTCTATAGGCGGCCCCGCAGTTAATTTTCCTTTACTGCACGACTCTGTATGTATTACAAATCCACCCTATGCTTTAACAGGAGGAACACCAGCAGGCGGAACTTATTCCGGAGCAGGAGTAAGCTCCGGTTCGTTTTCTCCTGCAGCAGCGGGGGCAGGTGCCCATTCAATCACCTATTCATTTACTGATAATAACAGCTGTACAAAAACGGCAAGTCAAAATATATTTGTAAAATCGCCATGTACGGACGGTATAAGTTCCATTGATGGTGCATCAGGAATGACGCTGTATCCTAATCCAGCCAATGGCAGTTTTACTTTGGAGGTAAGCCTCTTACATGATGAACGAGTGAGAGTTGAACTGACTAATGCTATAGGTCAAATTATAAGCACAGAAAATTACAATTTAATTTCAGGTACAAATAAACTGCCTTTTGATATCGGAAGTAATGCAAAAGGGATTTATTTTATTCAGCTGCGAACGGCAGCAAATGTGATTACACGGCGTATTTTAATGAATTGAAAGCACTCAAATACGAATCAGTGACACAGAAATGAGAATCAGCGGCACAGAAATACGTTTCGGCGGCACAGAAATGAGTTTCGATTGAACTGAAATACGAATCGGATTTTTTTATTTATGAGGCGCAGGTGCTGTTTTTACAGGACCTCCTTTTTGAACTTCTTTAGAAGGTGAAGCTCCCGGTTTATGCAGTGAAATGTTTTTATCTATTTCAAAAACATAATCAGACTTATCAAAAACAGTTATCTCCTCCTTAATATCCTCAAAACCTGGGCTGGTAACAGTAAGTATATACTTTCCGGGATAAGCCGAAAAAAGATATTTTCCAGTTTTAGGATTTGCATTTTTTGAATCAATCTGTTCATTCTTTTTTATATCAGTTAATGAAACCACAGCATCAATATCCTTTTTCAGTGAATCACCTGTTGAAATAAAACCTGTAATCACAGAAGGCCGGCTTTCTACATCATTAAAAATAACTTTGTATATATCCAAGTCGCCGTATCCTCCTTTTCTAACTGCTGAGATATAGCCGTCGCGCTTATTCCCTGCAAGGGTAAATTCCAGGTTCTCTTCCGGGGTATTTATAGGATACCCCATGTTTACTGCAGGGCCGAATGTCTGTGTTTCAGGATCAAATTTTGATTTAAAAATATCGGAGCCGCCCATATTTTGATGACCTTCGGAAGCGAAGTATAAGATGTAATTCTCCTCATCATAAACAGGGAATGATTCTTTGTATTTGGTATTAACATTTGGACCCAAATTAATAGGGTTGCCCCATTCACCGCTGGGAATTTTTTTAAACATATAAAGATCCGTTTCCCCAAGGCCGGCAATTCTATCGCTTGAAATAATAAGTGTATTGCCGTCTTCTGTAATACAGCCTTCTAATTCAAGATCAGGAGTGTTTACGGGATCAAGGAAAGGAACCGGTTTTGAAAATGCCTTGCTTTTTGCCGACATTGTTGACATAAAAAGATCACCTGTAGTGGTTTCATTATCCATATAAATGATCATTTTTTTGCCGTCCCGTGTAACATAAACACATTGCTCATCCTCTGGAGAGTTTATCGGGGCAAGACTTTTAGCCTTTGTCCATTGCCCAGCAGCTACTTTTGAAAAATAAATATCAGAAGTAAAATAGCCCTGCCAGCTTTTTAATTTCCGGGAAGCGCCTTCTCTGCGTGTTGTAAAATAAAGCGTTGACTGGTCCTGTGTTACAAAAGGATAATAATCCGGGAATTTCGAATTAATTTCGGGGCCTAAGTTTTCGAAAGTTACGTTCACCGGGTGTTGCATTAATTCTTTGGCACTTTCACAATTTTCTATATAATGATCAACCATTTCAGACTTTTTGATACCGGCTTTTGTGCGGTAGTCATTAAAGTATTTTATTGCGTCATCAAATTTATAAGAGTAGGAATAGGCCATTCCGAGATATAATAACAGTTCATCCTTATAACCGCCTTTTTTAAATGCAAATTCCAGAAATGGAAGAGCCTTTGATTTATCATCATTTACATGAAGATAACAGAGTCCGACATTGAAATTAATTTCAGGATCGGTTTTTCTGCCTTTATAAATTTTAAGATATTCTTCCAGGGCGTGAGTATAATCCTGCGCTGCTAAATATTCTTTCGCGCCCATTTTCTCTTCAGGCTGGGCATAAGACAGACTGCAGGTTCCACACACTATTAATATTATTGCTGCTGAATAAATTTTAAGCACTTTTCGATCTGATTTTATAAACAATAAATAGAAGTCCCAAAATTACTAATCTTTCATCAATAAACATTCAATCTTTCATCTCAAGATGAAAGCGCAGATAAATAAATGAAGGAAGCCGAATCAGATATGGTGTTTTGAAAGGAACAAAAAATGATATACCGAAAATTATTAAAATATCAGATTGCTTTAAATGTTATTTTTTTCAGAGCTAAAAGATTTAATCTGGGAAATTAATTCGAACTGTTAAGCTGCTTATAACACTTAATTGCTGAATATATTCTAAAGCATGCATAAGCAGTTAATACTCCGCCGACAGGCAGCCTGTAATCGGGAAAAACATGAATGAGTATGTCCGAAAATAAAAACAAGAAGCCTGCAGTTAAATAAAGAAGCGCCATTATAAAGCCGGAATAGCAGCGTATTTTATTTATTGATTGATTGTTGTTAGAAAACATAATTTTAATTCTAAATATTAAATCTTAAACTTCAAATCCCTAAATTTTTAGGATTTAGGGATTTGGCGTTATAATTTATTTGAAAAATTCTACCTGATAGTAAATTTAATAGGCAGGTTATACTGTACTGAAACCGAACGCCCGTTTTGTTTTCCTGCACTCCATTTCGGCATTGCTTTTACAACTGCAAGGGCTACTTTATCGTAACCAGGTCCGCCGGAAACTCCTCTTAATAATTTAGAGTCAACAACGTTGCCATCCTTATCAATAACAAAGGTAACATAACAGGTACCTGAAATGCCGGCTTCCTTTTCCATCTGAGGGTATCCGATAGATTCAATTTTGTCTTTTATCCATTTCATCATTGCTGCATCACCGCCCGGGAACGAAGGCATCTGTTCAACAATGGTAAATATTTCTTCTTTAACAGGTGCTACAACTCCAGTTCCTTCAGTTGGGATAATAATTTCATCACCTCCTGTGCCTTCATGTGTTTCAGTGCTTATCTGAGGTGTTTCTTCAGTCTGCACCGGAGGCGGTTCGTCAATCACTTCTTCGTCTTTTACAATCGGCGGTGTAAACTTTACAGTTTCCATTACCGGCGGCGGAGGAGGAGGAGGAGGAGGAGGTTCCGTTTTATCAATAGGAGGAGGAGGTGTTAAATCAACAGCTGTTATATCAACCTTTGCAACTTCCTCTCCCTTTTGTTTATTGAGCCAGTCCATTATTGAAGGAATACTGACAATTACTAAAAAAGATACTGCTGCAATTGTAAGCGCCTTAAAAATAGTACGGTTATAACCCATCCGTATCTGATAGGCTCCGTAGGCCTTATTTTTGTTTTCAAAAACAAGTTCATTCCGGCCTTTGGCTACAACATTAGTCCATTCATTAAATAATGTTTCTTCTGCCATTTTATTTCTTCTTTGTTGTGTTAATCAAATCTAATTCTTCCTGCATCATGTCAACAATAGCGTATTTACCGACATTGCAGATATTCAACTCATCAATTGCATCCACAACCTCTTTGTAAACGGCTTTATCATCCGATTTAATAAGAACAGTTAATGCTGTTTTTATTCCCTTCTCATGAATTGCTAATCGTTTGTATGTAGTATCTGCAATTTCTTTTTTCTTGTATTTTTCCTCTAAGGCGTTTATCGCGTCAATTGTGGGTTTATTTCTATCCAGCAAAAGTTTGTGAAGGCCGTCTTTAGAAAAATCAGTTTTAATAAGTGTGGTCGGCGGTTTACCGTCTTTGTTATTCGGCGGATAAAACTCTCCTGCATAATAATAAACAGCATTTTCTTTTTCATCTTTGCCTTCTCTGGTCATAATAAAAGTTAAGGCATTGTTAATTTTCTGGCGCTGATCTTCTGAAGTAGGTTTTGCCGGAAAATTAATTTCCATTGTTTTCGGCTTATTGAAAGTTGACGTAAGTACGAAAAACGTAAGAAGCAGGAACGCCAAATCCACCATTGGCGTCATATCTATTTTTGTAGATGCTTTTTTGGCGCGTTTCTTTTCGTGTTTGCCATGGCCTCCTCCGCCATCACCGGTATTTACTTCTGCCATTTTTTTAGAATAATTATTCTGTTAATTTTTTAAAGCCAATGATAAGATGCATTTATTAAATACATTCCATAATCAAATGCTGTTTTTATTTTTTATCCCCTGCTTCAAGGTTAGTAATGAGGTTAAAGCGATAAACATCTTTGTCGGTAAATACTTTTATTACCTGCTTTACGGCAATGTAATTGGCTTCTCCGTCGGCTTTGATAGCAAAACGCAAAGGCTCATATTTAAACTGACGGCCTAATTTTTCGGATTTTTCTTTTTGTGTTCTGGCTTGTTTTGCTGCTTCTATACGGCCAAACTGAATCCAGTCGCCAAGTTCATTATGAAGAGAGTCAAGCGGAACACCGGTAGATTTTACCTTAGCCCTCTGGGCATCTTCCATATTTACGTATTCCTTTAATTGAGCCATCGGCACACCGAAGCTGGTCATTTTACCAAAACGTTCTTTCTCTTTATCTGTAAAAGCAACCTTGTATTGAGCAGCCATTTTTTCAAGGGTTTTCACACGCACATCATAATTATTAATATTATAAAATGCTTTCCCTTTATTATCCACAGTTATTAAAATTACATTATCGGGCAGTAATTTATCGGAAGTAGATGATGGTGTATCAACAATAACAGGTTCAGAAACTCTTACAGACGCCGTAAGCATAAAGAAAGTAACCAAAAGGAACGCCAAATCCACCATTGGTGTCATGTCAAGCGATGGATTGCCTTTGGGCATCTTAATTTTAGGCATGTTTTATATTTTTTGAGTTAATAAACTTATTCGAAATCTCTTATTTAGCATTAACAGATTGTATGATGCTGAATCCGGCTTCATCCATACTGTAAGTAATAGCATCAACACGGGTAGAGAAGTAGTTATACATAACGATACCGATGATAGAAGAAACGATACCGATTAATGTATTGATAAGAGCTTCAGAGATACCAGTTGCAAGAGCAGTTGTATCGGGAGCACCTGCCTGTGCAAGAGCGGCAAATGAACGAATCATACCTAATACTGTTCCAACCAATCCTCCTAATGTTGCGATAGTAGCGCAGGTAGAAATGATTACTAAATTTTTAGATAACATTGGCAATTCAAGTGCTGTAGCTTCTTCAATTTCTTTTTGAATAGCAGCAATCTTGCTTTCTTTATCCATTGAAGCATCTTTATTTATCTGTTCTAATTTTTCAACTCCGGCACGCACAACGTTTGCCAGAGAACCTTGCTGTTTATCGCAGGCTGCAATAGCTTCGTTGAATTGGTTATTTGAAACCATTGACTGAATGCTGCGGACAAAGGCAGTAACATTTCCTTTTCCTTTTGCTTTAGCAATAGTGATTAAACGCTCAAGAGAGAACGTAACAATTGTAATTAAAATAGCAATCAAAAGCGGTACAACAAATCCTCCTTTGTACATTGTACCCAGAAAATTACCATTTATTGGATGGCCTTCTGCATCAAAGTGCGAAGGTGCACCAAGAATAAAATAAAAAATTAGCTCCCCTAATACGACAGCTACTACAATCGCTGCAAAAGCAGACATAAAGTTAAATCCGCTCGGTGTTGACTTTTGATTACTCATATTGATTTGTTTTTGGTTTTAATTTATTGTTTTAGGTTTAATACGTATTGAATTTTAAAATTTTAATCTAAAATCTTTTATGTTTTTTTTACAAGGCTCCAAACATACTAAATCTATTTTGAATGAAAAAATTTCTGTTAAAACTTATCTTTTAAATTCTGATTTGTGTTATTTGTTTTGAAAAAAAAGTTTTGTATGTTTTATCATAATTAAACTTTAATATTAGAATAAGCTGGTTTTTTTATTTCTATTGTTAACCAAAATTGTTAAATAATATTGTGCGGTATAACTGAAAATTATTAAACGGTTGTTTTTTACTTGTAAACGGCGGTTTATTTCGAAGTTTTTTTTTCTTTCAGATAGGTTGTTATCAGGGGAATTAAAGTTATAATTATAAGACCGAGAACAATGTAACCAAGGTTTTTCTGCACCCAGCTGTATTCTCCCAAATAGTATCCGATGCCCGACAGAAGGCCAATCCATGAAATGGCACCAATTACATTATAGATCATAAATGTTTTAAAATCAATTTTTATGACACCGGCTAAAATGGGAGCAAATGTTCTGATAATAGGCAGGAAGCGCCCCATAATAAGGGTTTTGCCTCCGTTGTCGCGATAAAATTTCTGTGTGACTATCAAATATTTTTTTTTGAAAATCCAGGAGTCCCTGCGTTTGAATAAAGGAGGACCGGTTTTGTATCCGAACCAATAGCCGGCCATGTTTCCTATTACAGCTGCAATGGACAGCAGCAGAATCAGCAGTGTGATATTTACACCTAATAAATCCGGCTTTAGGCGGCACATCATGCCTGAAATAAAAATAAGAGAATCGCCCGGAAGGAAAAAACCGATCAGCAGTCCGGTTTCTGCAAAAACTACAAACAGCAGCAAGGCCAAACCGCCATATTGAATGATGGATTGCGGATCGGTCAGCTGTTTTAAAAATTCTATCATAATAAATGGAAAGTATTCTATAAAGTCAAAACATCAACATCGTTTTTATTTTGAGGTGTGAGTGTATGGCCTTCCCACTTAGAAATAACTGCGGATGCTACCGCATTCCCAATCACATTAACGCCGGAGCGGCCCATATCTAAAATCTGATCAATACCCAAAAGTAATAATAATCCTCCTGCAGGAATATTAAAATGATGCAGCATGCCGGCAATCACAACCAGCGAAGCACGCGGAATGCCGGCCATTCCTTTACTTGTTATCAGCAATATTAAAAGCATAGTGATTTGATCGCCGGCACTCATATTAATTCCATAGGCCTGAGCAATAAACATAATTGCGAAAGTCATGTACATCATAGAACCATCGAGATTAAAAGAATAACCAAGCGGCAGCACAAAACTCACAACGCGCTTTTCACAGCCGAACCGTTCTAATGCTTCAATGGTTTTTGGCATAGCAGCTTCTGAACTTGCTGTGCTGAATGCCAGTAAAACAGGCTCTTTAATATGACTGAGTAATTTAAAAAATTTGATTTTCAGAAAAAAGCAGATTAAAAATAAAACCACAAATATGAATACCAGCAGTCCTAAATAAAATGTGCCGATTAAATATAAAAAGCCTGAGAGCACACCTAATCCCTGCTTTGCAACTACTGCTGAAATTGCACCGAAGACAGCTAAGGGCGCAAGAGCCATTACATAATTTGTTATTTTAAACATAATCTGAGAAACGGAATCAAAAAAATCAGTGACGACCTTACCTTTAGGGCCTATGGAAACGGCTGCAATACCAAAGAACAGAGCAAATATTACAATAGGAAGTATTTCGTTTTTTGCCATTGAGGCGGCAATGCTGTCGGGGATAATGTGTTCTATGAAATTTTTTGAGTCGAATCCTTTGGCTTCAATGCCGACTTCTTCAGCAGCTGCAGGAAGCTGGAGCGGCATTGCTTTTCCCGGTTCAAAAATATTTACCAGGAATAATCCCAGCAGCAAAGCAACAATTGATATTGTAGTAAAGTAAAGCAGTGTTTTTATCCCGATACGGCCAACCGATTTGAAGTCGCCTGTTTTTGCAACGCCCACCACTAAAACAGAAAACACCAAGGGGGCAATAATCATTTTTATGAGGCGCATAAAAATATCACTCAGAATCTGCAGGCCCGGCGCATCTTTCCAGAAATGGCCTGCAGCTATTCCAAGAAACATTCCCAGAAAAATCTGAACAATTAAACTTGGTCTGCTGAATTTCATACTCTTTGTTTTTATCTGCCTGTTGCGCTGTCTGAGCGGTTTTTTACAGGAAACAAATATACGTTTTGTATTTATTAAAAAAAGTTTAATAAATATATAGGGAAGCTCTTAATCCTTGCGCGCGGTTACAGAAATTTGTTTTTGAATAAAATGAAAATAGATAACAGGGGGACGCCCGCGAAACTCCGTTGGCTTCTAAATTTTTACAAACAGCCTGTTCTTCCGCCATCCACAGGCAGATTAATTCCGGTAATATAAGATGCGGCAGGGCTTGCTAAAAAGGCAACAGCATTGGCTATTTCAGAGGCTTCGGCAAAACGGCCCATTGGAATTTCTCTTTCCATTTCATTTTTAATTTCGTTGAGCGAGCCGCCGGTGTTTTTCGATTTGTTTTCTATAATTGTCTGCAGCCGTCCGGTAGATGTTGCGCCGGGAAGTACATTGTTTACAGTGATTCCAAAGGATGCAGTTTCATTTGCTAATGTTTTGGACCAGCTTGCAACAGCTGCGCGTATGGTATTGGATACTCCCAGATTTTTTAAAGGCATCTTTACGGATGTGCTGATAATATTGATGATGCGCCCGTAGTGTTCTTTTTTCATTCCTTCAATTAATGCCTGAACTAAAATATGACTGCATACTAAATGATTATTAAATGCCTGTAAAAACTCATCGGTTTTCGCATTTGTAATCAAGCCTCCCGGAGGTCCGCCGGTATTATTTACGAGGATATGTATCGGTCCGTGGGATGCAGCAAAGCTTTCAATTTTTGCTTTTAACTGATCAGGGAATTGAAAATCTGCACATAAATAAGTATGCTTCTGTCCTTTCGTAACATCTAATTCTTTTAACGTTTCCTTAAGCGATTCTTCATTACGGGCAATCAAAACTATATTCGCGCCAAGCAGTGCAAGTTCAATTGCAGAAGCTTTTCCGATACCCTGAGTGCTGCCGCATACAACAGCTGTTTTTCCTGATAAATTTAAATTCATGGGGCAAATATAATGATTTAAAGAAGAGGTGTTAGTGAACGCTGTCAGCTATTTTACGAACAAGATGAGCTGCGGGAATCTGATATTTTCTTATTGCTGTTTCACAATTTTTCTTGTGTAAGTATTGTCGTTATTGTAAATGTTTACAAAACAAATTGCTGTTTTAAACCTCACCCCCGGCCTCTCTCCTTGAAAAAGGAGAGGGGAGTGCATGGCGGGTTTTACTGAACTATAATCTTTCTATTCGAAAGAGGTTTTATTTCATCACTTATCTGCACAAAATAAATTCCTTTAGGAATATCAGAGAGGTCAATTTCATTTGCTGTCCGCTGTTTCAATTCGGATATATAAATCTGTTCGCCGAGTATATTGTGAATTTTCACTTCACATTTACTATTTGAAAGCTGTATGCTGCTCAACTGAATTGTAAATTTTCCATTAGAAGGGTTAGGCGAAATGGTCACTGACATGCTGTTGAATAATTCATTTATACCTGTTGCCTGTGAAGCGGTATTTGATTTTGAAGAACTGCGGGTTGTACTCTGCCTTGTTGAAACACAGGGTGCGGGTCTTTTTGCTTCAACTATGTAACGTGCGTTTGGCAGAACATCGGTGCTGGTATAAGTTGTGATGCCGAAACTTACAGAGTCTATCGCATGCCAATTGCCATTGCCTAAATTATCACGCAGGATGCGGTACTGCGGAAATGTGAATCCTGAATAATCATTCCAGCTTAAGTTTACGCCTTGAGGAAATGCCACCCCAAGCTGAACATGCACTGTTTGATGTTCTGCACTTAGAGCACTTTCGTTACCGCAGGTATCCAAAACTGACAATTTATATTTGTAAGAAGTTGTATTGGGGTTGATTCCGCTGGTGTTGTCGGTGAATTCGCTCAATGCGCTGTAAGCCACACTGCCAATGTGAGTATAAACACTTGCTATTTCCCTGTAAACCTTGAAGCTGTCAATTGGTGCGCCGGCAGGCTTTTCCCAGACAATTACATTTTTTGTAGAAGAGCTGTCAACAGTTACCATGCAGATGGGTATTGAACTTGGTGCAACAGAGTTAATTATGGTAAGCGTATCTGAAATAAAGCATCCATTATGGTCAGTAACAGTAACCGTATAGGTTCCGCTTCCAATTCCAACTAGGCCTTGATTTGTGCTGCTATTTGACCAATGGTAAGTATAGGGTGCGGTACCTCCATTTGGAGTAATACTTGCACTTCCATTATTAGTACATGAAGTATTAGTAGTAGAAGGAGTCAGCGAGATAGAAGGGAATTGCGTAACAAGAGTATATGCAGCTGAAACTACACATCCGTTTGTATCAGTTACTGTAACAGAATAAGTTCCGGCTGGTCTGCCTGATATTGAGTCGGCAGTATTATTATTTGCTGTTGACCAAAGATAATGATAGGGGGCTGTGCCACCGTTTGCTGTGATGCTCGCACTTCCATTATTACTTGTGCAAATAGGATTTGTTATTGTTGGAACGAGAGATAGCACTGGGTATTGTGTAACAAGAGTATAGGCGCCAGAAATAAAACATCCATTAGTATCAATTACCGTAACAGAATAAGTTCCGGCTAAGCGGTTTGATATTGTGTCAGAAGTATTATTATTTGTTGTTGACCAAAGATAATGATACGGCGCTGTTCCGCCGTTTGCTGTTATACTTACGCTTCCATTATTATTTATACAGATAGGATTAATAATTGTTGGAACGAGCGATAGCACTGGATGCTGGGTAACAAGGGTGAATGAATTTGAAACAGTACAGCCGTTAGTATCTGTAACAGTTACTGAATAAGTTCCGGCCGGCCGGCCGGATATTGTATCGGTAGTATTGTTATTGCCGGTCGACCAAAGATAATGATACGGCGCTGTTCCGCCAGCTGCAATAATGCCGGCACTTCCATTATTATTTGTACAGATTGGATTATTTGAGGATGGAGTTACTGATAATGCAGAAGCGGGTTGGTTAATAGTGATGCTTGTTGTTACAGAACAGCCGTAACTTGTTTCGGTAACTGTTACAGGATAAACACCCTGTACGAGGCCTGTTCTTGATGCTGTGGTTTGCCCGCCGTAACTCCACAAATAAGTATATATACCGCTTCCACCTGCCGCTACAACGGTGGCTGTTGCATAATCTCCATAACAAAGAATTGGTTGAGTTTCTGAAATTACGGCAGTAAGCGGAATACCATCCTGATATTCATAAGCACCCATATCAATACGGCATACGGTTACACGTGGATTTCCTGCTTTATCGGTTGCGGGATAAGTGCCATTAGGGTCTCCTGTATTGATACATGGCGAGTTACTTTGCAATGACCAATCAGCATTTACTCCATTATAGCCTGTTCCGCTTCCAATCGAAGGCGAAATAAATAGCGGGTCAGCATCTATGTTGTTCTGGTAAGTGCCTGTATAACTAGTTCCATTAAGTTCAAAAGCAGTTGAACCTCCCAGTACATCACAGTAATAAAAATTTGGATCACTGGGTTCATCTTCTAAAAACACTTGTGCTCCACTTGCGTTTGCGATGTTACCCCAAAAAATACAATTGCGAAATGTTGGGCTGCTTCCAGAACAATAAATTCCACCGCCAGAGTTTGAAGCAGTGTTATTTGATATTGTGTTATTTAAAATAGTTGGATTGCTAATATTCACGCAATAAATTCCACCACCATTAAAAGCAGTATTATTGGAAATCGTGTTGTTTGAAATGGTTGGATTGCTACTATAGCAAAAAATTCCACCAGCCGTTAAATCAGCATTATTATTGGTAATGGTGTTGTTTGAAATTATTGGACTGCTCGCAAAGCAGGCAATTCCACCACCCACCTCATGAGAAATGTTATTTGATATTGTGTTATTTAAAATGGTTGGATTGCTACTATTATGGCAAAAAATTCCAGCACCGAATTTATGAACGATTGGTGTCATATTATTGGAAATTATAGAGTTGGTTATGGAAGGGCTGCTGCCATTGTCACAAAAAATTCCACCACCATTATTATAAGCTACACAGTTTGAAATACAACAATTAGATATAATTGCTTTAGAAAAGGCATTGAAATAAAATGCCCCTCCATTATCATCGGGTGAAGCACCTGTTGCTTTGCCATATTGCAGCTTACAAAAAACGATTTTCGAAGTATCATTGGTTGTAGGTGTATTGTCAAAACGTATTCCCCACCATCCATTTGTAATATTGGCAGCAGTAAAAACAATTGTATCAGCAACAGTCCCAATGGCTAGCAACCGCCCCTGCACATTAAGTTTGTAATGTCCCTGAAAATTTACTGTTACACCCGGCTGAATAGTGAGAGTTGTGCCATCAACAATTTGAATACTGCCCATTATATTATATGGAGAACCTGCAAGATTCCATGTACCAGATACATTGCCGGCAGGTATGGATGTTTGAGCCATGGTATTTAAAGCTGAAAATGCAAAGTTTAAAGTCAGAAAGGAGAGGAGTAAATGTTTTTTCATAGGGAAGGTTGTTAGTTATCGATATAAACTTACAATTAAAAAGCGGTTTACAGGAAATTATTGAAAACAATTTACGAGGTTAAATTTTTTTCAAAAATTCACATAAAAAAAGCCCCTCTGAATTATCAGAGGAGCTTCAACCAATAGCTGCAAAAAATTATGCTGCAGGTTTGGTGGTAACTTTGGTTTTTTTCTTGGTTTTCTTGCGATTGCTTGTACGAACGCCTCCGGCTTTTTCGTATTCAATGCTGTCGTGCCCAAAAGCCGAACCCACTGCCTCCAACATCCGCTGACTCATATCTCTCAGTTCTTTTTCGTTTTGCTTCAGCTCTGTAGATGATGCATCAACTCCTGAAATCAATTGATTGTAAGCATCTAATTTGCTTGTTATAGCGATTACTTTAGCGTTATAAGCAGGCACAGTAAGTCCGTTACCCAAATCAAGTGTTAATGAAATTGTTTCCATCCCTGCTAATCTCTTGCTCGCTTTTTCTAACACTGTTGATTTTCTTTTTGGTCTTGCCATTGTAAACACCCCCTTTCGGAATTTATATCATCTTATATTTTAAGATGATGCAAAGTGCATCATCATTGGATAAGCTGATTAAGAGCATAAAAACAAAGCAGATGCCAAAGCAGTTTATTTAACATAAATTAGTAAATCGGATGATGAAATTAACAAACGTCTGAACGTTACTCACAAACGTCTGCGTGTTACTCAGTAGTGGGGTGATGAAATTAACGAACGTCTGAACGTTACTCACAAACGTCTTCGTGTTACTCAGTAATGCGATGATGAAATTAACGAACGTCCGAACGTTACTCACAAACGTCTACGTGTTACTCAGTAATGCGATGATGAAATTAACAAACGCTTGAACGTTACTCACAAACGCCCGAGTGTTACTCAGTAGTGGGATGATGAAAGTAACAAACGCTTGAACGTTACTCTATAATGGGATGATGAAACTAAATTTTGTCTGGAAGATTATAAAAATCGAACAATCATTTCAGCTTAATACACACATTCTTCGGCTCAGTAAAAAAGTGCAATGCTTCAAAACCGCCTTCTCTGCCTACTCCAGAGCTCTTTACTCCGCCAAAAGGAGTCCGCAGATCGCGCAGCAGCCAGCAGTTGATCCATACAATACCTGCATGAAGCCGGCTTGCCATGCGGTGTGCACGTGTTAAGTTTTCTGTCCAGAGAATGGCAGCTAATCCGTACTGAGTGCTGTCGGCGTAGTGCAGCACTTCTTCTTCTGTTTCAAACGGGGTAAGAGTTACAACAGGGCCGAAAATTTCTTCCTGGTTGGTGCGGCAGTTATATGCTAACCCTTCAATAATAGTAGGTGCAATGTAATATCCTTCAGCAAATTCGCCTTCTAATTTTACCTGAAAACCGCCCGATACAATTGTTCCGCCTTCCTGTTTTGCCAAATCAATGTAGGATAAAACTTTTTCCATGTGTGACTTAGAAACTACAGCACCCAGCCTGCTGTCGGCATCAGCGGGGTTTCCCACTTTTAAAGCTTTTACTTTTTCGATAAATTCTTTTTTGAATTTTTCGTAAATCGGTTTCTCAATAAATATACGTGATCCGCAAAGGCATATCTGTCCCTGGTTTGCGAAGGACGACTGCAGAGTTGTTTTAATTGCTTTTTCGAAATCGCAGTCGGCAAAAATGATGTTCGGATTTTTCCCGCCTAATTCAAGCGAGAGCTTTTTAAACATCGGAGCAGCTGTTCTGGCAATTTCGGCGCCTGTTTTTGTACCTCCGGTAAACGAAATCAAAGGGATTTTCGGATGTGCAGTAATGGCGGCACCCACTTTATGGCCATAGCCGTGTACAATATTTAAAACACCTTTGGGCAGTCCTGCTTCAATACATAATTCGGAAAGCAGGTAAGCTGTCATTGGGGTAATTTCAGAAGGCTTTGCAACCACACAGCAGCCGGATGCAATAGCCGGAGCAATTTTCCATGTAAATAAATACAAAGGCAGGTTCCAGGGGGAAATACATCCAGCAATGCCCACAGGAGTGCGGAGTGTATAATTAATCGCCATATCTTCCATTGCGTGGCTTTCGGATGCGTAATGCAGAATAGCAGTTGCGTAAAAATGAAAGTTGCTTGCAGCACGCGGTATATCAACTGTTCTGGCTAATGATATTGGTTTGCCGTTATCAATGGATTCTGCAATCGCCAGACCTTCTAAATTTTTTTCTATCAAATCAGAAATCTTCAGCATGATGCGTGAACGTTCTTCTTTGGGCGTTACCGACCATATAGGGAAGGCTGTTAATGCAGCCTGCACAGCCTTTTCAACATCCTGTTCGTCCGAATCAGGAATCAGTGAATATACTTTTCCGGTTGCGGGATTATAATTATCTATATAGTGTCCGGCAGCAGGTTCAATCAGCTCGCCGTTGATGTAGTTTTTTATTTTCTGCATTTGTTTTAAAATTAAAAATGTGCTGATTTGAAAAATAAATCAGCACATTTTTAAATAAGTATAATCTTAAATTTAATTTTGAATCACAACCTTGCCTTTGCCGATAAGTTTGTTTTTATAAAAAGCTTTATAGAAATATAAACCTTCAGAAAGCTCGTTTTTGCTAAGCTGCGCCTGTCCGTTGATATTATTTATCTGTCTTACTTCCTTACCTAATAAATCATAAAGAATAAAATTTACTTCAGTAAGCTGGTCGCCATTTGCAGTTTGAACTGCAATAACTGCCTCTGAACTGAAAGGGTTAGGATAAATAATTACAGAAGGGATGCCTTCTGCCAGATTATCAATGCCTGTTGTAGTAACAACAGTTCCTGCAGAAACCGCCTTACATCCGTTAGCATTTGTTACAATAACCGTATAGGTTCCTGGAGAAGTTACTGTGTAAGATATAGAGGTGGCACCGGTAATAATAACTCCGTTCTTTTTCCATTGATAAGTAACTCCGGCACTTGACGTAAGAACATTTCCGGATTGATTGATTGTAGGCACAGCTGGTAATGGACTTACCACAATATAACCGGTTTTAGTTTTAGTATTGGTTCCTCCGCCGTTGGATGCCGTTAAAGTAACAGGGTAGGTGCCGGCGGTATTATAACAAATATTTGTTGGATGAGCAGCTCCAAACGATGTGGTGGAAGCTCCGGTAAAAGTCCATGCCCATGTAGTAGGCGTATTTGTACTTTGGTCGGTGAAGCTGATGCAGTCGCCCACGCAGATTGTTGAGTCGCTTGCTGTGAATTTAGCCACAGGGGCCACGGCGTTGCTTCCTGTAATATTTATATCATCGAGGTATAAATTATTACCATAATGGTTGGTTCCGGTAAATTTCACAACAATATTGCTTCCAGCATAAGAATTTAAATTAACGGTTTCTGTACGCCAGTCTGCTGCTGCCGCAGGAACAAATGAAAGAGTATCCCAGCCTGTTGTCTGCAGTATTGTATCTCCTTTGGTATAAACCGCCGGGCCGTATGTAGCGCCGCAGTCAGTAGAAACAAAAACCTGTAATGAATCAAAGTTGCTGTAATTCGGGAAGAATCTGTAAGCCACTTTAAAAGTCATGGTTACTGTATTAACTCCTGCTAAGCTTATGGGTTTGCTGATAAGGTTATCTTTTGCTCCAGCAACATTGTAATAATAATTGCTGATATAAGCGCAGGCTGTGCTTGTTCCGTTTCCTGCAGCAGTTGTATTTCTAAACCATGTTATTGAATCAGCAGGGGTTTGAGTGATAGACCAGCCTGCAGGAGGGAATGCTGCAGTTTCGAAGCCTTCGGTAAAAGGCAGTGAAGCGCTGCCTACAGTTAGATGGATAATAGTTGAATCATTAACAATATTGCCATCCGCAATATTATTAGGCATACTTGTGAAGCAGGCAAGCGTGTGTGCTCCCGATGTTGTTGTAACAGCAGCAAGGGTGACGTTAGCAGTTGCATTTGTGGCAAGCGACCCCGTATAGGTTTGAGAAACAATGCTGCCGCCATCCAATTTATACTTAATACTGCATGATGTGAGTGCACTGGAGCCGTAATTCTTTATTGTTACTATCGGTGTGAAAGTAGTACCGCAGACTGCGCCTGACGGGGAAACAACCGCTGAAACGCCTGCATCATTCGGGGTTGTTATTAAAGGTTTAATACCTATGAGGGCTTGCTGCGTATTAATTGGATTAAATACAGGTGAAGTACCAGTACTTAAATTAGTAACAGGGAAATAGCCATTACTATTACCGCCCCAGCCCCAGTTCATGTGAAAATTATTGCTGGCATCATATCCATCGCATACCCAGCTATGGCCCCCGCCGCTGCCAACATCATCACCAGCGTATTGTATAGGTCTTCCTATGTTTAATTCATTTTCTAATAAGGTTGTCCATGTAGTATTGGTATAAGCTGATTTGTCATATCCATGAATTGTAGTAGAATCGTATTTAAAAAATCTTACATAAGAAGTTCTTGCACATACTCCCATATAAGATTGTGGAGACCAATAAACAGTTGATCCGCTTCCATCAGGACCGTAGTCCATTTGAACACTTATACCGCAGTCGGACATTATTTTAGCTACGCTTGCATTTGCTGATGTAACATTATTCGGCATAGCAGCCCAGTTGTAGGTGGATGTTCCATAATTTGCAGACAGTGTTCCGTAGTTGTTAGAAAAGGGAGAGCCGCAATCGCAATAAGAGCTGGAGCCATGGCCCTGTGTTGGATAATTCCAAAATTTCATTATTTGTGCCATTGCTGTGGCTACGCAGCCTGTTACGCAATGTGTAGTGGAATTACCAGAATTGGGCAATGAAGGATCAACAGGACAATTAGCATTATAAAAACCGCCGTTGTTGCCCTGATCCCATGTTGTTGTACAAAGCGGGGCAACTACATTAGAAGCTCTGGAATTATTCAGCTGTATGTTATTTAGGTAAGCAGTCCATTCATTAGTAATAGCAGCATCAGCTGATAAATTAGCGGCACGCATTGCGATAATTTCATTTTTACGCATGGTCATCCAATATGAAAAATTATTGTTACTTGTTGGAATAACAAATTTTCCGGCGGCAGAGTACCCTATAATGGGATGCGCATTGTCATCAGCAGAAACAATAACAAAACCATCATTTGCATTTATATTAAATGCATAATAAACAGGATTGCCGTGAAGATCTGTTTCAGTAAAGGTTAGTGTAACTGAGGCAGGCACAACAGTAAAATTCTGACTGTAGAAGTTTCTTGAAACGGTTTGCGCGGCAATAACCGGAATTGTGTTTGCGCTTACATTCGCTGTCAGACAAATTGCAAACATTAAGTAGTAAAGTTTTTTCATGGCGTAGCTTTTAAATAAAATTTTGTTTTTTAACCTGTTTTAATATAGATTTTTTTCAAAGATTAAAAAAAAATAATGAGAAAGCAATAAAAAGAACATAAAGTTTTCCCCAACGGTGCGCCTTTCCTGTTTTGGTGTGTACCTGCAAGGGACAGTGTATTAGATGAGCATTCAATTATCCGAGATGTTTTTTTACTTCTGCCGGACGAATAATGATTCAAAATAAATAATTGATTTCGCACAATTAATTTAATATGCCGAAATACGGCAGCCCGATATTAAGTGATTAAGGTTATATGGGGCGTTGATAGGAATAGCGTATTTTTGTAATTCGGATTACGGTAGAAATGAAAAAGAGCAGCATCAGGATAATAACTATAATGGCAAGCCTTGCATTAGCAGGCTTAACAGCAATTCAATTTTATTGGATAAACAATGCTTTGACATTAGGCGAAAAACGGTTTGAACAAAATGTAAGCGAAGTTTTAAGCAATGTTGTTTCAAGGATGGAAAAACAAAGTGCAGCTGCTAAAATCACCAAAAAATTCAACTTCAGAAAACAAGGTATCCGCTGGTTTTCTCAGCCGGATTCGCTGGCTGATAAATCCAAATTTATTAATGATTCTCTTTCAGACAAAAATGATTTTTCTCTTCCAAAAGATAAATTGAATGTGAAAGTTTATGAGGAATATTCTTCTGATTCAAATGGTGTAATATTAAAAAAATCACGTCATAAAAATTACCTGAGCGACAGTACTTCGTCTGAAACTGATTCACGCACCGAAATAGACATGCCCTCATACATGCAGGAATTTAATTCAGGAGAACTGCGAAAAAAATGGCTGTCGAGGAACAAAAATATGGTGAATGATATTTTTGATGAGTTAGTGAGCATCAATATTTACAATGATTACAATCGAAAAATTGATACGCTGCTTTTAGATTCTATTATCCGTTCTGAGTTGTGGGAAAAAGGCATTTTTACAGATTTCATCTATGGTATTACCGCTTCGAAAACAGCTCCGGAAGATTCAAAAAAACTTTCTTCAAAAGAAATTCTTTTATATGCATCCAATTATAAAGTCAACTTATCTCCTGATAACGTTTTTATAAAGCCGATGTTTTTATCATTGTATTTTCCAGATCAAAAAAAATATTTATTGAGTAATATGAGGCTGATGCTGTTTGTTTCCGGTGCATTTATGCTCATGATTATTTTTTCATTTTATTATACAGTTACAACCATTTTTAAACAGAAAAAATTATCTGAAATCAAAAACGATTTTATCAGCAATATGACTCATGAATTTAAAACGCCTATCTCAACAATATCATTAGCCTGTGAAGTATTAAATGATAAAACTTTTGAAAAATCACAGGAGCGTGTTAATAATTATGTTAAAATAATCGGTGATGAAAATAAACGCTTAGGCCTGCTGGTTGAAAATATTTTACAGACAGCAATATTAGATAAGGGTGAATTCAAATTGAAAATTCAAAGCATTGATATCAATCTATTGATTGAACAAACAATTGAAAATATTAAACTGCAGGTAGAAAATAAAGAAGGGGCGATTACAACTGATCTGAAGGCTTTGTCCCCGGTTATTAATGCAGACAGGGTGCATGTAACAAATGTTGTTTTTAATTTAATCGACAATGCTTTAAAATATTCAGATAAAAAGCCGAAAATAAATATCAGCACGAGGAATAATAATGAGGGCATTTTTATTTCTGTTGAGGATAATGGTATTGGAATAAGTAAAGAAAATCAAAAGCGTATTTTTGATACAATGTACCGCGTTTCCACCGGCAATATTCATAATGTGAAAGGGTTTGGGCTGGGTTTGAGTTATGTAAAAGCGGTGGTTGAAAAACACGGAGGGGAAATAAATGTTGAAAGCAGCTTAGGTAAGGGAAGCAATTTTACTGTTTATCTTCCGTTTAATAATTCAGCAGTTTGAAAAATTTAAAGAGGTATAAATCATTTTTAATAATTTTACAATCATAAAAAAATGGAAAAATTTAAAGTGTTATTAGTTGAAGATGATCCTAATTTGGGAACTCTTTTAAAAGAATACCTTGATGCAAAAGGATATTCAACTACTCTGGCTGTAAATGGCAAACAGGGTTATGAAGTTTTTTCGAAAGATAAATTCAATATCTGCCTTTTGGATGTAATGATGCCTTTCAAAGACGGCTATACACTTGCCAGGGAAATCAGGGCAATTGATAAAAATGTGCCGATTGTTTTTTTAACAGCAAAATCAATGAAAGAGGATGCGATTGAAGGTTTTACCGCCGGAGCCGATGATTATATCACAAAGCCTTTCAGTATGGAGGAGCTGCTGATGCGCATCAAAGCAATATTAAGAAGAACTGACAATAAAACAGCGCCGAATTCTGACGATACAGAGTTTCAAATTGGCAGCTACAAATTTGATTATAAACATCAAACCCTTGAAATCAAAGGAACGCAGCAAAAGCTTACTACTAAAGAAGCTGATTTGTTAAAACTTTTATCGTTAAATATAAATAATGTGCTGGATAGAAATTTTGCTTTAAAATCTATTTGGCATGACGATAATTATTTCAGCGGAAGGAGCATGGATGTTTATATTGCAAAGCTTCGTAAATATCTGAAAGAAGACAGTTCAGTGGAACTTGTAAACGTTCACGGCAAAGGATTTAAACTGCTGATAAGCAAATAAACAAGCTTCACAGCATTGGACTTTATTATTCATATAATGAACAAATCATTGGAGACTTTTTTAATGAAAATTGAATTCGTTTCATTAAACCAGCAGTAAGATTTTTGAAATGTTTTTGATGCGCAGGATTGCTTAATTAGTCCTGAACAGCCAGTTTTCGGGATCTAATTTTATCTGGCCTTTCCATATTTCAAAATGCAAATCTGTTTTTGAATCTTCAGCATCAAACACAATAGAACCAAGGTTCTGCTTGGTTTTTATTTTATCGCCGGCTTTCACATAAACATCTTTCAGGTTGGCGTAAATTGTCAGAAATTCTCCGTGGCGGATTAAAACAAACTCACCTGCTCCCGGTATATTTACTACAGCTTTTACTTCTCCGTCAAACACAGCCCGCGCTAAGGCCCCCGTATTGGTAGTAATATCAATACCATTATTATTAATATCGATATTAGGCATAAGCGGATGCGGGTGAACGCCGAAATGTCCGCTGATAATGCCCTTTACAGCTGGCCATGGAAGTTTACCCTTATTGCTTGCAAATGAATTTGATAATTGCTGCGATTCAGGAGTAAGTACTAATTTTTCCGGTTTTGGTTTATTTGCGGTCTCCGCATCTTTCTGCATTTTTTCAAGCTCCTTCTGAATAACCCTTTGAATAGCCTGCTGCAGCTTCTCGGCATCTTTTTTCTTTTTGGCTAAATCTTTTTTCAGCTTTCCTTCCTGCTCCTGAAGCTGTGAAAACATCTGCTCCTTCTCGGTTTTTTCTGAAGTTAAATTTTGTTTTTCCGACTGTTCGCTGCTCAGTAAAACGCGCTGGTCCGATTTTTTAGTTTCCAGATCCTGCACTGTTTCATTCAGCTTCTTTTTCGTTGAAGTAATCAACTCGGCCTGCTTGTGCCTGTAATCACTGTATTGCTGAAGATATTTTAAACGCATAAAAGCCTGCTCAAAATCCCTGGCGGCGAAAATAAACATCAGTCTGCTGTATGCATCCTGGTTTTTATAGGCGTAATAAATCATTTTCGCATATTCTGCTTTCAGTTTTATTAAGTCATTCTGCAGTCCTTTTATTGATTCGTTATTTTGATTTATCTGGAGGCTGATTCCTCTAATTTCTCCGTTAACAATGGAGATCAGCTCTTCCCGTTTTCGTATTTTTTCATTTAAGGCTATTAACTGGCTTAAGGAATGTTTTTTGTTTTTTCTTGTTTCATCAAGCAATTGATTGGTGTATTCAATTTCTTTCTGAAGCTGTTTTTTTTTATTCTCTAAATCTTTTTTTGTCTGCTTTTGCGCAAAAGTACTGCCGGTATTCAGAATCAGCGAACACCAGAATATAGCAAGCAGCAACGGCCGGCTATTTTTCTTTGTAAGAAATCTGTTCATAATTATCCGGAATTTTAAAAGGGAAACTTTGTTCTTCGTTGAGTCTCGGTTTTGAATATTGAATATCAATGTTAATATTCTTTTTTGCTTTTACGATAAAACTCATTTTTAATGGAAACAGCTGTGCGGAATCAACAGGCGTAAATTCACTAAAACGCGCATCAAGACTGCGTGAAGGGTTGAAGTCATAAAACAATATGCGTGAAATTTTAAAAGTTTCGGGCACCATATAAATACTCTGCACAGGATCGTTTAATTCTTTTCCTTTTGACATTACCCTGCGCAGCTTATATTTTCTGATGGTTCCAAGAGTGTACTGGCAGTTGTCAACGCCGGATTTTATTTTTTCATCTTCGTTATAAAACGTTACGCTGTTGCCTGTTAAAAGGGATTGCAGATCATCGTAGTCAATCTCGGCGTTTAGTAATGTACTAAAGTAAGAGAAGTCGTCTTTAAAATAAGTGTTGTTAACGCGGTTCATAAACTTCACTGAGTCTTTTGTAATCAACAGCCGTGCGCCTTCTATTCCTAATTTTGAAATAGACATCCAGATCAGGCTGTCTTTTTTTATGCGAAGCGATACAGTAAAAGAATTGAATGTACTGTCAATATCAGCTTCTAAATTGAGCTTTGCGTTTAATCTGTCGAACCTGAATTCGTTCGATTTTAAATTTGCAGTTAGTGTTTTAGAATTTTTAAAATCTAAAATACATTTGCGGTTGGTAAGTGTAATTTTCTGTCTGTGTTTGCAGGAAGTTAGAAGAAGCGCTGATAATAAAAAAAGAATGAAAAGCCTGATGCCAGAGTTTAAAGCAGGGAAAAAAAAACAGACAATTCGATTATTCATATAATTTTTTGTCAGCAATTTTTTTATCAATAAGATCAGTTGTACCGCTGGCCTTTTTTGCATCCATCCAATACTTTAAACTTTTTTCTGTTTCGCCGAGTTTGAAAAGCACATCGCCGTAATGCTCAAGTAATGTACCGTTGGCAGATCCGCCGTTTTCAATTGCTTTGCCGATCCATACTTTGGCATCGTCGTATTTTTTCATCTGGTATAAAATCCATCCATAGGTATCCTGATATGAACTGCTGTTAGGCACAATCTGGTTGCTTCTTTTAGACATAGCTTCAGCTTTTTCTAAGTTCACGTTGCGCAATGACAAGTAATAGGCATAGTTATTTAAAACGTACACATTGTTTGAATCCACTTCCAAAGCTTTGTTGTAGGCAGAATCGGAGGCAGGATAATTTTTAAGCTGATTCAGTGCATCGCCGATACTCGAATAAAATTGTGTAAGAACCGGCTTGTTGTCGAAAACATATTCTTTGCCCGCAATAAGGGCGGTAAGGGCTTCTTTGTAATTTTTCAGCTGTATATTTGAGGCGCCGTTAAAAAAATAAGGAAGCGGCTGGCTTGGAAATAATTCCATTGCTTCTTTGCTTTCCTTGAGTAAAGAATAATAATCGTTCAGCTCTGAATCAATTATCAAGAGCTGGTTCCACAGTGCATATTTTTCTTTGTCAATTGCAACAGCTTTTCTGTATTGTGTTCTGGCATCTTCAAATTTTTTATCACGGTATAAAAAATCGCCGTAAATAGAAAAAGATTTTGCATCGTCAGGATGAACTTCAATAAGTATTCTGCATAATTCCTCCGCGTCTGCTTTCAGGTCGCTTGAAAATTCTGTAAGGGTGTAATACGACAGCAGAATTTTAACCTTTGTGTCAATATCTAATTCCTTGTTTTTGAATGCAATTTTTACTTCGCTGAATGCTTTATCATTTTGTTTGTTTTTTTTGTAATAATCAGCTAACGACAAATGAACAAAAGCGTTTTCCGGATCAGCTTTCAGCAGGTCATTATAGGCTTGTAATGCTTTTTCATTCTGCCCTTTATCCTGATATAATTCACCTAAAATTCCGTAGTATTTCCCTTCTTTAGGAAATGCTTTAATTAATTTCTGCACTTCAATAACAGCTTTTTCAGAATTATTTACTGCCTTGTAAATTTTGATTTTCTGCATTGATGCATCTTCGGTAACACCTGTGAGGCTTTCTATCTTATCATATACTTTTAATGCTTCAGCCGGCTTGCTTTCATATAAGTATGCATTGGCGAGTTCATAATAAAAATCTACACGCTCAGGATATTTTTTGAGCAGTTTTTGATACGCTGCCACAACTTCCGCGGGCATTTTATTATCTTTCAAAGATTCGATGTAAAGCAGCTGATACCATATATTGTTTGGATCGGCAAGAGCTGCTTTTTTACTGTATTGCAGCGCCAGCTTTTTATTGTTTTGAAAAGTATAGATATTTGCAAGTTCAAACATAGCAGCACCGCTGGTTGGATCTATACGAAGGGCTTTTAGGAAATCCGTTTCGGCTAAATCGTAATTACCCAGAATTTTTTCTTTATCTGCATCAAAAAAAGTATTCTCGAATTCAAGCCTCTCTCTGCCCGACAATTGTTTTCCGGATGCAGAAGCTGCTTTCTGAGAAGTTTTGCAGGAAACTATTGAAATAAATAAAAACAAAATAAAAACAAAGATGCTCATATCAATACCCGGAACTTTCCCTTTAATCCCCTTTTCAAGGGAGGGGCTGTATAGTGAGAGCAGCTTAATTTTATATTTTATCCAATTCATTTTTCTCGTGTTTTTTCTGTCCTCTTTTATGTTTTCGGCCCTTCTCTATAGAAGAGAAAAATAACTGAAAAGATATTATTTAATGAGCTGTCTTAATTCAACCCAAGGCATACTGCTAAGTGTATTTACTTTATAATACTGTAATCGCCCAAGCTTACGTTCTCAGACTTTCCTGTAAATTCAGCATAATTACCAACCATAGAATTACTTAATTCAGCATTTTTAATTTTACTGTTTGTTTGAATGATGCTGTTTTTTACAACAGAGTTTTCAATCACGCAGTTGTCGCCGATTGAGGCATAGGGGCCTACAGAAGCATTAATAAGCTGCACATTTTCGCCGATGTAGCAAGGTTCTATAATTGAAGAATTACGATTTGTAAAACTGGATTTACGGATCACATCTTTAGTAAACTCTAAAATGCGCTGATTTGTATAAACTGTTGCGTCTTTATTTCCGCAGTCGAGCCATTCAGTTACTTTGCCTGGTGTAAAGCGTGTTCCTTTTGCTTTCATGTTTTCAAGGGCATTGGTAAGCTGGTACTCTCCCTTTTCTTTGATATCATTATCAAGCAGGTATTTCAGTTCACGTTTTAAATACGCTCCGTCTTTAAAATAATAAATCCCAATGATGGCAAGGTCAGAAACAAATTCCTGGGGCTTCTCAACAAAATCAGTTATTACATTATCGGCATTTAATTTAACCACACCGAAAGGTTTGGGGTCAGCTACTTTCTGCACCCAGATAATTCCTTCCTGCGAAGAATCCATTTTAAAATCTGCTTTAAAAAGCGTATCAGCAAAGGCAACCAGTACTTTTCCTGTAAGGCAGTTTTCGGCGCACATGATTGCATGTGCAGTGCCGAGGGGATCTTCCTGATAGAAGATACGGCCTTTGGCGCCGAGGCTTTCAGCAATTTTGATCAGATTGTTTTCTGCTTCTTTCCCGAAATGTCCTACAACAAATGCTATTTCGTCAACAGGCTCATCGCAGACTTTTATAATGTCTTCTACAATGCGCTGCACCATAGGTTTGCCGGCAATCGGGATTAAAGGTTTTGGTGTGGTGAGTGTGTGTGGGCGCATCCGCTTGCCCATTCCAGCCATTGGAATAATTATTTTCATATATGTGTTTTCCTGGCATCAGCCGCAGCCGGAGCCTTTATTTTTTAGATATAATAATTCAGCTTTTCGTTGTAAGCGCCTTCTCTTTTGGAGAAGGGCAGAGATTTGCTGCAGTCTATTTTGTACCGGTACTTCCGAAACCGCCGGTTCCGCGGTTGGTTTCAATCAGCTGTATTGTTTCTACCCATTCGGCCTGCTCATGTTTAGCAATTACCATCTGGGCAACTCTTTCGCCGTCATTGATAATAAATTCCTGGTTAGAAAGATTTACTAAAATTATTTTAATTTCACCCCTGTAATCCGCATCAATAGTGCCGGGCGAGTTAAGAACCGTTACCCCGTTTTTAAATGCAAGGCCGCTTCTGGGGCGGATTTGTGCTTCGTAACCTTCAGGGATTTCAAGAAACAAACCTGTTGCTACCAATGCTCTTTCGAGTGATTTTAAAACGATTGGTGCGTTTAAATCAGCACGCAGATCCATACCGGCAGCGGCTGTAGTTGCGTAACCGGGCAGTTCGTGTTTTGATTTATTGATTATTTTTATTTTCATTGTCAATATTAATAATAATGAATCTTAAAATTTATTAATCATTCTTTTAAGATGCTCCGCCTTTAAAATAGATAAGTCCGAAACATTTCAATTTGCCTTCAGCAGCAGTTTTTTTACATCCAGTATCCAAACAACAGCAGCAAAACCAAGCAGCATTGTATTATTCAAAATCAAATTAATGGCTGTTGATCCTGTTTGGATAAAAGTGCTGATAAAATACAAAGTTACGGATAAACCCAAGTAACCCAAAATGCGTTTTAAATCATAATTAACAGGGTAATGTTTATTACCCCAGAAATACGATGCAGCCATCATAGCAGCGTAACAGATAAGCGTTGCCCAGGCTGAACCCATATATCCGATTTTTGGAATCCAGTATAAGTTTAAGCCTATTGTGATTACTGCCCCCAAAATGGTTAACATGGCGCCGTATTGGGTCTGCCCGGTAAGTTTATACCAGATAGACTGGTTCCAGAATATACCTAGAAACATGTTGGCCAAAAGTAAAATTGGAACAACCTTTATTCCGGTTCTGAACTCTGCTGTGCCTGCAAAATACTGTATCCATTGTATGTTCATCATTGTCCCCAAGAAAATCAGGGAGCAGATAATCACAAAATATTTCATAATATCAGCATAGGTTTTTTTAGAATCTTTTTCTTTGGAATGGCTGAAAAAGAACGGTTCTGCCGCATACCGGAATGTTTGAATAAAAATAGTCATGATGATGGAAACCTTGTAGCAGGCGCCGTATATACCTGCCTGCACCATTGCCTGGTCTTTCGGGAGGAGGCGGGTAAGTAAAATCCGGTCGAGTGTTTCATTTACCATTCCGGCTAAACCGGCAATCAACAGGGGTAAAGCGTAACGCATCATCTTTTTCCAAAGAGGAGAATCGAATACGAAACGAACGGAAATTATCTGAGAGGAAAGCAGGAGCAGAGTAATAAGGCTGGAAATGAGGTTTGAAATAAACACATAGCCGATGCCTATTTTGGGATTGTAAATTTTTTCGACAAAAGGTTTGAATACGGAGTCGGGCGCTTCATGCACGTGCTTACAGAACACGATGAAAAAAAGATTCAGCCCGATAAGCGTACAGATTTTAATAATATTGATGAGTGCAAAACGCTTTGCTTTATTTTGTTCGCGCAGTTTTGCAAAAGCCACCGCAGCCAGGGCATCTGATCCGATTATTACGGCAAACCAAGTAACATACTCTGGATGCCCTGTAAATCTGATGCTTTCGGAGATGGGCTGAGAAAAGAAACAGGCCGCAGCAATGAAAATAGCAGAAGAAGTGAATACTGAAATCAATGCCGTTGTGTAAACTTTTTCTTTGTCGATTTCAGTCTGAGAAAAACGAAACAAAGCAGTTTCCATTCCATAGGTTAAGAAAACAAGCAAAAAAGAAACGTAGGCATAAGCGGATGTGTTAACACCAAATTCAGCTGTGGAAAAATTGTAGGTGTAAAGCGGATTCAATAAATAATACAGCAAACGCCCCACAATAGTGGGCAATCCGTATATGGCAGTCTGGGAAGCGAGTTTTCTGAGCGCGGTCAAATTAATTTATTGATTTGATAATTGCTGATTTACCAATGTGCTGATGTACCAATTTGTTGATGTACCAATTTTTTGATTTACCGATTTGCCGATTTACCGATTTATTGATTTACCAATTGGGTGATGTGCCAATTTTTTGATGCACCAATTGCTGATTTATCAATGTACTGATTTATCAATGGCTATCTTCACATCAGCACATTGGTAAATCTTCTCATCAAATTTATTTTCCGGCAAAAACAGCTTTTCTTTTTTCCATAAAAGCATTAGTCCCTTCTTTAAAATCTTCGGTAGAAAAACATTTTCCGAACTCATCAGTTTCAACTTTAAACCCATCGACATTATTTTCGAAATAGGCATTTATACTATTGATAACAGATGATACAGCCTCCGGTGATTTGCTGGTTATTTTTTCAAGAAGCTCAATACATTTGGGAAGGAGCTGTGCCTGCGGAACAACATAATTAACCAAGCCCAGGTTCAGTGCTTGTTCTGCATTTATCATATCACCGGTCATATGAAATTCCATAGCTTTTGTTTTGCCGATATACTGGATCAAACGCTGTGTTCCGCCGTAACCGGCAATCAAGCCAAGGTTTACTTCGGGCTGACCGAACTTTGCATTATCGCTTGCAACACGCAGATGGCAGGCCATTGAAAGCTCACAGCCACCGCCTAAAGCAAATCCATTCACTGCGGCAATAACAGGTTTAGAGCAGTTTTCTATTGATTTAAAAATATTTTGTCCGCTGCGTGCAAGATCTTTTCCCTGCTCCACTGAAATGCCGAGAAATTCTGTTATGTCGGCACCGGCAATAAATGATTTTTGTCCTGAGCCGGTAATTATTATTCCTTTTACACCTTTGTTTGATTCGGCATTTTTTACTGCAGCGCCAATTTCTTCAACGGTTTTTCTGGTGAGTGCATTTAATTTATCCGGACGGTTTATGGTAATTGTAAGAATACCATTTTCTACTGTTGTTAAAAGATTTTCGAAGATCATAAAAAATATATAGGATTACAGATAAAAAATAAAAAAACGAAAGTACGAATTATTGGTTTTGAATAATAAATTGAATTTAAAGTATAACTTAAATCCGCATGCCGATTACAAGTATATCATCCACCTGCTCAAGATTTCCTTTCCAGCCAGCAATGGCAGCAGTAAGGAGCTGTTTCTGATCTTCCATAGATTTAAGATTTATGGAAATCAATAAGTTTTCGAGCTGTTTATATTTAAATTTTTTGCCTTTAGGTCCGCCGAACTGATCGGCATAACCATCAGTATAGAAAAAAAGAACATCGCCTTTTTTTGCATCAATTGTATGAAGTGTAAATGAAACGCCTTTCTCGCCTTTTCCAATAGGCATTTTATCTGAAGGTAAAATTATAACAGCATTATCTCTTACAATTACCGGGGCATTGTTTGCAGCTGCGTAAGTTATTGTCACTTGTTCATTAGTATCAGAAGGTTTTACTAATGACGAATGGCTGCTGGCAAATGCCTTTTTTTCGATACATACTAAAATACCATCCATGCCGTCCTGTGCACCATCTTGCGAAACGCTTTCTATTAAACGGTTTCGGACATAATTTAAAATTTCATTAGGCTGCTGTATATGTTTTTCTGTAATTGCTTCGTTCAAAAATGAAATATTCAGCAGGCTCATAAATGCGCCGGGAACACCGTGGCCTGTGGAATCGCAGACGGCAAGATAAAAATGTTCTGTTTTTTCATTGCTGCCGTCTGTCAGCCGGCTATCACCCTTTATTTTGGCAGCCCAGTAAAAATCGCCGCTTACAATATCTTTCGGCTGGAACAAAACAAAATGTTCATTTAAATTTTGCTTCAGTAAATTTTCATCAGCAAGCAGTGTATATTGAATTCGTTTTGCATAATTAATTGAATCAACAATTTCTTTCTGCTTTTCTTCAATCACTTCTTTTTGTTCTACAACCTCTTTTGTTCTTTCAATTACTGTCTGCTCCAGTATTTCTTTTTCTTTTCTTAAGGATGCTGTGCGCCATCTGAAAAATAAAGCGATTGCAGATAATACTAGAAACAAATAAGTTAAATACATCCACCAGGTACGGTACCAGGGGGGCAGTACTTTGAAAGTGAATGTAACAGGGGTGCTCCAGACACCATCAGGACTTTTAGCCTTCAGCTTGAAGGTGTATGTGCCTTCATAGATATTCCCAAATACTGCGGCTGTTTTATCAGTAACAGGGCTCCAGCCGTGATCATAGCCTTCAAGCATATACTGATAACGGATCATGGAGGGGCGGGCTGTTTCAACTGCTAAAAAATCAAATGCGATATTGTTATGTGCAAAAGGAAGTACAAGATTTTTTGGCAGGGGACAAAAGCGGCTGATGCCGTCGAATTTTATATCACCGAATTTTTTACGCATCGCATCACACTGTGCTTCTGTTAAAGGGTGGCCATTGGATATCATTTCTTCATTGAGGACTGCAAGGGAATCAGATTCATTTATTGCTGTATTATTTGATTCTTTAGGTATGAGGCTGTACCAGCTTACATTCTCGCCTTGAATTTTCAAACTTTGTATAAATAATGCCGGGGGGGCAGTACTTTTATGAACTGCTTTATAATCAAAGCGGACAAGCTTGTCACTTGTACCGGCCCATATTATTCCTTTTTTATCTAAAAACAGAGAACCTGTATTAATATCTTTCAGCGCGTAACCGTTATTATTATTGAAGTTTTCAAATTCGGCCCCATCTGTTCCTGAAGAAATTGAGTTCAGCTTTAAGCCTGATAAACCAAAGTTTGTTCCGAACCACATTATATTATTGAGTGTATCTTCCGCAATAGCGTACACCATATCATCAGCCAATCCCCGCGCGGAAGTAAGTGTTGTGAATGGTTTTGAAATGATGCTGTCTTTAGGAGAAGGCTTATACCGGCATACGCCGCCGCCTGAGGTGCCCAACCAGAGAGCTCCGGTTTTATCTTCTGCAATGCTTAAAATAATATTATTCGGCAGGCCCTGCGCTCTTGAATAATTTGTAAAAGAAATGCCGTCGAATTTACTAATGCCGTTCCCATTGGTTCCAAACCACATGTTTCCGCTTTTATCCTGAATGATGCACTTAATAGTATTATCTGCCAGGCCCTGCGCTTTGGAATAATTGGTAAAAGACTTACCGTCGAATCTGCTTACGCCTCCGCCATAAGTACCGAACCAAAGATTTCCTTTTTTGTCTTCAGTAATACTCAAAACAGCATTGTGGGGCAGTCCCTGCGTCATGGTATAATTAGTAAAAGATTTACCATCGTATTTGATTGCACCAAGGCTGCTTCCAAACCAAATGTTCCCATTTTTATCCTCTGCAACGCATCTTACCTGGGAAGTAATAGTTTTGAGATTAAAATTAGTGAATCCTCCTCCACCGCTTGGCTGGCCTCTGTTTTCAGCTTCGTGTCTGTTATATCTGCTGATACCGCCGGCGGTAGCAAACCAAAGATTTTCTTTTCTGTCTTCAATGATATTCCAAACCTTATTATAAATGAGGCCCTGGTCTGTTGCAAAACTTGTAAAAGATTTACCATCGTATTTACACAGCCCTCCTCCCTGAGAGCCTCCTATCCATAGACTTCCGGCGGCATCTTCGGTAATACATGAAATGCCGTTATTTGCAAGGCCTTGAGCAGAAGCAAAATTTGTGAATAGAGAAACATTTGTTCTGTTATCCAGAGAATTTGTTCTATCATCTAATGACGGATTGTATCTGCTTATTCCGGCACCCGTTCCAAACCAGATATTTCCGCTTTTGTCTTCAGTGATACTCAAAACCATATCCTGCGGCAGACCTTGTAAATGGTTGAAATTACTAATTCCGGCTTGCCGCCGGGCAGTTGAATTATTTATAGTACATGCTTTAATATCAGGGCTGCATTTAAAGGCTCCTTCTCCAATAGTGCCGAACCAGATATTTCCTTTTCGGTCTTCCATAATACTTGTAATACCATTTTGTATAAGCCCCTGGCCGGCTGGGAAATTAGTAAAAGAATTACCATCATATCTGCTCAGCCCGGCAGATGTCCCGAACCAGAGATTTCCT
This sequence comes from uncultured Bacteroidota bacterium, assembly GCA_903847205.1. Lineage (GTDB taxonomy): Bacteria > Bacteroidota > Bacteroidia > 2-12-FULL-35-15 > 2-12-FULL-35-15 > 2-12-FULL-35-15. The sequence goes on from CAINDA010000012.1 coordinate 39,010, forward strand.
TTTTTATCTTTAATGCTTACGCCGACATCATTGCTTATTAATCCTTGGGCCTTTGTAATGCTAGTAAAACGAGCCCTTTTGCCTGCAGGCGATTTTTCGTCAGTTTCTTTTTCTTCTGTTGGTGTATACTTACTTATTCCGCTGACTGTACAAAACCATAGATTGCCGCTGTTATCTTCAATAATGCTGAAAACGCGGTTGCTTAACAGCCCTTGATCAGTTGTGAAATTGCTAAAAGATTTCCCGTCGTATTTACTCACTCCGCCGCCATTAGTCCCGAACCATAAATTTCCGTTTTTATCTTCCATAATGCACCTGACTATATTATTGGAAAGGCCCTGTGCTGCCCTGAAAGTAGTGAAAGCGCTGCCATCGTATTTACTTACCCCCCCGCCGGAAGTGCCAAACCAGAGGTTACCCGTTCTGTCTTTATAGCCGCAGTTAATGGTGCTCTGGGCCAGTCCCTGTTCGGTATTGAAATTCTGCATAAAGGTATACCCCCCTGCTTCCCCTGCAAGAATAGGCCTTTCATCAGGTGCAGGAAATTGAAAAGGCTGGGGGCCGTTTTGTGTCTGGATAGTATAAAGCTTGCTGCCTTTTGCAGGAAGAATAATTATGTTCGGCTTAGGGCAGGTATCAATGAAAGTAACTGCGGGTTTTGAAGCTTTAATTATAACAGGGGGGCTGAAAGAATTTTCTTTTGGTGATCCTTCTTTCTTTTGTTTTGTTTCGCATGAGAGAAAGCTGAAGATTATTAAAAAGATAAGAAGGTGAATCCTGTTCATGATATTACTTTGTAAATTATTAACCTATCCGCATACCGATTACAAGTATATCATCCACCTGTTCAAGATTTCCTTTCCAGCCTGCAAGGGCAGCAGTAAGGAGTTGTTTCTGCTCTTCCATTGATTTAAGATTTATGGAAATCAATAAGTTTTCCAATTGTTTGTATTTGAATTTTTTGCCTTTAGGCCCGCCGAACTGATCGGCATAACCATCCGTATAAAAATAAATCAGGTCGTCTTTTTGGGCATCAATGGTATGAAGCGTAAATGAAGTTTCTTTTTCGCCTTTCCCTATCGGCATTTTATCAGAAGGTAGAATTATAACAGCCTTATCTCTTACAATTACCGGGGCGTTATTCGCGGCGGCGTAAGTTATCGTCATTTGCTCATTGGCTGAGTAGTCATTAGTCATTTGTTCAGTGGTTGATTTGTCATTGGAGGCCATTGCTGCACTTTCTAATGACGAATGACTATTGACAAATGCCTTTTTCTCAATACACACTAAAATACCGTCCATACCGTCTTGCGCGCCTTCCTGCGAAATGCTGTCTATTAAACGGCGGCGCACGTAATTTAAAATTTGATCGGGCTGTTGTATGTTTTTTTCTGTAATAGCTTCATTCAAAAAGGTAATATTCAGCAGGCTCATAAAAGCACCGGGCACACCATGCCCTGTGGAATCGCAGATGGCAAGATAAAAACGTTCTGTTTTTTCTTCACTGTCTGCCGCTTGTTTATTGGCTGCAATCTTTACTGCCCAATAAAAATCTCCGCTTACAATATCTTTGGGCTGCAGCAACACAAAATATTCTTTTAAATTTTGCTGAAGTACTGTGTCATCCGCCAGCAGTGTGTACTGAATGCGTTTTGCATAATTAATTGAATCAACAATTTCTTTTTGTTTTTCTTCCAGCAATTCCTTTTTTTCTTCCACAAGCTCTTTCTGCTCCACAACTTCAGAGGTTCTTATTTTTACCATCTGCTCCAGCAGTTCTTTTTCTTTTCTTAATGATGCGGTGCGCCATCTGAAAAACAGGCCGATTGAAGCTAACCCGATAAACAAATAAGTGAGGTACATCCACCATGTGCGGTACCATGGCGGCAGCACTTTAAATGTATAGGTGATAGGCTCAGACCATATACCATCAGGACTTTGAGCTTTTAATTTAAAAGTATAAGTGCCTTCATGTATATTCCCGAAAACTGCAGCGGAGGCGTCAGTGATGGCATTCCAATCATTATCATAGCCTTCTAAAATATACTGGTAACGGACATTGCGGGGCCTCGAGGGGTTGATGGCAGCAAAATCAAAAGTAATATTGTTGTGATTAAAAGGCAGTACAAGGTTTTCAGGGACGGGGTAAAAACGGCGCACACTGTCGAATTTTACATCACTGAATTTTTTGCGCATATCATCACGCTGTGCTTCAGTTAAAGTGCGGCCGAAGGTGATAACTTCTTCGTTGAGGACCGGCGGCTTGGTAAGCGGGGCATTCGGAGATTTTACAATTGCGTTTTTTTCTGAATCATCATCTATCAAATCGTACCAGCAGATTTTCTCCCCTTGTATTTTCAAAGCTTGTATAAATATCACAGGCGGCTCAGTATTTTTGTGTACTGCTTTATAATCGAACCGAACTAATGTATTGCCGGCTCCAGCCCATATTATTCCTTTACTGTCGATAAATAATGCACCTGTATTTATATCTCTAATAGGGTAACCGGTATTGTTGTTGAAATTTTCAAATTGAACTGCAGCGTCCTCAGAAGAAAGAGTGTTTAATTTTAAGCCGGACAATCCGGAGTTTGTTCCAAACCACAGTATGTTGTTCCTGGTGTCTTCAGCAATTGCGTATACAACGTCATTAGCGAGCCCCTGAGTTGTTGTATAGTTGATAAATGATTTGGAGCCGGGATGTTGCTCAGACGCTGGATCATATCTGCTGACACCGCCTCCGGAAGTGCCGAACCAAAGATTTCCGGCTTTATCCTTCAGGCAGCTTAAAACAGTATTGCCGGCCAAACCTTGTGCAGTATTATAATTTGTAAATGATTCAGAACCTGTTCTGGATTTAGCTGAAGGATCAAATCTGCTGATTCCATTTCCATTGCAGCCAAACCAGATATTGCCGTTTTTATCTTCTGCGATACATTTAATAACGTTGTCGGCTAAGCCCTGAGTGGTTTTGTAATTTGTAAAAGATTTACCATCGTATTTATAAACTCCGTTGCCATAAGTGCCGAACCAAAAATTGCCCTTTGAATCCTGGATAATGCTAATAACACCTTTGTTTAGGAGCCCCTGCACCATTGCAAAAGTTTTCATTGATTTTCCGTCAAATTCCACAGCTCCAAAAGCACTGCCAAACCAAAGATTGCCGGTTTTGTCTTTAATAATGCTTCTCACATTAGAGGTTATATAGCTGATGAAAATATTCGAAACGGATTTGCCGTCATATTTGCTCAGTCCTGAACCTACGCCAATCCAAATATTTCCGGTTGTATCTTCTGTGACGCACCAAACCTTACTGCCATTGAATCCTTGATCTGTGCCAAAAATTGTGAAAGCTTTGCCATCGTATTTATTCAGCCCGAAGCCGCCTGTGCCAAACCATAGATTACCGGTTTTGTCTTCGGTAATGCAGTAAACCTCATTATTTATCAGACCTTGTGCTGTAGTAAAATTGGTGAAAGATTTTATTAAGGGATTATATCTGCTAAGCCCAGAGGAGGTTCCAAACCAAATATTTTCATCGCTGTCAATAGCAATTGTGTGAATACTATTATGTGCAAGCCCCTGGCTGGTTGTAAAATTAGTAAAGCAGCAGCAGCCTGTTTTCTCCTTATCAGCAGGATTGTAGCTGCTTACCCCGCCTGAGGTGCCAAACCAAATATTGCCGCTTTTATCTTCAATGATAGATCTAACCTCGTTAGAAGTAAGGCCATGAGCTGTTGTGAAATTGGTAAAAGATTCTGAACCTGTTCTGGCTTTACCCGAAGGATCATATCTGCTGATGCCATGATCGGTACCAAACCAAATATTTCCTGATTTATCTTCGAGCAGGCTTAAAACATAATTATTTACTAGTCCTTGTTCAGTTGTGTAATTGATAAAGATATTTTCACCCTCTTTAATTATCCCAGCTGGATTGTATCTGCTTACACCGCCTTCTGTGCCAAACCATAAATTTCCTTTTTTATCTTCAATGATACCAAAAACAAGATTACCGGCAAGCCCCTGCATTTTATTATAGTTAGTAAATTTGCTGCCATCATATTTACTCACTCCTCCGCCGTTAGTTCCAAACCATAAATTTCCTGTTTTGTCCTGCGCAATGCTTTTAATAAGATTACCAGCCAAGCCTTGGGCGGTAGTAAAATTGGTAAATGATTTGCCATCATAACGGCTTACTCCTCCTCCATAAGTGCCAAACCAAAGGTTTCCGGTTTTGTCAGTTATACTGCAGGAAACAGAATTTAAAGCTAAGCCCTGCTCGGTATTAAAGCTTTGCATAAAAGTAAATCCTCCTGCTTCACCATTTATTAATGGATGAAATAGCGGGGGAGGAACTGTAATTGTTATAGAGCCGTCAACGGTTGGTATATTAATATTGCTTGCTTTCTCCGTAATATTAATAACAAGCGGTTTCGGACAGGTGTCGAGGTTTGTAATAATAGGAGGAGATGCATTAACAGTAACAGGCGGACTGAAAGAGTTTTCTTTTTTCTGTTCCCCATTCTTTTGCCGCTTTCCGCAGGACAAAAAACTAAGAGCAATTAGTAAGTGTAAAATAAAAAGCTTATACATTGTTTTGGTGAATGGCTTCAATCCCCTGCCTGCTGGATGATAAACTTTCTGTGAAAAATCGGAATCGGCTGAACAGCTAAAGTAATGAAATTATATATGATTGAATTTATTTTGTCCCTGAATCTATTCACAATAAAAATGCCCGCCCGAATTTATATCGGGCGGGCTTAAGTAAGTCCCCTCTGTTCTTCCCAAGGCTGGGGAGGCAAACACCGGTAAAACAAAAAATATACCAGGAGATTTTCTCTCATTGAGGAGGTTAAAATCGGTATCCCCTGCAGCAGACTCAGCTCAAATGAACCATCCTGAATTGTATCAGGATTATATACCATTATAAAATGATTATTGGCATTTTAAGAACTGTTGTAAAACTTAAATCTAATTCGCTTTTTAATCTTCGGTAGAAGTTTTCCTACGGCCCCGATCGCTCAGCTAGAAGCTGTTAAACAGCATTTCCTGATTTCCTTTTTTTCTTGCATGATGCAAAGATTTTTTTTCTTCTCTTCATTTAATGAATAATATCTATTTATTCAATAGTTTTACACAGGTTGTGCAGCAAGCACACTAAATTATGCGCTAAAAGGCGCATATTTGATTGTTGTGGGCAATATTCACTGAAAAACAAATAAAATATGAACATTAGTAAAGAACAGAACCAAGCAGTAAATGATATTGTAGAACTTATCGCATTGAAATTAGGAAATGAAAAAAGAGAGTTGAACATAGTGGATGCTATTTCTACTTGTGCTAGACTTGCTGGAAGTTTATTGTTTAGGTCTTTTGATTTTCAAATTAAGGACGCCAAACCAGGAAGTGTAATGTTGTCCGAAAATGCAAATATAAAAGGTCCTGAATTGGTAAATATTACCCATGCTGTATTACAAAATTTCGGAATAACAATTGACAATCAAAAAATGAATAGCAGTTCGGGAGAAGAAACTAAAATTAATTTTTTAGATGCAATTAATTTAGTGCAAAACCAAGCATTAGAAATTATGAACAAGTACAAATTATCATATGAACAATTAGCTCAGTCAACTGCAATTGCAACAGCATTTATTATACAACAAAGTCCAAATATACCTCCGGAAACAGGCTTTGGTAAGGCAATTTATCATTATATTGAAGGATCAAAGACTTATCCTCCCGATTTAATTAAACCAACATTTGGCGGTGAAACAAAAAATCAAACAAATGTGGATAACAAAAGAGAAGAAATCAAATCAAAAGAAAACAGCAGAAAACCTTGGTGGAAAATATGGTAAAAAAATACTGCCCACAACTCCTGCTAGTCCTAATGAAACCAATCAACAACCAACAACCAACCCCAACATGAAAACAAAATTTACCCTGACAGCACTATCCATTACTCTCAGTTTCCTGCTACTAACTTTAAACAGCAGCGCCTTCACAACCGTCCCAGCCGGCAATGTAAGCGGTCATTGGACGCTGGCAGGCTCGCCTTATAACATTACAGGATCAGTAATAATCCCGACACATACAACACTTACAGTTGATCCTGGAGTAGTAGTAAGTTTTCAAACAGCATATCTCAGCATCACTGTTCATGGCCAGCTGCTGGCTGTAGGAACTTCTGCCGACACTATTACATTTACTGCATCAAGCCCTTCTGCAGGTTTCCGCGGAATACGTTTTGAACACAGCCGTCTTTACACAGGCAACGATACATCTAAATTTATCTATTGCAAAATACAATACGGAAAGGCCGACAGCACTGATTTTACAAATGGAAACGGCGGAGGTTTATTGTTTAACAATTGGTCGAAGGCAATAGTTTCTCACAGCCTGATTACAAATTGCACTACCATTGGAAACGGCGGCGCAATTTTATGTGATTCAACAAGCAGCCCAATAATAACTTATAATACCATCTCTTATAACTCAGCAGCACAGAGCGGTTCAGGCGGCTATGGCGGCGGGATCTGCTGCAGCGATTCCAGCAGTCCTTTAATATCCCACAATATTATTTCCAATAATTATGCGAACGGTTATGGCAGCGGAGGCGGTATTGCCAATATGTTTTATACCAGTCCGCTGATCACTTACAATACCATTACTTACAATTCAACTGGCGGCAACGGATTAGGCGGAGGTGTTTTTTGCGGCGGCAGCAATACTGTTATTTCACATAATATTATTTCACACAATGTATGCGGCGGACAATACTGTCATGGCGGCGGAATATGCTGCGGTGCGGGTGTTTATACCGTTATCACCTACAATACTATTACTTATAATTCAGCACTCACTGCCGATGGTTTCGGAGGGGGTATTTATTGCGGCGACGGCGGAACCGATGGTATAGCGGGTATTACAGTATCATCCATCCGTCATAATTTAATTTCGTACAACAGCGCCATCCGTGCCGGCGGAATTTTTTGCGGTGCCGGAAGTCCTTTCGAAACAGGCGCCGACACCAGGATTTCTTCAATTGCGTATGATACCATTTCAAATAATTCTGCAGTGATTGATGCCGGCGGTATTTATTGCGGCACGTATGATGCTACTAACAACACCAGCAATATTGATACAATCTCGAATGTAACAATCACAAACAACACTGCATCCGGAGGTAACGGCGGCGGTTTTTATTGCAGCGGAACAAACACCATAATGATGAATGTAACCATCGCGAATAATTATGCTATTCCTTCAGGTAATTATGGCGGCAATGGCGGAGGTTTATTCTGCGATGTAAACGCCAAGCCGAAATTATACAATTGTATTTTATGGCATGATACTGCTTCAGTAACCGGCGGCGGTAATGAGCTTTATCAAAACGACAGTGCAAGCGCTCCAAACTTTTATTATTCTGATGTAAGAGGTGCGCAGGCCGCTTTCGGACTTGGAACAAATATCTATTATGGTGCTTATACAAATAATATAAATTCAAACCCGAAGTTTGTGTCGCCCTCGGCAGCAGCCGGCAGCATTTATGACGGTGTAAGTGCCGATTGGCGCCTGCTTTCCGGTTCTCCCTGCATTGATACAGGCAGCCCGCTGTCTCCGTATTCATCATATCCATCAAAGGATTTAGCAGGCAGTCCGCGTATTGTAATCTGCCGGATTGATGAAGGAGTTTATGAAAATCAATACAGCACTTCAGCACCTTTAAACGTATATGTTTCAGGTGCAGCATCTATCTGCCTGCATACCTCCGAGGCACTCACAGCGCATGGTGCAGCATCCTATGTATGGAGTCCTTCTGCAGGACTGAGTTCCACAGTAATTGCAAATCCTTCTGCAAGTCCCATAGTTAGTACAACCTATACAGTTGTTGGCACCTCAGGCATCTGCCAGGCGAAAGATACAATCAGGATAACAGTTAATACTGTTGATACTTCAGTTACAGTTTCGGCAGGCACCTTAACAGCAAATGCAAATGCAGCCGCTTATCAATGGATAAACTGCGGAGCTGGAACAGCCATTACCGGCGCGGTAAACCAAAGTTATACAGCTTCAGCGAGCGGTAATTATGCAGTAATCGTTACTCAAAACGGATGCTCAGATACCTCATCATGCTATAGTTTAATCACTACAGGCATAAGCAGATTAAATACTGAAAATGCTTTTACAATTGCACCGAATCCTTTTTCGTTTGAAGCCTCAATCACCTTTAACAGCGAACAAAAAAACACAACAGTAAAATTGATGGATGTATTAGGTAAAGAAATAAGAACAATAATCTTTTCAGGAAAACAATTACAATTGGAAAAAGGAGAAATAAAGAGCGGAATTTATTTTGTGCAGATAACAGATGAAAAGAAAAATGTTGTTACTAAAAAGGTTGTAATAGAATAAGATTGCGGGTTAGACGAAGATATTATAGAACAAAGAACAGCAAAGGAATCGATTCAAGTCTTTTAAAATGAAAACAAGAAATTTGATAATAAAAATTAGAGAGATGAAAAAGGTACTAATATTTTTTGCTGTGATTTCTCTTTCTATTATAAACTTGAATTGTTTTGCCCAACTGACAATGACTCATGGAGATGTTTATAATTACAATGTGGGTGATATTTTTTTAATAAGAAGTTATTGTCACAACGTGTCAGGAAATCAATTTGATCCAACAGATACACTGTATGAAAAAACATCTATTTTAAATAAGTACTTTTCTTTAAACTCAGATACAGTTTTTTATAATTGTTTAGTGAAAACAAAATATGTTCAACCTGCTCAATGGGCGTCACCTCCTTTTATAGTAACGTATCATAATATTACTGATACATTAGTTTATACTGATTTACATTCACCAATACAGAATTATCCTTTTATGATAACTTATCCTTGCTACAGAGATAGCATTGATAGTATTTACAGTCAACCTTATACTTATTGTTCAAGAAAAATATGGCATAAAGAATATATTTCAGGTACAAATTGTTTTGAAGAACCTTTTCAAAAATATGATTATGTAGAAGGTTGCGGCGGTCCATATCATTATTATTTTGATGCCTCGAGCGGATGTTTGAATTATCGAAATTTAATCTATTACAAAAAAGGAAGTGATACTTGCGGAGCAAATATTTCTTTTACCACAGAAGTTGCAGCACTCGCAAATTTAGAATCTGAAATAAATATTTTCCCAAACCCTGCCAGCTCATTCACGACTATTATATTTTCAGAACAACAAAATCAAACCTGTTTAATAATAACAGACATACTTGGTAAAGAAATAAAAAGATTAAATTTTACTGGAAGACAGCTGCGAATTGAAAAAGGAGAAATAAGCAACGGTATTTATTTTGTGCAGATAACAGATGAAAAGAAAAATGTTGTTACTAAAAAGATAGTAATAGAATAAGACTTCAGTTTAAGCGGGGATAGTTTGTAACGAAGCGCAGCAAAGGAATAGGACTGGAGTCTTTCTAAAAATCCCGATGCTCTTTCACATAACCGGTAATATAATCAACAATCTCTTTAGTATCTGTTCCGGGAGGAAACAGCTTGCCTACGCCCTGTTCATTTAAGCTTAGCATATCTTTAGAAGGAATAATACCGCCGCCAGTAAGCAGCACATCATCCATTCCTTTTTCTTTCATCAGTGTAATTATTTTCGGGAAAACAGTATTATGTGCTCCTGAAAGAATGCTTATGCCTATTGCATCCACATCTTCCTGCAAGGCTGTATTTACAACCATTTCAGGAGTCTGCCTGAGTCCTGTATAAATTACTTCCATGCCGGCATCACGTAAAAAAGAGGCGATAACTTTTGCGCCGCGGTCATGTCCGTCAAGGCCGACTTTTGCAATTAAAACTCTTATAGGTCGCTTCATAATACAATCGGAATAGGCTGCGAATATACGAAAACAAACCAAGAAGTTTTTTCGGCCGTTGTTTTTTGAGCTCGTAAAACCGAAATTATTTTTGCATATATTAGCTCTTTATTTCAATCTAACAGCCTTCTAAAACAATTCAATGAAAAAAATAATTCTTATAATCAGTTTATTTTTCATTTATAACTCCCTGTTAAAGGCTCAGAGTATCCAGCTTTTTACAGAGGATTTCCAAACCGGCGGCAGTTCCTTTACACTGAATGGTGCAGGGCCAGGCAGCAGCACCGGTAACAACCAATGGATTGTAAATAATCAGTACATCGGTGCTCCTGCATATCCCAATACTATGCGTGAGGACAGCACCTACAGCGGGACCATAGGCAATGCACCTTTCGGAAGTTACCTTCATATCCATGATGTACCTTCGGGGATACTGAATGGCAATTATGATCCGGCTTCACAGTCCGATAATTTTGCATACATGACGGCGGGCTTGTGTACATTGGGCATGGATTCGGTTCACTTCAGTTTTTTCTACCTCTGCGAAGGATCTGCCGGAGCTTACGGCAAGGTTTATTACAGCGCCAACAACGGCCCCTGGATTCAGATGGGACAGGCGCAGTATAACAATAAATACAAATGGAAATATGAAGATATAACCGATGCCGCATTCAGCAATATCGGCAATCTCCGTTTTGGTTTCCGCTGGGAGAATAATGCAGGCACACCGCCGAGTTCACAGTCGTTTTCAATTGATGATATTAATATTGTTGCAAGTTATAACACCATTACCCCCGTTACTGTTACTGTTGACAGCGTTACACCCAACCCTGTATGCCAGGGCACTTATGTTTCAATTAATTATCACCTCTCCGGTGCTCTATGCGACGGTTCTTACTTAATTGAATTATCAAATTCCTCCGGTACTTTCCCGGGGCCTTATAACAACTGGATTTACAACATCTCTTATCCGCAGACCAGCGGCTCAATTTCTATTCAGTTGCCGAACGGTGCAGCACCGGCGGCCTGTTATAAAATACGGATAAGCCGGACGTCGCCGGCGCCTGTAATAACAGGCATTGCAAGTCCATGCTTTACTATTCAATACTGCGCCAACGTTATTACAACGCTGCAGCCTGTAGTAACTATGGATCCCAACCCGGTATGTATCGGCAGCGCTATTGATATTCCTTTTTATTCAACAGGTGTTTATACGTTTAATACTTATACAGCCCAGCTTTCCGATTCAAACGGAACTTTCGCGGCCACACCCCCTGTAGTTGGCACTTCTAACAATTCCACTACTTACGATCCTTCTTTAGGTTCGCTCCCGGGTTCGGTTTCAGGGCAGATTCCTGTTGTGCCTGCCGGATGTAATTATTATATCAGGGTTGTATCAAGCAGTCCTGTTGCAACAGGAAGCCAGTATGGGCCTTTCTGTATCAGGCAGTGCGACATCACCACCAATAATAAGCAGGATCTTAGTTACTGCGTTACCGACTGTTCTGTTGCTCCATTGGGTCAAAACTCAATAATCCCTGTTGATGAAAATACTTTTAACAGCACTTCTGTTTATAATTTTGGAAATGTATTCACCACGCAGTTATTGAGTTCACAGGATTTTTCTCAGATAGGTGCAAATGGTATTTTAGGCTCCAGGCCGGCAACGCATGATACTACTTTAAGGGTGCATATTCCCTGTAAGGACAGTCTGCCCATACTCGGCATACCAACAGGCATGAACTACATGCGTGTTATCGCAACCAATTCAAGCACTCCCGGCAATGCTGAAGGAAGTCTTATCAGAGTAACCATCGGTGCAACCCACACTGCCGCACCTGTAATACAATCGTATGATTACAGTGCACCGTACGACTTCAGCCTTCCTTATCCCTGGAAGCCTATGAAAGATACTTTTTGCGTTGGCGATGCGGTTATCTTTTATTTCAGCCCTTACAATTATTCCGATCTTTCGTCTTACGAATGGGCAAGCCCGCAGTTCAATGGCGGCAATCCTTTTTCGGCAACACCTCCCAATTCAGACCAATCGCCTTATGTATGGACATTGAATGCTCCCGGTGTTTTTAAAATAAGGGTGAGAGAAAAAAATAATGGATGCAACGGTCCGTGGTCAACCTGGGATTCGATTCTTATTCAAGGCCCGCCTAACGTTTTGATCAGCGGTCCAACACCCGTCTGCCAGGGCGATACCAATCATTTCCAGGTGCCGTTTGAAAACAATACCTATTACCACTGGACGGCAAACAGCGGGATAATTGTGGATACTTCCAACAATGTGATTGATATTAAATATCCGAACATAAGTCCGCCTTCTTATACGATAACAATTCATGCAATAAATTCATGCGGTTCATCATCGGCTGTAAAAAATATTCAGGTAAAAGCGCATCCAATTGCTAATGCAGGGAATGATACAATAATATGCATCAGCCAGCAGGCGGCGCTGAGTACGCCTACAGGCCTTGGTTATCAATATTCCTGGACAGATCACTCCAGCATTATCAGCTCAGTCCGAACGGCAGCGCCGTCACCCGCAGTAACTACTACCTATACGGTTACGGTTACAGGGCCTGGCGGATGTAAAACAAAAGATTCGGTAAAAGTTCAGGTGAGAACGCCCACTCACGCTGTTTATGCCGACAGCACCTGCCCGAGCGGAGATTACCCTATTCAATTAATTGCGGACAGCCTTGGTACTTATTTATGGAGCAACGGCGCTTCAACACAGAACATTTCAGTAACGGATACCGGCACGTATGTTCTTAACATCCGCCTGCCGAATGCAGTATGCCCAAGAATAATAACATATAATGTGAAGCAGGATGTATGCCCTGTGGAATTAGTACTGCCGAATGTGTTTTCGGCGAACAACGACGGCATCAATGATTTTTTCACACCGCTTTCTCCTGGCAAATACGGCGTGTACAATTTTGATAAATTTAATATAAAGATTTACGACAGGTGGGGTAATTTAATTTTTGAATCAACAGATCCTGCCTTCAAATGGAACGGGACTAACAAATCGGGAAAACCTTTATCAGACGGTGTTTACTATTATATTGCAGAGTCCTCTTTAAACGGCACTGCCAATAAAGCGAAAACGGGCTTCATTACTTTAACAAGATAAATCCGCTAAGCCTGGTACTCTGGTGCAGAATGCTCAAACGGCTGAAGCGCCCACCTGCAGAGGGAGGGGCGCAGAAATTTTAAACGGGCAATGAAAACAACAAAAAACAAATCCTGCATTTATTCTCTCTCTTCCTTTAAGGAAGGGCAGGGCAGGGGTTTGTTTTTATTTTGTTTTGTTTTTGTTTTTAAATTTGCCTGCGCACAGAATGTGCCTGCCAAAGCAATTACTCAGACTATGCTGCTGAAAGGTGCTGTAAATGCAGATGTTTCCGGAATTTATTCTTCCCGCACGGGATATAAAAAAAATAATTCATCCAGTACAGCCTCTGATCTTCCCTCCGATTTTCCCAGGCCTGATGAGCATTACAAAGAAGTAATTGGTAAAAGAACATTAGCTTCCAGAACATTTGTAAATGATAAGGGAGGTGTTATTATTAAAAACGGTTCTAAGAATCTGAATTATCCTGACAGGGAAAATAAACTCCAGCCGATAAGTGCAAAACTTTCTTCAGGCAAAGCAGTTGATTCTCCTGCTAAAACCTCATGGACAGCCTCGCATCAGGAATTCCCAGCTTTTCTGAATTACGATGGAAGTACTGGTTTTACTGCTGATGAAAAAAATAAAATTGTTTTTAATAAGAACTGCACCATCAATGATGCAGCAATTAATTGCAGTGATTTTACGGTAGGGGAAGATGGAATGCTTGTAAATAATGCTGCTGCAGGCATAGATAAAAAAATAATGTTTTCGGAAAACACTGTCGAAACAGATTATATCATTCATAAGCCTCTTGATTTGAATAATAAAGATCTTGTCATTTCTGAAGAAATTGAATTGCCTGAAGGATATAAAATCCTGGAAGAAGCCACCTCTCCCCAGCCCTCTCCGCAGGAGAGGGAGAATAAATACGCAGGTCAAAACTTCAGCCCCCTCTCTTGTGGAGAGGGGATTAAGGGGAGAGGTTCTGATTATGTTGTTTACTCTTCTGATAATAAAGAGAAAGCAAGATTCAATGCGCCTGTTTTTTATGATGATTCTAAAGCCTTTACTTTCGGCCGATACAAGCTGATAAAGGAAAATGGTAAAATTATTTTGCAGCTGATTATTCCTGAAAGATGGTTAAACGATGCAGAAAGAATTTACCCTGTTACAATAGACCCGCTTGTTACGGGGCCGGTTTCTCTTTACCCTCCTAATCCAATGAATTCATGTGTTCTGCCAACTTATGCATCCGACAGTATGCTGGTAACAATTCCGGGGCGCATAACCATTACAAGTTTTATTGTGGAAGACAGCTATTTTGCAGATGCTTTAACAAGCCCGCCGGCATTGATGGAATATGGGCACATGGGGCTTTCTTCAGTCTGCGGAGGTGTTACATTTTCCTGCCAGGGAACGGCAGCGGATTCTTCAGGTACTTGTTATTTGGTTGCGAATACTGATTTGTCGGGCCAGTTATCCTGCTGTTTCAGCCCATCTTGCAGTGACCAAACATTTTACCTGGTACACAGCTTAGCCAGAAACAATTACGGGCCGGGATGCAATCCTAATTATATATACTACAGTCCGTACGGCCAATACCCTTTCAGTGCCTATATAATCGGCAGAACTGTTGAAACGGCGCAGTCTGAATGGTCAGTTTCTCCGCTGACAATCTGTTCTGATATCTGTACACTTTCTTTGAATGTTAGCACGAAGCATGGTGTTCCGCCATATACCATTACTCACCCATGGGCTGCAGGCTCTGCCCAGTATGGCACAGCGACGGGTTCCTGCAATAGTATAGGTTCTCATACCATTTCTTTAACAATCCCGAACTGCCCACCTACCTGCGGAACTAACCCATCCATAAGTGTTCCGCCTCCTTTAGTTATTGATGTTTGCGGAGATACCGTAAAATTTTTGAATAACAAACCTGTTACTGTAAAACCTGTACCGGTTGCAACGGCAAGTACAGTAAGCGTCTGCACGGGTCATCCATTAACTATACCTGTTTCTTCCTGTGTTACTGGCAGTACTTTTCAATGGACAGGAAGCAACGCAAGTCTCGGTACCGGAAATATAACTGACAATGTTTCGAATAATGGACTGCTGCCTATTACAGTGAACTATACAGTTACTCCCACAGCAAACGGCTGTACAGGTCAGCCAATAACTGTTTCGGCAGAGATAGATCCCAAAGCTGTGATTACTGGAAGCCTTGATGATACTATTGATCCAGGAATTGCTGCGCCCTTAATGGCATCCGGCGGTGTAACCTATATTTGGAACCCTTCAAACGGCTTGAGCTGCAGCACCTGTCCAAACCCGTTGGCAGCGCCTGTAATCACAACCAGTTATTTTGTTACCGGCACAAATGAATACGGCTGTTCGGCTTCGGATACTATTACTGTTTTTGTTACTCAGGGCGGAGAGGTGCTGTATATACCCAATTCATTCTCTCCTGATGGAAATACTTTAAACGATAAGTTCTGTGTTTACGGCACATCCATTAAAACTATTGATCTTCAGATTTTCGACAGGTGGGGAGAATTAATTTTTAAAAGCAATGACATAACAAAGGGATGGGATGGAACTTTTCATGGAGAAGATATAGAAGGCGGGGTTTATGTGTATATTGTGAACTGTGAATACATGAGCGGGAAAACTGCTCACAGAAAAGGGATTGTAACTGTACTGCGGTAAATTTAAAGATTTAATAAATGTTGTTTAGTTTGAAAGATTTTTTTAAAAATAAATTATTTCTTTTCGTTTTGTCTGCACTGTTTTTTCTTGCAGCTTATTTTCTTCATCATCCTACCATCGGCGGTGCTGCAGCAACGGTTGCTAATTTCGAAAAAGTACTTCATAAAAAAGAGCATCAGTTAAATGATGCAATGAGGGCACTTGCAAAGCTCGCAGAAACTCAGAATTATAATCAGCTGTTCGCAAATAAACCCGAAAGCTACAACACTTTACTGGAGCAGGAAGGGTTAGTGCTGCTGCTTTATGAAAATGATACGTTGAAATTTTGGAGTGATAATTCTATTGCTGTCGAAAATTGGATGAAAGAAGTCTGCCTCGACACAAAAATTGCAAAGCTTCACAACGGCTGGTTTGAAGTAATGAAACCTGCCAGCAATGCCGCAACTGCAAAAAGAATAGTCGGGCTTATTTTAATTAAAAATGATTACCCCTACCAGAATAAATATCTTGTAAATGAATTTCAAAAAGATTTTGCTGTTCCTTCAGAAACAAAGCTGACGGCCAATTCGCCGAATACCAGCGGGCAGGTAAAGAATCTTAACAACGAGTATCTATTTTCACTGCAATTTAATTCTGCAGGCAGCACTACTGCTCTGTTTTCTTTTTTTGCATTGGTATTTAATCTGCTTGGTTTTCTTTTTGTAATTCTTTTTCTGAAAAAAATATCACAGCTGCTCGAGCCTGATCTGGGAATAAATGCGTCTTTGTTTTTATTTGTTTTTACAATTACTGCGCTGCGTTATCTCACAATTAAATTTTCATTCCCCGCCATTTTTTACGATTTTGAATTGTTCAATCCTAAAGTATTTGCTGATGCAAGTTCCCTATGGCTGGCTTCATTGGGCGATTTGCTGATAAATACAGTTTTGCTTTTTTTTCTGATTTATTATATAATCAGGGAATATGATGCAGAACGTTTTTTAACAAAGCTTAAAAGCCATTACAGGATAGGGCTTTCTGCGGTTCTGTTTCTCGGTTTCTTTTGGTTCTCCTGGATAATTACCACACTTTTTGCAGGGTTGATTTCAAATTCCAACATCCCTTTCAACATTAATAATTTATTCAGTATTAACAAATACAGCTATACTGCTTTAATTATTATTGGTTTGTTTTTATTCATTTATTTTTTGATTGCCGATAAATTGGTAGTTGTTTTAAAACAGCTCCAGTTAAGCCGTAACCAATATATTATTATTTTTATAATCACTGCAGCAGCCCATGCGGCTATTTCACACTTTGAAGGAATTCTTGATCTAATTATTATTTTATGGCCTCTTGTTTTAATTATTGCTGTAGCGATGATCAGGCAGAAGCAGGCTGTTTATCCTTTTTCAGGAATTGTATTTTTAGTTTTTCTTTTCTCGCTTTATGCGATGCATATTTTTGTAAAGCATACGGGTATAAAAGAAATTGAAAGCCGTAAAATATATGCTGAAAAATTAGCGGCCGAGCAGGACCCGATTGCTGAATTTTTATTCCAGGATATAGAAAGTAAATTTAATAATGATTCTGTTTTAGTTTCTCTTATAAAAAAATCGCCGAAGGAAATTACTGAATTTGAAAAGAGGCTGAAACAGGAATACTTCAGCGGTTTCTGGGAAAAATATAATGTGAGGATTGCATTGTTCGACACCATGTGCGTGCCAATCATAAAATCGAAAAATGCATTATTCGACAACAATCTTTACTTTGATGAATTGATCGGAGAAAAGGGCACGCCTACTTCCTGTGAACATTTTTTATTCTTAAACAGTCCTTCCGGGAAAGTCAGCTATCTGGCAAAGCTCCCGGTTTTGAAATCAAAATGGACAAAAACAAAAATAGGCACACTGTATGTTGAGCTGGATGCAAAATTTATTTCCGATGAAATCGGTTTTCCGGAATTGCTGCTTGACCGCAGTATAGGGCTTTCGCAGGAGCTGAACAATTATTCGTATGCGAAATACAAACACAATCAGCTGATCAGCCAGTACGGAAAATATCCTTATAACCTGGGAACGCAGGAGTTCAGCGCTTATACCGGAAATTTTTCAAACGTTAATAAAGAAGATTTTAATCATCTTTTGTACCGCCCGGATCCAAACACCTTGATTGTATTGAGCAAGCGGAAAGAGGGGATTGTAAACCAGGTTACAACCTTCTCGTATTTATTTGCCTTCTTCAGTTTACTGCTTCTCACTATTTTGTTTGTTCGGCAGGTTTCCGGAAAAGGATTGTTTAATAATTTTAGTTTTAAATACCGCATCCAATTGTTTTTGGTTTTCATTGTTCTAATCTCTTTGGCGCTGTACGGAGGCGGTACAATATATTATATCAAGCAGCAGTTTGAAACAAAGAACCGTGAAAACATAAGCGAAAAAATTCATTCGGTTTTGATGGAAACCGAACCGAAATTTGCGGATGAAAAAGAGTTGTCTAAAGCTCTTTCGGAGTATATGTCGTTTACATTAAAAAAGTTATCAAATGTATTTTTTACTGATATTAATTTGTTTAACCCGGAGGGAAACCTCTATGCTTCCTCACGTCCTGAAGTTTTTGACGAGGGTTTGATATCTAAAAAAATGAACCCCGAAGCATATCTGCAGACTGCTGTATTCGAAAAAACAGTTTTTATTCACGAAGAAAATATCGGCAAATTAGAATATTTATCTGCTTATATCCCGCTTAAAAATAAAGAAGGTAAATTACTTGCTTACCTTAATCTGCCTTACTTTGCGAAGCAGAATGAACTTGAAAAAGAAATTTCGGAATTCCTTGTTGCCATAATAAATATTTATGTTTTATTATTTGCGTTGTCAATTGTTACCGCAATTTTTATTTCGAGTTATGTAACCAAGCCTCTTAAATTAATTCAGGATAAATTAAGTAAAATAAAACTCGGCAAAACTAATGAATTGATTGAATGGCCTGAGAAAGATGAGATAGGCCGCCTGGTAAGCGAATACAACCGCATGATTTTAGAGCTTGCCAAGAGCGCTGATCTGCTTGCAAAATCTGAGCGGGAGAGCGCATGGCGAGAGATGGCAAAGCAGGTTGCACATGAAATTAAAAATCCGCTGACACCGATGAAATTAAGTATTCAGCATTTGAAACGCATTTGGGATGACGGCGCTCCGGATATGGATGAGAAGATGGAAAGGCTTACGCAGACCATCATTGAACAGATTGATACGCTTTCAACTATAGCCACGGAATTTTCGAATTTTGCAAAAATGCCGAAAGCTAACCTGGAAAAAATAAATGTGCGCCAGATTTTATTTAACAGTATTGCATTGTTTCAGGATTCAGAAAATGTTCAAATTGACTTCAAAAATGAAACTACAGAAAATGCGCTTGTGATGGCAGACAAAGAACAGCTGCTTCGCGTATTCAACAACTTAATAAAAAATGCAATACAAGCTATTCCTGAAGAACGGAATGGGAAAATTGAAATCAAACTGCAGCAGGAAAATCAATTTTATATAATTACAATAAAAGATAACGGAATAGGCATCAGCGATGATGTGCTTGATAAAATTTTTGTTCCCAATTTCACTACAAAAACCGGCGGTATGGGACTAGGCCTTGCAATGGTAAAAAGTATTATAGAAAGCAGCAAGGGTAAAATAGGATTTGAAACAAAGAGCGGGGAAGGAACTGTGTTTTATGTTTCACTGCCTTGTTATGCCGACGAATGAGTTACTTTTTAGATGTATGATTTTGTCTTGTGAAATTCGTGCGTTTTCTTTTTTTTGTAACATTTTTTCTGTCAGTGGAAGCACCCGTCGGTCCTGGTGTACAAAAAAAATTCTATAATTCCCAAGGCTGAATACTTCAGGATCCAGCATGAGCCGGAAAATTTATTTTTTTTATACTGCTAATCTTCCGGCTTCCAGCAAATGTTGATATTAATGTCAGCACCGGATGTGGCTTTCACACCAAGTCCGCAATAATCTTCAGTAGGATTTAGTAAAATATTTGCACCGCACCCATCGCCCTTTATGTCAATGTCAGAAAAGGTTCAATCATTTTTTTGCCTTCACCGCTTGTTTCCCCGAAGGCATCGGCCTCTCGGCTCATCACTCTCATGGAGCACAATTTCGGAATGCAGAAACTGTGCAGCCTCTTCAGAATCTTTCACTTTGGAAGCACTGCGTGTTAACATTTCTGATTCAAACTCAGTTAATACACTTTTCCTTAGTCCGGTTTCTCTCCATCGAGATAAGGGCCTGCATCCTTTTGATATCGCCCGGGCCAGTGCCAGCGCATCCAGGAGCGCTTGATTTGCCCCCTGTCCTTTGAACGGACTCATTGGGTGAGCGGCATCTCCGATCAGAGTAAATGCCCCCGCCTTTTCTAACAATTCTGACTTGAGTAATTCCCGATCATACACAGGATAGCCGGAAATCTGGCCTTCCAGGGTCGCTGCTAAAATCTGAGGAATGGGGTTGTGCCACTGAGTTCTGCGGAACGCTTCTTCCTTGAGTGCCAGAGCTCCTCGAGCACTTAAGGCAGCAGCCTCTTTTTCGGGCATCGGGAAGCTAAGCTGCCACATCACCGAGTCCGACGCATAAGGCATCACGTATATCCGCTCATTGCCATTGGCGGTTTGAAATACCGTTGCAGAGTCCAGCAAGGAACTCTCAAGACCTTCGAGAGCTGCTAAAGGGCAAATACCCAATATCACAATACAGCCCAGATAACGTAAAGGGCTTATGGCCTCACCAATCAACAGCCTTCGTAACGAACTGCGAATACCATCGGCTCCCGCCACAAGATCGGCCTTAGCGCTCTTCATCTTTCCGTTTACAAGAAAACTCAACTCAATACCTTCACCCTCACATTCCTTAAAACCTATTAACTTGTGCCCCCAGGCAACTGCATCAGGACCTCCGAGCTGTTCAAGCAGCGCTAAACGCAATGACTGCCTTGCGATATGCACATTTGTGCGCTTCGGTGATTTTTTAGCAGCTGAAGTCATCCACTTTCTCATCCCCCATTCCGCTATCACTTTTCCTGCTGTAGTATGAACCAGATGCCGCGTTGAAATCACCCCTTCTTCTAACGGGAAAATACCCAATCCTTCAATCGCTTTACTAGCTTGCTGCAAAGTGAGTCCATAGCCTTGAGAGCGGGTCTCGAAGCTGCTATCGCGCTCATAAAGGGTAAAAGGGATTCCGCGGTGCAGACAAGCTGCCGCTAGGGCCGTTCCTCCTATACCTCCTCCGATAATAGCAACGTGAGGGTAGTTTTCTTTATCTGCTTTGGGAGGACTGGCAGCATGAACCAGCCCGGATCCGCTGCAGTTCATGCATGAATATAGGTGCCCCTTAGGACGAACCGGAGCCGTCCCTTCGCCAATTGTTTTTTCAAATTGATCGAATGCCATACGATAACGGAGCCGCACTTTTTTGCGGAGCTTCCTGCTTTTTTTGCCTCGTCCCTGACATTCCAGACAAACAGTCCAGCAAGCCTCTTCTTTTCCTGCCTTTTTCAATATTTTTTATTTAACCTGATCTTCACTCCGCTTAGCTTGTAAGAACCCTGCAAATTAACAGGGTACTGTCGGAGGAGGTTTATTTATTTATTTTCAGTTTCGGCTTATGCAGCCCGATGAACGGGGTTTGCTTAATTCAATTAAAGGTCGCGAAAAAAAATCGGTTGACTTTGTTTTGCGTATTATCGGCGATATGCAAAAGAAAAATTAAAAAAATCTGCGCAAAAAAAATTGCAGCTCACGAGTTTTTCTAATTGAGTTTGTATGAATACAAACCCAAAGGTCGATTGCTTAAACGATATTAGGGGGCAGTTTTTATTTTAGTCCTTGTACAATTTTGTCTATTAAAACACATTTATGAATTTTTATTTCATGCTTTCAGGTTTTGAAACGAACGTTTTGAAAATTCAAATAATATTTCAGGAATACGTAAAAGGGAAATTATCACTTCAGCAGTGTAACATAGCCAATATATTGATGAAAATCCTTCCTTGGGTCATCTGTAAAGGTTATTTTGTAAACATAAATATCTGCTTTGCACAATACCCCTTTGTAATAACCGTTCCAGCCGGCATCTTTATCCGTTGTTTCAAATATTTTTTCGCCCCAGCGGTCAAATATCATAAAGCTGTAATCATGCACGCAGTTGGCCACCGGTTTAAATACATCATTCAATAAATCATTATTGTTTGGAGTAAATGCATTCGGCACATACACAGATCCTACCGGGAGATAAAGCGTTCCGCAGATCATTGCAGGTGAAAGTGAATCTGTAACTATAACAGTAACGCAGGCCGAATCGCTGCATCCGTTTTTTGAAACTGTAACACAGTAGCTTGTTGTCTGTGCAGGGCTTGCTATTGGCGCACGACAGGTGTCACAGTTTAAACCAGCCGGCGGTGTCCATAAATATGTTCCGCCTCCCGAAGAATTTAATTGTGCTGAAGTGCCCGCAGTTATAGTAATATTAGGCCCCGCAGCAGCTGTAGGCGCTCCGTTTGAAACAACAGTGCCGCTTGCCGTTTTGGTACATCCTGCAGAATCAGTAACAGTAACTGTCTGCAGGCCTGCGCCAATGTTATTAATAGTTGCAGCAGTTCCGCCGCTGCCCCATGAATATGTTAAATTGCCTGTTCCGCCGCCAGCCGTAACTGCTGCAGAACCTGTTGAAGTGCCACAGGCTGTTGCAGTTGTAGTTACATGGGCATGAATAGAGTCAGGCTGAATGATAGGCACGGTTGCTGCACCGGTACAGCCGATGCTGTCTGTAACAGTAACTGTATATGTACCCGCAGCAAGATTATGAGCCGACATGCTGTTTCCGCCGCTTGCTGTCCAAGCATACGTTAAAGTTCCTGCACCGCCGCTGGCTGCTGCATTCGCGCTTCCATTACTTCCTCCGTAGCAGGAAACATTAATATGTGAGCTAATCGAAACAGCCGGACCTACGCCGGTATTGGTAATGGTGACCTGATCGGCAGAAGCCGGGCAGGGAGGATTATTGATTGTCCACTCTAAAACCAGTGAGCCTACACCTAAACCTGTAACAAGTGATGTCGGCGAATTAGGAGATGTGATAGTTCCTGTGCCGCCTATTAAAGTCCATACTCCTGTTCCGGAAACAGGGCTGTTGCCTGCTAATACAGCGCTGCTCGCGCAAATTGTTTGATCTGGTCCTGCATTTGCCGCAGTACCTCCCGAATTAATTATGCTCACCTGGTCGGAAGTAGGCGGGCATGGCGGATTAGTAATTGTCCAGGCCAAAATTATTGTTCCCACGCCTAATCCGGTAACACCGGAAGTAGGCGAAGACGGGGTTGTAATTGTTCCGGTTCCGCTGACAATAGTCCACAGGCCTGTGCCTGCAGCCGGAATGTTTCCTTCTAAAAAAGTGGAGTTGCTGCATATTGTTTGGTCGATTCCTGCATTAGCAGCTGTTCCTGCGGCAGGCTGAGTAATAATAACGGAAGCCGTTCCCGGACAGGCATTATTATCTAAAACATTTAAAGTATATGTTCCTGCGGGAAGCCCTGTGAAACTTTGTGTTCCGACAACATTTGCAAAAGATGCAACAGTAGTTCCTCCGCTATTTACTAATGTATAATCCCATGGAGATGCCCCTCCGCTGGTTGCAGCACTGAAACTGCCCGCTGATTGCCCGAAACAGCTGTCCATAACAATGCTTGAAGGGGTAACAGTCAGCGCAGGGCAGGTGTTGGAACAGGCTGGCAGTGAAGACAAGCTGGTTATTGTTAAGCTGGTTGCACCGGAATCTGTAACATGTATCGGGTATGTTCCCGGAGGTGTTACTGTTGTTCCGGTTGCGAAGGTTGTAGAAATTGTTGCTGTTGTTCCGGTACAGAATCCCGGAATACAATTTCCGCCGAAACAGGTGCTGCAATCTGTGAAGGTAGAATCTTTTGTCCACGTGTATGGCCCTGTACCACTTGTTACGGTAATGTTTCCGTTTGTTTCATGGCAGGCGGTAAGTGCTAAGCAGGGGCTTACGATAATGGTAGTTGAATCGCTTCCACAGCTTAAAGTATAAATAATAACATGTGAGCCGACTCCTGCGACAGAGGGAGTGAATACACCTGTTGAGGCATTAACTCCGACGCCGCTCCAGGTCCCTCCCGCTGTTGCAGGTGTGAGTGTAATAGGCGCAGCAGCTATACACAAAGGACCTGCTGGACATATAGTAGCATCACAGCAGAATAAAATCATCGGGTCGCAGGCTGACATATTGATGGATTGCACGTATCCCGTTCTGGTATGGTTTGAACTGTTGCCTGTGGCACCGCATACAATAACATTTCCGCTATAGCTGACTGCAACATCAAACACACTGAAGGGTAGAGAAACAGAAGTAATCACATTAAGATTTGCATCATATTTAATAACCGAATTTCCAGAACCCACATATACATTTCCGCAGCTGTCAATATCAATACCGCTGTTGCCGGCCTGGTTCAGCCCTCCGCTGGAAGTATTTATCCCGCCCGCAATTGCAGCTGTGGCTAATACAGCTCCGGTGCCAAGCGAACGTTTCTGAATGTTAGCGCCGTTTTGAGTATAAACAAAATTTTTATTTGCCCGTATTGCCATGATGCCTGCATTGCCGTTATTAGGGCGGAAGTTTTCGCATTTATAGCTAAAAGCATAAGTATCATTTATATTAAATATGTTCCCGTTAGGACATGCCGCAAAATTTTGATCGATAGCGCCGATAGTATCTAAAGTTAAAAAATAGTATTTCGAATTCCGCGAAGATGTTATTGAACGCACTTCTTCAATGTCTGTAACAGGAAAACCAAAAACAACATGAGATCGGTTGTAACCGACTTTTTTTGTACTGCTGACGCTTCCATTACTTGTATTGATATCGAAAATCATTCCGTTGCTGCCGGCCGGAGGGAGCATCCCCAGGCGTGTTCCGCCGACAATTAATTTTGTCTGGTCGCAGTTAAAAGCTATGTTCCAGTATTCATCAAGGCTTCCGCCTGCGGCATTGTAAACCATTGAACCGCCGGTGTTAATTTTTTGCAAAGCGGCAGTAGAGCCATTTGTAACATAGCTGTTGCCGGCTAAATCAGTTGCAAATGTTCCCAGCCACTGCCCTGCAGTATCCCAAGGGGTAATATAAGTCCATTGTATTACGCCTGCTGCATTGTATTTCCTGAGTTTCATCGGCATGTCACCGCCGATAATATATACATTGCCGGCGCCGTCTTTCTCGCATTCCCACACACAGTTTGAGTTTGACATAGACGGGGTCTGCACCCAGGGATCAATAACTATTGTTTTTGAATGATCGTAAGCACCTAATTCAAATGAAATTGATTTATCTGTTTTTGTAAAATGAGAAGAAATTGCTTCAGATTTATTATCTGAATAAAAGGCGGAAGGGGCATGGTCAATAATATCGCCGAACAAAGCGGGAATATGCAGGCTTCCATTCAGCTTGATCTTAGCCGCGCCGTTGCCGTAGTTCATTTTTACTTTTGAAATGTCAGCTCCGGGCTGAACAATCAGTGTGTATTTTATTCCTTCGTCGGGATGAAAAACATATTCTACATCTATACCGGGATACAGATTTTTATAAACTAATTTTTTATACCCTTTAATATTATTTACATTTTTAACGCTGCCGTCTTTCTCTTTTAAAGTATAGCTGTAATAGTCTTTGGTTTCTTCTTCCGGAACAATCACAGCAGCGGTATTGGCATTCTCCCAAATAAAATTTACTGCATCAGTCTTGAATTCCATCCGGTGCTCTTCGGCTTCCATTTCAGCATGGGATTTTGCACCCTTTGAATTTTCATGCTCTCTTTCATTTTCTTTTTCCTCTTTTTTCCACCGCTTTAAAAAGCTGTATGTTATGCCTTGTGAAGTAAAATAGATCATCGTTGTGCCGTCGTCGTATGCATATAAAACGGTTTCTTTTGAATTGTGAATATGGAACTGCCCTTTGTTTTCGATAAAAGCTTTAGGGTTTTCATCTGTTGCAGACCATCCTCCGTTTCCTTTAGACGCATAGGATGAAAAGGTAAACCCCGAAATAAGAACTGTTACTATAGCAAGCGGAAAGTAATTTCTTTTTTTCATTGATATCTTATTGACTTTTAATCTGCAGTGAAAGCATATTCAAAAATAGGTAAAAAAATTTAAAAGCAGCAAAGGGACAACAGAATCCATAGCGGCAGAATGTTTTGGATTTAATTTTACAAATCATTCATTTGTTAAAAATTAAAATCCCGAGAAAATAGTTGAGAGGTTAAAAATAACATGAAGAGAATTCATTAAAAAACCAAAATTTCTGTAACTGTATGAGTCTGACATCTCTGATGAGAAATAATTTCATCAAAAAATTATAATACAGGCGGGCAAAACAATATCGCTAAAGATAAATTATGGCAGGGATGCTGAAAGGAGTTTCAAAATGTTAGCTCGCAGGTTAAAATATCTTTAACTATTAATGTTTTGGTAGATGGTGCTTTGGTGAGTTAGTAATTAATCAGCTTAAAGTACTTACAAACCTAACCAATGAGCGCTTTGCAACAGGCATAAAACTTTCTGCAAGCGGATATTGCTTCTGACAGCTTATTGCAAACACAGCCGGATTGGGCAATTCTGGTATTTCTTTTATAAGCTGTAATTTGATATTTTCGTAAGTATTTATGTAAGAATAAGCATAGGAATTTATATACGATGTATGAATGCCGCGAAAACGCTCGTCTGCATGTTCAATAAAAGTAATGTTGTATTGGTAAACAAAAGTGTCTTTCTGAAGCCCATCGCTGATAAACATATAACCTTCATTGGTATTTAAAGGGGTTAATCCAATGGGTTCAATCTGCATATTATTTTCAATGGTGTTGTAAATATCTTTCCCTTCTTTAAGGCAGGAAGCTAATTGAGGAATAGAAAAATCAATAATGTTTTCAATTTCTTTAATTAAAGCATTGTCCTTTTCTATTGATTCATACATCAAGCGGAGTTTTTCCAAATCAATTTTTGAAAGAACTTTTCCAAATGATTCACTCAATTGTTTTTTATTGCTTTTTATAGTAACCAAATTGTTGTAATGCGCAATTAAATCGGCGAGGGCAGGGTATAGTTTTTGGTCTTTAAATTCTTGTTTTATGCCCTGCAGGTAGCCCAGCAATTCATATTTCTTGTACTCGAAATCAATTACGTTTTCAATAATCCAGTTTTGATTAAGGGCTTTCATAATATACGTTTTTTACTTAAAACGTAAGTAGTAAGAGAAAAGTTACTTATTGAATAAGTTCAATCAGGGATTATAATTTCTTTGTTTTCGAGAGGTTCTTTTTCTTTTCGGGAGTTACAGCAGGTTTTGTCTGATTCACTTTTGGAGTTTCTTTATCATGTGCAGGGGCCGCCCCGGCTTTTTGAAGCTTAATGTTTTTTTCGATTTCAAAAAAGTTTGAATTGTCAGAAATCACTATTTCTTCTTTAACGTCGGCATAGCCGGGGCTTAATACTGTTAAAATATATTTACCCGTTTCTCCCAGCGAAAATATATATTTTCCACTTTGAGAGTTTGCATTTTTCGCATCTAATATTTTATTTGTTCTCGCATCTCTTATCGATACAAATGCATCTATATCTTTTTTTACATCATCATCTGTTGAAATAACACCTCTTAATATCGTATTATTTTTTTTTACATAAGTACCTTTTTTAGGATTTTCGTTATTTTTTGAATTCTCATTATTTTTTGAATTTTCATTTGAGGCCAGTTTAGGGCTTCCAATCTTCTGAAGAATAATATTTGTTTCTATTTCAAAAACATAATCAGATTTATCAAATACATTTATTTCTTTTTCAAAATCTTCAAACCCCTGACTAGATGCTGTCAGTAAATATTTCCCAGTTCCAACCGCAAAAATATATCTCCCTGTCTGCGGATTTACATTTTTTGAATCTATAGCTTTGTTTGTTTTTGCATCTCTTATTGATATTACTGCATCTATTTCTTTGCTTATTGAATCACCTGCTGATACTATACCTCTTATAACAGAAGGTCGGGTTTCAACATCATTAAAAGTTATTTTATAAATATCAAGATCCCCGAAACCGCCGGGTCTGGATGAAGAAATGTAGCCGTCACGTTTATTTGCCGCCAGTGAAATCTCCATATCATCTTCGGGTGTATTGATTGGATAGCCCATGTTTTCTGCCGGACCAAATGTTTGGGACACTGAATCAAATTGCGATTTAAAAATATCAAATCCGCCCATATTAGTATGTCCTTCAGAAGCGAAATACAAAATCCGATTTTTTTCATCATAAACAGGGAATGCCTCTTTATATTTAGTGTTTATATTTCGCCCAAGGTTAATTGGAGTTCCCCAGTCACCGTTAGAAAGTTTTTTGAACATATATAAATCAGTTTCTCCTATTCCTCCAACTCTGTCACTCGAAATAATTAATGTATTTCCATCCTCTGTCATACTGCCCTCAAATTCGCGGTACTTGGTTTCAACAGGTTCAATGAAGCTGTTAGGTTTTGGAGGTAAAGCCAAAAGAGGAACTACAAAAAGGTCGCCGGTTACACTTTCATTATCTTCGAACATAATCATTGTTTTTCCGTCTGAGGTAACGGAAACACATTGTTCATCACCCGGTGTATTAATAATTGGACCAAGATTTTTAGCCGCTGTCCATTGACCGTCTTTTACTCTGGAAACATAGATGTCAGATGTAAAATAACCTTGATAACTCTTTAATTTTTGAGGTGTGTCTTCTCTTCTCGAAGTAAAATAAAGTGTGCTTTGATCAGCGGTAATGAATGGGTAGTAATCGGGGTATTTAGAATTAATCTCTCTGCCCAAATTTTCAAATGTTACATTCACCGGATTTTTAATTAACTCTTTTGCATTCTCACAATTTTCAATACATCTGTCGACTATCCCATAATTATCTACTGTAATTTTTTTCTGATAATCTATTTTCCCCTCTTGACAGTCCCTATAATAGTTTTCAATTAATTCGAACTTTTTAGATGTAATTAATTTACGGTAATCAATAAAATATTTAAGAGCATCATCAAATTTATACGAATACATATAGGCCATGCCCAAATATAAAAGCAACTCGTTTTTGTATTGTCCTTTACTGTAAACAAACTCTAAGTAGGGAATAGCTTTTGATTTGTCGTCATTAATATGTAGATAACAAAACCCTATATTATAATTAATTTCAGCATCTTCTTTTTTATTTTTATAAAGTTTAAGGTATTCTTTAAGTGCACGGTTATAATCATCATTAGCCAGATATTCAGCCGCACTAAGGTTTTCCTCGGTTTGAGCTTTTGAATAATTACAAATACCGCTCAAAATAAAAACTACTATTATAAAAAAAAGTTTATGCATTTTTTCTCCTAATTAGTTCAAATAAAATTTTTGAAGCCGAAAATTACAAATTTCAACGATTCTAATTACAAAATTGTCAAAAAAATACATAAATAACTGAAAGTATATGAAGAATTAAAGATGATAAGACAGCATCCAACTGCTGCGGTTATATTTGAATATTGTAAATGCCTTTAGCCCGCCCAGCCTTCTCTATCCAGACTGCGGTATTGAATGGCTTCTGCTAAATGATTGGTTTCTATTTTTTCAATCCCTTCCAAATCAGCAATTGTACGCGCTACTTTCAATATGCGGTCATAGGCACGGGCTGATAATCCTAATTTTTCCATTGCAGTTTTTAATAATTGATTACCGGCATCATCAATTTTACAAATAGTCCGCAATTGTTTTGAACTCATTTGAGCGTTGCAATGAACCCCGTCATTGCTTAAATAGCGTTTTTCCTGCACCTCGCGTGCTTTAATTACACGCTGACGCACATTTTCGCTTTTTTCCGACAGGCGCTCAGCAGCTAATTCATTATAGGATACCGGGGTAACTTCAACATGAATATCTATTCGGTCTAATAATGGGCCTGATATTTTGTTTAGGTATTTTTGAACAGTACCTGGAGGGCATACACAGTCTTTTTCAGGATGATTGTAATATCCGCATGGGCAGGGATTCATAGCTGCCACCAGCATAAAACTTGCAGGATATTCAACAGAAAATTTTGCACGTGAAATTGTAACCACCCTGTCTTCCAGCGGCTGGCGCATTACTTCTAAAACAGTACGTTTAAATTCGGGCAATTCATCTAAAAACAAAACACCGTTATGCGCCAATGAAATTTCACCGGGCTGGGGAACACTGCCTCCGCCGACAAGAGCAATATCCGAAATTGTATGATGAGGCGACCGAAACGGACGTACAGCTACAAGCCCTACATTTTTTCCCATCTTGCCTGCAACGCTGTGAATTTTGGTAGTTTCAAGAGCTTCGTGTAAATTCATCGGAGGCAAAATGGTCGGCAGACGTTTGGCCAGCATTGTTTTTCCTGCCCCCGGCGATCCGATTAAAATTACATTATGTCCGCCGGCAGCTGCAATTTCTAAAGCGCGTTTAATATTTTCCTGTCCTTTAACATCAGCAAAATCAAACTCGCTGTCGTTCAGCTTTAAAAAAAATTCGTCCCGGGTATTTACAACCGTTGGTTCCAGCTCAATCTGCTCATTAAAAAAATCAATTACTTCTTTTATTGTATCAACACCAAATACATCTAACCCGCTCACAATAGCCGCTTCCTTGGCATTTTGCTTAGGCAGAATAATTCCCTTAAATTTTTCTTCACGTGCTTTTATGGCAATTGGCAGCACCCCTCTGATTGGCTGCAGCCCGCCGTCAAGTGATAGTTCGCCCATAATAATATAGTCGCTTACCTTATCGGATTTAATCTGCCCCGATGCCGCTAATATCCCCACAGCAATGGTTAAATCATAAGCAGAACCTTCTTTTCGGATATCGGCAGGGGCCATATTAATGACAATACTTTTGCCTGGAATTTTAAAGCCGTTATTTTTTAGTGCAGCGTCAATTCTTTGCTGGCTTTCTTTAACTGCGCTGTCGGGAAGGCCGACTAAAAAAAAGTTTACACCCGGATTAATATTTGTTTCAACAGTTACTGTAGTGGCATTTATTCCATATACCGCGCTGCCGTAGGTTTTTACAAGCATAAGAAAGCCTCCTCAATGATGTTCATAGAATAAGATTTTTTAATTATAATAATCAATTGCGGCAGACTGCAAAAAAAATCACTTTTTTGCTGCTATTCACAATGTTATAGAGATTCTTCAATTAAATGTATCAAAGTGTGAATAACTTTAATATGTATCTCCTGCACCCTGTCGGCGTATTGGCTGTGCGGGGCACGGATTTCAATATCGCATAATGCCGCCATTTTTCCGCCGTTTTTTCCGGTTAAGCCGATAATTGTCATTCCTTTTTCTTTGGCGGCAATAATTGCATTAACAATATTTGCTGAATTACCGCTGGTGCTGATGGCTAGCAGTGCATCGCCTTTATTTCCAATAGCTTCAATATACCTGGAAAAAACTTTATCGTAGCCGTAGTCGTTAGCTGTGCATGAGATATGAGAGGGGTCAGAAATAGAAACAGCGGGCAGTGCTTTTCTGTCTTCACGAAAACGTCCGCTCAGCTCTTCTGCGAAATGCATTGCATCGCACATTGAACCTCCGTTTCCGCATGATATTACTTTATTCCCATTTTTAAAAATTGCTGTAAGGGCACTGCCGGCCCTTTCAATAGCTGTTATGTTTTCAGGTACGGCTAAAAATTGCTGCAGCATCTGCTGTGCCTGATTTAAATCATTTTCAATAATAAGTCTGCTCATAAATTAAAGGAATTATTTCCCGCAGCATTGCGGGCACAAACTCTAAATTCTGCAAATTACAAAAGAAGGGGACAGAATATTTAAAATCTTTTTCCGAGATAAAAATAAGTTCTTTTGTCTTAACATTTGAAATTATTGCAGATAAATTATACATTTACCCAAATATTTTAATTAATTTGCACAAATATAATTCTGCGGGTATGAAAAAAATAATTATTCTCTTCTCTATATTGATTAATGCAGTTGTCGGGGTTTATGGTCAATCGGCTAAAAAGGGCGGCGATGATCTTAATTGCTATTTTAAATGGGCGCAAAAATTTGATCTGCGCGGTGCGGAAGATGTTGCTGACGGTACTTATTCTGATGTAATTATTACATTCAGAAGCGGCAACGATGCACAATGCATTAATGGAAAATGTGATGTAAAAGACGGAAAAGTAACTGCGATGTATACAAAAATGGAAGACGGCAGTTATGAGCCCATAAAAAGAAAATTACATGCAGGGTGTTTCCCAGCGCCTGTCACAAATGGGATGTCAGCCGTTATTCTTACAGCTGAGAACGAAATAATAAATGTTTTGTTTATAAAAAAGATCAAGCCTAAAAAAGCGGGTTTTGAAAAGGCACCTGATCCTTCCGATGATTAAATAAAACATTGAGTAACACTTGAAATAAATTTAAGTTTCAAGCTAATCGCACCTTTTGTTTATGGCGATGTAATAAATTAATTACCTATTTTAAATATTGAATTAGATAGTGTGATTGCCAGTTTGGGATTAAGTTGAATTTCCAAAAAACAACTGCAAATAATACTGATTAGCAGAAATTTTTATTTGCCTTACGATTTTTTATCAAATCTAACCAGCGGACTTTCCAGATTTTTCTGAATAATATCAAACACGATTTGTTATTTTAAAAACAGTTAGATTTAATTTAAATCATGGAATGAAAGTAATGAAGCTGAATACAATTTTTGAGTTTCAAAATCAATTTTATCTGGACCGCCTGTTATGAAAAATATAGTTTATCTTTTAATTGCATTGAGTATTTTATCCTGTAAAGGAGAAGGCCAAAACACACAGACGAAAGTAAACCCTGCAAAACCAATGACTGAAAAAATAATTAAAACTGATGAAGAGTGGAAAAAAGTATTAAGCCCTGAACAATTTGAAGTGCTTCGAAAAAAAGGCACAGAGATGCCCTTTTCGGGAAAATATTATTTGCATAAAGGAAAAGGTATATATGTATGCGCTGCATGCGGGGAAGAGCTGTTCAGATCTGAAACCAAATTTGATGCGGGTTGCGGCTGGCCGAGTTTTTCGGATGTTGTTGATTCGAGCAAAGTTGTTTATACAAAAGATAAAAGTGCAGGAATGGTTCGGACTGAAATTACCTGTGCAAAATGCGGCGGACATCTTGGGCATGTATTTGATGACGGGCCTGCTCCCAGCGGACTTCGCTACTGTATTAATTCAGTTTCCATCGAATTTAAAAAATAAGGAAGCCCTCCAATAAATTAACAAAAAGTATTTTAACAGTTTTTAAGAAAGATAAATTTGCAATATTGTATGTATATACATACATTTGTATTGATAAACAAAAATAATCAGCCAAAAAATTAGTATAAATTTAAAATAACCAACATGAAAAAATTAATCACCATCAGTTTTATTGCTGCTTCTGCAGTAGCAGCACTTGCATTTACAACACCCAAAAAAAGTAACGAAACAATTTACAAGATTGATACTAAAACAACAACGGCAGTATGGCTCGGCAAAAAGGTTACCGGGCAGCACACAGGCGGAGTTAATATTACGAGCGGTAAAGTAATTACCGATGGGAAAAATATCACCTCCGGCACAATTGAGTTTGACATGAATTCAATTACCTGCACCGATTTAGCAGACAAAGGATATAATGATAAATTAATCGGGCATTTAAAATCGGATGAATTTTTTGGAACAGCTAAAAACCCAACCGCAAAATTTGAAATTACAAAAGCTGCTGTTACTGATCCATTAAAACCAGGTAATGATTATAATATAACAGGAAAGCTCACCATTAAAGGTATTACAAATGAAATCACTTTTCCGGCATTGATTAAAATGGATGAAAAAACAATGGTAGTAATTGCAAAAATTATTGTAAACCGCACTAAATTCGGTTTGGTTTACGGTTCGGCAAGTTTCGTTGAAAATATCGGCGATAAAGCTATCAGCGATGATTTTGAATTGAGCGTGAATGTTACTGCAGGTGCTGGTTTGAAATAATAAAATTCCGCAGCATCACCCGCGAATCGGCTTAACATGGATGTGTGTTGCATCCGCGGTCAGGATAAAAAAATTATCCGATTAAAATAAATAGTCGAATACCAAAAAGTTCTATAGCCTAACGATATCAACAATATCGGTTAAAAAGATGTTATAAAAATCTGCAAGAAAAGCATAAAATTATTCATAAAACTTGCAGATTTGTATATGCTTTCAAAACCAAAAAAC
>CAINDA010000013.1 GCA_903847205.1 uncultured Bacteroidota bacterium
GATCTTGTTCTTATTAACTATATTGCTAATGATGAAGAAGATCCTTCTTGGCAAAAGCCAATCAGGATGACATTACTAATCTTTCAGTCATCCTGAGCTTTTTTGTGGGATCTTGTTCTTATTAACTATATTGCTAATGATTAAGAAGATCCTTCTTGGCAAAAGCCAATCAGGATGACATCCTTTAAAACAATCTTTTAATGGATAATTTTATAAACTCTAAAACAATCATAGAATTTATGGTTTATAATTCAATGTCCTTTAATTAAGAAGCCATCGCACATATTTCGACAGGCTCAATATGACCAGCGCGCTGTCAGTCTGAGCTTGTCGAAGACTTTGGGCGGATGATTTTGTTAGAATATTTCTTAAAAAACGGCAATAATTTTTAATTCGTGAAATTCGCGGCAAACTAAATCACGTTTGTATCACACCAACATTATATGCTTTAGTAATAGGCGCATTGTCGGCCATTTCAATACCCATCGAAATCCATTTGCGGGTATCCAGCGGATGTATGATTGCGTCCACCCAAAGGCGCGCTGCAGCATAATACGGGCTGGTCTGGCTGTCGTAGCGGTCTTTCGTTTTTTTAAATAGTTCAGCTTCTTTTTCCGGAGTAATTATTTCGCCTTTCGCTTTCAGCGATGCAACTTCAATCTGACCGAGAACCTTGGCTGCCTGAGCACCGCCCATCACAGCTATCTGCGCTGTAGGCCAGCCGGCAATTAAACGCGGGTCATAAGCCTTTCCACACATAGCGTAATTGCCTGCGCCGTAAGAATTGCCGATTACAAACGTAAACTTCGGGACAACCGAGTTTGCCATTGCGCTTACCATTTTTGCGCCGTCTTTAATAATACCGCCGTGTTCAGAGCGGGAGCCTACCATAAAGCCGGTAACATCCTGAAGGAATACCAGCGGGATTTTCTTTTGATTGCAGTTCATAATAAAGCGGGCCGATTTATCAGCACTGTCGCTGTAAATAACACCGCCGAACTGCATTTCGCCT
Organism: uncultured Bacteroidota bacterium; assembly: GCA_903847205.1. Classification (GTDB taxonomy): domain Bacteria; phylum Bacteroidota; class Bacteroidia; order 2-12-FULL-35-15; family 2-12-FULL-35-15; genus 2-12-FULL-35-15. The sequence continues at coordinate 1,013 of CAINDA010000013.1, forward strand.
TTTTTGCTTTTCACCACTTTGCGCTGATTCGCCACTATTCCCACGCTCCAGCCGTCGATGCGTGCAAGTCCGCACAGAATGCTTTGTCCGTAAGCTTCTTTGTATTCTTCAAAATCAGAATTATCAACCAGCCGTGCAATTATTTCATGCATATCATACTGCTTGTCGCGCGCATCAGGGATAATACCTATAATTTCATTTGCATCTTTTTTAGGAGGCTCGGCTTTGATGCGGTTGAAACCTGCTTTATCAAAATGCCCCACTTTACTCATGATGCTGCGGATGCGGGTAAGGGCGTCAGCATCATCTTTGCATTTGTAATCGGTAACACCGGATATTTCGCAATGTGTAGTTGCACCGCCCAATGTTTCGTTATCAATGGTTTCGCCTATTGCGGCTTTCACAAGATAAGAACCTGCTAAAAAAATACTTCCTGTTTTATCAACAATCATTGCTTCATCACTCATGATAGGAAGGTAGGCACCGCCTGCAACACAGCTTCCCATAACAGCGGAAATCTGCAGTATCCCCATGCCCGACATGATTGCATTGTTTCTGAATATGCGGCCGAAATGTTCTCTGTCGGGAAAAATTTCATCCTGCATCGGCAGATAAACGCCGGCGCTGTCAACCAGATAAATAATCGGAAGCCTGTTTTCCATCGCTATTTCCTGCGCTCTTAAACTTTTCTTTCCGGTAATCGGAAACCACGCGCCGGCTTTTACTGTCGCATCATTGGCAACAATAATACACTGCCTTCCGCTTACATAACCTATCACCACTATCACTCCTCCTGCAGGACATCCGCCGTGTTCCTTATACATATCGTCACCTGCAAAAGCGCCTATTTCAATAGTTTTAGAATCTTTGTCGGTAAGAAACTCAATACGTTCACGGGCAGTCATTTTGCCTTGTTCATGCTGTTTATCAATCCTGCTTTTGCCTCCGCCCAAATAAATTTTCTCAAGCTTTGTTTCCATGGCGGAAATAAGCAGGTTCAATTTATCTTCGTTTTTGTTGAATTCTATATCCATTTCTTAATTTGTTAATTTGATGCCGTTTTGTTTTTGCCATCGCAAATATTTCGACAAGCTCAATATGACCTGTGCGCTGTCAGTCTGAGCTAGTCGAAGATTTTGGGTTGACTTTCATCTCAAAATATTCTTAAAAAGCGTCTTTAATTTGTCAATTTGAAAATTGATTTCCTTGTGATAATGAAAAACAATGTGAATAAAAGAATGGATAATCTAAATTGTGTGTCGTCACCCAGAGCTTGTCGAAGGGTGTGCGATGGCTTGCCCAGATACTTCGACAGGCTCAGTATGACTTCAGCGCGCAACGCCGATTCCAAACCTTGATTCGCATTAATAATTAAAGCGTGTCAAAAGTAACAAAATTAAGCGGTAAAAAATTTACTTTTCAGCGAATGATTTAGATAAATTCCATCGCCCTGTTGCCCTGATTGAAAAGTAAATCAACAATGCTTAAATTGGGGATAAATCCATGTCTTGTATCAAATACCTGCGAATAAGGTATTACTTCAAATGTTTTATCCGAATCCAGCGGTTCTTTGGGTGAGATGATGTTCCGGTAATCATCGGCATCAGTATATATCTTTTGATATTCAGAGGCGAAGGTGTAATTCGGTTTCCGTTTCAGAAGAATCAAAATTTCCTGCTGCAGGGCTTCATTCAAGTCGATTAAATACTCGTGTTTTTTGTCATGATAGAGCGGATAGAAATCATCTTCGTAATATTCGAAATACGGCGAACGCCTGTAGCTCGATTCTAATGTACGCCAGTGCAGCGTCTGCCAATCGTAATCATACGAAATTTTTAAATCTTTCACTGCTCTCCGGTGCGCTCTTTTTACAAGCGGAACACTCAGCGTTATTGAGCCGTTGGGCGAATAAACATCGCAGCGGCTGCGGTAGGTCTGTTTTGTAAAATGTTCGAAATTGTCAATAATACAGGCCGAATAATTAAGCAGCTTTGAATAATATTGAATAGGAGCGAGGTAAGCGGAGGATAATACTGCCGTGTTCATACATTAATAATTGAGAGGAAATAATAGTATTTTAACGTTTGCAAAGTTATGAATAATTAAAGATTTGTTTCGATTTAAGAAGTCGAACACAAACTGTCATCCCGAACTCTTATGAGGGATCTTCTTGTTAATGGTGAAGCTTCAATTGAGATCGAAACCCTTCCAATAGATTAGGAAGGTACTTCAATTGAGATTGGAGGCACTTCCTTTGATTAGGAAGCCCTTCCATTAGATTAAGAAGGTACTTTAATTGAGATTGAAGGTACTTCCTTTGATTAGGATGGCCCTCCATTAGATTAGGAAGGTACTTCATTTGAGATTGAAGACACTTCCTTTGATTAGGAAGCCCTTCCATTAGATTAGGAAGGTACTTCAATTGAGATTGGAGGCACTTCCTTTGATTAGGAAGCCCTTCCATTAGATTAAGAAGGTACTTTAATTGAGATTGAAGGCACTTCCTTTGATTAGGAAGGCCCTCCATTAGATTAGGAAAGTACTTCCTTTGATTAGGAAGCCCTTCCAATAGATTAGGAAGGTACTTCAATTGAGATTGGAGGTACTTCCTTTGATTAGGAAGCCCCTCCATTAGATTAGGAAGGTACTTCAATTGAGATTGAATAGGCTTCAATTGAAATTGGTGAGAGTCTATTCAATAAACTGGGTAGTATAAAGTAGATTGTGAATCTTGCCTTTTGCAATTAGGCGCTTGCCTTTTTGAATTAGATGTTTTCTTTCTGGCTTTGGAATTGATGTTTTGAGAGTTGGAAGAAAATTTAAGTGAAATAAATCGTAACTCATTAATTAAATTAGGAATGAAAGTTTACTTAAGATGAATTCGGCCTCGAACATTGCGAAGGCGGTAATATTTACAGCAAACGCGGAGCAGAAACTGGTTTTACTTATTTTAAACATGTAACACATCCGCATTCGGTTGATACCCGCCCTAATTTGGCCGGCAATGCAACAGGAACGCGTCAATATTATGTTATACTTGTTATTAACGATTTAGAAGTTGGTATTGCTTCGGCACCTGAATCAATTAATGTTTAAGGAATAAAATCAATTAATATTTAAAATGATGAAGCTTTCGGCTTCATCATTTTTTTTTGAGATATATTTGCGGGGAATAAAGGAATGAGTTTCGCCTTCGGATCTTGGCAATAAAGCAATTGAAAAAACAGAACAAGCACTTTCTCTTGGTCAATAATAATTTTTGCAACTATAGAAAAATAAAAAATGAAATATATTTTTATAATTGGGGCAGTTTTACTTTCTATCATTTGTATATCAACAATGACCGGAACTAACTATTATCAGACACTTACAGACCAACGAATTAGCTCTGATACAACAACAATTTTTATTTCATCAACTAGAGAATTAAAAAGCGGTCTAATTCCTGATAGTGTTTTTCAAATGACAAACTTGAGACACCTATCAATTCAAGGAATGGACTGCGACTACAGGATAAGGGATGATAAGGGTAATGATATCACGAAATGCTGGATGATTGGTGAAATCCCCTCAAAAATTAAAAATTTGAAAAAACTTGAGTTCCTTCAACTAAATGTAAATGCTATTAGTGCAATCCCAATTGAACTGGCTGAACTGAAATATTTAAAAACTTTAGACCTTACTGATAATTTAAATCTTTCAAACATAGATGTTATAGTTAAACTTGAAAATTTAGAAGATCTTAGTTTAAATGGATGTAATATTAGGAAACTACCTGAAAAAATTGAGCAACTGAAGAAATTAAAAGCCCTCGGACTTAGTGGTAATCCTATTGAACAGAAAGAAAAAGATAGAATTAAAAAATCGCTGCCTAATTGTAGAATTTATTTTGATTAAAGCATAAATATTTTGTTCCCCGCTGTTCAGCATTTGTAATCCGGCCCAAATAGTTTAAGGATTTGTAACCTGATACACTATTACTTCAACCCCTTAAACCATCTATTCCATCTGATACTGCTTTTCCCGCCGGTTTTATCAATCGACATTAACACCATTACAGTTTTCCCTACAATATGATCTTCGGGTACAAAGCCCCAAAAACGGGAGTCTGCGGAGTTGTGGCGGTTGTCGCCCATCATAAAAAAGTAATTCATTTTAAATTTATAATGTGTGCTGTATTTATTGTTAATGAAAATAGAATCACCGCTTATTCTTAAATCATTTTTTTCATAAACACTTATAATGCGCTGGTAGAGCGGGAGAGAATCTATATTTAATCTTATTGAATCCCCAGCCTTAGGAATATATATAGGACCGAAAAAATCTACGTTCCAGAGAAAGTGCTCATTTTCAGGAAACATATAATCGCTGTAATTTCCTTTTTTTTCAAGAAGGGGGTCGGCGTTTAAAACATGTCCAAGCTTTTTAATTTTAACCGCATTCTCTGCTGTCAGGGTAAACCAATATTCGCCTTTGTTCCGCATTTTATCACCTTCGGTAATGCCTAATCTTTTTAAGGAGTCAGAATTAATAGTGTCGGCATTTGTTTTAATTTTATAATTGAATTGTAATTTTTCCGGAACATCACTGCCTTTGCCATTGATGTAAACCAGCCCCTCCCTCACTTCTAAAGTATCTCCCGGAATTGCAGTACACCGCTTTATATAATAGGTACGCTGGTCAACGGGATGTTCCTCTTCCATCGGATAATTAAAAACTACCACATCGTTGTGTTTAATAACCGGCGTTCCGAACAACCGTTCGTAAGGTATTTTAATCCAATCGAGATATGAATTTGTGTTTTCAGTAAAAGGCAGACGTTGATGTGCAAAAGGAAATGACAACAAAGTATTCGGGATGCGCGGCCCATAGCTTAATTTGCTGACCAAAATATAATCACCTGTGAGCAGCGATTTTTCCATCGACGGCGAAGGAATAGTAAAAGCTTCAAAGAAAAACACACGGAATAAAAGAATAGTTAAAAATGCAAAAACTATTGCCTTCAGCCACTCTCTTATGGAAGACTTTTTTTTCAATGGAAATGTGATTAAATTTTCACGATTTATTAATTCCATCTCTTAAATAAGATAAGAGATAGAATTAAATCAATAAAGCCGGCTTTGCAGTAATGCTCCTCATTTTAAGAGGAGGCCGGGCCGATAAATTATTTTTTCACAGCACGTTTGCCTCTAAAATAAACATAACCGGAAATTCCGAGAACTATTAGAATAAAATGTATCAGGTAAGAACGTGATAAACCTTCATCCGAAACAAAAGTAAAGAAACGTGCTCTGCGTGCAGGATCTTCAAATAAGGATGTTTTTAATTTTTTCAGGAAACCGCTCTGTGCCTTTGAAGTAATATTTTTATTATCTTCTTTAATGCTCATCCACACAAATACCGGCTTGCCTACAACATGATCCTCCGGTACAAAGCCCCAGTATCTTGAATCTGCTGAGTTTTGGCGGTTGTCGCCCATCATAAAATAGTAATCCAATTTAAATGTATAGCTAGTAGTTTCCTTTCCGTTAATAAAGATTTTCCCGCCTTTTATTTCTAAAGTGTTTAACTCGTAATTCTTAATTATCCTTTCGTACAATACTATATTAGCAGCATCTAAACTCACCGTTACTCCCTTTTTAGGAACATATAAAGGTCCGAAATTATCATTGTTCCATTTAAAAGCAGGACTGTGCGGGAATATCCTTGAACTGTATTCGCCGACAGGTTCAATTATCGGTTCAACCGATTTAACGTAACTTAAACTTTTAAGTTGTTCTATTTTATTAAAAGGAAGAGTAAGAATGTAAATCATTCCCAGACTGTCCTGTCCCTGCTGCTTCTCATCAGTGATATCAAAATCTTTAAAAAATTTCGCGTCAAGCATAGTTTCGCCTGTTCGTACTTTATAATTGTACTGCATTGTTTCAGCAGTGTATGCAGGCTTGCTGTTTATAAATAGTTTTTGATTTGCAATTTTTAAAGTGTCTCCGGCAATAGCAACACAGCGCTTAACATAGTTCTCGCGTTTATCAGCCGGCCTGTAAACCACTCTTCCGATGGGCTGATAAATAAGCTCTCCGGTATTTCTGTCGCGGTCAGCAGCAATTTGAACACCGGGTTTATTATATAAACTTTTAAAACCGTTATCTCTGCAAATCTGATAATAGCTTTGGTTTTGATATCCCAGAGCAACGGTATCTCCGTCGGGATAATTGAACACAACTATGTCGTTATTTTTTACATGTCCTAATCCCGGTAAACGGAAATAAGGAAGTTTAAACCATTCCAGATAAGATTTCGTTTCTGTGGCAAATGGCAGCGTATGATGAGCAAATGGGAATGACAGCGGGGTATTCGGAATTTTAGCCCCGAAGCTGATTTTGCTTACAAATAAGTAATCACCTACCATCATTGATTTTTCAAGAGATGATGTAGGGATAGTAAAGGCTTCAAAGAAAAATGTGCGGATAACTGTTGCTGCAATAACTGCAAACACAATGGCTTCCGACCATTCCCTGGCTATGGAAGGTTTTAGTTTTGTTAAATCTTCAGGTCCTGAATAAACCGTATCTTTTTGAAATGCGATGTAGGGCAGAAAAAGAAAGCCTGCAAAAAAGGCAATTATTTTATCCTGCATGGTACGTTTGTTAAACGATTTAGCCATGAGCAGACTCATGATGGAAAACATCAAAAAATTAACGCCGGGCGTGATGATTAAGAAAATCCACCACCATGGTTTTTTAATTATTTTCAGCCATACAATAAAATTATATAATGGCACAAATGCTTTCCAGCTTTCTTCTCCTGCTAAAGTAAACAGCTTCCAAAGTCCTATGATTGTTGTGATTGAAAATAGTATCAATAATAAATAAGAGGTATCCATAAAATTAGTTTAAAGTTTAAAGTTAAGAGTTGAGACAATTATTTCGGGAAACAAAGGTTTGAAATTTTTATTGTTTATCAATTGTTAATTTTTGTGAATTAATATAAATAAAAAACGCAGCATCATTTTAGAAGGTCATTCATCCCGAAAACACCTTTTTTACCTTTTATCCATTCAGCTGCAATTACTGCTCCTAACGCAAATCCCTTTCGGCTGTGTGCTGTGTGAGTAATACTTATTTCATCAACTAAAGAACTGTATGTAACGGTATGCGTGCCCGGGACTTCATCAATCCGTTTAGAAACAATGTTTAACTCCTGCTCGTCAGTCGCTGCATTATTAACCCATTTTGTTTTGCTGTCAAGCTGCTCAATCATTTGATTGGCAAGAGTAATGGCGGTTCCGCTCGGTGAATCTAATTTATGAATGTGATGAATTTCTTCTATTGCAGAATTATATTCAGGATATGTATTCATCAGCTTTGCCAGGTATTCATTCAGTTTAAAAAACAAATTAACACCTATACTGTAATTAGAAGCATAAAATAATGTTTGATTATTTTCGGTGCATTTTTGTTTTACGGCATCAAATTTACTGAGCCAGCCGGTAGTGCCTGCAACAACAGGTAAGCCTGCTTCAAAACATTTGTAAATATTTGTAACTGCTGATTCAGGTGTGCTGAATTCAATTGCGGCATCGGCTTTTTTTAGATCATCAACAGTGTATGTTGCAGCATTATGTTCATCTACTTTCAGCACAATACAATGTCCGCGGGATAAAGCAATCTGCTCTATTTCCTTCCCCATTTTGCCATAGCCGATTAACGCAATATTCATAAAAAATCATTATTTAGCCTTTCCGGATAGGAAGAGGAAATGTTTCAATTTGTATTTTTCAGCATTCCATTTTAATGGAATTTGAGCCGGCTAAATTACGATTTAATTGTCATTCATTGAGAGTGTGAAATTACTAATGAATTTTCGATCAATTCTTAGAATCATTATTCGTAAATTCGCCCGCTTTCAATTGTGTGAATTTGAAATTGCATTCATAAATTATTATTTGACTAATTCTAAATCACAATGTATCCTTCAATTTATTATGCAGTAAAAGATTTGTTCGGGCTGGATTTTCCTTTCCTTAAAATGTTTCAAAGTTTCGGTTTTTTTGTTGCCATCTCATTTTTTGTTTCCGCATATTTTTGGACAAAGGAATTAAAACGAAAAGAAAAAGATGGTTTGCTCAGCTCATCAATGACTCAAACACTTACTGGAGCTAAAGCAACAATTGCTGAACTTATAACGTCCGCAGTTATTGGTTTTTTCATTGGGTACAAAGCTGTATTTATTCTCCTTAATTTTTCGGCATTTACTGAAGACACTCAGGGCTTTTTACTTTCCTCAAAAGGCAGTATTATCGGCGGGATAGCAATTGCTGCGCTTTCGGCTTACCTGAAATTCCGCGAAAAAGATAAAACAAAATTGGAAAAACCTGTAATGGTTGAAGAATTGGTTCATCCTTACCAGCACGTAGGCAACATGACATTGATAGCTGCTTTCGCAGGGATTATTGGCGCTAAAATTTTTCACAATCTTGAGAATTGGAATGAATTTATTGCAGATCCGGTCGGCGCTTTACTTTCATTCAGCGGTTTAACAATGTACGGCGGGCTTATTGTGGCATCAATTGCTCTAATTTATTACGGCAAGAAAAATAAAATTCCCGCTCCTCATTTAATTGATTCTGCTGCACCCTCTTTGATGATAGGATATGCAGTTGGGCGCATCGGCTGTCATGTTGCAGGTGACGGCGACTGGGGCATTGATAATACTTCACCAAAACCTGGTTTTTTAAAATGGATTCCGGATTGGCTCTGGAGTTATGATTACCCCCATAATGTAAACAGTGTTGGTGTTCCTATGGATGGCTGCATTGGTGCTAAATACTGCAATCATCTTGTGCCGCCTGTATTTCCCACACCGTTTTACGAAACATTAATGTGTATTGGATTGTTTTTTGTTTTGTGGCAGCTGCGTAAACGCATTACTACACCGGGAATGCTCTTTTCTATTTACCTTATTTTTAACGGAGTTGAACGTTTTTTTATAGAAAAAATCAGGATAAATACATTGTATCATATTAATAATTTCGCATTTACTCAGGCCGAATTAATTTCTACAATACTTTTTATTCTTGGTGTTTCAGGTATTTGGTATTTTAAAAGAGCTGAGAAAATCAGCGGAGCCTCTGGCGAGAATAAGGTTTAATAAAGAAGTAGAGGAGAACGAAGGAAGTCAGGAAAATTATTCCGTTTCATTATCAAATGTGTTTTTTGAAATGTTCACTCCATTTTTATAACAATAAATACCGCCCCAGCCGTATTCTTCCTTTTTGTAAATATATTCGTTACCATCAATAATAATTGTGATTAAGGTGATTTTTCTGGAGTCTTCCTGTATCACTTTCTTTTCTTTCGTTTTCCCTGTGCGCGTTTTTGAAATCTCTGGCGAAACAGGTGTTGCTTTAACGGGTGCTAATTTAGGCACCTGCTGCATAACAATAATCGGCAGAGGAGTTGTCTTAGGCACATCCGTTTTCTGCTGGATATTCTCAAAATCAAAATCATCTTTTTTTAAGCTGAAGACAATTTTCCCGTAAGGAGGTGTATAATCAGTTTCCTTTCCAGCATCTTGTTTTACAAGTGATACATCAGAAATAAATTTGGCAAAATGCCCGTTTTCTCTATTGGTTGGAACATGTGTGTTAACTATAATACTTTTGGAAGCATATCCGATTTTTGTAAAAGTAAATAAGTACTCTTCACCCAGTGGAATATCTAAATCGCTTTTTTCTTTACTGGGATCAACAACTCTGAATGGTGTTCCGTTTTTAGTAATCGTAATAAGCGAATTTTTCAAGTCACCGCCAACAATATTCAATTTTAATGCAATATTTAATTTGGGAGCAATCTGCGAAAAAACAATATTATAAGAACAGATTAACAATACGGATACAGCAGCTGCACTGAGATTTTTACAAAGGAAGTATTTTAAAAGTTTCTTTTTCATTAACTGAATTCAAAAGTACGCAAATATTTCATGTAAATATTCCTGTATGTGACTCCGCTGTAATTACCTTTAAAAAGGGCCTAAGCTTAGAAAAAAGAAATTAGCCAAGACGAAAGATTTTAATATTATTTCTCTGAAAACTCTTTTATAAATAATCCATTTAAAACAAATTTACTTATCAAGAAAAAGTTCACAAATATAATAATGCTGTTTCAGTCTTTTTGAATTTTAAATTGTAGTTTTACTATTGAATAATTTCGAAATTAATTTTCATGCAGAAACTTTGCCAGGATGTCTGTTCACTTGCTAAACAAGCGGGTATTTTTATAAAAAAGGAGCGCCTTAAATTTTCATCAGCCAGTGTTGAAATAAAAGGAAAAAATGATTTTGTTTCTTATGTTGACAAAGCTTCAGAAAAGCTGATAGTAGAAGGCCTTTCTGTCCTCTTGCCCGAAGCAGGGTTTATTGCTGAGGAAGGAACCTCCTCAAAAAAAGGAAACCTCTATAACTGGATTATTGACCCTCTTGACGGAACAACTAATTTTATTCATGGCGTTCCCTGCTTTTCCGTGAGTATCGCATTAATGCGGAATACTGAATTAGTACTCGGTGTAGTTTATGAAATAAATTTAGATGAATGTTTTTATGCCTGGGAGGGCAGCAAAGCCTATTTAAACGGTGTGGAAATAAATGTATCAAAAGCACCGGCATTGGCAGATTCATTGATTGCAACCGGGTTTCCTTATTATAATTATGACAGGCAGGATGAATACATGGAATTGTTCAAATATTTCATGAAACACACGCATGGCCTGCGAAGGCTCGGCTCAGCAGCTACTGATTTAGCATATCTCGCCTGCGGACGTTTCGATGGGTTTTACGAATACAGCCTGCAGCCATGGGATGTGGCCGCCGGAGCTTTTATTGTGCAGCAGGCAGGAGGACGGGTAACTGATTTTAAAGGCAGTGATAATTATATTTTCGGAAGTGAAATTGTTGCCGGAAATAGCGCCTGCTTTGAAGAATTTTTAGGCACAGTAAAAAAATACTTCAACTAGTTTATCGTTAGAATAAAAAATAAGACACAAGAAATCATTTCAATAAAATAAATCAGCAATTTTTAATTTTACAAAGGATGAATAAAACATTAATATTAAACAGCAGGCAGATTCAGCAAAAAATAAATCGCATTGCATATGAAATTTATGAAAACAATTACGATGAAAAAGAAATTATTGTTGCCGGTATTGCCAGTAACGGCTTCATACTTGCTAAATATATCGCTGCCGTTTTAGAAAAAATATCTCCGATTAAAACAAAACTTATTGAAATAGTAATTGATAAAAAAAATCCTCTCGCTGCTGAAATAAATTTAAAGCTGAATGAAAAAGAATTGGCAAATAAAGTAATCATACTCGTCGATGATGTACTGAATTCCGGCAGAACATTAATTTTCGGCGCGAAGCCTTTTTTAACAAACCCTCTAAAACGTCTTACTACCGTTGTTTTGGTTGACAGGGGGCATAACTGTTATCCCATTAAAGCTGATTTTGTGGGGTTGTCGCTTTCCACTACACTGCAGGAGCACATTACTGTTGAAATTTCCAAGAAAGGAAAAGAAACGGTTTATTTGAGCTGATATTGAAAGTCAGTTTTATTGGAATTTAATATGAATCTTTTTTTTAAGGGTTCAATTCCATTGCCTGAACCTTACTTGATTAAGTAATTAATTTATCGGCATAAAAATTGTCTTGATAGCTTAATTATTTTTACATTTGAAAATCATTTTAAATTTTTCCAAAAAAAAATCGCTATGATAAAAAACAGACTTTTTCTCGGATCAGTATTTATATTATCCATTTTATGTACCGGCAGCTGCAAAAAAGCCGAAGTAGAACCGCCGACTAAAACCCTGATGCAGGGAACATGGGAACTTACTGCCGCTACTAATGCTTCCGGACAGGACATTTTAGGCACCGTTGCGTTTCCTGTAACAGCCATTCAATTAACTGATGATAATGGAATGCTTGGCACTCAGGGGCCGATGTTTACTTATGAAGTTTACGGAGGAAGCCAATGGGTTACAGCATCAGCCAAAATAAAACAGGCTTTTGATTATGCAAATTTCCGATTCAATACTGGTGAGTATTTTGTCGATGCCGGTAATCCAACTCGCTTTACCGTTGAAGCAAAACTCCAGGCAACTGCATTAGCAGGAGGTTTAACAGATGTTCTTACAATAATGGGGGTAGATCAAAGCTGGCTGCAGCAGGTTATTTATCATAAATTTATAAATGTTAAGGTTACTATTCCAAAAGTTGATAATACTACCGACAGAAATACTATGATTTGGGAATTTGATAATATGACAACAGCATCATACAATTATAAAGATGGTCAGGGAAACAGTATTATCTGGGGCGGCTGGCCGGTCAGCAATTTTTCAAAAGGTATATTTACATTTACTAAAAGAGTTTCAGGTTTAAACGATATTGTTACTGCTCATATATAATTAAACTTTTAGAATACAAAAAAGACAGCTCATTCGGCTGTCTTTTTTGTTTAATGTAACTTCATCTAAGAAATTCTCTTGAGGTATAAATCCGTATTTTTTTATAAGAACTGCTTTAAAATTTAATCAGCAAGCCCACACCGACATTCGCACCACTTGCCTTCAATGCGAAAACCCGGTTATTTTTGTCATTCACATTTGAATCATTTTTATTTGAAAATAAAACATTGGGATAGGTGTAAACTGTATAGCCAATATTAATAGACAAGCCGATATGATTGCCGAAATATATGCGGGGCACTGCAGCAAACCCGTAATTCAGCCCATTGGCTTTGGCCTGACTGTTTAAAGAATCTTTATTATCGATTTTGAAGTTAGAGTACCCCAAAGACAGCCCGATAGGCATATCGAAGTGTTTTGTTTTTATTAAATGCAAATTGAATATTAAACCGGCATCAATACTTCTGATAGCAGCTTTTACTCCTGAAGCGGAATCTTTTGATCCAAAATAATTAGAGTATGCACCTCTAACGGCTATTCCAAGCCAATTTTTTAAACCGTACTCAATTGTTAATGGATAAATTGCAGAACCTGCATTGCCTGTTGTATCTTTTTTTATACGTATAGTGTTTAAATTACCCCCGTTCCAAACCTGGCTGTTGTATTGATCAATGGTTGATGTTTTATAAACATTAACGCCGACACCTAAATCAATAACAATAACGCCTTTGTGGAATGCTTCCTGAGATTTTAAAACATTTGTCAGCAGAGAAGCGATGGTAAATAGGATAGTAATTTTTTTCATTTTATCGTTTAAATTTAAGGTGCTTTAAGCTCATTTTGAAAGCATAAAATTAACCTGTTTATATTGAATACCCAAATATTCTAATCAATTTCAATCTTACATAATACTTGAGCAACCTTATGCTTGTGGATAATATCAGTCCTTTCTGAAAAAAGAATTCTTTAAAACAATTAAAATATTTTAGTTTTGCAGCAATTGAATTAATCTTTAAGGGAATTACTTCTTTTAGATTATAATCTATCATTCAATTATTTCCTTCAAACCTTTTGTAACAAAAGTCTTTAATGTAAAGTCTTAAAGAAGCAGTAAAATCAATATTTACAGTGATAACAATATTTCTATGAATCAGTTTCGAATAATTTTTATGGGTACTCCCGAATTTGCTGTTGCATCATTAGACCTGCTTTTACAAAACAATTACAATATTGCTGCAGTGGTTACTGTACCGGATAAGCCAGCAGGACGCGGACAGCAGCTACAGCAGTCGGCGGTGAAGAAATATGCGCTTGAAAAAAAATTAACTATTCTGCAGCCAGAAAAATTAAAAGATGAAAATTTTATCAAGCACCTGAAAGTGCTGAACGTCGATTTGCAGATTGTAGTTGCTTTCCGTATGCTGCCTGAAATAGTATGGAACATGCCCCGTTTAGGGACAATCAATCTGCATGGTTCGCTGCTGCCTAATTACCGCGGTGCTGCCCCGATTAATTGGGCAGTAATAAATGGTGAAAAGGAAACAGGTGTTTCTACTTTTTTTCTGCAGCAGGAAATTGATACCGGGAAAATTATTTATCAGGAAAAAATTCAAATGGATGAAAATGAAACAGCCGGTGATATCCATGACAAGCTTATGCACATTGGTGCACAGTTGATTTTAAAAACGGTGAAAGCTATTGAAAATGGTGCATATCCTCAGATTGATCAGTCGGCATTAACAGAAGCGGATGAAAAAATAAAACTGGCGCCCAAAATTTTTAAGCAGGACTGCCGTATCGATTGGAGCAGATCAGCGGATGAAATACATAATCAAATCAGGGGTTTAAGCCCTTATCCCACAGCTTTTACAGATTTTGTATCGCCCGACGGAAAATTAATTCTTGTAAAAATTTTCAGCAGTAAAAAAGAAAAAAAATCCCTTAATTATCCTGTGGGAAGCATTATTTCGGATTCTAAAAGTTTTATAAAAATAGCAGTTAAAGATGGGTATATATTGATAGAAGAGCTGCAGGCAGCTGGTAAGAAAAGATTGGCTGTGAATGAGTTTTTACGGGGCTTTCAGCTGAAAAATGACTGGAACGTGATTTAAGAAATTATGTGTATATATCTTTTTTCTGAGTCTTACTGAAATCGGTACTTTCGGATGCAGCCAATTCTATGTATAAACATACAACCTGCATTCAATAGAAATGTTTTCTGAAACACAGCAACAGGTCATGTTTTGAGGTGCAGTTATCAACAAAAAGGCTATTTATCAACAATTTCACGTTTTTTTGCCTTTGAAAGTTGCACCCTAACTGATTTGTTGTACATTTGTTCTGTTAAAATCAATTAACTAATATTAACCATTAAAAAACAACAACATGAACAAAGCAGAATTAGTTGACGCTATCTCTACAGATGCGAAATTAACAAAAGCAGATGCAGGAAGAGCATTAGAAGCATTCGTAACAGCTACAACAAAAGCACTTAAAAAAGGTGACAGAGTTGCGTTAGTAGGTTTTGGTTCTTTCTCTGTTTCTAAAAGAGCAGCAAGAATCGGACGTAACCCACAAACAGGAAAAGCTATTAAAATTGCTGCTAAAAAAGTAGCTAAATTTAAAGCTGGTGCTGACTTAGCGAAAACTGTTAACAAATAGTAGTCAACTAAGCACAAATAAAAAAGTCCCGCAGTAATGCGGGACTTTTTTATTTATAACAATATCGTAAACAAAATCAGAAGATATTATCTTTGCCCCCTCAAAATTAAATTTTCAATCATTTATCTTTCCTGATTAAGAAATTAAAGAAGTGCAGCTTCTTCAAATAAGCTGATAACACGCTATGAGCAAACAAGACAAAATAAATAATTTTGATCCCAGTGCATTGGGTGATGCCAATAACAATATTTACGGACTACCTTTTACAACTGATGAAGCTGAAGTTGTTATAATTCCGGTTCCATGGGAAGTAACTGTTTCGTACAGGGCTGGCACAGCATTGGGGCCGAGGGCTGTATTTGACGCATCTTATCAGGTAGATTTATTTGATCCCAAAATTGCTGATGCCTGGAAACTTGGGATTGCGATGGAGGCCATATCGGATGATCTGTATAGTAAAAGCGAAAGTTTAAGGCGCAAATCAGAGGCTTACATCACATTATTAGGCGAAGGAGAGTCACCTGAAACCAACAGCAAAATGGAAGAGACCCGGATTCTTATTAATGCTGAATGTGCAAAAATGAACAATTGGGTAAAAACAAAATCTCTTACCTATCTTAATAAAAATAAAATTACCGCATTACTCGGAGGTGACCATAGCACACCGCTAGGGTTAATGCAGGCCCTGGCAGAAAAACACGATTCATTTGCTGTATTGCAGATTGATGCACATGCCGATTTGCGTGATGCTTTTGAAGGGTTCGAATTCTCGCATGCATCCATCATGTTCAACGCTCTTAAAATTCCTCAGTTATCAAAGCTGGTTCAGGTAGGTATTCGTGACTATTGTGAAGATGAATTTAATTTAATTAAAAATTCCAATGGGCGCATTGTCACTTTTTTCGATCGGGATATAAAACAGAAACAATATGAAGGAGCTACATGGGCGGGCATCTGCACCGAAATTATCGCACAGCTGCCAAATGAGATTTATTTAAGTTTTGATATTGACGGACTCGATCCAAAACTTTGTCCCAACACAGGAACGCCTGTTGCAGGCGGTTTTGAATTTGAGCAGATTTTAATGCTCATCGAAAAAATTGTTGACTCGGGAAAACGCATTATTGCATTTGACATAAATGAAGTTGCACCCGGCGGTGATGAATGGGATGCCAATGTGGGAGCGCGTTTGCTGTATCGTATTGCAAACCTAGCAGCGAAATCAAACGGAAGGTAAATTGGAAACGAAAAATCTAAAGAAGGAACTTGTAAATTATTTATCAAATTTAATTTCTGAAAACAGAAGAGCTAAATTTGATGAAGTGCTGAATTACCGCACGCGCCACATTACCATTGTGCTTGAAGATCTTTATCAGCCCCACAATGCAAGTGCAGTACTGCGCTCCTGCGATATTTTCGGGATTCAGGATATTCATATTATTGAAAATAAAAATGCTTATACTGTAAACAGGGATATAGCATTGGGTTCGCCCAAATGGCTGGATATTCACAAGTATAAACAGGAGGAAAACAATACTGTGAACTGCATTAACCTGCTGAAAGAAAAAGGCTACCGGATTGTTGCGACAAGTCCTCACGAAAAAAACTACACCCTTGACGAACTTCCCGTTGACAAACCATTAGCATTGATATTCGGAACAGAATTAACCGGTATTTCTGATATTGTGAAAGATAATGCTGATGAGTTTGTAAAGATTCCGATGTTTGGTTTTACCGAAAGTTTTAACATATCGGTTTCAGCGGCATTGTGCCTGCATTCACTCACAGCAAAGCTTCATAAATCGAATGCCCCATGGCAGCTTAAGGATTCTGAAAAAGATGAACTCCTGTTGACATGGCTTAGAAACACAATCAGAAAAGTTGAATTAATTGAAAAAGATTTTTATGAGAAAAGGAGCTCGTAATGAGCTTAGCGGTTATTAAATTCGCTTTGATGGTTCAAATGAAACAGCGGAAAGCACTACATCAAAGAACTTTCAGTCTATTCTCAATTTAATTCATTCTGAAGTGTTCTAAAAAGAGTTTGTTTTTTTTCTAAAATTGATGTAGGTTTGCACTCACAATTAACTTAAAGAATTAAAAAAAATATTATGGGAAAAGGCGACAAAAAAAGCCGTAAAGGCAAAATTGCAATGGGCTCACATGGAGTTTTGAGACCAACAAAAAAAGCAATAGCGAAAGTTAAAGAAGCTAAGATGAAAAACCCTGCGGCACCAGTTAAAGCTGCAGTAGTTTCTGAAAAAGCTGAAGCACCAGCAAAAAAAGCAGTAACTGCGGAAAAAACAGCAGCCCCGGCAAAAAAAGCAGCACCTAAAAAAGCAGCAGCAAAAAAAGCTGAATAAATTAAAAGAATAGAATAAAAAATCCCTCATTAAAGTTTTTAATGAGGGATTTTTTGTGAATTTATTTCAGGCATTAAGGAGAAAGACGCTCAATTTTCCAGCTGTTATTTTTAGCTGTATATAAAATCCTATCGTGTAAACGGCTCGGGCGGCCCTGCCAAAACTCAATGCTTACAGGCTTTAACACAAGACCTCCCCAATGCGGCGGGCATGGGATATTTTCATCAGGATATTTTTCAGAAAGTTTTTCCAGTTCTATTTCTAATACTTTTCTGCTTGAAATTGGTTTGCTTTGCACCGAAGCCCAAGCTCCTAGCTTACTTCCGCGTGGGCGCGATTGAAAATACAAATCAGATTCTTCGTGAGTCTGTTTTTGAACAGTGCCTTCAATACGAACCTGACGTTCTAATTCAGGCCAGAAAAACAATAATGCACAATTCGGATTTTCTGACATTTCAGTTCCTTTACGGCTCAAATAATTGGTATAATATACAAAACCATCTTCATTAAAACTCCTTAGCAGCACAACCCTTGCTGATGGTTTCCCTTCTTTTGAGGCTGTGCATAAGGTCATTGCGTTTGGGTCATTTACTTTTGCGTCAACAGCTTCCTGAAACCATTTTTCAAACTGCAGCAGTGGATCTGTGTTAACATCGCTGGTTTCCAATGTTTCTTTCGAATAATCGCTGCGAAGTGTATTTATGTATGCCCTTAAATCGTCCATTTTATATTTCAATATTTTAAGTAATGATTATTATGCTTGTTGATTTTGCTGTTTTGTTAATTCATTGAGTTTCTCAATTAATTTCTTTGACGTATTATTAAAATACCGTTTTTGCTTATAGGCCACCACCCAGCGGATTCCATTGACAGCATTTGTCAGAAACAATTCATCAGCACCAAGAAGCACGCTCTGCATAATTGATAATTCATAAACTGCAATACGGTTAGCCTGTGCAATTTCAATAATTTTTTTTCGCATTACACCGTCAACACAGCCGTCGGTAACGGGTGAAGTGTACAACACGCCGTTTTTTACGGCAAAAATATTGCAGCTGATTGCTTCTGTAATGCTTCCTTTATCATTAACCAAAAGGCATTCATCAAATGAATGCTGATTTTTATAAATGCCAGCCATCACATAAATGGCGCTGTTAGCCGATTTTATTGATGATAAAGGACTCTGCGGCTTTTTTAATTCAGTATATAAATCAACTGTATACCCCTTGCTGTTGAGCATGTAGCCTTGTTCTTCCAAAGCCGTAACTTCAATTAAATAAGAAACATTGTTATTATCAGGGGCATAATATCCGCCATCGTTTCTGTAAATAGTCAGCCTCACTCGCCCGTCGGATGTTACATTGTTTTTTTGCGCAAGCTTTAAAATAGCATGTTCAAAAAACATTTCGCTGAATTGCGTGTTCGGCTGCATTTTCAGAAGATTCATTCCGGCAAATAATCGTTTGAGATGTAAGGCTAAAAATTGAGGTGTATGTTCAGTGATTCTGACAGTTTCGAACAAAGCATCGCCATAACAAAAAGCCCTGTTATCGGCGTTAAACAAGGGCTCGCTGGCAGATAAATAAGTTCCGTTATGATTTACAAACTGCGGTGTTCCAAAATTAATATCCTTTTGCATTTCTCAACAGTATCAAATTAACAATCAAGCGAATTGTTTTTTTTACAATAATCTGCTTTTTTTTATTACTTAATTTTATTCAAAATTAATTTTAATGAACTATTTGCTTCAATTAAAATGCCTTTTACACCGGCCTTTTGAGCTGCCTGAGTATCCCGTTCTTTATCACCAATAAAATAGGAGGCAGCCGCATCAATATTAAAACGTGCTAATCCTTTTTCTACAAATAACGAATCTGGTTTACGGCAGATACAGCGGCTTACATCCGGGTGGTGAATGCAGTAATAAATTTCTGCCAGAGTAATATTATTGCTGCATAAAGTTTCAGTTAAATACTTATGAAGCACTTCAACTTCGCTCTGTTTATAAAGTTCTTTTGCAACACCGCTTTGATTAGAAATGATAATAAGCAGATATCCTTTCTGTTGCAGCAATTGCAGTACTTCAATTAAATCAGGCAAGATTACAAAATCTTCCTGCCTGTGCGTATAACCGCGCTCTACGTTTACTACTCCGTCTCTATCTAAAAATACTGCCCTATTCATAAGGATTCTGCGAATTACAAATTTAAACGAATTACGAATCGATATTGGTTAAATTGCAAATGCGTTTTTACCCATTGTCAATTGCATTATGTATTGTCAGACTCATGCTCACTGTGCTTTTATCTGATCAATAAAAGATTGTATTAAAGCTGGCTTTAAAATTATTGTAAACAAAACACCATATACAGCACCCCAGAAGTGAGCATCGTGGCCGATATTACCTTGTCCGCGTTTGCCTAAGTAATATTCCACACCTAAAAAAATTAGTCCGAACAGATAAGCGGGAATTGGTATTGGTAAAAACATGAGCATTAATTTCTGTGTCGGCGCAAGAATTATAAAAGCGAAAATTACCGCAGATACCGCTCCTGAGGCTCCAAGCGCATTGTAGTACATATCGTTTTTGTGTTTTTCATAAGAATATAATGACGACATAACCAGGCCGCCAACGTAAAGTAAAACATAAAACAAGATTCCTTTATCTCCGAATACTCCGCTGTACAACCGTTCTACTGTACCGCCGAACATATATAACGAAAACATATTAAAAGCAAGGTGCATCCAGTCTGCATGAATCAACCCGTTTGAAAAAAAGCGGTACCACTCTTTTCGCTGGTTAATCATATATGCATTAAACATTAATTTGCTTTTTAAGGAAGGGTTATCCATTGCAATAATGGAAACTAAAACTGTTGCAGCTATGATGATAATTGTAATCATGTATGTAAAGGTATGGATTTAGTTCATTTACATGATGTAAAAAAAAGAGCATTTCTGCAGAAAAAAACTGACAGGAAGCATGTGAATCGGATGGGCAGGAGGGATGCTTTATTTACCAAGTTCCGATTTATGAATCAATCAATTTATTTCAAATTATCCAAATAAGATCCTTTCAAATTTTCGCCGGATTTGTTTTTAGGAATTGACAAGGATTTCCATTCTGTATTTTTAATATGCTTTGCTAGAAAAACGATTTGTCCTATATGGTATGCGTAATGTGCCGTCTGGCGATTGAGTGCCTGTGCAGCAGTTAACTTTTCACCGCGGATGGAAACTGTTTTCATAACATCATTTTCATGCAGCGAATTTAAAGCATCTAAAAATACTATCCAGCCGTTGTCCCATAGCTGCATTAATTGATTGCGGGTTTCGGAACCGTCTATAAATTCTGAATCGCGGTTTCTGTTTGGTTTTTCGCCGTCTGTTGTTAAAAAATCAGTCCATCTAGAAATCATGTTTCCGCTTATATGTTTTATAATTACGGCAATGCTGTTCGATTCTGAATCCGGCTGATAATGAAAATCTTTATCGCAGCTTAACTGAGAAAAAGATTTTTCGGCAAGTGTTTTATAATTTTTAAAAACGCCGATTGTATTTTCTAAAAAATGTTTTTCAAAAGTCATTTGTGTTTTGTTTTTGTTAAACACTCAGAACAGCTGTTGATTCGTGTGCCGATTGATTGATACCAAGTAACAGTTTTTTTGTAATTAAGTTGATTGTTTTCGCATCACAAAATATTGTTTTGCGAAATTAATAATAATATCTTTTTATAAATGTAATTGTAAGAATCGCACTAATTGCAGAAATACTGAAAAATATCAAAAGGCATTCCTGAAAGGCATACTATAAATCCGATAGCGCTTGGAGAATATGTGTTTATGGAAGAAAAATCATTTTTTATTTTATTGTAAGTACTGCGCTGCGACCTTGTTTTCCATAAAAATATTTTGTTTCTTTACTACATATTTTACTAAATCGTGATTACCATAAGGTTAAAATACTATCTTTTCTTTGCGCATGTGTTTGGAGTATTGTGTTTGAAGGCGCAGGATGCCAATAATCAGGCAATGGTTACTATAATAGGCGACGATCCTGTACAAATTACTAATACAGTCGATTTTATTAATACAAACCCTTACCAGCAGCCTGATTCCCCTGTTGCTCAAAAAATTGAAAGCAATCAAAATATAGAACCGACTTTAGAAAACGGTTTTCACATGCGCTTCGAAATTTCAGCTAATCCACCGGTTGAATTGACTGGAACGAGCTCTATTTCCCCTTCGGGCGGGAGTTCTTATAAAACAAAAAGAAAGGAAAGAAAATTATCTGTGATTAGTTATAACCTTAAAAAGCGCATTAAAAGGAGGTTTCCAGCCCGAAAGAAAAAATACCGTCCAAGTGCCTGCGGACGATTTTAAGATTTTTAATCTGCCTTGATTTTTTTACTGAAATTTTTTAGAAGAAAATTTAATCCTTCCAAAAGAATATTTTTTATTTGCAATGCGGATTCTGAGCCTGCATTTTAAAACGTTATATTCAACGACAGCCCGCTGCTGTAGTGATTTGAAAAAGCAGTATTTATTAATGCCGGGCGGATATTTAACGAAAGATTATCGCTGACATCAAAAGCAAACATGTGGGCATCCACACTTGCATCTATAATATTCATTAAATAAAGTAAAGAGATACCTATTGCAGAGAGATTGCGGAAGCGAAGATAGTAGGCCTGAAGTGTGTTCAAATTATCAGGAGTATATCTTGGATATGCATCTGGAACACCGAGAAGACGGTCTCTGTAAGCATCTCTGAATATAACGTATTGAGTTTGATTAAAATTAAATGAATAAGCAAGACCAGCCAGCCCGCCGTAAATAATGGGTACTTTCCAATATTTTTTATTGTATACTTGTCCCAGACCAGGCACCACAGTTGACATTAAAGAAGCCTTTTTCGGAGAATGATATTTAGGTTTAACGGCAGGATCAGAAGCCGGATGCTGATTGCTTTTTGAATTTGAAGCAGTGTCTGTTACCTGAGCATTACCTGATGAAACAGTTAAAAACAAGATGGAAATTCCAAATAGCAGCTGAAACATCCCGTTTTTATTCAGGTAATGCTTTTTAAAAATAATCATAGAAGTGTTCTTTTCTCTGCCTCGCATTGAAGGGGGATTATGCATCCAATAAATCAAGAATACGTTTTAAATCATTATCGGATTTAAATGGAATAACAATTTTTCCTTTACCTGTGCTTTCTTTGCTGATATTCACTTTAGCATTAAATACAGCACGAAGGTCTTCCACAATTTTCAACTGCTCAAAAGTCAAATTCCCTTTTGTTATTTTTTTTGCTCCTGTATTGGTTTTATCTGAAGGCAGTGCCGATTCTGTTTTAACACCGCGTACCAAATCCTCAACTTCACGCACAGATAAATTGTTTAAAACAATATGGCTGTAAATATCTAACTGCTTGTCGGGATTTTCTACGTTGATTAAAGCACGCGCATGCCCCATTGTAATATCGCCTTTGCGGATTGCCAATTGAATTTCTACGGGCAGTTTTAACAACCGTAAATAATTAGTAATTGTAGAACGCTGTTTGCTTACTTTCTGCGACAGTTGCTCCTGTGTTAATGAACACTCATCAATCAAACGTTTGTAACTGATAGCTACTTCAATAGCATCAAGGTTTTCGCGCTGGATGTTTTCAACTAGCGCCATTTCCAGCATTGCCTGATCATTTGCAATACGGATGTAAGCAGGAACACTAGTTAATCCGGCAAGCTGCGATGCGCGGAAGCGTCTCTCGCCTGAAATCAATTGATAATTATCGTATCCTAATTTACGGACAGTAATGGGCTGAATAATGCCGTGTTCTTTGATGGAGGCGGCTAATTCATTGAGTGCATCCTCTTCAAAATATGTGCGCGGCTGAAACGGGTTGGTTTCAATATTTGAAATATTAATATTTGCAATTGCGCCAACAACCGTTCCTTCGCCTTCAAGCTTATTGCTTGTTATATCTGTTTTTGCATTTTCCAACAGTGCGCTTAATCCTCTTCCTAATACATTTCTTTTAGCTGACATCTTCTTTAATTTTTTAAGATTCCTAAGAATAACGAATTTTATCGAATCGCGAATAATTCGTTATTCGTAAAGATTCGTTATTAGTTGTTTAATTTTCTTCTTCTACATTAATAATTTTTTCTGAATCATTTAAACGCGTAAGTCCGTTTTTTTGAAGTATTTCACGTGCTAAGTTTAAATAGTTAATTGATGCTTTTCCGCTCGCATCATGCATAATAATGCTTTGTCCGAAGCTTGGCGCTTCGCCGAGTTTTGTATTGCGCTGAATGATGGTATCAAACACCATCTGCTGAAAATGCGTTTTAACCTCATCTACAACCTGGTTGCTCAAACGCAGCCTCATATCATACATGGTAAGGAGGATGCCTTCAATTGCTAATTCAGGATTAAGACGCGATTGCACAATTTTTATTGTGTTTAATAATTTACCTAAGCCTTCTAATGCAAAGTATTCGCATTGAACGGGTATTAAAACGGAATCGGCAGCCGAAAGTGCATTGATAGTAATTAAACCCAATGACGGTGAGCAGTCTATGATGATGAAATCGTAATCGTTTTTTATTTTTTCCAATGCCATCTTCATCATTTTCTCGCGCTGCGGAAGATTGATCATTTCAATTTCGGCACCGACTAAATCAATGTGAGCAGGCAGTAGAAACAGGTTGGGAGTTTCTGTTTGAAGGATAGTATCTTTCGGTTCAACACCATCGATAATACATTCGTAAATGCCGGTTTTAATATTACGCGGGTCGAACCCTACACCAGACGTTGAATTAGCCTGAGGATCGGCATCTATCAAAAGAGTTTTAAATTCTAAAACTGCTAAACTTGCTGCCAGGTTAATAGCTGTGGTTGTTTTCCCAACTCCGCCTTTCTGATTTGCTATTGCTATTATTTTACCCATGTTTGTATTTAAGTTCTAATTTCTGGTTTAATTATGCTGTTATTTTTTTTGTTTCACCGATATCAAATAAAATCAGCTCATTCCCGGCATTTTCAAATTTTCTGACAGCATCTTTTTTATCAATTTTTATCATTTCATTTGTATCGTAATGCATACCGATAATTTTGCGGCAGTTGATAAATTCAGCAGCAATAATGGCATTGTCAACACCCATTGTAAAATTATCTCCGACAGGCAGAAAGGCAAAATCAATTGTCCGGTAATTACCAATCAGCTTCATATCGTAGGTCAACGCTGTATCTCCGGCAAAATAAAAATTGCCTTCTTTTGATTCAATGATAAATCCCATTGCATTGCCGCCGTAAGTTCCGTCAGGCAGACTGCTGGAATGGGCTGCTGCAACGCATTTTACATTTCCGAAATCAAATTTCCATTTTCCGCCGATATTCATCGGATGCGTATTCACGATTCCTTTTTTATTCAGCCATGCTAAAATTTCAAAGGCGCAGACAACTTTAGCACCGGTGCGCTCTGCGATGGCTACAGCATCTGCAATATGGTCTTCGTGACCGTGGGAAACCAGTATATAATCGGCTTTAATACCTGTGATATCAATACCCTCAGCTAATTTGTTAGGTGTAATAAAAGGATCAAAAAGCAGGTGGCTGCCATTCACTTCAACTCCAAAACAAGAATGACCGTAATATGTTATGTTCATAAAAAAAAACTTTAATTGTAACCCGCTGAAATTTCCCAACGAAAATACGGTTTTTGAGGCTGAATGAGGGTTAAAACTTATTAAGGTTTTTTAAACAGTCTTTTGTTAATAATAAAGCGTGCGATGAATCCTTTTAAAGGGAAACCTCTTCCAGATGGGTAATGAGAAGCATTATGGTAAATAATTGATTACCCGAAAAAGTTTATAAGTTATCATCAATCAGCTTTTTTACTTTTGTATAAAAAGCATCCTGCTTTGAGCTGTCGGGGTTTTCCTCGTACCAGGCATCAATAACGTTTCCGTTTTTATCCAAAACTAAATTCAATGGATAGCCGTCAATTACGCAGAATTTTTCTTCCAAAAGCTTTTGTTCAATTGATGTTTGTATTGATTCGAAAGGGCCGTGCTTCTTTGAAAAGGCTTTAATATTATTTTTATCATTGAAGGATACGGCTAAAAATTTCACTTTTTTATTTTCATAAAGCTTATGTAATTGATTAATGGAAGGTATTTCAGCGATACAGGTGGCGCAGCTGGTAAACCAGAAATGCACAAAAACTATATTGCCTTTCAATTCTTTAATCGCAAATTTTTTATCATCTAATCGGTTTAATTGTATGCTTGGAAAGGCACATCCTTTTAGATCTGAAAGTATTTTATGATTTATTTCGAGGGCAGAATCTGTCGAAGTTATTCCTTTTGATTTTAATTTTTCCCATTCGCTGGCAGCGCGCTCACGGCAATCTGCAAAGCATTGGCTTTGTGCTTGGGTTTTGAAAATAGTTAAAAGGAATAAAAAGAGGAGGGAGATTTTAGATTTCATAATTTATGATTAAAAAACTTAAAAACTGTGTGTTGTTCTTTTTTCTTGAAACAACAATGCTGTGTATTTTCTTTTTTCTTGAAAAAAAAGAAACAAAAATTCAAGAACAAACGATTGCTCCCCACAAGCAGCCCGGCATCGCGTTTGTTCAATCCTCACGCGCATCTCCCTGAATTCATTTCTGCTTCGAATAAAAATTGAGAAGAGGGGGGGGCCATTTTTTGTTGATTTATTTAGAAAGCTCTGACCATAATGATTGTTCATGAAAGAGCCCTTCTCCATTTATTTTATGAAGCAGGGCTCTTTTTATTTTTTTTAGAAATTATTAAGCAAATTTTTTCTCGAATGCCTGCATTACTTCAGTTAAGGCATTTACACTTTCCAACGGAAGGGCATTGTATAATGAAGCACGGTAGCCGCCTACATCGCGGTGACCGCGGAGACCGCTGATGCCTGCTTCTTTCCAAAGCTTATCAAATTCCGGTTCCAATTCTGGTTTGTGCATAATAAAAGTAACATTCATATTTGAGCGGTCTTCCACAACGGTGGTACCTGTAAACATGCTGTTTCTGTCAATTTCGTGATACATTGCGGCAGCTTTTTGCTCATTGATTTTTTCAATCCATTCAATACCGCCGTTCTTTTTCAGCCATCTTAAAGTAAGCATAGATACATAAATCGGGAACACCGGAGGGGTGTTATACATGCTTTCGCCTTTGATGTGTACCTGGTAATCCAACATCGAAAGGTTTTTACGGCCTGTTTTGCCCAATAAGTCTTCGCGCACAGCAACCATTGTAGCACCTGCAGGTCCCATATTTTTTTGTGCGCCTGCATAGATTAATGCGAAATCGTTACCGTTTACTTTTCGGCTGAAAATATCGCTGCTCATATCACATACCAAAGGGACAGATGTTTTTGGGAATTGTTTTATCTGGGTACCGTAAATGGTATTGTTTGATGTGATGTGCAAATAATCCAAATCCGTTGGGATTGCATAGCCTTTAGGGATATAGCTGAATTTTTTATCTTCGGAAGAAGCTACTACCACTGTGTTGCCTACTATTTTGGATTCTTTAAGCGCTTTGCCTGCCCATACTCCTGTATTTACATAACCAGCCTTGCCGTCGGTACGAAGTAAATTGCATGGAACCATTGCAAACTGCATGCTTGCTCCGCCTCCTAAAAACAATACCTGGTAACCTTCTTTTAAGCCAAGCAATTCTTTAACCAATGCTTTTGATTCTTCCATCACCTTTTCGAAATTTTTACTGCGGTGAGAAATTTCAAGCACTGAAAGATTAAGATTATCAAAATTAATGCAGGCTTCGGCAGCCTGCTGTAACACTTCTGCCGGAAGGATTCCAGGACCCGGACCGAAATTGTGAACTTTTGTAATTTCTTTTGCTATCATGATATTTTTATGTTTTGATTAATATTGATTTCTTATTTCAGGGCAGAATTCCGTGCGTCTGAAATTTTGCATTACAAATGTAAATTAAATTACTTAATGAGAATTTGATTGGGAAGCATTTTATTTCCCATTCAGCATTAATGCTAAAACAATTTAATGTTTGCGGAATTGATTATTTAAAATTAAAAACAATCCCTGCAGTTATCTTTAATATCCCCATAGGCATATTGGTTATATCGCTGGTATGCTGCCGTACATAGGGATAATAACCGGGGGCGGTAAAGGTATCCGTCCAGCCGGGATAAGTCATTGAGGCTTGAGTGTAGGATGCGTTAATTGCAATATCTAACTGTTCGGTGATGCTGTATTTTACTGCTCCGCCAAAGCTGTATCCAAAACTTTTTCCGGCATTGAATGAAAATGTTTCGGTGGTATCAACAATAGAGAAGGCTACTGAGGGATAATTTGCAGTTACTAAACCTATCATTGCATCGGCCTCAAATTTAAGTTTGGGTCCCTGCGAAAAAGAAATGTAGGGGCCTATTAAATATTCCCTTGTATGAAAGGCATCTGTACTTGTGAATGGGACTCCTACTGTGGAAGTAAATGTACTTATATCAAATGGGTTTGAATTGCTGCCTATCATTAACCTGATGCCCATACTATTTGGAAACAGATAACTTGCTGTTACATTTATATTTGTTCCCGGCTTAGCAAAACCCTGCAGCTTTGTAGAATCAGATGAATTGAAATCCCAGAAAGAGTTTTTAACGTTTGTGCTGCTGAAACTTTTAAAAGGAATGGCCGCTCCTAAAGAAAGTGCTATGCTGAATCCGCTGATATTAATAGAAGGCTGATCATCTTTATAGGATTTATTTTTGGGCGGCTGAGGGCCTTGATAATAATCCTGTGCCGAGGCTGTAAAAAAGGAAAATATACAGCCCAGCATTAAAATTAGTTTTATCGGGCTAAAGGGGTTTATCATATTGTTTTTAAAATCTCTTCCAATAGTCAATATTGGGGTTATAATGCAATGCAATTTTACCGAATTTTTCATAATCACTATCCAAATAACCTTCCGAATCAACATTTATAATGCCTTTTTCATAGCATTCGGATATTACTTGAAACATTATTGTTAATGAATCATATAAATAATCAGGTTTTTCTCCGAAAGTATTCGTCCAATAAATTCTATTATAATTTTTTGTCCCAATATTCAAATCAACCCAAAAGAAATTGCCTGCACCATCAGTTAAAAAGGGGAATAATTTTAAAGCTGATTTGAAGTCTACATCCGAATTTAAAATAGAATCCAACTCAATATTTATCTTGTATTGTTGTATTGAATCACTTAAATTTTAAAAATCATGAATTGGTATTATTCCAGTTAATCCAGATGGCGTTTTATAATCGTTATTTATGCCATCTGCAAATGAATATAACTCGACTAAATCATTATTGAATTTTAATCCCAAATCGTTTTCTGCTTTTTCAATATCAAATTTATTGGCTGATTGTCTTAATATTTTGGGCATGTGATAATCCAATTGTTTTTGTTTATCAAGAATAACCTTAAAAGATTCTGTTATTGTTCTCATGCCGATAAATGTATACTCCTTAATTGAAATGGATATTTAAAATGCAAAATCAATTCCGCTCACTTCTCTCCCTTAATCTCCCTGCAAATATATCTCAAAAAAAAATGATGAAGCCGAAAGCTTCATCATTTTAAATATTAATTGATTTTATTACTTTAATAATAGTAGTCTTTCGTCATATTATTTTATGATAAAAGGCTGCATAATTCACGAAAAACAACCATTTCTTTTAGAAAATACACCTTTTTAGAATTTATGATGCCCGAATTATTAAAGTAAACGGTTGTTTTATTAAAGTAAACTATTGTTTTTTTTGAGTAAACAATAGTTTAGTACTAATAAACAATTGTTTTTTCTATCAAACAGGCAAATATTTTGAGTAAACAATTGTTTTTTTTCATCAAACAATTGTTTTTATTTATGAAACAATTATTTTTTTTTATGAAACAATTGTTTTTTTTTCTGAAACAATTGTTTTTTTTCATCAAACAATTGTTTTTATTTATGAAACAATTATTTTTTTTTATGAAACAATTGTTTTTTTTTATGAAACAATTATTTTTTTTGATCAAACGGGCATTATTTTTTTTTTAACGGAGGAGGATTTTAAATTTTCGTATGAATATTTAAAATAAACGGGAAAATATTTTGGAAATTTGCCTGCTTCATCAAAACAAATATTAGTTTTTTATGAATTATGATGCTGTGCTTTTAAGGGAACATTCACGCTCCAATACCGATGCTATCGCAAAAGCAATTGGAAACAATGCCGCGGAGTTAAAAAAAATTATAGATATAATTTATAATCAAAAAGCTCCTTTGCCTCAGCGGGCTGCATGGCTGTTAGCAGCAGTAAATGATAAGTACCCCGAATTATTGGAACCTTATATTCCATTATTTATTAATAGCATCCAAAAATTTAAAATTGCCGGAATCAAGCGGAATATGGCTTTGGTATTGGCTTCGCATAAAATCCCTGTAAAGCTTCAAGGAAGATTAATAAACGTTTGTTTTGATTTAATGCTTTCGGCAGATGAAACTGTTGCTGTTAAAGTGTATGCCATGCAGGCGATTGCGAACATTGCCTTGCTGCATCAGGAATTGCAGCCTGAATTAAAAGCTGCTATTGAAGATCAGCTGCCGAAAACTTCTGCGGCGTTTCAATCAAGGGCAAAACATGTTTTAAAAAGTTTTGATAATAAACTTAAATAGGGAAGGGGAGAGCAGCCCATAAAAAAAACGCCATGCAAAATGCAAGGCGTTTATTTGGGAAAATCAGTAACACTACTTCACCTCAATCAACTCCACATCAAAAGTTAAATCGGCTTTAGGCGGAATCATAGGTGCTCTGCCTTGCTCGCCGTAAGCCAGAGCATAAGGGATAATCAGCCTAAGGCGGTCTCCGGTATTCATCAAAGTAAGGCCCTCTTCCCAGCCGGGGATAACCTGGCCCATGCCTAATTTAAATTCTAAAGGCTCGCCTCTTTCAACAGAAGAATCAAACATTTTGCCATCGGCAAGGTAGCCTGAATAGTGCACTTTCACCGTTTTACCAGCTTCAGCTTTTACAGTGCTGCCGCTTCTTACAACTTCGTAATATTTTAAACCCGAAGCTGTGGTTTTGGCTTCTTTGCCGGTAATATTATAAAGCACCGGAATGGGAACAACCGCTACATCTGTAATTTCAATATCGAAAATTAAATCGGTGTTTGGAGGAATTCCGGGAGGATGTCCCTGAGCGCCATAAGCCAGGTTTGAAGGGATAAAAAATTTAACTTTATCGCCTTTGTTCATCAATGCAAGGCCGTCCTCTAATGATTTAAGAACCTGTCCTGAACCCAACTTTACTGAAATAGGCTGGTTGCGCTCGAAAGAAGAATCAAATAATTTACCGTCTTTAAAAAAACAGCTGTAGTTCAGAGAAACTTTTGTGCCTAAAGCGGCTTTAGTACCGGCTTTATTTTTATACAGTATTATATATTTTAAACCGCTTTCGGTTTTAACTGTATCTTTTCCTTTAACATCCCAGGCTTTCATTCCTTCAACTACATTCAATAATTCAACATCAAAAATAAGAGTTGAATTAGGCGGTATAGGTCCGGAAACTCTGTCGCCGTAACCTAATTCGGGGCCGAATTTAATTGTTGCTTTATCGCCTTCCTGCAAAAGCAGAAACGCTTCGTCCCAGCCTTTAATAACCTGACCTGAACCTACTTTAAATGAAAACGGTTCGTGACGTTTAAATGAGCTGTCGAAAACTGTGTCATTAGTTAATTTTCCAGTATAGTTCACAACTACTTTATCGCCGATGTGCGGCTTTTTGCCGTTACCTTTTTCGGTGATGGTATATTCTAAACCAGAAGCAGTTTTAACTGTTACGGGCTTTTTCACCTTTTCGCTTTTTATTTTTTCCTGAGCATTTACATTAGCAATAGTAAAGGCCAAAATAATGAATGCAGCTTTTTTCATGATTTATTTTAATTTGATACTTTCGAGTTTAAAAACCTTCAAATTTATTGTTTTATTTGTTTTATTGTGCAGCAGTAAAACTTACTAATTCTACATCAAACACCAATGCCGAAAAAGGAGGAATAGGTCCTGCGCCCTGCTCGCCGTAACCAAGTGATGACGGAATAATAAGCTGTCCTTTTGCGCCGGTAGTGAGCAAAGCAATACCTTCGTCCCATCCGGGAATAACCTGCCCCACTCCCAATGGAAATTCAATAGGCTCATAAGGTCTTCTGGCATCATATAAACCAGCTTGTTTTGCAGCAGCCTCGTCGCTGGTATCAAAAACAGTTCCGTCGAGCAAACGGCCGGTATAATTAACCTTAACCATATTTCCTTTTGCCGGTGGGGAGCCGTTTCCTTTTTGTTTTTCAATAAAATACAAACCGCTTGCAGTAGGTTTAACAGTTACTTTATTATCAGCTAAATATTTAGCAAATGCTTTCGGCTCTTCATTTTTATGCTGCTCTGTCATTGTTTTTTTCTCTTCCATTTTTTTAGCCTGTTCTTTTTCCGCAATATCTTTTGGAGTGATCTTTTCAAGTTTAACTTCAAAAATTAAACTGCTTCCTCTTTCAATAAAAGCCGGGGTTTCTCTGACCCTGAATGTTTTAAGATAAACAGAGTCAGCATTGATAATGAAGCTTGCGCTGTCGCCTGAAGCCATAGTTAATAATGCATCTTCAAAGCTGCCTTTAAATGTTGATTTTCCTACAGGGAATTCTATAAAACCAGTTCCATCCTTACTGGTCATTTTCGAATCAAATAAAAGAGAATCTTTACTGGTTTTATAAGATAAATAAAGTTTAACCAAATCGCCTTCTTTAGCTTTTACTCCATTTTTATCCTGCTTGTAAAATTTAGAACACAAGCCGTTTCCGGACATTTTATAACCGGGATAAAAAGGTTTAGCTGCTTTCGGATTTTTTATTTTTTCCTGGGCATTTACATTAGCAATAATAAAGGCCAGAATAATGAATGCAGCTTTTTTCATGTTTAATAAAATTTCAAATTTAAAAAGTTTCAAGTTTCAGGTTCTAAGTAATTTAAAACTTGAAACTTGAAACTTTTATATATAATCTCAAATTCGTTTATTTAATTGATTATTATTTAGCAGGCGGTGTAAAACTTACTAATTCAACATCAAACACTAATGGAGAGAATGGAGGGATAGGCCCGCCGCCTTGTGCGCCGTAACCAATAGCAGAAGGAATAACAAACAATCCTTTTGCTCCAGGGCTTAATAAAGCAATACCTTCGTCCCAGCCCGGAATAACTTGTCCTTCGCCTAGAGGGAATTCAATTGGCTGATAAGGTCTTTTTTCATTAAATAAACCAGCTTGTTTTGCTGTGGCTTCATCGCTTGTATCAAACACAGTTCCGTCAAGCAGGCGGCCGGTATAATTCACTTTTACTTTACATCCTTTGCCGGGTTTAGCTCCTTTTCCTTTTTGTTTTTCTACATAATATAAGCCGCTTGCAGTAGGTTTAACAGTAATTTTATTATCGGCTAAATATTTTTCTAAAGCTTTAGGTTCTTCAGTTTTACGAAGTTCCATCATAGCTTTCTGCTCTTCCATTTTTTTAGCACGTTCTTTTTCAACCACATCTTTAGGAGTTATTTTTTCAAGCTTGGCAGTGAAAGTAAGCATACTGTTTTTTGCAATAAAAGGAGGAAGAGATTTTGCTCTGAAAGTTTTAAGGTAAACAGAATCAGCATTGATAACAAAACTTGCGCTGTCGCCTGCAGCCATTGTTGCCAACGCATCTTCGAAACTGCCTTTAAAAGATGATTTACCTAAAGGGAATTCAATAAATTGAGTCCCGTTCTGGCTGTTCTTTTTTGAATCAAAAATAACAGAGTCTTTGTTGTTTTTATAAGATAAATAAAGTTTAACCATATCGCCTTCTTTAGCTTTTACAGCGCTTTCATCTTGTTTGTAAAATTTAGAATACAAACCATTTTCGGCCATTTTATAGCCGGGGTAAGGAGATTTGTTACAAGCTGTAATTGCTAATACAGCTGCAAATGCCGTTAATGCTGTACTTTTAGTGAATGATTTTTTCATAAGATTTTTTTGTGAATTTTTATTTAAAACTATTAAATGTCAATTTGATTTTTTCGAAGCGCAAATATAAATATATCCTGTTAATTGCATAAAAAATTAGTTGTTATGTTTTGTTAAATTAACAAGTTCAATTTCGTAAATTACGGTTGTATAGGGCGGTATAATATTAGCTTCGGAGCCGGATCCGCCAAAAGCAAGGTTAGATGGGATTACAAATTTAGTTTTGGCGCCTTCATTCATTAAAGTTAAAGCGGTTCTAAAACCTTTTATCACCTGGCCGTCCTCACCGAAAACAAACTCTAAGGGCTGCCTGCGCTCGTAGGTGGACTCAAACTGCTTTCCGTTTAAGAAATAGCCTTTGTAATTTATTTTTACTTTATCGCCGTATTTTACGCATTCGCCCGTGCCTTGCTTTATAGGCAGGTAGTACATGCCGTTATTAATCCTATAGAATTGGGTTTGATTGGTATCAAGATAAATGGTGAGCTTGCGCGATTCTTCAATATCACGGTCTTCAACCATCTGCTGATATTTTGCTAGTTCAACCTGATACTGTTCTTTGGATAAAATGCGGTTTAATTTTACATCCATTTTAACTGCACTGCCGGGCTTTAAAAAGTAGGGAAGCTGGGTTTTGAAAAATCTGGAAAAGAGAGAATCAGCGCTGACTATATAGGATACACTGTCGCCGTCATTCATTTTTGTAAGGCCTTCCTCAAAACTTCCTTCAAACGAAGAATGTCCGAATGGTAAAATCACCATGCCTGTTTCATTGGAAGAATAGGTATCGTAAAAAATGGAATCTTTACTTGTTCTATAGGTAATTATAAGCTGCAGCAAATCGCCGGCAGAGGGTTTGTTTTTGCCGTCGCCGATAGTCAGAAGTTTGTAATAAAGTCCGGTGCTTGTTTTAGAATATCCCTTATATGGAGAGCTGTTCCAGCAGGAACTGAAAAGCAGGATAATTGATAAAAAAAATAAAATTTTTATTTTAAAGCGAGGAGTGATTGTAATTGAATTTAAAAAAAGCTGCATTGTATTCTCTTAAAATATTTCTTATTCCTTTGCGACTTTGCGTCTTTGCGAGATTCTTTTTAACGAATCGATACTAATTCAATATCATAAATTACTGAAGACTTGGGAGGGATTTTGCTTTCGTCCCCGATTAATCCATGCGCTAAATGCGATGGCAGAATAAATACTGCTTTATCACCCACATGCAGCAGCTGAATGCCTTCGTGCAAACCGCTTTCAACATTATCTTCGCCGATCAGAAATCGTTTGGCTCCGGTAGAATCGGATGAGTAACATAACGTACCATCGAGCAGAGTGATTTTAAAATTTACTAAAGCATATTTCCCGATTACTGCTGCAATGCCGTCTCCCTTTTTTGTAATCATATAGCGAAGCCCTGTACCGGTTGTTGTCATAGCCCAGCCGCGATGTGCAACGTATTGATCAATCTCGTCGCTTTCGCGCTTTACATACATTTTATTGGCTTCAACCAATTTATCCTGGAAACTTTTACTTTGAATATTGGTGTTTTTAGAGGTTGTTTTCTGAGAATCACCGCAGGATTGGAGGATAATAATAAAAAAAAGAAATTTAATGGAATGGGAAATTAAATGAATCATTTTATGAATGTACCTGGATATTATTTGGATTGCGATTAATTTTTTATGAAGATTTGAATCTTTATAGGCTGTTTAAAATTCATTCGAAATTTTGTTAAAGCAAACGCAATGTCTTCGACAAGCTCAGACTGACGGCGCGTGCGATGTCATATTGAACTTGTCGAAATATGTGCGATGGCTTAAGAATAGTCATATTGTATTTTAATTAATTAAATTTAAAACAAATTTATGCTGTTGAATTTATCAGCTCACACAAGCTTTGTCTGGAGCTCTTTTTTATAAGCTGCAAGTACAGAAACAAATTTAATAATAGTTTCATCGAGTGTTAAATCACTCATACCGCCTGCTGCATTTGCATGTCCGCCTCCGTTAAAATGTTTGCGTGAAAATAAATTTACATTAAAACTGCCTTTAGAGCGGAAGGATGTTTTTATTTCGCCGTCGCGTTCAACAAAAAATGCTGCAAAACGGATACCTTTAATAGAAAGGGCATAATTTACAATGCCTTCAGTATCTCCTTTTTTATAATTAAAATGTTTTAATTCATCTTCTCTAAGGCTGAAAAAAGCTGTGCCTAACTCTTTTAAAACAGTTAGTTTTTCGGCCAGACAAAAACCTAATAGTTTTAATTTATCTTCTGTATTATCATCGTAAATGCGGGTATGGATTGCAGCATTTTCGGCACCGGCTTTTATCAGTTCAGCAATTATGCCATGTGTTTTAGCGGTGGTTGAAGGGAAACGGAATGAGCCGGTATCTGTCATTATACCGGTGTATAAACAGTTTGAAATATCCTTATTGAGCAGTTTTTTATCACCCATTAATTCAATGAATTCAAAAACTAATTCGCAGGTGGAACAGGCTTTAACATCATGAAGCATATATTTTGCAAAATCTTCGGGCTGCAAATGGTGGTCAATGATGCACTTTACAGCTTTCGATTTGCCTACTTCATCGCCTAAGGCATCTATCCGTTTA
The DNA here is from genome assembly GCA_903847205.1 of uncultured Bacteroidota bacterium. Lineage (GTDB taxonomy): Bacteria > Bacteroidota > Bacteroidia > 2-12-FULL-35-15 > 2-12-FULL-35-15 > 2-12-FULL-35-15. Next base: position 37,202 of record CAINDA010000013.1, read on the forward strand.
AGGGAATTAAAATCGAGACAGAAAACAATGTCTGCTTTAGCAACAGCAGTTTTTGCTGGTTTGGCTTTGGATGAAAAATTAATTACTTTGTTATCAGCAGGCAGCCAATGTAAAAAAGAAGGATAATCATTGGGTGTAATTACTGTAACCTTATGTTTTTTTTGAATCAGGTAATTATATAAACCCAATGATGAACCCATTGCATCGCCGTCGGGCGACCAATGTGTAACAATTACTATATTTTTAGGGCTGCTTAAAAGCGCTTTTATTTCTTTAACCTGGGCTGCGTTCAAAACTATAAGGATTGGTTTGGCCGCTAATTTACGACATTTAACCGGCTTTTGCTTTTGGCCTGAAAAAAAGAAGATTAATAGATGGAAATGTTTAAGAAAAAGGGGGGGAGATATTTTTTAGAATGCTTGTTTCCGCTGGTTTGGATTTGCAATCCAAACCTTTTACATTATGGGATTACAAATCCCTTGCTATTTGGTCAGGATTGCAAATCCTGACCAGCGGGGTTTTGAAATTCAATTTGTGAATTAGGCAATGAATTTATTTTGTTTTAATCATTAGTTGTTTTTGAATTCTTTCTTTGGATATTCACCTTGTCCCATTCGGGTTAAAGTATGTTTTGATTCTCTGAAGAGACCAATCCCCAGACGAACATTGATATAACATAAATTATTGTAATTATATCCTAAATAACGAAGATGATCATAATTATAATACGTTCGCAGATCGGGGTATCTTGCCAATTCTACTTTTGTTGTAATATTTCGTTTACGTCCATAATTATACTCACATCCGATTCTGAAGCCGACATATTCTCTGGTATAGCCTATTGATTTACCTGGTGTAAAATAATGTTTGTTTCCATTAACATCTTTATAAGGCTGTACATACGGATAACCTATCAGCAAATCAGCATAATAATTAATAAACTTCCGGTGTCCCGATGCTTTAACCGGCGGGCAGTTAACTACTTTTAATCCTTTATGATCATCCTTAGGAATGTAGTTATCTATATACTTTATAAGGCCGTACCCAACTGATAATGATGGGATAAAAATGTTTGAAGAACTGGGGGGCATGTATCTTAAAGCAGGACCTGGCATTACTCTCCCTGTATTATCAGCTGCGGAATAATAAGCGGCTCCCCATTGTGTACCATCGTCAGAAATTGAACCTGTTGGAGCTGATCCACTGTTTTTTGTAGAATTATCTCCTGTGTCAGCATCGGCATTAACGGCATCATTTATTGCATGATGTCTGTAGAGTATCCCCAGCCTCAAGCCATCGATCACTCTTTTTACATGCAAATTATCATTCAATTTATCTATTAAAGTATCTTTTCTATGAATTAAATAAACTACATCAACATGCAGGTAGAATAACTCTTTATTGATTGTTGGCTGATTAGCGCCTAAATATTTGCCATCCTTATAAAAGCTCTGCCATCCCTCATATTCACCATTACCTGATATTAAATTACCAATAACAGTGTATCGTTTATAAACGCTTTCGGTATAAGCTGCGTTTATTCCGATTAATCTTATATATTCACTTTTACCGTTGGGGGTATAGGCCGAAAGCTTAGTAAAAATGCCATTTCTATAATACAGCGAGGTAGAAAATTGCTGATTGAAAATTTTCAATACTTTTTCCTGAGAATTACCTTTATTTGAAGTAATAATTAATAGAACTGCAATACCAAGTATAACTTTCTCTTTCACCGCCACTTTTGCCAACCCCTTGTTATAAGCCGTTTTTCTTTTCATTGTCAATATATTGTGTCGTCCCGCAGTTGGAATTCATTGTTATAGTCGAAACTAAAAGTCCGATATATTTCCGACTTCAAGTTTAGTTAGGCACAGGGCATTCTTTCATTTCGATTCACAGTCCCCTTCGGTCGTAACACCCTACAGTCCTCATACACGTAGGTCGAAAAGTAAAGTTTTTAAAACCCTGCGGTCATAACACCCTAAAATCAACATACACACGGGTCGTAAAGTGAAATTTCAAAACCCCTTCAGTCGTAACACCCTACAGTCCTCATACACGCGGGTCTTAAAGTAAAGTTTTAAAAAAACTGCGGTCGTGACACCCTACAGTCCTCATACACGCTGGTCGTAAAGTAAAGTTTAAAAACCCTGCGGTCGTAATATTCCATACCCATACATATGGGGCTATGGAAGTATCCACCAAAACCCATCCAGTAATTCGGTGTCTTTAATTTTTATAACGGAAGGAGTTGCGCTACCTTTTATTAAGTCCGTATTAACACCTTCATGTAGAAAAGAAACTTTATTGCTTAATCTAATTTCTCCGCCTTCTTTTTTTATTATCATATAATTTTCATAATCTTTATCAAAGTAAGGGTCAAATTGAGTTTCAATTATACTACTATGAGTCGGATACTTAAATACAATTGTGGATAAGCCGAGGCTGTCTAAAATGTTTTTGTCTATTTTGCGCATGTTATTTATTCAAAATTAATATTTAGTTCATTAATTGCTCTTGTTTTTAACATACCAAGTTTTTCATAGTTTCTCTTGTTTCTTGAAATTTCTTGAAATATTTCTTCTGCAATTTTTTCCATTGGCGAATTAACAAATCTGTCTGGGTGGCACACCCTGCTTAGTTTTTTGTACAAATCGCTTGAATTATTTATGTTAGCCATTAAATTATTCATGTCGATGTTAGTTCCTTGTGATTTTCTTAGACTGTCTTTGTCTAATAATGAAAATTCAAGATTTTGGTTCTTCTTAAAAAGTTTAAATAATATTAATAGAATAATGAAAAATTCAATGATTGAAAACAAAAACCAAAAACTACTTTCGATGATTGTCCTCTGTTCAAAATGTTTAATACCAATAGGGTCTGAATTTATTTGTAATAGGATATAGTTCATGATATTTTAATTTAAAAAACCTCTGATGTTTGCATATTCTTTGAGTGCCCATTTACAGCCATTTACTCCACGACTGTCGTGCACTTCCAATGTGTCCCAACCTAACGAAATTAATTTACGGACAAGTGCCTCGTTGTCAAGGACAATCTTGCCAACTTCAATTAATTCACTCTTTGGCATAGATTTACCCGACAACGCCTTAATTCTAAAACCACCTCCTAAAAATTTTGAAAAGGTATGTCGATAATCACTTTCCCCCCATGTTATTTTTGCTTCTAGCAATGTAGCTGCGTGACCGTTAATGAATGAATTTTTTGCAGCTGAATTGAAATCACGTATTAATTTATGGCGTTCAGTCATTTCACCAAACCAATCAATTATTTCAATTATTTTATACCACATAATGTTTTTTAATTAGTAATTTTTTTTAATTTATGATACTCAACATTTTCAATTTTTTGACTCCCGTCATTTGCAAAAGTTTTTATTACGGCATAATCCAATTCTTTACGAAAAACATACCCCAAATCGGAACCAAAAAAACGTGAAATACTGACTTTGTTACCGACTTCAAAAGTTTCTCCATACCTTCTTCTGATTTCTTTTATAGTAGTAGGTCCCTTTTTTATAACAGGAATATCTGTGGTCCATTGTTCTTTTAGAAACATCTCAAAGTCCTCTTTATAATGTTGTTCACAAGCAATTTTAATTTCTATTTCCTTATTTTGGTACTTACATATTAATCGAAAAATTGAACCAGTTTTTTCAACAGTATCATCTTCCGATTTCTCCACTGCTTTTAAAATACCAGTAACAATAAGGCTCGGAATTAGACCGCGAGATAAAATTCCTAAAGCTCCTTTGTTGTTGTTAATAAAACTGAGAGTGTTTTTTGGCTTAACTGCTTTAAATGTTTTATTTTCTTCAAATTGAAATCCAATAATGTTTTCACGGCTAATTTCAAGGAATGGGGAATATTTATTTTTCCAAATATTGCGGTCTTTTACAAAAACATTTTCATATGTCTCCATAAAAAAAGTAATTTTGTTTGAATAAGAAAAGATGTTAAACATTAAACCAAAGATTGCCATACTTCTATCAAATTCTATAAATTTGTTATCAAGAATATAAATACTTGGTAAAATAATACCATTTATTTGAGAATATGCAGTGGAACGAATAGCGTTATCCATATGAAATTCCGGTTTTTGAAATAATTCTTTTCCCTCAATAAAGGATTCTTTGGTAAAATGTATTTTTAATTTGTCAAGGTTCTTTGAATCATCAGATGCATTTTCCATGTCTTCTTTTGATATGCGATTCCAGTCTGTCATTTTTTTTGTTATTTTATTAGTCTGCAAAATTATAATTGTAGAACGGAAAGTTCTTTTCGTTCTGTTTTTTTTTTTTAATTGCCTTGTGCCTAACGGCTAGCTAAATGATGCAGCCGCCTTCGTAAACAAAATTATAAAATTACCAGTGGCAAAAACAAATAAAAAATAATTTTCTTCCGCTGCGAAATGTTTTTGCCACGCCCTATTTTCATTGCGAACTTAAATGATGAAGCCTACTATAAACGGCTGTATCATTTAGGTGATGTTGGGGGCTGTGAAATTTTCTTTCTTTTCAAATTATGAATACACCCCGCTGGTCTATAATTCTCCGGTTGTAAAACTCTCCGGTCGTAAAACCCGCTGGTCGTAAAGTTCTCCGCCCGTAAAATTCTCCGGTTGTAAAACTCTCCGGTCGTAAAACCCGCTGGTCGTAAAGTTCTCCGCCCGTATAATTCTCCGCTCGTAAAGTTCTCCGGTTGAAAAATTCTCCGGTTGCAAAACCCTCTGGTCGTAAAGTTCTCCGCTCGTATAATTCTCCGGTTGTATAATTCTCCGGTTGTAAAAAAAATGTTCAGGAGTCATATTATTTTTTCTTTAGTGTTCCAATGTACCTTTCATTCATAATTTTAATGTACTCCTTAATTGGTTGAAGTCCAACCGATTTGCGCCTTTCGTCAACTTTGTCTGGGTCGATTAAAGGTTTCGGTTCGTAAGATGTTGAGTCTTTGTTGAGTAACATTTGTGTTCCATAAATTTGAGATCGTTTAGTATTTACGTTTACTCTGTCCACTAAATATGCGTAGTCAAGCGAAGAAGATTTTCCTTTATCAACTTCAATTTTCATCTTTGTCAATACGCTGTCTTGAAAAGTGGGATGTTTGTCCATATGTTGAACAATCAACCAAAAATTATGAGAGCTTGTCTGTCCAACCAGTTCGTAGTTTGGAAAACCATATTGATGAAAAATATTTCTTACAATTAGAAAATCTAAACTGTCTGTTAACAGCATATTTTGGTTAGCTGTTTTCATTTCAATTGTGTCAATTTCTCCATTGTCAATTTTTCTTCCCAATTCACGCCATTTTTGGTCTCCCTTGACTAAAGAGTCTAAAATGGTTGATAGTTTTCCATTAGTCTGACCGAATAAAAAACCTGAAGTAAAAATTATAGTTGTAATTAAAATTATTGTTGTCTTCATAGTGCAACTTATAAACTCTCCGGTTGTATAATTCTCCGCTTGTAAACCCGCTGGTCGTAAAGTTCTCCGCTCGTAAAACTCTCCGTTCTATACAAGATGAAAATTCTTCCTGTAATATTTAAAAAGTCAACGAAAGACTGTCTGCCGTGAATTTGTGAAAGAAGGATGAACTTTAAATTTTGCAAAAAAGTTGTCGAGGAGATGAAAGACAGTCTTCCGAGGACTTTATTTTCTGCATAAAAATTTTCACCTTTCATAGCCCCCAACATACGCTAAACGCAGCTCTGTATATTATTTAATTTTTCGATCGATATACGCAGCTTTGGCGATTATTTCTTCAGCAAAATAAGTATTATTTTATTTCGCCGGCTAAATAATCATAATTCATTGCGCAATATTGGCTTTTTGGGCCGATAGGCGAAACAGTTTCGCCTATTTCCTGATTATCGCAAAGCAATTGTAACCGCTTACAAATAATTAAAATTGAATTCCTAAAAAATCTGATCTCTTTCAAAATAATCAGGGCTGTTATTTCACACAAATATAATCTTATAAAAAACAAATGCGCCCCGAATATTGCGGGACGCATTCATCAAAAATCAGCTATTGCTTTATACACAGCAGTAAAAACAATTATTTACTGAGCATATATATTTGCCGGACTGTTTGTCCAATAAATTGTATTGCTTGCAGCTACTCCGCAGGCAGCAAATTTATACTGTGTTCCGGTAACAAATCCGGTAAAGGTATTGGTATGTGTTTTCGACCATCTTATTGTCCAAAGATTTGGATCGTTTACTGTATTTGTAACGGGTGTAAAACCTACAAGGTAACCAACGGCATGTTCAACTTTTGCAATATCAATATCAAATGAAGCCGGTGCGGTACCGTTTGTAATTACTACTGAAGCGGGAGGCAGTAAATCGCCTACAGGTGTATGAAGTTTAGAAATAGGATAACCGCTTTTTTGCAGAGCGGCTATATCGCCTTTGGCAATACTGTTTACATAAACTCCGTTTTCTTTTAAAGATGTTTCAATATCTGTGCGGATATTGCCAAGTTCACCTGCCTGGGCATCGTAATAAGGCTTGCCGTAGGTTAAATCCCATAAATCGAGCTGATCGCCTAAAGCTGTCAGTGTTACCGGCAGATTAGGAAATACTAAGGCATTTAAAGTTAATTTGGTAAATGTTAATCTGGCGGCCTCTGAAAAGCCGCCTTGTTTTACGGCACTGAAATCAGTGTTTGCATGTTGTTTGTGCATTTTTTTTTATTTTAATGTTAAATGTTCTATTTATTGGCTGGGCAAATGTAAAATAAAAAGTTTATTCACCAAAAAATTATTTTGATTGACCGATTAAATGTTGCAACCTATATTGTTTTAACGCTTATTGTTAAGGGTAATTAGTTTTCAAGTAGAGTTTATCAATTTTCTTATGTAAGTAAATCATTTTTGTTTACAGGTTTTCTGCTTTCTTGTGTAAGTAAATCGTTTTCGTTTACAGGTTTTCTATTTTCTTGTATAAGAAAATCATTTTCTTGTAAAGGTTTTTCATTTTCTTATATAAGGAAATCATTTTCTTGTAAAGGTTTTTCATTTTCTTGTATAAGAAAATCATTTTCTTGTAAAGGAAAATCATTTTCTTGTATAAGAAAATCATTTTCCTGTACAGGTTTGTTCTAAAACTTTAACTTGACGAAGAAAAGGCGGTATTAATCTAATTTCCTGAATTTTAAGAATTCAATTTAGAGCCGGCTCAACAATTTTTCTAATTTTGCAGCCGAATTCAAACACTCAATGAGTATAAAAATATAAAAAGGATGGCCACAAACAGAACATTTACAATGCTTAAACCGGATGCAGCAGCAAACGGGTATATCGGCGGAATTTTAAAAATGATTAACGATGCAGGTTTTCGCATTGTTGCAATGAAATATACTAAGCTTTCTGCAGAAGCAGCAGGCAAATTTTATGAAGTACATAAAGAGCGTCCTTTTTACGGCGAATTGGTTACTTATATGTCGTCAGGACCTATAGTTGCTGCAATTTTAGAAAAAGAAAATGCAATTCCTGCTTTCAGAACGCTGATAGGTGCAACTGACCCAGCAAAGGCTGATGCCGGAACTATCCGTAAAATATACGCGAAATCAATTTCTGCTAATGCTGTTCATGGATCCGACAGCGATGAAAATGCGCAGATTGAAGGGAATTTCTTTTTCTCTGAATTGGAAAGATTTTAATAATTATAAGTCTGCTATTTAATAAAAAATTTCAAGCTTTATGTTGCCGTTGTTCAGCAATCTGAATAATCTTTAACATAATACTTGAAATTTTTTTTAATGGAATTACCCCCAAACGATAATAATAAAGTTGTATAGCCCATAAACATGCGGCTGAAATTTTTACAACCTTATACGTTTATAATATGCTTTAATACAATAAATTAACTAGGTTTTCGGATGAAATATATTTTATTACTCTTGCTGTTGATTACATTCAGCACATATTCACAAAAGGCAAAGACTCCTGCACAAAATCCTGCCTGTGCCGGCGGCGCACAAACCTCCGGATGCGGCGGTTTAACAACTATGACAGATGCCCGTGATGGACAGGTTTACAAAATAGTACAGATTGGCACCCAATGCTGGATGGCTCAAAACTTAAATTATGGAACTTATGCTGCCGTAACAGCTCCTCAGGAAGCCGGCACAAAATTTTGTCAGAATCTTATTGGAGAAAATGATGCTTCTTGTCCTTTTGGCGGTTTATACGAATGGGTAAATATGATGAATGGCGGCCTTGCCTGTAATGGAGATGCTGCCTGCCCTCCCTGCTCAGTAAAAGTAAAGGGGCTTTGTCCATCGGGCTGGCATGTTCCTTCTTATTATGAATGGACGTTGTTAGAAAAAAATTCAGGTACAAATCCAGCAGCTTTCCCTTATGATGTTTCAACAACAGACTGGCTTGGAACGGATGAAGGCGGTAATCTTAAACAAACCGGAACCGAAAATTGGAAAGCGCCAAATGCCGGTGCTACAAACAATACAGGCTTTAACGCCCTTCCGCGCGGATTCTCATACGGCGGAGGATTCCGCCAGGTTGGCAGTTATGGCTTCTGGTGGTCTGTTACCGAAAACGGCGGTGATGCATGGGTGCGCTTACTGGGCAGCACGGATGCTAATGTTAACCGTAATTTAGCCAGTAAGTCGCGCGGCTACTCTGTACGATGTGTTAAAGATTAATTTTATCCGAATGAAATAAATGTTTCGGGGTAAACAAATCTTTATCTGATTTCCGCTCCCGCTTTTTCCTTATACGTTTTTATAAGCTTATCCATTATTTTTTCAATCTGCTTATCAGTGAGAGTAGCACTTTCGTCCTGAAGTGTAAAACTTAAAGCATAAGATTTTTTGCCGGCAGGTAACTTATCACCTTCGTACACATCAAATAAATTCACTTCTTTTAATATATTTTTCTCTGCGAGATAGGCAAGCTGTTCCAGCTGTTCAAACTGAATAGCTTTATCAATCAGCAATGCTAAATCGCGTCTTACCTCAGGGAACTTAGGTACTTCGGAATACATTACAGCTGCTTTCTTTAAATTTTCAAGAATAAGGTCCCAGTTAAAATCAGCATAAAAAACATCCTGTTTAATATCCATTGATTTTAAAATAGATTTAGACACTGAACCGAAAGAGGCAAGCGTTTTTTTATTTACGATTATACTTAAACCCTGGGCAAATAAATCATCGCTGCATTCGGCAGTCTTTATATCATTAATACCTAAGCGTTCAAAAATGGCTTCCACATAACCTTTCAAAGTATAGAAATTCGCTGATTGTTCTTTTGTGTTCCAGCTTGCTTCATGTTTAAGTCCGGTAATGAACAGCGATAAATGTTTTGTTTCAATATACCTCAGCGCCTCTTCCTTTTTAATTGCCATATATGTTTTGCCGAATTCATACAATTTCAAATCGGCATTTCTCCGGTTTTGATTATAGGCAATGGTCTCTAATCCGCTGAATAAAGTGGTTTGGCGCAGTACATTTAAATCGGTGCTCAACGGATTCATCATCGCCGTGCTTTGTTCCGGATTCAATGAAGTTAGCTTTGCAGCATATTCCGACTTGGTAAGTGATAAACACATTATTTCTGAAAAGCCATTGTTTGAAAGCAGTTCGGAAACAGCATTCTGTGTTTTTTCTTTATCAGGTTTTTCGGCATACTGTATCGAGGAGTTTAAAGTACCCGGGATTTCAATATTGTTGTAGCCGTATATCCGCAGTACTTCTTCAATCACATCCTGCTCGCGCTTAACATCCACTTTAAAAGGCGGAATTGAAAGCAGCAGGGCATCATTGCCTTCGTGCTCAATTTCAATTCCGAGGGAAGTGATAATTGTTTTAATAATTTTTATATCTATCTGCTTACCGATTAATTTACGGCAGTTTTCGAATGAAAAGGGTACTTTGAAATTTTCAATTTTCTTGGGATAAATATCAATTATATCGGATGAAATTTCGCCGCCGGCAATTTCCTTTATCAGGATAGCAGCGCGTTTTAAAGCAAATACTGTAATGTTAGGATCTGTTCCGCGCTCAAAGCGGAAAGATGCATCCGTTTTTAAACTATGGCGTTTAGATGATTTACGCACTGATGCAGCATTGAAATAAGCGCTTTCTAAAAAAATATTTTTTGTTTGTTCAGTAATGCCCGACTCGCTGCCGCCAAACACTCCTGCAATACACATAGGGCTTTCGGCATCACATATCATTAAATCTTCTGATGATAATTCCCGCTCAGTTTCATCCAGTGTTTTGAATTTAGTTTTATCAATTAATTTTTTAACAATTACTTTATTTCCCTTTATTTTATCGGCATCAAATGCATGCATAGGCTGTCCTGTTTCATGCAGCACATAGTTAGTAATATCAACAATATTGTTAATCGGCCGTATTCCTATTGCTTTTAGCCTGTTCTGAAGCCATTGCGGAGACGCGGCAACAGTTATTTTTGAAAGGCTGAGTCCTGAGTAGCGGGGACAGGCTGCAGCATCTTCTACTATCACTTCAATTTTAGAACTTGTATTGTCAACCGAAAAATGATTAACAGCAGGCAGTTCCAGATGAATAGCTGCGTGGGTATCATTTGGTTTCGAATTAGTAACTGCTGCCAGATCACGTGCAACACCAATATGCGAAGCCGCATCAGCACGGTTTGGCGTCAAGCCTATTTCCAGCACATCATCTTCTGATATATTAAAATATTCTTTGGCTGCTGTCCCGATTTTTGCAGAAGGATCAAGCACCATAATGCCTTCATGGGAAGTGCCTAATCCTATTTCATCCTCGGCACATATCATTCCTTCCGAAAGCCGTCCTCGGATTTTTGATTTCTTAATTTCAAAAGGCTCGCCGGTACTTGGATATAACATTGCGCCGATTGTTGCAATCACAACTTTCTGGCCTGCCTCAACATTTGATGCACCGCATACTATATTCAGCAGGGTGCCGGTTCCAATATCAACAGTTGTAATACTCAGGCGGTCAGCCTCAGGATGTTTTTCCCTGGTCATCACCTCACCCACAACTATTCCGGACAAACCTCCTTTCAGAGTTTCAAATTTTTCAATGCTTTCTACTTCAAGTCCGCAGTCAGTTAATAATCTGCCTGCTTCTTCGGCTGTTAAATCAGTTTTAACATAATCTTTCAGCCAGTTGTATGATATTTTCATTTCTTAAGTTTTACAATTAAATACTGCTTCATAATCTATATTAAAAATAGGAGAGGGGCAGATAATGAGGCACAAAAATAAGAAATTAATCGGGAGAGGGATTAAGAAGAGTTTAAGACAAATATACCTGCTTAGTAATTTTTCTTTTAGACCTCACCCCCAGCCCCTCTCCTTGAAAAAGGAGAGAGGAGCCATAACTTAAAGAGAATTGAAAAGCTTAATGAGTCTAACCCCTCTTTTTCAAGGAGAGGGGAAAGGGGTGAGGTTTAGGTATCAAAAAAGAAATTTAACATCCCCCCCGTTAACAAACTATGATGCTATTTCCATGCAGTCTTTAAGATGCCATCAGTATTATTTACTTAATTTCGCAGGAATCAGCGGATTGAAAATAGAGCCTTAAAATAAATTTGAAAATGAATAAATTAATAGAACAATATAAAACCGGTATAGCAGGCTTTAACGAAGAGATTGCCGTTCATAAAAATAAAATAAATTTAATTTTCTACAGCCGTTCCATTCTATTTATTGCAGCAATAGCTTCATTTTTCTTCTTCGTGGGCAATCATGCTGTCATCGCAATATGTATAGTGCCGATAACTGTTATCCTCTTTTTAGTGATGATGCAGCTGGAGATTAAAACAGCGAGGAAAATAACTTTTTTGCAGAATAGGATTAAAGTAAATGAAGTTGAGATTAATCTGCTGAATAATAATTACGAAAATCAGGATGAAGGGAAAGAGTTTATTGATAAGCACCATGATTTTACTGCCGATCTTGATATTTTCGGCAGGCGGTCTATCTTCCAGGTTTTAAACAGAACATCAACTTATACCGGCAGAATAAAGCTTGCAGGCTGGCTTTCAAATCCATTTCTGGATAAAATTAAAATTGTCCGTAAGCAGGATGCTGTAAAAGAGCTCGCAGGTAAATCGGAATGGAGCCAGCGTTTTGCTGCTTCGGGGTACGCAAATAAAGAAGGTGCTGCTGATAAGGATATTATTAAAGAATGGCTGTTTGAAGAAGCTGATTTTTCTGCATTGTTTTTTAAAATAGTTTCTGTACTTCTGCCTGTGTTTACTCTGCTGGCTTTAGCGATGTACAGTTTTAAATTGACCGGTTCGGGAGCTTTTATAATTTTATTTTTACTGCAGTTAATGGTTACAGGCTTTAACACAAAAAAAATAAACTGGGCTCATGATAAGCTCAGCCGCAAATTCGATTCAATTGAAAAATACCTTTCGCTGATTTCACTTATTGAAACTGAAAAGTTTGATGCCGCCGAGCTGCTCTCCTTAAAAGCTGATTTGGAAGGTACTTCTGAAAGTGCTTATCAAAGCATTCGGAAACTCAAAAAACTGGTTAATACTCTTGATGCGAGATTGAATATTGCAGTTGCACTTGTGCTGAACGGCATGCTGCTGTGGGATATAAATGTGATGCATCGAATAGAAACTTGGCGCGGCACTCACAAAGAAGATTTTTTGAAATGGATCGATTCCATCGGGGAGATGGATGCTCTTATCAGTCTTGGGTTTTACAGTCATGGCAATGCAGATTATACCTTTCCGGAAGTTCATACTGATAAATTTATTATTGATGCCGCAAACACCGGACATCCATTGATAAATGCCGATAAGCTCGTGAAAAATAATTATTTCATGGAAGGAGTTCCTAAAGTGGATTTGCTTACAGGCGCAAACATGGCCGGCAAAAGCACATTCCTGAGGACCATCGGTGTTAATCTCACGCTTGCAATGATAGGCGCTCCTGTTTGTGCAACAAAATTTAAGTTTACTCCTTTACTTTTATTCACAAGCTTAAGAACAAATGATTCACTTCAGGAAAACGAATCGTTTTTTTATGCTGAACTTAAACGGCTGCAGCTATTGATTGACCGTCTTTCTGATGAAAACAGTCCGCAGGTTTTTTTCTTATTAGATGAAATTTTAAAAGGTACCAATTCTAAAGATCAGCACACTGGCTCTGAAGCTTTAGTTAAAAAAATAATTAAATTAAAAGGCGTTGGAATAGTTGCTACGCATGATGTTGAGTTATCTAAATTAAGTATAACCTATCCGGATAATGTCAGAAATTTATGTTTCGAAATTACAATTAACGGCGATAAGCTTGATTTCGATTACACGCTGAAGGAGGGAGTATGCTCAACTATGAATGCAACATTTTTAATGAGGAAAATGAGAATTATTGATCTGCCTGCAAACCCTTTATCTATTGAAGATAAGAGTGGTGTCCGCGCTTAGCGCTTTTGATTTTAAATTTCTATATTTTTCTTGGGAGCTCTTTTATTTAGACCTGACAGGTTTTTAAAACCTGTCAGGTCTTTGTATAATTAAGCAAGCGATGGATTAGCTTAATTAAACTTATCTCGCAGCGCAGCTAACTGCGAAGCGAAGTCGTTTGCTGCAGGAACAGCTTTTCCTTTATTATTAAAAGTTGTTTTTGCTGGAATACTAACAGGCGCGCTCAACACAGCATTATCTTTCATCGACAAAGCAATACGTTTGCGCTGTATATCCACTTCAGTAACTGTTACCATTACCTGCTGCGCTACTTTCACTACTTTATTAGGATCGTCAACAAATGTATTTGAAAGCTGGCTTACATGAACCAGCCCGTCCTGGTGAACACCAATATCTACAAAGGCTCCGAAGTTGGTTACATTGGTTACAATACCAGGCAAACGCATGCCGGTGCGGAGGTCTTTCATTTCATGAACACTGTTATCGAACTTAAATATTTCGAATGATTTACGCGGATCACGTCCGGGTTTATCAAGCTCATTTAAAATATCATTCAAGGTAGGCAGTCCGATTTTTTCTGTCACATATTTCTGAAGCACAATCTGTTTGCGCAATTCTTTTTCAGTCATCAGCTGCTGAATGGTGCAGTTTAAATCAGCAGCCATTTTTTCAACAATAACATAGCTTTCGGGATGTACTGCGCTTTTATCCAAAGGGTGTTTGCTGTTTAAAACACGTAAAAATCCTGCGGCCTGTTCGTATGCTTTTTCACCCATGCGGGCCACTTTCATTAATTCTTTACGCGTTTTAAAAGGGCCGTTCTCATTCCGGTATTCAACAATATTTCTGGCCAGCTGGGGCCCTAAACCTGATACATACGAAAGCAGTTCTTTACTTGCAGTATTCACTTCCACACCCACTTTATTTACGCAGCTTTCCACAACTTCATCCAGTTTTTTCTTTATTTCATATTCATCCACATCATGCTGATACTGACCTACGCCGATTGATTTGGCATCAATTTTAACAAGCTCTGCCAAAGGATCGGCTAACCTGCGGCCAATGGAAACAGCCCCTCTTACTGTAATATCTTTATCAGGAAATTCTTCGCGTGCAACTGCTGATGCAGAATAAATAGATGCGCCGCTTTCATTCACCATAATGATATTAATCTCTTTTGGCAGCTGTTCTATGCTCCGTACAAAAGTTTCTGTTTCTCTTCCGGCAGTACCGTTTCCGATGGCAATAGCTTCTAGATTATATTTCGCACATAAAGTAAATACCTTCTGTTTTGATTCAAATATTTTATTAGTTTCATGCGGATAGATAACAGTATCTTCCAATAATTTCCCCTGCTTGTCTAATGCCACAACTTTGCATCCTGTGCGGAATCCCGGGTCGATTGCAAGTATTGCTTTCTGCCCCAAAGGCGATGCCAATAATAATTCACGGAGATTTTCGGCAAACACCTGTATTGCTTTTTCATCTGCCAGTTCTTTTGTAAACATGCGCATTTCCGATTCAATAGAAATCTGCATCATGCGGTTATAGGAGTCTTCAACAGCTAACCGTACTTGTCCGGAAGTGCTGTGAGTGCCGGTAATAAACTGATTGTAGAGAAGGTCTAATGCTGCATCTTCAGGCGGAGCAATACTGATGGAAAGAATATCTTCGTTCTCGCCGCGGCGCATTGCAAGCATACGGTGCGATGGGCAGGACATTAAACGCTCTTCCCAATCAAAGTAATCTTTGAATTTTTCACCGGCTTCTTCTTTACTTTTAAAAACCCTGCTCTTAATCGTTGCCTGCTCTTTAAACAGCTGGCGGATTTTTTCACGGGCTTCAACATTTTCATTTACCCATTCTGCAATAATATCACGTGCGCCCGAAAGTGCTTCATCTGTAGTTTTTACTTCTTTTTCTTCTGATAAAAAAATTGCGGCTTCGGCTTCAATATTTAATTTCTTCTGCTCAAATAAGAGCTGTGCCAATGGTTCCAAGCCTTTTTCACGGGCAATGGAAGCACGTGTTCTGCGTTTTGGTTTATAAGGGAGATAAATATCCTCAAGTTTTGCAACTGTTTCAGCAGCTCTTAAAAGCTGTATCAATTCGGGAGTTAATTTCCCCTGACTTTCAATAGATTCAATAATTGCTTCCCGTCTTTTTTCGAGGGCACGCAGCCTTTCCATTTCATCACGCACTGCTGCCACCTGCACTTCATCCAAAGTACCAGTCATTTCTTTCCGGTAACGGGAAATAAAAGGAATAGTAGCGCCCTCATCCAAAAGCTGAATTGTTGCTGCCACTTGTTTTTCGGCAATGCCTAAATGGATTGCTGTTTTCTTATGGAAATATATTTCTGACATAATTATTTATTGATTTAAAGCAAATATAAAAATACCCGGCTTGCTGTGTTGATAATGTTTTCAACAGTTTTGAGGCAGTTGTTGAAAAATAAAAAACAGCAGGCTGCATTATTTCAATTATAGTGCTGATGCTATAATACAAACAGGATAAATTTCCGCATGTATATTATTCGCCCCCTCGGGATCGGATGTTTATAGCATTATGATTTCTATAAACATGGTACTCCTTCGGAGTCCAACTGAAATGAGGTCAATTTCGCGTTTTCGGCATAATCAAAAAAGTTCTCTTATGGCAATAGCCAATCGAGATGATATTCTGATTTTTAAACTCGTTCAATTATTTTAAGATGTTTTTTTTTCAAAAACTTTATTGAAAGCCAGTTCCGCCACAGAATCAACAAATGTTTTTTTAGCGGAAGCATGATGATCGAAATATAAATCGGGTTCAATCAGCTCCATTTCCATGAGCAGGAAGCGGTCATTTTTGATTACGCCGTCAATCCTTGCATAGAGTAGTTCTTCTTCTTTAACATGGGAAATAATATTCTCTGCAGTTTCAATGATTGAACTGTCAGGAGAAAATGCCTGGTATTTTCCGCCGTACTGCCACTGCACTCTGAAATCACCTTTCTGTGGAACTTTTAAAACTGAGTGTGAAAACTTTCTGTTGAAAAAAATCAATGACAGCTCGCCGAATGTATTGATTTCAGGCATAAAGGGCTGCAATAATAAATCTGTATTTTCTGCAATGGATTTAAACTCTGTTTCAACAGCCTTGAATTCTTCGGCTTTGAAAAGCCTTGTCATGTAAGAACCTGCAGAAACAGCGGGTTTTAAAACTGCCTGTTCCCAATTATTGGTTTGCACAATAGATAAATCCAATCGATTGGTTTTATCAATAAAAACTGTCGGGATAATTTCAATGCCTTTTTCCTGAAGTTCTTTCAGATAAAATTTATGAGAATTTTTTCGGACAACAGAAACAGGATTAAATAATTTGATGCCGTTTGTTTCTAAATAATTTAACCATGCTGTAAATGCCGCTTGATGTTGGAAATAATCCCAGGTGGTGCGTATCACAACAAAATCGAACTGAAGCCAGTTAACTGAGGGATCATTCCAAATTACTGGAACGGCTTCAATGTTTCGCTCGGCAAACAAAGGAATTAAAGCTTTGTCGCTTTCATAAAGATCAGGTAATTTTTCGCAGGTGGCAATTCCTATTTTCATAATATTTTTTATAAATTGATTTAAAAAGTATTTCATCGGTTAATCATAAACTTCTGTTTTATCGAGGCATCGGATGCAATAATATAATAAATACCGTTAGAAAAACGGCTTACATCAATTCGGCTGCCCGAAGACTTCTGATGAGCAGCAACCTGCCCAAGGGAATTGATAATATTCCATTCTTTGCTTTTTTCGCATTTAATAATGATATAATCAGAGGCCGGACTTGGATATACTGAAACTTCAGCATCAGCGGCATACGTGGTTATTCCAGTAGTAGTCGGAAACTGATATTCTGAAGTGCCGATGCCCCAGTGATTGGGATCTACATGAATACCTAAAGAATCTACTGTTACATTATAAGTGGTATCTGTGCCAGTGATATTGCCTATCTGGTTTCCGGCATACCATATCCTCAGTCTGTTGTTATCATCCATAAGGGGAGTGATTGACCTGATTTCAGAAAGGTAATTGCCGTTGGTCCAGCTGAAATCAGCCATAGTATAAATAGGAGTGCTGCTGTGATACCAGGTACTTAGGTTCCCAAACGTTTTAAATTGATGAAGAGCAGTTTGAGTCCATTTGCCATTGATCATTTTGGCAACATCGGTAAAAAGATAAATGCTGTCGTTAATTGCAAGTGCAGAAGGAGTGGATAAGCCAAACCAGCCGTCGGATAAAGGATATACATCCTGCGGGAGTTTAACTGCTTCTAAAGCCGTTCCGAAATGTGTTCCGTCATATGAACGGATTAAGCCGATGCTTTGAACCTGACTTCCATTTTCTGTACCCCCGCCTGAGAAAAACAAATATACACTGTCGTGATAAACCAATGCGCCGGGTTCGCCGACTATGCTGCCCATCCACGTCGCACCTCCGCCGGGTGCTAAAATAGGGGCTGTATCCATCTGCCAGTTAATTCCATCGGATGAAACTGCATGGCCGATTGTGAAAGAATAAGCATCCTGGGGTGAACCAGGATAAGCAATGATATACATGTGGTACTGACCTTGAAAAAATACTACCGAAGGGGTTTCGGCGCCGCCGGCATAATATGTTCCTGTAAGGGGAACAAGCACGGGTGTTGCAGGGGAGAGGCTCCAGGCATAGCCGTCGGATGAGATCATACGGTAAATTTTTACTTTATCGGTTCCGGTTATTCCCTTGGCGGCAGATATATACATAATATATTGTCCGTTTATTTTAAGTACGCAGGGATCGTTCCAGGCAGCATCGGCAAAACCATCGCCGTATTTGATAATAGGGGAGGCGGAGTAGGACTGAAAGGAAGGAAAAAAAGCAGGGTTCGGCGTTTGCGAGTATCCCGTAAAGTTTAATGAAACTAATATTGAGAAGGTAATTATAAATGAAGCGGCTTTCATAATTTTTAGTTTTATTGGTTTATATCCTTATGTCGTTTGATATACTATTTACCCTGCCCAAATTTGCATTTTTTTAAATTTCATTAATTGAAAATCTTATGTATCAATTTAATTATTGTAACGAATATACAAATATTATTTATCAATCTTTTCTTTAAAAAAAATATTACTCAAGCAGGTGTGCTGTTCCAGCTGTTTTTAATTTATTTTTAATTTATTTTAAATTTTTGGCATAAGAATTGGATTATGCCAAGTACAAACCAAAAAAACAACAAACCCATGAAAAAATTAAATTTATTTGCAGCAGCTGCTCTAGTAGGAGCGTTTTTGTTAACAGGAACTTTATCAGCACAAGACGGTGCTAAAAAAGAAGTGAAACAAGATAAAAAAGAAGTGAAAGCCGACAAAAAAGAAGTGAAGGCTGAAAAAAAAGAAGTAAAAGGTGCAAAAAAAGAAGCAAAAGCTGAAAAGAAATAGTTTTTCTTTCTTCGGAACAAAAAAGCCCCTGGTTTCAGGGGCTTTTTTATTGCCGTTTTTTGGGGTTTATATCCTTACGCCGATAACCAAAATATCATCGAGCTGCTGTTTGTTTCCGCGCCATTTATCAAAATAAGAATCTAAATAGGCTTCCTGTTCTTTTAATGTTTTACTTTGAATGCTTACCAGCATTTCTTTGAATTTTTTTGTCATCAGTTTTTTTCCTTTTTCGCCGCCATCCTGATCGGCATAGCCGTCGGAGAAAATAAAAAAGGTATCACCTTCAAACAGCTTTAGTGTATGCGTATCAAAATGCTGGCTGGCTTCAGTAAGTCCGCCTATTGCGGTTTTAACGGCTTTTATTTCTTCTACTTCAGTACTGTTTTTTCGGATAATCCAAAGCGGGCGGTTGGCACCAGCGTAGTTTAATATATTGCTTGTTAAGTCGATAGAACAAAGGGCAATATCCATCCCGTCGCGGGTAGATTCAACACTTTCCGACTGACGGAGCGCTGTTTTAATGCCGATGTTTAACTGAGAAAGTATTTCACTCGGATTGTTTTCATTACGCACCGCATCATTTAATTTTTCTGAACCTATAATACTCATAAATGCTCCCGGCACGCCATGCCCTGTGCAGTCGGCAGCAGCAATAAAAACAGTCTGCTCTTTTTTGGCGAACCAGTAAAAATCGCCGCTCACAATATCTTTGGGTTTATATAAAACAAAACTTTGGTGCAATGCCGCCCAGATATCCCTTCTGTGAGGCAGTGTTGCCCGCTGAATACGCAGTGCATAGCGTATGCTGTCGGTTATCGACTTGGTTTTTTCTTCGATGATTAAATAAGCGAATTCAATTTTTTTATTTTTAAGATCGAGCTCCCGGTTTGTTTTTTGTTTCTCGCGGTAACTCCTGAAAATAAAAACACCAAGTGCTATAACCAGTCCTAATCCTGCTAAAAAAGAGTTTCTTAGGATAATTTGTTTATCAACAATTGCTTTCTGCTTATCAATCTCTGCATCTTTTATGGAAAGATGCTGCTTTTCCCGCTCATTAGAAAGCGTGAATTTTAAATTAATAAGGTTAACATTATTTACTCTTGCCTTTACTGAATCATTACAAGCCAGATTGAGCTGGAAAAATTCAGCGGCTTTTTTATAATCGCCGAGTGCGGTATAGGTTGATGCCAGTCCCTGAGCGACTTCTCCTAAAATTGAGTAATTAGTATTTTTATCGGAGTGTACTATTTTATAAGCTCTCAGCTGGTATTCTAGGGCTTTTTTAAAATCCTTTTTCTTGAAATATTCCTGCGCCATAAGATTCGACAGGTAAATTATATTATCTAAACTGCCTGCTTTTTCAGCTATAAGCAGACCTTTCTCTCTTAATTCGGCGGCTTCTTTTCTTTTCCCAAGCAATTCATATACCCTTGAAGTTTCATTGAGTGAAGAAGCTATTTCTCCCGGCCGGCCTATCTTTTCTCTAATTTCTAAGCTTTTAAGATAATACTCAAGGGCATTGTGCTTTCTGCCGTTCTTGTTCTTTTCCCCAATCCCGGAGGTGCCTTCATAAACATTACCTATGGCGCTGTATAAATATGATTCTGAAAGTTCATCATGCAGCTCAGAAAATATTCTTAAACTTTTTGCATAATATTCAGTTGCAATATTGGGGTCATTCGGCCTGTAAATAAATCCGATAAATTTATAGATCTCGGCAAGCAGTCTTTTATTGCCTGAGCTTTCTGCCAGCTTCATTGCCTTGATAAAATAGTCGAGTGAAATATCGTATTTCCCTTCAGCATAGTTAATGATAGCGATACATTCCAATGATAATGCTTTCCCTTTTGTGTAATTTAATTTCTCCGATAATTTTAATCCTTCCTGCGCATAAACTAACGAATCTGTGTAGAAACAAAGATTGCGGTAAAGTATTACTTTATTAGTATCTTCTTTGGCATAACGCAATACATTTTCTAAAGAGTCAATTGTTTTCTGCTGAGCAGATAAATCAATACTGGCAGTAGAAAGCATTAAAAGAAAAGTGAAATATGGAAAAGCTTTTTTCAAAGTTTAGTTTTTAAATTAATAATCGTTTCCTGTTTTAATTATTAAGGAGAGCCTTGCCTGTGTTTCTCCTGAATAATAATTTAATTACCCGCTCCCTTATTTTTCATTTGGATTATTAACAGCACCCATAAATAATACTGCACCGGAAGTATTGTGTTTTATTGCAAATATAAAAGGGCGGTCGGCATTAAATTGTTTCGGTTCAATTCTGTTGGGCATCCCTCCGGCTTCCATCCCAACAGCAGTTGCAGCTGCAGCTTCAGTTCCTGCTTCATCCACATCAACAAAAGTCTGGTGAATTACCTGGCTTATCTGAAGCTCTTTACTTCCGGTCATTCCTGAAAAATCTGCTTTATCAGTGAATGGCAGAGGCATACCCATTTTACTCAAATCATCTTTCATTAAATATTTTGCTTCAATTTTAAACTTTGGAAATGACACCTGCAAAAGTTCGAAGTCAATTTTAGAACTTAAAAAAGTCTCCAGATTTTTAGTACTGATATTTTGTAATGTGTGTCCTTTTTTTGGAAGTATTACAATCATAGAAAGCTCATTGTTTTTATAAGGCATTTCTAAAACCTGCGCATCCTCAGTTTCCAAATAAGAAAAAGAGCGCTGTATATGCATCATCTGTGCTTTAACAATATGCCCCTCTGAAGCCGTAAAGTCGGCCTCTTTTGTGAGAAATTTCTCAAATTGTTTCGCCCACTCTCCTTTAAAATAAATAGTATTAGTTAAAATTAAACGGGTATATTTTGTAATATTATTTTCTGAAAGCAGTTCTTTTATTTTATTATTTGTGTTATCGGCAGCCCAGGAATTTATTTTTTTTCTTGCAGCATCAGGCTGATTAATAAAATCGAGATTTTCGGCGTTTGCTTTATATCTTTTTTTATTAATTTCTATAAACTCCGGCAAAAATGAATAATCCTTTTGTACCCATAGAGCATTTGCCGCTGTAAGCTTAAAGTTTGTACTGCCCGAATTTAAGGATGTCATTAAATTTTCAAAACCTGTCTGACGAAGGTTTGCATTTTCTGGAAGATGCATCACCTTTTGCATTTCTAAAGCCGTTTGTCCTTTTGCTCCTTCACTGGTCATTGACAATGCAGCATAAATACTGAATGGCGAAAAGAAAATATTTTTATCTTTCTCAAGCTCTGAATGTATGTAGTTTTGAAAAAGGTCATTGGCAAATTGATTATTGCCGGCAGTGGCTGGATTATCCTGAATTAATGGTGCTTCATTTTTCATAACTTTTGTTTTTATCTGTGTCTGCGAAAAGGTTTGTTCACATTGAGTAAATGCATATAGTGCAAGAATTGAAAGTGCAATTATTTTTTTCATTTTTTTAGAGTGGGAAATAAAATTTTCAGAACATTTAAAAACTTAAATCAATTATTTAAATTCTTCAATATGCAGTTCCTTATTACAGAAAGGATATTCATATTCCTGCTGATTTGAGCAGACAATAATCAGCCGGTTTTTAGAGTATGAGGCGATTAAATTCTGGTACCACTCAATTGCTTTTTTATCAAGGTTAGATGAGGGTTCATCAAGCAATAGGAGAGGAGTGTCGGACAAAACAGCCAATGCAAGGCGCACACGCTGTTTCATGCCGGATGAATAATATTTTAATTGTTTATTCTGTGCTTTTTCGAGCTGCGTAAGTTCAATTATTTTTTTTGTATCCAGCCCATCAAAAAAAGGTTTAAACTGAGCCTGAAATTCAATAGATTCAAGAAGTGTGAACTCTTCGAATAACTCAAGGTAAGGAGAAGCAAAACTCAGGTGTTTGTATATCTCCTCATTTTCAATTGCAGGCGTTTGTTCATTATGACCGCTTGAACTTTGAACTAAATACTTGATTTCTCCTTCCGAGGGAATTAAATTGCCCGCAATAACCTGCAGCAGGGTTGATTTCCCAGAACCGTTAGAACCTAAAATAACGTAATTGTCGGCATTAGTAAAAGTATAATTCACCTTTCGGAAAATCCAATCGTAGTTATAGCTTTTGCCGATGTTGGTAAGGGTTATATTCATATAAACAAAAAAACACTTTTGAGATAAGCTTCAAAAATATGGAACGCAGATGACGCTGAGTGTTATGATTAAAAAAGATTTTTATTTTGCCTTGTTTATGATAAAAACAGAATGCAGATGATGCGGTTTGCTTAGGATTAAAGATGTTTTTTTATCATTGTTTATCTTAAAAAATCTGCGGCATCTGCGTTCTATTGTTTTCAAACTTTAAATTAAGAAATCCCTCTCATAATCCCGTCTTTCGACTCGCGGATAAAATTCAGGATCTGCTCCTTTTCATGCGAGGCAGGCGCTTCCTGCTCAATAATAACTAATGCATTGGTTACATTATGACCTTTGATATAAAGTGTTCGGTAAATATCTTCAATTTCTGAAATGCGCTCATTGCTGAAACCTCTTCTGCGCATGCCAACAGAATTAATTCCTATATACTGCAATGGTTCACGTGCTGCTTTTGCAAATGGAGGAACATTTTTGCGGACTCCTGTATGGCCTGTTATAAAAGCATGTGCACCTATTTTCACAAACTGTGAAATACCGACGCCGCCTTCAATAATAACCCAGTCATTAATATCCACATGTCCCGCAAGGTTCACACTGTTTGCAATTACCACGTTATCGCCGATAATGCAGTCATGGGCAACATGAACGTAAGCCATCAATAAACAACCGGCACCAATAGCAGTTTTCATTTTTGCAGATGTGCCTCTGTTAATGGTTACGCACTCGCGTATAGTAGTGTTGTCGCCTATTTCGGCAGTTGTGTTTTCACCTTTAAATTTTAAATCCTGCGGAATAGCTGAAATAACAGCACCCGGAAATATGCGGCAGTTTTTACCTATCCTTGCACCGGGAAAAATTGTTACGTTAGGTCCGATCCAAGTTCCGTCGTCAATATGAACATTTTCATAAACTGTAGAAAACGGTTCAATGGTAACGTTTTTGCCTATTTTGGCTTCAGGATGTATGTAGCAGAGCTGGCTCATTATTTTTTATTTTTACAATTTGCGCCATCATTTCGGCTTCCATTACGGGCTTATTATTTACATAAGCAACGCCTTTCATGTGGCAGATTCCTCTGCGGATAGGACTTAATAATTTTAAATCAAATACTACTGTATCACCCGGAATTACTTTCCGTTTGAATTTAACATTATCCAATTTCATAAAATAAGTCAGATAATTTTCAGGATCGGGAACAGTTTTAAGAATTAATACGCCACCTGTCTGTGCCATTGCTTCAACTAATATAACACCCGGCATTACAGGGTTGCCAGGGAAATGGCCTTTAAAAAATTCTTCGTTCATTGTAACATTTTTCACACCTGTTACTGAATCCGGAGTAAGTGCAATTATTTTATCAATGAACAAAAATGGCTGACGGTGAGGTAATAATTTTTGAATGTCCATTATATTCAATACCGGCTCTTTGCTCAAGTCGAATACCGGGTTATCTGATTTTTTTGCCCGCTGTCTTTTAATATGATCTTTTATAATTTTGGCAAAAGCAACATTACCGGCATGACCGGGACGGGCTGCTAAAACATGCATTTTTAGCGGTACTCCCACTAAAGCAAGATCGCCGATAATATCAAGAAGTTTATG
This sequence comes from uncultured Bacteroidota bacterium, assembly GCA_903847205.1. Taxonomy (GTDB): domain Bacteria; phylum Bacteroidota; class Bacteroidia; order 2-12-FULL-35-15; family 2-12-FULL-35-15; genus 2-12-FULL-35-15. The sequence continues at coordinate 61,814 of CAINDA010000013.1, forward strand.
CCGGGCCGGTTCATTGAAATAATGCAGGGTAGTGTTGTTCAGCACTCCTTTGCCTTTAATTTCTACATCTTCTTTATGAAATAATTTTTTCAAATGATTCAGCTGTTCTTCCGAAACCTCTTTATCTACAAGTACAATTGCATTGTTTAAGTCACCGCCTTTAATCAAATTATTCGCTAATAAGGCTTCCAGCTCATGCAGAAACACAAATGTGCGGCACATGGCAATGTCTCTTTTAAATTCATTCACATTATAAATATGCGCATGCTGAGTTCCCAGAACATCTGAATTATAATCAACCATAACTGTAATCCTAAAGCTTTCTTGAGGGACAGCCAGCATTTCTACATTTTTAACTTTATCTTCATAAGTTAAATTTTCTGTCAGCTCAAAATAAACTCTTTCAGCATTTTGTTCAACAGCGCCTGCCTGCTCTAATAATAAGATGAAAGGCATTGCACTGCCATCCATTATTGGTATTTCAGGGGCATCTATTTGTATTAACACATTGTCAATTTCTAATCCTGCCAAAGCTGCAAGCACATGTTCTGTGGTATGCACGCGTGCGCCGTTTTGTTCAAGAGCCGTTCCTCGGGATGTATCTATCACATTATCTACATCCGCGTCAATTATTGGATTACCCGGCAAATCAACTCTCTGGAATTTATAACCGTGATTTTCCGGGGCAGGCACAAAGGTGAGATTTACTTGTTTGCCTGTATGTAAACCTACTCCCGAAATTGATGTCTCTTTTATTATTGTTCTTTGCTTTACGCTCATTTTTCCTTGATTATATAAATTTCAAAGCCTCTATTCTCATCAAACCTCTTTTCAAAGAGGGGTGCCAAATTTATGCAAATTATTAATAGAATTGCGCTTTGTTAAATTATTGATTACTCCTGCTCCCAAAAAAAATAATTACTTGGGATAACATAAATAATATTTTTTTACAGTTTTCTCCAAAACTTGAATGTTTAACTGGTCAGATGCTTTAGCAATGTCAACTACTTTCCCGTCTTTAAACAAAATATTGATACTTATCTTATCGGTTCTGTATGCATCGTTTGCAACATTACCGGAAAATATAAAATAGCTTACTTCAGCGTCATTCAAATTGTAAAGCTTTTTAATTTCATTTTTTATTTTTCTTATTTTACCTGCCGCAAATGGCTGGCTCTGCATTTCCACTTTAAACAACTTTCGGTCAACAATACCTTTGCACAGCGTGGAAAGAACAAAATCAGTATGTGATGTCCATACTTTTATTGATGTCATTATATCGTAGTCATCCAAAAGGGCAAATTTATCAAGTAATTCGGGTGTATTTTTAAAATCTTTTTTGCTGTATTGTTTATAAAGAAATGTCTTTAAAGCAGGAGTGCAGAATAAATCAACTTTTTTTTCAGCTAGTTCTTTTGCCCGCTTTAAAATATGAACTAGTAAATTTTCAGCGCTTAAAACAGTCTTGTGTAAATACACCTGCCAGTACATAAGCCTGCGGGCGATAATAAATTTTTCGATAGAATAAATACCTTTGGCCTCTATTGCCAGCTGGTCATTCACTACATTCAGCATTTTTATGATGCGGTCAGAACTGACTACACCTTCAGAGACTCCAGTAAAAAAACTGTCGCGTTTCAGGTAATCTAAACGGTCCATATCCAGCTGGCTGGAAACGAGCTGGTGCAAAAACTTTTTGGGATATTTATTTTGGAAAATTTTAATTGCCAGCGAAAGGCGGCCGTTAAATTCTTTATTCAATCGGGTCATGAATATTTCTGAAATATCTTCATGAGTTACATTGTTTACAATGCTGTGTTCTAAAGCATGTGAAAATGGGCCATGGCCGATATCATGCAAAAGAATAGCAATTGTTACTGCTTCTGCTTCTTCTTCAGTAATTTCGTGACCTTTAGATCTTATTTCTTCAATAGCTTCCCCCATCAAATGCATTGCACCGATGGCATGATGAAAACGCGTGTGTAAAGCTCCCGGATATACCAGATTGGTCAAGCCCAATTGTTTAATCCGGCGCAGACGCTGAAAATAGGGATGTTCTATAAGGTCAAAAATAATTTCAAAAGGAAGTGTAATGAAGCCGTAAACAGGATCGTTAAATATTTTATGTTTATTTAAAAAAGAATTCATTCCCTTATCAGATAAGCAGTTTCAGGTGTTAAAGATATTTTATTTTTAAGCCCTTCGCCGTGTAATTTTATGATTTCACAAATTTAGTTAAAAAATGCCGACAATGTAATAAAGCATTGCGTCTGTCAGTTTAATAACTCTAACTTTACGTATTAATTAAAATGAAAATTGAAATGGATAAAATAAATATACTTTGGGCAGACGATGAGATTGATCTGTTAAAACCGCATATCTTGTTTTTAAATGATAAAGGCTACGATGTTCAGCCCGCTAACAGCGGTGATGAAGCCATAGAGCTGGCCGCTAAAAAAGATTTTGCTGTAGTTCTTCTGGATGAAAATATGCCCGGGCTCTCTGGTTTGGAAACTCTCAACCGCTTAAAAGCAGCACATCCCGCACTTCCGGTTATTATGATTACAAAAAGTGAGGAAGAGCATTTGATGGAAAATGCTATCGGATCTAAAATATCTGATTATCTCATAAAGCCTGTCAATCCTAATCAGATACTGCTCTCATTAAAAAAGACGCTAGATAACAAACGTTTAATCAGCGAAAAAACGACCTCTAATTATCAGCAGGAATTTCGCCAGATCGGCATGACATTAGGTGATAGACTGAACTGGAATGAGTGGGCAGAAGTTTATAAAAAATTAGTCTATTGGGAGCTGGAACTTGATAAAAGCAAGGATGAGAGCATGATGGAGATTTTGAAAATGCAGAAAAGCGAAGCCAACAAATTGTTCTGCAAGTTTGTTGAAAATAATTATGTAGGCTGGCTTAACGGTCTGGTTCCTAACCCGCCGTCATTTTCACATACACTTTTTAAAAACAAAGTGGCGCCTCTGCTCGACAGCGGTGAAACTACATTTTTAATTTTAATTGATAATCTGCGCTACGATCAGTGGAAAATTATCCAGCCGGTTGTTTCAGAATATTTTAAAGTTGAAACTGAAGAAGTGTACAGCAGTATTCTGCCCACAGCAACACAGTATGCCCGAAATTCTTTTTTTGCCGGACTAATGCCGTCCGAAATCGAAAAACGCTTTCCTAAATTATGGCTGAATGATGAAGAAGAAGGCGGAAAAAACATGCACGAGGAAGAATTTCTTGCAGATCAATTAAAGCGCCTTGGCAAGAATATAAAGATGAGTTATAATAAAATCACCAATCACGCTGCAGGCAAAAAGCTTTCTGAAAACATTAGCAATCTGATGCAAAATAAATTAAATGTGATTGTTTATAATTTTGTGGATATGCTCTCCCATGCCCGCACCGAAATGGAAGTAATAAGAGAGCTGGCTGATGATGAAAAAGCATATCGATCCATTACCCTTTCATGGTTCGAACATTCTCCTCTTCACGATATTTTAAAACAGGTTGCTGCTAAAAAATGCAAGCTGGTAATTACAACTGATCATGGAACTATTAAAGTGAGCGAGCCTTCCAAAGTAGTCGGGGATAAGAATGTAAATACCAACCTACGTTACAAACAGGGGAAAACCCTTGATTATGTAAAGAAAGAAGTATTTGAAATCCGTAATCCTGCAGATGCCTTTTTACCAAAGCAGCATGTGAGCACTGCATTTGTTTTTGTAAAGGAAGATAAATTTTTTGCCTACCCGAATAATTTCAACTATTACGTGAGTTACTATCGCAATACATTCCAGCACGGAGGTGTTTCTTTAGAGGAAATGGTTATTCCGTTTATAACATTGTCGCCAAAATAAATTCTTCTGATTTTATATGCGGAAAACAATAGTAATAAATAATCTTAATGAGCTTCCAAGAGCCGCTAATGAGCTTTTGGAAGCATTTAAAGAAAAAAAGATATTTGCTTTTTACGGACAGATGGGTGCCGGCAAAACTACTTTTATTAAATCTTTATGCGAAGAATTGGGCGTTAGCGAAACAGTCAGCAGCCCTACCTTTTCTATCGTCAACGAATATCTATCATCCTCCGGCCTCAAAATTTTCCATTTCGATTTTTACAGAATAAAATCAGAAAACGAAGCTTACGATATGGGCTATGAAGATTATTTTTATTCAGACGCTTACTGCTTTATTGAATGGCCTGAAAAAATTCAAGATATACTTCCCGCAGACAGCATCAAAGTAGTTTTTTCCCTTGAGGACGAAAAAAGAATACTCCATTTGTAACCGCTGCTTTAACTGCCTTTTATAAGATCCGGTTGTTTTTTAGGCAGCAATTCAAATCAATTTTTCTATGGGAAGTACAGATGGCTGGAGATTGCGTCCATTAACATTTCATCCTTGATAACTCTTTCAAAAAAAACAATTATAGTACGTTAGATTCATTAAATTTGCTGGAACAATAAATATCCTTATTTCCTTCAAAATGAAAACATCTAAAGAACTTCTTGCATCGCTTAGCCAGACAGCCTTAATGCCGCAGGAAGAAATGCTTGAGGTAGGCCGTAAAAAAAGTAAATTGTTTATCGGAATACCAAAAGAAATTTCGTTTCAAGAAAACCGTGTATCTCTTGTTCCTGATGCCGTGGCTTTGCTTGTTAACAGCGGACATCATGTAGTGGTTGAAAGCAATGCCGGCAAAATGGCCAACTTCCAGGATCATGATTACAGCGAAGCTGGTGCTGAAATTGTTTACACCGCGGAAGAAGTTTATAAGGCCTCTATTATTTTAAAAGTGGCGCCTCCTTCACCTGAGGAAATTGAAATGCTTCAGAAAAACCAAACACTTATTTCTGCATTACAGCTTACGGTTCAGCCGGAAGATTTTCTTAAAAAATTGATTTCTAAAAAAATTACGGCTATAGCATTTGAATGGATAAAAGATGAAGACGGTATTTATCCTGTGATACGTTCAATGGGGGAGATTGCAGGCAGCACCTCAATTTTAATTGCAGCAGAATATTTGAGTAACGTAAATAACGGTCAGGGTTCAATTTTAGGCGGTATATCCGGAATTTCGCCGACTGAAGTTATAATTTTGGGCGCAGGTACAGTTGGAGAATTTGCCGCCCGTGCGGCCATTGGTTTAGGAGCTTCTGTAAAAGTATTTGATAATTCCATTTCCCGTTTAAGACGTTTGCAGAGTGATATCGGAAGAAGAATTTTTACTTCTGTAATTCAGCCCCGTGTATTGGCAAAACATTTAAAAACTGCCGATGTTGTTATCGGTGCTATCCGCGCACAGCACGGCCGGACACCGCTTGTTGTTTCTGAAGCAATGGTAAGTGAAATGAAAGTAGGCTCTGTAATTATTGATGTGAGCATCGATCAAGGCGGCTGTTTTGAAACATCTGAGGTTACCAACCATTCCAAACCGGTGTTCCGCAAATACGGCGTAATTCATTACTGCGTTCCCAACATAGCTTCACGTGTATCACGGACTGCATCCTATGCATTAAGTACAATTTTCGCCCCTATCCTTTTAAATATTGGTGAAGAAGGCGGTTTGAAAAATATTCTGCGCAGAGACGCCGGAGTCCGCAACGGCATTTATGTTTATAACGGCGTATTAACTAATGAAGTGCTTGGCAAAATGTTTAATCTTCCTCATAAAGATATCAACCTTTATATGGCCGGCATTTAGATTAACAGGAAATTATTATTCCGATTGGCTTTTCGCAATGAGGAATATTATAAATCGACTGTCGAATCATTTAACAATGACAAGATCCCTTACGAAAAATTGGGGACGACATGGAATTGCACATCCAATATCTCTATACTAAAATCCAATATCTTATATCTAAAACATGGCAATACAAGGAAAAAATGCTGATTTAATAAGACGCTTTAAGTTATATGGTTTTGGTTTTTTGCTCGGTCTGCTTGTTGTAAGTTTTGTTTATAAGGGCAAGGGATGTCAGCTGCCTTCTTCATCAAAGTTAGAGGAGCTGAGCTGGCAGAAATTAGAATACACTAAACACGGGTTGTGCCGAATGAAATGCCGTAACATTACTGAAGCAGAAATAAAACAAATCTTAAAAAACGGAAAAGTTAATTATGATAAAAGTGATGTGCATGACAAACCTTATCCGAAGTATGCAGTGGAAGGGACTACAGTTGAAGGGCAGAAACTCCGCATCATAATTGCAGACTGCGATACCATTTCTAAAGTAGTTACAGCTATTGATTTACGCATGGAAACTGATAACTGTGACTGCAATCAGTACAAATAATTTAAATTTACACCATTGCCGAAAGCAGATTAAATAAATTGTCGTCAGTAATTAAGCAGCCGTTCTGAAGCAATTCAAAAACTTCTTCTTCTCTTTCCTTAATATAATTTTTTTCTGTTTTAAATACATTTACAGAACTTGTATTATTTTCGTTCCATTTTATAAAAATCTCGGGATCGGTTAAATCTAAAGGGCTGTGCTCTTTTACACGCAGACCGGCCAATATAATTTTATCTTCCGAACAATTGAAAACGTTCAAAGTTTTAGAATCACGGTATTCAAGGAATTTTATTTTTTTTAAAACCTTATCATAAACCATATCACTGAATATCGCTATAAGTTCTTCAGCTTTTTCAAGTTCCTCTTTTTTTAACTTTTCCCAATCCTGCCCTGTAATCTGCATGCTGGCTAAAAAGCTGATGAACTCTTTTTCTAAAGCCGTTAATTCTTCAATTGTAAGTCGTTTGTATTTCATGGCTGGATAAAAGGATCTGCGATTTTATTGTTTTTTATATTTTGAATGCTCCGCAAAATTACAGTAATTTGCGCTTTAAGAATAAAAATTTTGATTACATAAAATCGATAGTTTGTTTAAAAAAAATCACAGCTCAAATCCTTCAAAAAATAAAAAATAATTACACAATGAACATCCAGCACACAGTAATCGACCGCTTTTTAAAGTATGTAAAAATTGATACTCAAAGTGATCCCGAATCTCCAACGGTTCCTTCTACAGAAAAACAAAAAGATTTAGGACGAGTACTGGTTCAGGAACTTTTAGAAATGGGTATCAGCGATGCTCACATGGATGAATTCGGTTATATATATGCAACTGTCCCAGGTAATACAACTAAGAAAGTTCCGGTAATTTGTTTTTGTTCCCACATGGATACTTCCCCTGACTGTTCCGGCAAAGATGTTAATCCGCAGATGAACAAAAATTATGATGGGAAAGATATAGTATTGATAAATGATAAAAGCCAGGTTATTAAAGTAAGCAATCATACATCCCTTTTGAAACAAATCGGTAATGATATTATTACTACCGATGGCACCACCTTGCTTGGGGCTGATAACAAAGCCGGTGTTGCTGAAATAATGGATGCAGCTCATCATTTAATAAAACATCCTGAAATAAAGCACGGGACAATAAAAATTTTATTTACACCCGATGAAGAAATTGGGAGAGGAGCCGATAAAGCGGACATAAAAAAATTAGGCGCTGATTATGCTTACACCATTGACGGAGAAGAACTAGGACATTTGGAGAACGAAACATTTTCAGCTGACGGCGTTACAATAAAAATTCATGGAGTAAGCACTCATCCTGGTTTTGCAAAAAATAAAATGGAGAGTGCAATTAAAATTGCGAGTGATATAGTTTCAGCTCTCCCAAAAAATAAGATGAGTCCGGAAAGCACTGAAAAAATGGAAGGGTTTGTCCATCCGGTAGGTATCTCGGGCGGGATTGAGGAAACCACGCTCCAATTTATCATCCGGTCTTTTGATGAAGATGGATTAAAGACCCAGGAAGATTTCTTAAAAAACTTAACAGAGACAATAATTAAAAAGTATCCTCATTCAAGTTATGATTTTATTGTGAAGCAGCAATACCGTAATATGAAACAGGTACTCGATAAAAATCCTGAAATAGTAAATAACGCAATGGAGGCGATACGCAGATCAGGTGTTGAACCGGTATTGTCCAGCATCAGAGGCGGAACCGACGGCTCGCGTTTTTCTTACATGGGTTTGCCCTGCCCAAATATTTTTGCCGGAGAACATGCTTTCCATTCTAAACATGAATGGGTTTCAGTTCAGGATATGCAAAAAGCAGTTGAAACAATTGTGAATCTTTGTATGATATGGGAAGAACGTGCTTAAAAATTTAATCTTCCTCAATCCAGTATTGGAATTGTTTTTTTAATTTTAAAGGTTTCATTCAGTAAAAGCTTATCGAAACTCAATCTGAAATTATAAAAGACTCTTTTATTTTAAAAAAATCAATATATTTATATATCACCCTGATTGTCAATTATAAATACTGTTTATTTAAATCACCTATTCAGTTGTTTTTAAAGCCTTAAATCTTTTGGATTTTTTAAATAATTGAATAGAAATTACATTCCCGGCAACATCCTGCTCATTCTTTATTTTTTCAGTCAGGTTTTCCAGATTTCAAAAAAAACACTGTTTTTTTAGTCCGGGAAAAGTAAAAATTCTTATATTTGTCCGCTTCTAAGTCATAGAGAGGTACAATCAATATTAACCCCTTCAATTGCAATCAAAAAAAACTGAAGCAATTGGATACAAAACAAGACAGCCCGATACAATGGCCGAAACATTAACAGCACCAACAGAATTAGACAATTTCGACTGGAACGCAGTAGGAAAAAAACACGAAGGTTATTCAAAAGAAGAGCGCGATCAGCTTGACAGCTTATACGAAAAGACCCTTAAATCAGTAGCCGCCAATGAAATTATTGATGGTAAAGTAGTAGCAAAAAACAACAAAGAAGTTGTAGTAAATATTGGTTATAAATCAGACGGCGTTGTTCAATTGACAGAATTCCGCTATAATCCCGATTTGAAAATCGGAGATACAGTTGAAGTATATGTAGAAAGCCAGGAAGATAAAAACGGCCAGTTAATTTTATCTCACAAAACTGCCCGTGCCATGAAATCATGGGAGAGAGTTAATAATGCTCTTGCAACCGGCGAAATTATTCAAGGTTATGTTAAATGCCGTACTAAAGGCGGCTTAATTGCTGATGTATTTGGTATTGAAGCATTTTTACCAGGCTCACAGATTGATGTTAAACCAATTCGTGATTACGATGTGTACGTTGGTAAAACAATGGAATTTAAAGTTGTTAAAATTAACAATGAATTTAAAAACGTTGTAGTATCTCACAAAGCGCTTATTGAAGCTGAATTAGAAATCCAGAAAAAAGAAATTATATCTAAACTTGAAAAAGGCCAGGTATTGGAAGGTACTGTTAAAAATATCACTTCTTATGGTGTGTTTATCGACCTTGGCGGTGTTGACGGTCTTATCCACATTACTGATTTAGCTTGGGGACGTATTAATCACCCTGACGAAATTGTTAAATTGGATCAAAAAATCAATGTTGTTATTCTTGATTTCGATAATGAGAAAAAACGTATTGCACTTGGATTAAAACAACTTTCTGCTCATCCTTGGGATTCGTTGAAAGCTGATTTAGCTATTGGTGATAAAATAAAAGGTAAAGTGGTTGTGATTGCTGATTACGGTGCATTTGTTGAAATTGCTCCTGGTGTTGAAGGGTTGATCCACGTATCTGAAATGAGCTGGAGCCAGCATTTACGCACTGCCCACGATTTCTTAAAAGTAGGCGCTGAAGTAGAAGCTCAGGTTTTAACGCTTGACCGTGAAGAACGCAAAATGTCATTAGGTATTAAACAATTGATGCCTGATCCTTGGTCAATGGTATTGGATAAATATGCAAAAGGAACTAAACACACTGCAACTGTCCGCAACTTTACCAACTTCGGTATTTTTGTTGAATTAGAAGAAGGTGTTGACGGACTAATTCATATCTCTGATCTTTCCTGGTCTAAAAAAATAAAACACCCATCAGAATTCACTAAAATAGGTGATACTATTGATGTTGTTGTTTTAGAAATAGACGGCGAAAACCGCAGATTAAGTTTAGGACACAAACAATTAGAAGAAAATCCTTGGGATGTGTTTGAAACTATTTTCACTGTTGACTCTATCCACCAGGGAACAATTATCAATGTAATGGAAAAAGGCGCTATTATTTCAATGCCATACGGTGTTGAAGCATTTGCCCCAACCCGTCATTTGATAAAAGCTGACGGCACCAGTGCTAAAGCAGAAGAAGTTCTGGACTTTAAAATTTTAGAGTTTAATAAAGAAGGCAAAAAAATCATTGTTTCTCACAGTAAAATAAATGAAGAAGCTGCTGTTGCTGAAAAAGCAACTGTTGCCGGAGAAAAAAAATCTGCTGGTGATGATGCTAAAAAAGCCGCTAAAAAGGTAAAAGACAGCATTGAAAAAACAACCCTTGGCGACATGGATGTTCTTTCAAATCTGAAAGCAGATATGGAGAAAACTGAAGAGAGTTCAAAAAAATCTGAATAAATTTTATCCATTTCGTTCTGCTGATTTGCAGGATGAAATCTAAAAATCACGCCATGGTTTTTAGGGAGCACCCCTCTTGAGGGGTGCTTTTTTTTGGCTCTAATTGAAGAATGAAAGCTGACACTAATTTCACGAATTAAGGTTTATTGATATGGTTATGACGCTGCAAAATTTTGAAATTAAATTTATTGTTATATCTTCGTTAATCGCAATCAATCATTCCTTCGAAATTTATTAAATCAAGAACTATGAAAAAAATAGTGCTCATTCTCTTTTCGCTTTCTTCATTTTCACTTTTTTCGCAAGGAAGCTGGACGGCATTAACCGGTCCGTATGCTGGTTTTAGTTCTGAAATAATGTTTCTGCTTTCAGATGGCACAGTGATGGCTAAATCATGGTCATCTAGTGACACAACAGTAATAGGAGTGAGTTGGAGTAAGCTCACCCCGGATATTCACGGGAGTTATCTTAATGGCACATGGACAGATATGGCTCCAATGCATAATTCACGGCTTTATTTTGCTTCACAGATATTAATGGATGGAAGAGTATTTGTTGCAGGCGGCGAATATGGTACCGGTGATTCACTTGCTGAAACGTATGACCCAGTTTCTGACAGCTGGACAATGGCGCCTCCTCTCAGTTATCCTTTATGGGATGCCAGTTCTGAAATTCTGCCTGACGGCAGAGTACTTGTTTCGGAATTCGGTTTATTAAACAGTTTGATTTTTGATCCGATGTCGAATACATGGTCACCTGGTGCTGCAACTATTGGATATGCTGATGAAGCCTCTTGGGTAAAGCTTCCTGATAACAGCATTTTATTTATTGATATGGCAAGTACAAATTCCGAAAGATATATTCCATCTTTAAATCAATGGATTGCTGATGCAATAGTGCCTGATTCGCTTTTTGACTATAATGATTCTGAAACCGGTGCTGGTTTTCTGCTTCCTGACGGCCGCGCTTTTTTCCAGGGAGGTAAAGGGCATACTGCTTATTATACTCCTTCCGGCAATATTAATCCAGGAACATGGGCAGCAGGGCCTGATATTCCATTAGGGCTTGGGATTCCTGACGGCGGGGCTGCAATGCTGGTGAATGGAAATATTCTTTGTGCCGTTTCTCCTATTCCTGCTTTTTCAGGAGATTTCCCTTCTCCTACTAGTTTTTACGAGTTTAATTATCTCAGTAATTCTTATACTCAGATAAGTGTGCCGGGAGGAGGCGATACGCTTAGTCAGCCGTCATACGGTATAAATATGATTGATCTGCCAGATGGAACAGTGCTTGTAAGCACATGGTCAGGCTGTTTTATATATTCACCTGGAGGTACTATGCTTGCAGCAGGGAAACCAACTGTGAGCAATGTTTTACAGCAGGCATGTACTTATACTGTTACCGGTACTAAATTCAATGGTATTTCAGAGGGTGTTGCTTATGGCGATGACTGGCAGATGGCCACTAATTACCCGATTGTAAGGCTTACCTCCGGTTCTAATGTTTATTATGCCCGCTCTTTTAATTGGAACAGAACAGGAGTACAGACTGGGGCTCTGCCGGATACCACACAGTTTACAGTGCCAACAGGGCTGCCGGCCGGAACCTATTCGCTGCAGGTTATTGCCAACGGCATCTCTTCGAATCCTTTTTCGTTTAATTATGCACCTTGCATACCGAGCACAATCATCGAAAGCGGAAATTTAAATAACAGCGTTGTTGTTTATCCTAATCCAGGCAATGGAATATTCAATTTAAATATTAATCAATTTGAAAATTTGAAAATGGCTGGGCTTAATATTTTTAATATCCTCGGCGAAAAAGTTTATGAATCCGAAATTCATAATCCGCAATCCGAAATTGATTTGAGCAACGAGCCCGCAGGTATTTATTTTCTGCAATTAAAAACTGAGCATGGGATTGTTTCAAAGAAAATTATCATCAACAGATAAATCATTTACCTCTTGTTTACTGCTTTAGCTGAGACAGTGTATTCAAAGCCCTCAGTTGCTTTAATGTTTTCGGATTCACAAGGTTTAAAACAAGTGGGATATGGTAATGGAGGATGGAAGCATAGGCATTTTGAGTTCGATATAACACTATGCGGCCGACGGGGGATAGTTTTATCAGGTTAATAATTTTTATTGCTGCCTAATTTAAGATATCGGTTAAATGCGGATCCCGATAACACAAACATCATCCACCTGTTCAGCATTACCCTTCCAGCTTTCGAAAAATTGATTGAGATAAATCTTTTGCTCAGCCATTGGCTGCGAATGAATTTTAAGTAGTTCTTCTTTAAACTTTTTCTTCATCAGTTTTTTACCCGAGAGGCCAAACTGATCAGCAAAGCCATCGGTAGATGTATAAATAATATCACCTTTTTGAAGTTCAATAGTATTTAAAGTAAAGGACTCCATCTTTTCGCTGTATTTACCTACAGGCATTTTATCGGCTTTGTATTCAATTAGTTCAAAGTTCTGAGTATTGAGTTCTGACTTGTTTTCAGATGCTTCAGAACTTTGGACTTTTAACTTTGAACTTTTTTCTCTTATTAACCATAAAGGATTATTTGCTGAAGCAAAGTGCAAAAGCATTTTATCGAAATCATAAGCGCAAAGAATACAGTCCATACCGTCTTTCGATTCATCTGTACTTCCTTCGGGATTCAGTGCCTGAATAATTTCTTTACGCTGTGCATTTAATATATCATGAGGCAGGCGGATGCTTCGCTCCACAATATTTTCGTTGAGATAAGATATGTTTAACATACTCATAAATGCTCCAGGCACGCCGTGGCCGGTGCAGTCGGCTGTTGCCATATAAAATATGTTCTGCCGGAAAATATCTCTGTCAAGTTTTATTTTATTGGTTCCAATGTCCCAATTTGCGAACGGTGCTATGCTTAAAGCCCAGTAAAAATCACCGCTTACAATATCTTTTGGTTTAAATAAAATA
>CAINDA010000014.1 GCA_903847205.1 uncultured Bacteroidota bacterium
ATGAACTTTAAACGCGTAATGAACCTTTGGAAGCTGGGACTTAAAAGTATTATTGAAAATTTATTCTTATTAATAATCAGATACTGGTGCACTTTCTTTATTCAAAAATTAAAACCGACTTTTTGAGTGCCGACTATTTATTCCAAATTTAAAATCCAAATATCAGAATATTCTACTTTATATTTCGCGCGCTCTGCATCGGCATCATCCTTATTATTTGTTTTCAATACATAAATATTATACACCTTGGTAAATTGATTTTGTATGATTTTTGTATTGCTGTGCCCCTTCACAATGCTGGCTGCTTTAAACCTATGCGCATTATCCAGATTGCCGAATGTGCCGATTACAACATAATATCCTTTAATCAGAGGTTTACCGTTTTCGTCAACAAAATTATCACTTTGTGAAGTGCGCATTCCGTTGGTGTTTTTAGTAACAGCAGGCACAACAGTTTTTTCCTTTTCAGGTTCTGTTTTAACTTTTTCGGTTTCAGTTTTTGCTTTTGCTGTTTCTGCCTTTAATTTTTCAGTTTCTGCTTTTTCCTTTTCAGCAATGGCTTTCTCTTTTTCTTTTTCAGCTTTTAATTTGTCAATTTCAGCTTGATCGCTTTCGGCTTTGGCTTTTAATTGTGCAACCAAAGCATCATTCTCAGGCTTTGCTGGAACAGCGCCGGCTGTTTTTAATTTTGCCAGCTCTTCTTTTAATTTATCAATCTCTATCTGATAGTCATCCGATTTTACTTTCAACTGAGTAAGCATTATTTCTGACTTATCAGAACCTGCACTGCGCTTGGTACTGTCGGAAGTTTTTGCTGTATTCGGCTGAGTGGCTGCTGCTGATTTTGCTGCAGCAAGTTCTGCTTTTAGTTTATCAATTTCTTCCTGATGAAGATCTGATTTTGCTTTTAACTGGGCAAGCAAAGCTTCATTCTCTTTGCCTGTAGCATTTCGCAGCAAGCTGTCGTTAAAATTATCCGTCTTTGATGCTTTGGGTTCTGCGGTTTTTGCTTTTGCAAGCTCAGCCTTTAACCTATTTATTTCAACTTCATTGGTATCTGATTTCGCTTTTAACTTTGCTAGTAAAGCATCATTGTTAGTATTTGAAGTCGGGCGGTTCAAACTATCATTTAGTTTTGAATTTGATGTATTTGATTCGATTAATTTTATTTTTGTCAGCTCTGTTTTTATTCTGATTATTTCAAATTGGCTGGAATCCGATTTCGCTTTAAGCTGTGTGAACAAAGCCTGATTCATGTCAAAACTTGATTTCAACTGCACTAGTATCATTTGATTGATACTGTCAGTTTTCACTTTTAATTGATCCTGGGCAATTTTACTTGAATCGGATTTTGATTTCACCAATTCAGGTGCTGCTTTATTAATACTATCCGTTTTAACCAATGCCAGCTTAACTTTAGCCGAATCCAATTTTGCGGTTTCAGGCGCTTTTAAAGTATCCTTTATTACCTCCTTTATTTTTTTAAGATCTTCCTGTTCTTTCTTATTTCCAAAAGTATAGCTTAATAAAAATTCGGAAGCCAACCCGGTATAGGTTCTTATTTTGCTGATCCCGATGTCATAAGCATAACCTATACTGAAACTGTGATAACGCACACCTCCGCTTATTGCAACGGCATAATTACTGTGATAGGTAGCAGCCAGCCAGCCGATTTTTTTCCAATCAATAACAGTATTTATGTCATACTGGAATGGCGCGTCTTTCACGTAACGCAGCATTACCATCGGATAAGCCGTTATCCCTTTTTCTTTAACAACATCAAACACATATTTCGCCGAACCTTGATAATGGCGCGCCATACTGTAATAACTATTTGCTCCGTCAACAATAGGAAAGGCAGTTCTGTTGCCTAATACCTGGGGCACTGCAAATCCAATAGTAAGTTTTTTCCAAACATATGCAACACCAAAATCGGCACTGAAAACAGTCTTATTCTGTGGCTGCTGAAAAAGAAAAGGGTCGTCAAAATCCCTTATTACTGCTTTTGAAAAATCAATTTTATTATCTACCAGCCCCAATGCCAAACCAAAGTATAAATTATTCGAATCGCTTATTTTTAACTTGTAGGAGTAGTTGGCGAAAACACCTGTACGGCTGATCATATCGGTGACATCAGAATATAATTTTAATCCCAGTCCGACATTTTTAGTCTGCACAGGGCCGTCAATTGTTAAATATGTAGTTTGGGGAGCCCCTTGCAAACCTGTCCATTGGTAGCGGTGGGTCAAAAACGCGTTTATATCGCCGTTAGTACCGGTAAATGCAGGGTTTATAACAAACTGATCGGTATAATACTGGCTGCTGAAAGGTACTTGCTGCGCAGATGCCTCTCCCCCTGACCCTTTCCGAAGAAGCGGACAGAAAAAAAGAAGCGCTGAAATAAGAAGTGTGCTCTTCATGTTTTGAATTAGTCTTTTCATTTTCTTTTTTTTCGGTTTCTATCTCTCATACAGAGAGATTACTAATTATAGAGTAACGAATGAAACTTATTATCTTCTCTCCTGATGAACCCGATTAATAATTGCATTCGCAAGGGCCGCTCTTTTATTTTTCGTTTAAAATTGTTATAGCTCCTTTATATAATTTGTCTGAATTATAAAACTTGATAAAATAGTAATATGCGCCGTCCGGCAGAGGCTTACCGTCTTTATTGGTGCCATCCCAGCTATTATCATAAGCTAATGAAGAATACACCTGCTGCCCTTCGCGGTTAACAACAATCACCTCAGTATTGGGATAAAATTCAATATTCTTAATTATCCATTTATCATTGTAACCATCGCCGTTTGCTGTTACTAAATTTGTAATTATCACATTATAATCAACAAGTACAGTAACAGTAACTGAATCAACATCCTTACAGCCATTAATATCTGTACCTATTAATTCGTAAGAGGTAGTAACCTGCGGGCTTGCAATCGGGGTTGGAATGCTAGGATTATTCAAGCCGGCAGCGGGCAGCCATGTGTATGTTACGGCTCCCTGACCAAGCAATGTTGTTGAATTCCCCAGACTTATTGAAACATCGTTGCCAGCATTTACTACTGGCAGCGGGAAAACAACAACAGTAATGGATGAAGAGCTCGTGCATAAAGTAGCAGGATTTGTTACTGTTACCTGATAAACTCCGGACAATTTAGCTGTAATGCCCGGCGTTACTGCTGTTGTACTCCACAAATAATTCATGCCGCCGGCAACAGATAAATTAACACTATCCCCCTGGCAGAAAGATAAAGGGCCGCTCGCTGTAATTACTGCACTTGGCAATGGATTTACTTTTACGTTTAGTGCAGCAGTATCCATACAGCCCAGATTGGATGTGGTCAGCAGCGTTGCAAGGTATATTCCTGCCACGCCATAAATATGTGTCGGATTTTTTGAAAATGATGAATTGTTATCTCCAAAATCCCATTGATTTAACTGAATAAATCCTCCGGCAATAGTAGAAAGATTTACAAAAGTTGTTGCGGCACCTAAACAAACAGTATCAGCAGCAACCATTGCAATCGGCTTTGGATAAACAATTACAGAAGCCGGCGCGGAAGTATCTGCTTTACAAATGCCGCTCTTCACAATAACCTTGTACATAGTAGTATCCATTAACCTCGAATAGACTTGAGAGGCTGCTGCATTCACTGAATCGATCCATGTTATACCATTATCAGTTGAATACTGCCATCCGATTACACCCGAATAACCCGACACTAAAAGCGTACCGCTGATTATTCCTGCACATCCCGAAACAGCACCGCCGATGGTACCTGCAATGGATGGAGGATTAACTGTGATAGTATCATTTGATGAATATGCAGCCCCGCAGACACTGTTTTGAACAACTGCGCGGTAAATTGTTGTCGCAGTAAGATTGTTATATATAAGGCTGCTGTCGGTGTTATTTACATATACCCATGTATGGCCGCCGTCAATTGTATATTCCCATCTTAATATTACTCCAACCCTGCCTGTTAAATTAATTGTATCATGATTGGCGCCGCTGCAGACTGTATGGTTGGATGAAACTATTCCGCCCACGGATAGAGGATGAGAATCAACTGTTATTCTTGCTTCTACAGACAAAGCTGATGCGCAGGTTGCGCTCATTTCTGCCCTATACCAAGTTGTTGTTATTATATTAGAATATGCCTGATGAGGTGTTGTATTAACAATATCAGTCCAGCTTGTACCGCCGTTGGTAGAATACTGCCACTTTTGTATCGTTCCTGAATAACCCACAAGTGTTAACGTATCTCCATTAGCCCCGGAGCAGACAATCGCTTCATTGCCGACAGTACCGCCTATTGCAGCAAGATTGACAACAACATCAACTGATGTTGTATCGGAACATCCGCCTACCGCCGTGCCGACAATATAATAAGTGCCGCTTGCTGTTACAGCAGAAGAATCGGAGATATGAATAGTTGCAGCGGCATTGGTAAAATAAGTGTAGGCTAAACCTCCTGGTGAACCGGCTGTAACAGCAGGCAGCGTGAGGTCAACTGTGGACGGCTGACAAACAGGACTGGGATTATGTGTTACCACAATAGGTTTTGGAACGATTGTAATAATTCTATCGGAAGTAACTGCACCGCAGGAAGTGCCTGGGTTATTTGTTGTTAAACGCAGCGTAACTGTCTGCGGAAAACTTGCTGTCGGGGTAAAAGTCGTAGCTGCGATACCTGCATTATTCTGCTGCGCCAAACTGCTTAAGGTTCCGGTTCCAGATACAATTGACCATGCACCTGTAGATGCTGAACCGCCTACGCTTGCTCCGCCAAGCGCAAAAGCACCAGGTGTTCCAGAATCACATATGCTGTTTGGGCCGCCGGCAGCGGCAATGGCATGCTGATCAATTGTTATAGTTCTATCAGCAAAAACTACTCCGCATGCTGTTCCCGGATTATTAGTAGTCAAGCGCAATGTAACTGTTTCCGGTGTGTTCACAGCAGGTGTATAAGTAGTTGCAGCAATGCCTGCATTATTCTGCTGTATTGTACTGCTTAATACACCGCTTCCGGCAATGATTGACCAGGCACCTGTAACTGCCGAACCGCCTACACTTGCTCCGCTTAAAGTTATTGCTGCTGGTGCCGGAGACTCACAAACACTGTTAGGCCCGCCTGCTGCAACTATCGGTGCAGGATCTACTGTAATTGTCCGGTCAGAAAAAACTGCACCGCATGAAGTACCAGGGTGATTGGTTGTTAATCTCAGTGTAACTGTCTGCGGAAAACTTGCTGTCGGGGTAAATGTTGTAGTTACAATTCCGGCATTGTTTTGCTGCGCCAAACTGCTTAATGTCCCTGTTCCAGACACAATTGACCATGCGCCTGTTGATGCCGAACCGCCGACACTTGCACCACTCAATGTTATTGCCGCAGGTGTTGGGGAATCGCAGACATCATCCGGGCCGCCAGCAATTGCAATAGCCATAGGATCAACAGTTATTGTTCTATCGGCAGAAACCGCTCCGCAGGAAGTACCCGGATTATTTGTTGTTAACCGCAGTGTTACTGTTTCCGGGGTATTGGCAGCCGGGGTATATGTTGTTGCGGCAATGCCTGCATTACCTTGCTGCGCTGTACTGCTTAATACACCGCTGCCGGCTATTATTGACCAGGCGCCTGTAACTGCCGTCCCGCCCACACTTGCTCCGCTAAGAGTGATTGCAACCGGCAATGGTGAATCACAAACTGCATCCGGTCCGCCCGCAGTTACTGTGGCTGCAGGATCTATGGTTATTGTTCTATCGGCAGAAATTGCGCCGCAGGATGTCCCAGGATTATTCGTTGTTAATCTTAATGTAACTGTCTGCGGAAAGCTTGCTGTGGGTGTAAAAGTTGTTGAAGCAATTCCGGCATTATTTTGAAATCCAGCAGCAGGACTTAAAGTACCGGTTCCTGAAATGATTGTCCACTGCCCTGTAATTGCAGCGCCGCCTATACTTGCCCCTCCTAATGTAACAGCGCCTGGTGTTCCGGAATCACACACATTGTCGGGTCCGCCGGCAATCACTGTTGCAATGGGATCAACCCTTATTGTTCTATCTGAAAAAACTGCTCCGCAGGAAGTGCCCGGGTCGTTGGTTGTTAATCGCAGAGTAACTGTTTCCGGAGTGTTTGCTGCAGGAGTATATGTAGTTAAGGCAATACCGGCATTGGCTTGCTGCGCTGTACTGCTTAACACACCGCTCCCGGAGATAATTGACCAAGCGCCAGTAATTGCTGCCCCGCCTACACTTGCTCCGCCCAGGGTGATTGCAATTGGTGCCGGTGAATCGCAAACACTGTCGGGTCCGCCTGCTGTTACGGCAGCTGCAGGATCTATTGTTATTGTTCTATCTGCGAAAACAGCGCCGCAGGCTGTGCCGGGATTATTTGTTGTTAACCTTAAAGTAACAACCTGCGGAAAGCTGGCTGTAGGCGTAAAAGTTGTTGCGGCAATGCCTGCATTATTTTGAAAACCAGCTGCAGGGCTTAATGTCCCCGTTCCAGCGAAAATCGTCCATTGCCCTGTAGTCGCAGAACCGCCTACACTCGCCCCGCCTAAAGTTATTGCAGCCGGAGCAGGGGAATCACAAACGCCGTTCGGCCCTCCTGCAATAACTGTTGCAGGAGCATCAATTCTTAAATTCATTGAGTCAGCAACAGCTGCACAAGGCCCTGCCGGATTATCAGTGGTAATGATTAACATTACTGTGCCGTTTGTTATGTCAGTTGCCCCCGGGGTATAAACGGCGTTGACTATTGTAGGATCACTGAATAAGCCATCGCCTAAGGTAGTCCATGTAGATGAAGAAGCACCGCCTCCTCTTGTCCCTGCAAGAAGGTAGGTATTTCCAGCACATACAGAATCATCCCCCCCAGCTGAAACAGTTGCTTTAGGATTAACATTTATAGTTCTGTCAGTAATAACCGCACCGCATGATGTGCCTGGATTATTTGATGTTAACCGAAGTGTTATTGTTCCGGTAAAGTTAGGGGCAGGTGTATATGTTACAGTATCCGGAGTGTTTGTTGGTGTCAAGAGACTTAGCGACCCGCCTCCGGCAAAAATAGACCATGTGCCAACCGTTCCAAAGGGCCCGCCAATACTTGCACCGGTTAAATGAAATGGTGCCAGTTGTGCCGCCTGGCAAAAAGTATCAGGACCGCCGGCTATATCTATTACAGCAGTATCGATTTTGATGGTTCTGTCGGAAGTAACAAATCCGCAGGGTGCACCGGGATTATCAGTTGTTAAACGCAGTGTTACCGTGCCTTTAAAATTTGCAGCAGGAGTATATGTTACTGTGTCAGGCGTATTTGTAGACCCGACAAAGCTTAGTGAACCTCCGCCGGAAATAATTGACCAGGTGCCCACCGTTCCAAAAGGCCCTCCGACGCTTGATCCGGCTAGCGTATATGGAATAGGGGCTGCGGATTGGCAAATGTGGTTCGGACCTCCTGCAGCAGCAAGCACTGCAGTATCAACTGTTACAGCATAATTAGGAGATGCAGCCCCTTGCCCGCAGAAGTTTTCGGCATTAACAAATAGATTACCAGAAGTTGCTGTTGGAGAAAAAAGAATATTCGTGTTGTTAGTGCTGCTGGTAAACCCTTCCCCTGTTCCAGTATAGCTCCATTGGTACCAAGCGGCGTGAATCACTCCCGCAATAGAATATGCACCATCCATTGTACCCTGGCAAACAGGAGTTATTCCCGTAATCGGACCAGATGCAACCGGTTTTAAACTGTCTATTCTTATGGTAACAGTTTCTCCTGAGTTTGTACAGCCATTCGAAGTTGTTGTAACCCTATAAAAGGCATAATGCTCCGAACTATCGGTATTCGTGTGAAAAACATTCACTATAGGGTTCCAGTCTCCAGCAGCTGAACCCGTATCCGCATTTACTCTAAACCAGGGATAACCTAATTTAGTCCAGGTAAAAGTAGGACTTGGGAATCCTATAGCGGCCATGGTATATGTGAAAGTGGATCCATCACATACCCCTGTATTCAAATTGCTGCTTAAAAACGGTATGGGGGTTACTATGATTTTAGCAGGTGTGGAAGAATCTAATGCACACGCACCATGTTTTACAATTGCGCGATAGTAAGTTGTATCAATTAAATTCAAATAGTTTTGGCTGGTTGTCAGATTTGCAATGTTCACCCATGTTGTTCCATTAAGTGATGACTGCCATTTTTGAACCGTTCCTGTTTGCCCGCTTAAGTTAAGCGTTCCGCTATTTGCACCTGCACAAACCGTAGCATTGGAGGTTACTACCCCGCCAACGGATGATGTATTTGTAGTAGTAGAGGTTAAAGTTGTGTCATTTGTCTGATCAATATCACCAGCAAGATTTGATACATATGCTTGTAAAATATATGAACCTGGTGTAGATAAATTTGCATGAACTGTAAAAGTGTGAGATTGGAATTGAGTAGCCGGAAGAAATGGAAAGCTGACTCCAACATCAGTAATTGGTGCACCGCCATTGATGGTGTAAGACAAATTAAAAGTTACGTTACTTAAATCAGTGGTTCCAGTATTTTGTATTAGAACAACAACATTTTGGCTTGCTGATAATGAACACCCAGATGCTCCGGCAGAAACAGTTAATGCAGTTAAATCGGGCTGTGCCATTCCCAATTTTACAATAAAAAACAGCGGAAGAAATATTAGTAAAATTTTTCTCATGAAATAAATTTATTTTATTTTAAATATCCGAATATACCTATTGTTAAAGGGTATTATATAAAGTCAACGTATTCATCCCTTGATGAATAAAGAAATATCAATTATAATTATTACCAACTCAATCCCTTAACTCAGCCGATTGAAACGTTTATTTAATAAATAAGGTTTTAATTTTTGCCCGAACTACCGCAGATTAAGCCGACTACGAAATTATATAAAGCCCTCATCCAAACTTAGGAGGCAATTAAATAAAATGAACAGCGAATTGTTAATATCTAAATGCTGTGTTGAAAAAGGAGGGAGCAAGTTTGCAAAAAAGATGAGAAAGCCTGCATTCCATTTATCCAAGATTTCAAAAGGGGTACATAAGCTTGCAGAGAGGTTATGCAAGACTCTGCAAAGGGAGAGTTAATGCAAGGCTGCAAAGGAGTTATGCAAGATTGCACAGGAGCTGTGCAAGGTTGCACAGGAGCTGTGCAAGGTTGCACAGGAGCTGCGCAAGGTTGCACAGGAGCTGCGCAAGGTTGCA
This sequence comes from uncultured Bacteroidota bacterium, assembly GCA_903847205.1. GTDB lineage: Bacteria > Bacteroidota > Bacteroidia > 2-12-FULL-35-15 > 2-12-FULL-35-15 > 2-12-FULL-35-15. The sequence goes on from CAINDA010000014.1 coordinate 9,230, forward strand.
CAGGAGCTGCGCAAGGTTGCACAGGAATCATCCAAGCTTGCAAAGGAGCTGCGCAAGGTTGTACAGGAGTTGTGCAAGGTTACACAGGAGCTGCGCAAGGTTGCACAGGAGCTGCGCAAGGTTGCACAGGAGGTGTGCAAGGTTGCACAGGAGCTGCGCAAGGTTGCACAGGAGTTGTGCAAGGTTGCACAGGAGTTGTGCAAGGTTGCACAGGAGCTGTACAAGATTGAAAAGTGGCTGCGCAAGATTGCAAGGAGGCTATGCAAGATTGAAAAGGGCTGTGCAAGATTGCATAGGGGCAATGTAAGCTTGCAAAGGGGTATATAACTCTCAGGAATCTTTTTTAAAAAAAGAAAAATTCACATTTCCATATTTTCTATGTTCAAAAAAATTTGGATATTTTGAGAAATCAGTCTGCTCGCCATGCTCTATAATAAGACAGCCTTCAGGTTTCAATAGATTTTTACTGAATACCAATTCAGGCAGCTGCTGAAACTTTTCTGCTTCCATTTCATAAGGCGGGTCAGCAAAAATAATATTGTATGTGCCTGCAGTTTTTTTAAGAAAACTAAATGCTTCGGATTTTATAACTTTTACCTGATCCATGTTAAACACTGCAATTGTTTTTTTTACAAATTCGCAGCAGTGATAATTATCGTCAACACTCGTAATGTCATTGCTTCCGCGGGAAGCAAATTCATAAGTGATATTGCCGGTACCGCAGAATAAATCCAGCACCTTCAGGTCTTCGTAATCAAAGTGATTATTCAGGATATTAAAAAGGCTTTCCTTTGCGAAATCGGTTGTAGGCCTCACAGGCAAATTTTTAGGAGGATGAATTACTCTGCCTCTGTGTGTTCCGCTGATGATGCGCATTATAATATAAAGCTGTTAAATAAAGTGAAATGAAAATGTTTTTGCAAAGCCTGCAACTGGTAGCTGTAATCAGCATCATCAGTACGTTCGCCAAATTTTATATTGCGGATGTATTTTTGTGTAATTGAATAAATATCAGAATTCTTTTCAATTTCTCCGAGAAGAACAACTTCAATGTTTTCGGGATTTAGCTGTAGCTGCTCGCATACAAACAGCAGGTAGTATATAAAATCTTCTGCAGAGTGATGATTAAAAAAATTATAGAAAATTAAATTTTTACCCTCGATTACTACCGCTTCAAAATGTGATGACTCAATATGAACAAATAGCTTTTTTACCGCCTCGTTTTTATTCTGTAAAGCCAGACTGTCAATTAATCCGCTTGAAAAATGGTGAAAGCTGACGTTCTCAAATAAGAGTCCTAACCTGTCTTTCAATCCCAAAGGAAGCGCAAAAACATTTTTTACATCTAAATTTTTTAAATTATCTACTAGAATAATCTCAGTTCCATCAAGGGAAGAATTAAATTTTAAATATGTTTTCTTTTTGTCCTGCTCAAAAAGCGGATTTGGTACCAATGTGGAAAGATTATTTACCACCACACAGGAAACTGATTTGTATTTGTGATTAATAATCCGGCTGTCTTTAATTACCAAATCCAGCAGGTCAACAGCGGTATCAAAAGAAGGCAGCTGCAGAAAGGAATAATTTTCAAAAGCAATGTATTTATTTTTCGGCTTTTCATAAACCGCAGTGCGCAGTCCCTCTATACCTATTTGAATAATTAACTGATAATCCGCGATTTTTTTTTCATCAAAGGATTCATCAATAAATGAATTTATTTGTGTGATTTTATATTTTAATTCAGCAGCCATAACAGAGGGCAAAGATATATTTTTTTACTAAGTACCAATCCTCCATGAATGGGAAATAGAAGAGGTTAAATTTCATTTGAATTATTAAACGCCGCGTTTGACTATCTTTACAGAATATGAATCAGCAGGAATTCAGCAGTATTTTATTAAAACATTTTCCGTTTGAAACCACCAGCGGACAGCGCCTTTTATTGAGCCGGCTCTCTGAGTTTATTACAGAAAAAAAATCGGCGCAGCTGTTTGTAATTAAAGGTTATGCAGGTACTGGAAAAACAACCATTGTATCGTCTTTAGTGCAGAGTCTCCCTGCTGTAAATGTTAAAACAATTTTGCTTGCGCCTACAGGACGTGCTGCAAAAGTACTTTCGAATTATACGAAAAAGCAGGCCTTCACAATTCATAAAAAAATCTATCATAGAAAACCTTCAGCTGATGGCGGCATGATATTTCAGAGGCAGCAGAATCTGCATGTAAACACACTTTTTATTATCGACGAAGCATCCATGATTTCTAATTCCGGCGGATTAAGCAGCGGCGGTATGTTTGGGGGCAGCAGCCTCCTTGATGACTTGGTTCAGTATGTTTTCAGCGGTATTAACTGCAAATTAATTTTCATCGGCGATACTGCCCAGCTCCCGCCTGTAGGCCTGGATGTGAGCCCTGCACTTGATACAGAATATTTAAAAGCCTGCTTTCACTTTTCAATTGATTCATTTGAATTAACTGAAGTGGTGCGCCAAACAGAGGATTCAGGGATTCTTACAAATGCAACTGATATCCGTAATCAGATTAATCCCTCTTTATCATCCTTTGAAAACGCGGAATTTAAAAACGAAAAAAACAGCAAGCCGCATTTTAAATTAAATGGGTTTAAAGATATTATCCGTATTGACGGCTCAGAGCTGGAAGATGCACTGAATAGCGCTTACAGCCATTATGGCGCTGAAGATTCAATGGTGATATGCCGCTCAAATAAACGTGCAAACATTTTTAATCAGCAGATACGCGCAAGGATCCGCTGGCAGGAAAATGAGTTATCATCAGGCGATTATATGATGGTTGTAAAGAACAATTATTTCTGGCTTCCTGCCGAATCAAAAGCCGGTTTTATTGCAAACGGCGATATTATACAGCTGCTGCGGGTAGGGAATATACAGGAGATGCACGGCTTTCGGTTTGCTGATGTACGCATGCGGATGATTGATTATCCAGATGAACCTGAATTAGAAACGCGTTTGTTATTGGATACTATTATGATTGAATCGCCGGCTCTCACGCAGGCTGACAATAAAAAACTGTATGATTCTGTGTCACTTGATTACAGCGACATTGCTGACAGGCAGCAGCGTTTAAAAAAAATTAAAGAGGATGGATTTTTCAATGCCCTGCAGGTAAAGTTTGCCTATGCTGTTACCTGCCACAAGGCACAGGGCGGTCAGTGGTCCTGTGTATTTGTTGAGCAGGGATATTTAACCGATGAGATGATTAACAAAGAATATCTCCGCTGGCTGTACACAGCTGTTTCCAGAGCTTCCCAAAAATTGTACCTGGTAAATTTTAATAAAGAATTTTTTGAATAGCTTATTAACGAGTTCTCACGGCATCATTCACCGCCCTCTTCAGAATAACCAAAAGTATATTGAAATTTAGGCATTTTTATTAATGTTCCATTTTTATCTTTTGCGGTTATTTCATCAAAAAATATTTTTGTAGTTTGATCACACCTGCCCAATTGTTGAATCATTTTAAACGTGAGCTGAGGGCTGGCAGTTTTTTCGGAATAAAAAACGCCTTGAATTGTTACAGACATATTAAATTCAACAACTGCCGAATCCAGCACATTTCCGTATAGATCGAGACCTACCAGGCGGTAGTTGATATTATCGAATAACACTTTTGAAAGCTGTCCTTTTTTTTGGACTTTGATTGTTCCCCGATGCCCTATATCTGATTCCTGAGCAAAAACGGAGAAGGTTAAAATAAAAATAAAATATATGGAAAAGAGTTTTTTCATTTATTTATAAAAATAGAGGAATCCAAATTACACTTCCTGCTTCTCAATCTTAACCTTTTAAAAGGATAAAGATACATCCATTGGATATATAAAATATTTTACGGAATTTTTTTTCTTGAATTTGATTGAATAGAGAAAATCAATAGGTTTTAGGATATTTTGAAATATGCCGGCTGCAGAATAAAATTTTAAATTTCAACCATTTTAATTGGAAGCTGCAAAAGTTTGGAATATCTCTCACCCGACGAAAGCATGTCGCTGTCAGCTTTATGATAATGCCATGAAATTACAACTTCATTATTCCTGGATAACTCTTCCAGCAGCATAAGAATTTTAAATAATTGCTTTGAACTGGAGGTATTAAAGTATTCGAGCTTAAAATTGAAGTTTGATTGCTGGTTTGGAGTTTTAGAATAATTTTTTATCCACTCAATTATCGGTAAAAAAAATCCCACTGCATCTTCTGGAAAACATCTTTGTGAAATTTCAAAAGTGCCGGAAATAGAATCCAACCGCACTTTTGGCGTATCGCTTGTTGCTTCTATGTGTAATATTTCCATTATTAATTTAATTGTTTTTCTGATACCTTAACTTGAATTTCGAAAAAAGAGTAGTCCTTATCAACAGGGCTGAAGTGATATGACAAACTATTTCTACTTTTCATTTTTATATCTATAAAACCAAGTCCGGCACCTTTCTGCCCCTTTTTTTCATCAACCATAATGATCTTATTAAAAAGAGTTTCCAATTCGTCAAAATCAGCTTTATTTACCCTATCTAATGAAGAACTTAAAGCAGCTACTTTATTATTTAAAATTAAGTTGCCAGTGGTGAGAGTGTATTCACCGTTTTTTTCACCAATCAAAAAAATACCGGATTTTCCTTCTTTCTCTTTGTTTGGTTCATCTGCATGCTTATAGATGTTCTGCGAAAGTTCAACAATAATATTGAAAATTTTTTTTCTAAGAGCCAGATCATCTTTGCTCCCAATATTTCCTTCTGTCATAGAAAGAATGCTTATTAAATTTTCCTGGGTAAAATCAACCTGGTAAATCAGGTTCAGGTTTTTTTCTAAAATCCGCTCTTCTAAACCCTCTATCCAGGTTAGTCTATCTACGTCTATATCCTGAAATGCGGGATCAGGATCAGGCACTGAAACCTTTATTTGAAAATAAAAATGCGAGAAGTCCTTGTTAATTTCTTTAAAATCGTAAGCTAATTTATTTCCCGACTTTCTGGCCATTTCAATTAATCCAAGCCCCGCACCTCCTTTTGTTGACACCTCGCCCTGTGTAAGAATTTCTTTATAATATTGTTTCAAACTGTCCTTATCCAGACTGTTTACTTTGCTTAATTTGGAATTTAATGCTTCAATATTTTTATTCTCAACAATGTTGCCTGAAGTGATATAATAATCGTTTACCAAACGCTGAATGACAAAAAAACTTGAATTATCAATATTCTCTTCGGTTTTAATATCCTGATGACGGGTTATATTCTGCAGAGATTCAAGCATAATAAAATAAACCTTCTTTTTGGTAGCAGAAGATTCGCTGTGGTTTGCCATATTTGTTTCAGCAAGTGAAAGAATTTTATTTGACAGATCAATAGAAAGCCCTCCGCGATAGATATAGCTTAAGCTATAAAGATTCATTTGACGGTATAAATCAAAGATAAATGAAAAGTTGTCGTTTTCCAGCAGGTTCACAAATGAGGGTTTTATTAATTTACAATCAGATTTTATTTCTTTAGAAAAATTTATTATTTAGTAACAAATCTATTTAAAATAATCGAATTGAATAGCTTATACCAAATAAAAAAATATTTTTTTTGAATGTCCCTGCCGTCATTGCGTCCTCAGCCTCTTAATGATTGATAACGGGGTTGATTGTTCTGCCTTTTTTACCACAATAATAATTGTCAGCCCGGTGCTTTTAAAATTTTAAAATCTGCCAAATATTTAAATTAAAAAAATCATAATTGTAAAAACATAAAAACCTGATTATAAGAATGTTTTACTTAAATCTATGTGTTTCGTAACTCATACTATTTTTAAAACAATACAAAAATACAGGATTCATCTATATTTTGAGGTTAATCATGGCTGAGGGAAGTTAAATAGTCTAAATATTTCATTATTAAGCATTTATTTAATTACCTTTACTATCCAACCAACATATAGAAATCATGTTTGAAATTTTAAAAAGTTTTGAGACAAAGTATGGTTACCTGAAGAAAAAGGGCTTAACCATTGAAGGATTGGCTATAATAGATATCAAAAAAAAGAAACATGTTATTAAAATCAGCCGTCCTCTGATATTTGATAATCGCTTAATTCCAAAGCGTTTTGAAGGGTTGGATGTAAAAACAAATATTAAACTTAATGCAGACATGCCTATAGAGTTTAGTGTTGACCGTACGTTGCCAGACTGGCATAAAACCCAGTATATTTGGGCTCCAGAGCGTTTTGAAAAATATGTTACACGTTGTGAAAAGGAAATCAAAGCAGAATTAAACGGACCTTTAATGACAAAGATGGAAGTACTGGATGCTATATGTTTCGGCAATTTTGAGGAACATAAACAAAAAAGTCTCCAGTTGGTTAAAGAAGGTAAATTACCTGCTTATCGCGCGAACTAAATTACATTTGATGAGGGTTAAACTATTTTAGTTTATTTAAGCACTCTGAGAAATCAGGGTGCTTTTTTATTTATATTCGCAATCAGGTGAACTTTCAGTTTAATATTTTATCAGAAAAACACTATGGATAATGGTTATGTAAAATCAACTACGGCAGGAGGTATTGCGGCTATTACATTTTTTCATCCTCAGAGCAACTCACTACCCGGCATACTGCTTAATCAATTGGCAGAAGAAATAACTAAAGCCGGAAATGACAGTACTGCAAAAGTAATTATATTAAGCAGCCAGGGAGAAAGCAGTTTCTGTGCCGGCGCATCTTTTGATGAACTTATTTCCATTAAAGATATAGAAACCGGCAAAAAATTTTTCTCTGGTTTTGCAATGGTAATTAATGCAATACGTAAAGCTCCTAAATTTGTAATTGCACGTGTACATGGCAAAGCAGTCGGCGGCGGAGTCGGAATTGCAGCAGCTGCTGATTATACACTAGCTGCAGATACTGCATCAGTGAAATTAAGCGAACTCGCAGTAGGAATTGGGCCTTTTGTTGTAGGTCCTGCAGTAGAACGCAAAATAGGAACTGCCGCATTTACATCATTAACAATTAATGCAGCAGCATGGCAAAGCGCTGAATGGGCAAAGGAAAAAGGGTTGTACGCTGCTATTTTTAAAACTGCTGAAGAAATGGATGGTGAAATTACAGCTTTAGCAGACAGGCTTTCAAAATCGAATCCGGAAGCAATGGAAATGCTTAAGAAGGTATTTTGGAAAGGGACAGAAAATTGGGATACTCTTTTAATTGAACGTGCCGAAATGAGCGGGAAATTAGTGCTTTCAGAATTTACAATAAATGCAATAAATAAATTTAGATCGAAAGTAAAATAAATAATTTTAAATGACAGCCCAGAATAATTCATTAAAAACTCCTATAGGAAGGTTCCTGAAAATAGGCTTCGCAGAAGGTATTTCGTTCATTGTTCTTTTAGGAATAGCAATGCCATTAAAATATCTGGCGGGAATGCCCACACCTGTGCGCATTGTAGGAATGCTTCATGGAATTTTTTTTATCGGGTATATAGCCGCGCTTTCCCAGGCAGCGCGTACTTATAAATGGTCGTCAAAAAAAGTACTGACTGCTTTTCTGCTTTCATTCCTTCCTTTCGGGACATTTTATTTAGATAGAATTTTGCAGAAACAAAATTAGTATTTGCTTTTTTGAAAGTATCTACTTAGAAATTTCAATCTTCACTTTTTTGTTTTTGATTTTTTCGTTTTTGATCAATTGAACAAGAGCTTCAATTTTCCTGCTGTTAACAGCTGCATAAGAAGAATAATCCAAGACTTCAATTAATCCCAATTCCTCTTTTTGTAAATTTCCTTTTTGCAGCAGCAAACCTACAATATCCACTTTATTAATTTTATCTTTTTTTCCTGAAGCAATGTAAAGCGTTACCCACTGCGACTTTTCAGGGAGTGTGTTTTCTAAAGAAAGTGTTTCAGCTTCCGGGGCTTCTTTTATAAATGACGGTACATATTCTGTTTCAGATAATAATAAATAGGATGTTCCTTTCGCATTCATGCGGGCTGTGCGCCCGTTTCGGTGAATAAAAATATCTTCTGTCTGCGGCAACTGATAATGCACAACATATTCGATTTCTGGAATATCAAGCCCGCGAGATGCAAGATCGGTAGTGACTAATATTTTATGACTTCCGTTTCTGAATTTTATTAATGCACGCTCCCTGTCTTCCTGCTCCATACCGCCGTGAAAGATGCCATGCGGAAGTCCTTTATCCCAAAGCAAACTGCTGACACGTTCAACGGCTTCCCGGTGATTACAAAAAATCAGAGAGGCTTTATTCCCCAGCTTACAAATCAATGCAAACAAGGCATCCAGCTTATCTTTTCCTTCTGCCTTCACAACTTTTAATTTTAATCCCTGGGGCTTCGCAGGAGTATTGCTCAAATAATTCAGTTCGATTGGATCTGTTACACCGGCGAATTCCGGTATTTCTTTCATCTTTGTTGCAGAAGTAAGAATCCGTTTATTTAAATTTTTCAGCTTCTGAATGATGAACGACATTTCTTCCTGGAAACCAAATTCCAAAGATTTATCAAATTCATCCAACACCAACGTATTTACAGCTGCCGTATCAAAACTATTATTTCTGATGTGAAATGCTATTCTGCCAGGTGTCCCTACGAGCACTGCCGGCGGGTGTTCAAAGTTATTTTTTTCAGTCTTTGAAGCATGTCCGCCGTAACAGCAGTTCACTTTAAAACCTGTCCCCATCAATTTAAAAACCTGCTCAATCTGAAGTGCGAGCTCACGCGATGGAACCAAGATCAGCGCTTGAACTCCTTTTTTTTCAGCGTCAAGATTATTTAAAACAGGAAGCAGAAAACCAAGTGTTTTTCCAGAACCTGTCGGGGAAAGAAGAATAAGATCATTCGCTTTTTTAACTGCATCAATAGAAGCCGACTGCATCTCATTAAGCGAAGCAATTTTTAAATTCTCCAGTATTTTTTTTATCATTATAATTTTATTGAAGCCTAAAGGTACAGTATTTATTGGGCGGGAGAAGGATGTTATATTTTGTTTTTATTTTAATGACATGAGTAATTCTAACAAAAAAAAGTGAAGAAAATTATTTTTAATTTGATTACTGAGCAGTCCAGCCGCCGTCAATAGGAATAGAGGCACCAGTAATCATTGATGCAGTTTCCGAAGCCAAAAACAACGCTAAAGCGCCGATAGATGCCGCACTTACAAATTCTTTGACAGGATGTTTCACCAGCATAATTTTACGTATCACCTCTTCTTCCGGAATATGATGGGATTTAGCCTGTTCAGCAATTTGTTTTTCAACCAAAGGTGTTTTTACATAACCGGGACAAATTGCATTTGCAGTTATTCCGACAACAGCACCTTCCAAAGCAAGCACCTTGGTTAAGCCTATCAATCCATGCTTTGAAGCCACATAAGCAGCTTTATATTCTGAGGCAGTTAATCCGTGAGCAGAAGAAATATTAATAATTCTTCCGAATTTTTTTTCCTTCATCGTCTGCCAGACCGCTTTTGAAGTATGAAATGCGGCTGTCAAATTTACGCCGATAATATCATTCCATTTTTCAGCAGGAAAATCTTCAATGGGCGAAACATACTGTATTCCCGCGTTGTTTATCAATACATCAATACCGCCGAATTTTGATTTACCTTCTTTTACCATCGCTTCAATTTCTGATGGTTTAAGCATATCAGCAGGAGAATAAAAGGTGCTTACATTATTTTCACGGGCGACAGTTGCAGCTATTTCCGGCCCGTCTTTTTCTAATCCGTTAAAAACAATGTTATATCCGGCCTTTGCAAACTCAATTGCAATAGCTAATCCAAGCCCGCTGGTGCTCCCTGTTATTAAAACTGTTTTAGATTTCATGATGCAAAAAAGAGAGTCGCGGTCTGCTTTAAATAAATTCTTTTATCAATTTTACTGTCTGCGGAATTGCTTCTAAATTGAGTGTGTGGCCGGCACCGTAAATAATTTCAAATTTACTTCCAGTTATGGAATCGGCAACTGCTTTTCCCATGTGCACAGGCAGCAGCGAATCTTTTTCCCCGTGAATAATAAGTGACGGTGTTTTTATCGCCTTGAGTTTTTCGCGGTAATCGCCCCTTTGATAAGTCGCTTCCATTAATTTATTTAAAGATGATGCATCGGGACTCATACCTTTTCTTGTGCTCTTAAGCACATTGATAGGTATCAGCGGATTATCGAAATAATTTTCACTCAGCACTGTCGGGAGCATTACATCCAGCATCAGCGAGTAGCCTCCAGTTTCTAAAGCTCTCTTCCAAGCTGATGAAATGGCCTCAAAATAGGATGTTTTATGAGCGAATGAAGAAAGAAGAGTCAGCGTTTTAACTTTTTCAGGATAGTTAAGTACGAAATGCTGGGCGGCTAAACTGCCGTATGATATTCCGGCAATATCAATTTTTTTAATATTCAAAGAATCAATAAGCCCGTAAACATCAGCTGCATGCTGATCAAAATCACGAAAATCACCAACGGCATCTGACTGTCCCTGAAAAATAAAATCACATAAAATTATTTTATAATCATTTTGAAAAGCGGGGAGCATCAAACTCCATGCAACGGTAGTCTGAGATAATCCATTGAGAAAAATTATGGCTTTACTCGAACTGGTGTTTCCATGCACCTCGTAATACAGGTTTAAATTATCGGAGGTTTTGAAATACATTTTTTAAAATGAGTTGAATTTAGAAAGTTTATAGTTAGAAAGTTTAAAGTTGTAAAGTTGGGGGAATAAAAAAACTATGGACTTTAAACTTTCTAACTTTAAACTGATTTTAGAACATGTGTAATCCGCCATTTATGGCAATGTTGGCGCCGGTAATATAACGCGCTTCCTCAGAAGCTAAATAAGCCACAGCACCTGCAATCTCTGCAGGAGTACCCAAGCGCCCCTGCGGAACCTGGGCAATTATTTTGTTGCGAATATCTTCCTGTATAGCCATTACCATTGCAGTACCTACGTATCCCGGAGAAACGGTATTAACGGTAATTCCTTTTTTAGCTACTTCCAAAGCAAGCGATTTTGAGAAGCCGTACATACCTGCTTTAGTTGCGGCATAATTAGACTGTCCGAACTGCCCTTTTTGGCCGTTTACTGAAGAAATACTGATAACCCTGCCCCAGCCTTTTGCTATCATACCTTCAATAACAAGACGTGTGCAGATAAATACACTATTAAGATTAGTATCAATCACCTCATACCATTGCTGGGGTGACATTTTGTGAAGAGCTGAATCCCTTGTAATACCTGCGTTGTTAACCAAAACATCAACAGGTCCTATTTCATCTGCTATCTGCTTCATCATTTTTTCAGCAGATTTAAAATTTGCAATATCACCCTGAACAATTTTTAAATCAAAGCCCATTTTCATCTGATCTTCCCGCCAATGCTTTGCTTCTTCTCTCCATTTCATTGCTTTTGTAAAATCCTTATAATTCGCAACAACTGTGTATCCGTCTTTGTATAATCGTTCACAGATAGCTGTACCCATTCCGCCTGTACCGCCTGTTACCAAGGCAACTTTATTGTTTTTTTCTCTCATAAAAAATTAATTAATTTGTTTATTTGTTAATTCGATAATCTGCTAATTAAATAAGTTCATTTTCAAATTATCGAATTAACAAATTATCAAATTGTATTTTTATTTTACAGCCTTAGATTTGTGCGATTTAGTAACGCATTTTTCTTTTACATATCTTCCCGGAGCAGGCTCTATTTCTTTATATTTAGAATTGCCTAAGGCTTTAGGAGCAGGAATTTTCTTACCAGATTTTTTAAGAAGACTTTCGCTCCAGTATGACCACCAGCTTCCTTCAAAAAATTCAGATCCTTCCTTCCAAGCTTCAAACCCTTCATTTAACTTACCATTGACATGATAACCATATTTCTTTTTTGACGGAGGATTTGCAACACCCATTACGTGTCCTGATCCGCCAAGAATAAATTCAACGGGTCCGCTAACAAGTTCGGTTGTTGTGAAATTTGTCTGAGGCGGAGAAATATGATCATCATTCAATCCGATCACATAAACAGGAACCTCAATTTTACCAATATCAATAGGAGTATTACAAATTCTTAATGCATTTTTTCTGCTTAATTTATTTTGAAAAACCATGTTTTTCAAATAATACAAATACATTTTTGCAGGCAGGTTTGTGTTATCATTTGTCCAGAAGAAAGCATCAAATGGAGTAGGCGTTTTTCCTTTCAAATAATTATTCACAACAAAGCTCCACACCAAATCATTTGCTCTGATCAGGTTGAAAGCTTTTTCCATATCATGACCGTGCATAAGGCCATTTTCTAATATTTCGCCGCGTTCCATTTTTTTGATCAATGCATTGTCGATAACATCGCCCATAGGACCTACATCAGAAAAATCAATCATTGCAGCAAGCAGAGTTGCCGAGTTAACCGGATTTTCTTCAGCTGCTTTGCCATCCGCTCCTGCTTTGCCGGTTTTTGCGGCTAAGATCGCAAGAGTTGTTCCAAGCAATGTTCCGCCAAGGCAATAACCTAATGTGTTTACTTTTTTTGATTTTGTAACAGCCTGCGCTATTTCAATTGCTTTTAATGCAGCTTTTTCAACATAGTCATCAAAAATAATATTTCCCATTTCAGGTGTAGGATTTTTCCAGGAAATGATAAAGGTTGTAATTCCCTGATCAACACAATATTTTACAAAAGAGTTTTCAGGACGAAGGTCAAGAATGTAGTATTTGTTAATCCAAGGAGGTACAATAACTAAAGGTATTTCAGATACATTTTTAGTTGAGGGAGTATATTGAATAAGCTGAATTAATTCATTTTCATAAATAACAGCACCGGGTGTAACAGCGAGATTGCGACCGACCTCAAATGCAGTCATATCAGTCTGGGTAATTTTTCCTTTATCAATATCAGCAAGCAGATTTTTAAACCCGTCTATTAAACTCTGTCCGTTTGTTTCCTGCGCTAATTTAAGTGCTTCAGGATTGGTAGCAATAAAATTGGATGGAGAAAAAGCATCAATATATTGCTTAGTATAAAAACTTAATTTGTTTTTGGTTTTTTCATCTATTTCCGAAGTCTCAATAATTTGATTCATCAGTTTAGAAACCAAAAGATAATTTTGTTTTACAAAATCAAAATAATAAGGAGCTTCGTCCCATTCCGGTGCTTTGAAACGTTTATCGCCATCAGCTGGTTTAATTACCGGCTTGTAATCTTCCGGCTTTAAATGTCTTTCACCAATACGTTTCCATAATTCCTGCTGACTCTTAAAAAAATCTTTATATAGATCCTGCACCTTTGCAGTTTCTTTAGGGTCATTTAATAACTTAGTACCAAATTCGGTATATGTAAGAGCAATATCTCTGTTATCATGATTAGAACCAGACTTGTTATCAAAGTAATTTTCGAGCATTTTCTGACTCGCTTTTGTTATACTTTCCGTTAGTTCTTCGAGATTTGTTTTTTCTTTCTTTTCCATCAGTTCATTTATTAATTGGTTCATTGGCTTTGTTGTTGAATTGTTATATGGCTATATTGTTAAATTGTTAAATTGTTTTATTGCTTGTTGGGATTTTTTTTCTGTTGTGATATACTCCGGCTAATATTGTTAAGCTTGCTAATAAATCTTTCCGAAATCTAGAGCCGAATGGTATTTTTTTTTCATTTATAATACAATGATTTTCTTTCAGGGTTATTTTGGTAATTTTATCTAAGCGGACGATATAACCCCTATGAACCCTCAAAAAATCGCCTTTAGGAAGCAGAGGCATAATATCTGTCATAGTTAAATGTATTTTATCATAAATTTTATTGCTGGTATTAATTATAACATAATCTTTGTCTGCTTCAATAAATAAAATATCCTGAGGATTTATTTTTATTAAATCATATTCATCTTTTATAAAAAAAAGCTTTTCAGATATTTGATTTAGTGGCTCCTTAGTCATTGGTTCATTGATCATTGGTCATTGGGCAATTTTGGGTAATGCATTTTGAATTTTTTGCCAGAATTAAATATTGTAATATGGATATTTCTCTGGATAATGGCTTTGGAACAAACATTATTTCTTTTGCCTGATTATTATTATCAAAATATTTTACTTTCCAAATATTTTTATAATTTATTCCTTTAATGTATTGCTTAATAAAATTGATGTTTTGCAATGGAATTATCTCAATATTGTCCTCACGTTTGATATAAATATTACGGTCGTCAAAGTTAATAGTTTTCAATGTTAAAAGAAAGATAATATAATAACAGGCGAAACCATAAATAAGAAGTAAGGGAAAAATAACATTCGCAAAGTCAAAAGGATGCGAAAAGTTATAAATCATAGCTGTAATTAAAACACAAATGCCTAAAATTCCGAGAATTTCAAAAGCCATATTTGCGGTAAGCCGTGTTTTTTTCATAATGGCTCTTACCATTTTAATATCATAGCTCCCCAGGCCATGCCAGAACCAACGGCTGCAAATAATAAATAATCGCCGCGGGTTAATTTTCCCGCTTTATTTGTTTCGTCCAATAAAATAGGGATTGTCGCGGCTGATGTATTGCCGTATTTATCCATATTGGTTAATACTTTATTAAAATCGAAATTTAATATTTCGGCTGTTTTTTTTAGGATGCCGATGCTTGGCTGATGCGGTATTACGTATTTTATATCTTCTACTTTTAATCCTGAATCAATAAATACTTCGCGGATGACTTTGGGCAGTACTTTTGTTGCGAAATCATAGATGCCTTTGCCATCCATCTGCCAGAACTGCTGACGATCTTTGGCGGTATTTTCATTTATTGGGTTTTTTGATCCTCCGGCAGGGATATGCCATATCATTTTGCCGCGGCCGTCGGCTCCTACTTTGGAAACAACGAAGCCTGTTTTTTTATCATCACGTGAAAGTATGATTGCTCCGGCCCCATCGCCAAAAAATACTGAATCACGGCGTGTCCAGTCGGTTATGGTTGAAAAGGTATCGGCGCCGACAACGAGTATATGCTTATAATTACCGCTTGCTAAACAGTCGGATGCAAGACTGATAGCATATAAAAACCCGGTACATACGGCGGATACATCAAAGGCGCCGGCATTAAAAGCTCCTATTTTTTCTTGTATAAAGCAGGCGGCAGAAGGGGCCCTCATATCGGGAGTGGTAGTAGCGCAGATAATTAAATCAATATCCTGAGGTTTTAATTTGGCATCGGCAATGGCTTCAAGGGCTGCTATTGCTCCAAGATCAGAGGTGGTTTCACCTTTTGCAGCTATGCGCCGCTGTTTGATGCCGAGATGATCAAAAATCCAATGGGCTTTGGTATCTACAATAGTTTCGAGATATTCATTGGTATAAACGCGCATTGGGGTATATGAACCTGTTCCTGAAATTTTTACATTCTTTAAAATTTTTTTCTTGGCTGGTTCAATCATTGGTTCATTAGGCATTAGTCATTGGTTCATTGGGCATTGGTTATTGTTTTATTATCTATTGCCTATTTTTCATTGGGTTTTGCAGGCTTTTTATTTTTTTGCTTTAATACTGAATCATTGCGCTTTTTTGATAATGATACTGTATTTATTGCTTCAAGTTCATTAATTTCTGTCTGCACTGCTTCAATCATTTCTTTTAATTGATTTTTTTGCTGCGGATGCAAAAGATGCAGGTTTTTTGTAAGAACTAATTGTAATTTATCGAGATGACTGATACAGTAAGACAGCCGGGATTCTATAGGCAATTTACTAATTGTGCTGTTATATAAAGGGTCAATATCTATAAATTCCGGCATTTTTAATTTAATAATTTATTTTGCATTCTTAATTAGAAAAAGCGGCTATTTCTTCCCGTAAATTTTTAACCGCCAATTTTATATATTCTTTTAAATCTTCAAATTTTAATTGGCTTATTTCTTTTTCTGTAAATATTGTTCGCATAATTTTAGCTGTTGAGTCTGAAATTTTATTTGTTTTTTTCATTATTACTAACTCTTTTTCAAGCATTATTAATAATTCTAAATTTACAGCTGAAATTTGGCCGGGGGTAAAACTCTTTTTCATGATTAAACCGTTTATAGGTATGATTTGATAATTTATTATTTTAAAAATTGGCAGAGAGCGCAACACAGAAAACTACAACCGTGCAGGTTAGCATAAATTGAAAGTAAAACCTATGAAAGCTTTATGCGCCTTTCTGCGCTCTCTGCATATCTTTAATTAATTTAATTTAGTAATCATCTTTATGCTGGTGGTAGTTAGTGTCTTCTTTCCAGAAATTGATACATTCATTTAATTTTTCCTTTTCGAAAGAAGGATTTTTTTTTAATTGCTCCATATTGATGCCGAAAATATTTTTGCATAATTTAGCAAAGCTCCTGCTTTTTTTTATTTCAAAACCTCTTTTTTCTTTTATCATTGCACTAAGCAGGGGGCGTTTTTTTGAATGCTCATGCAATGATATTTCGGCTAATATTTCTTCTACTATTTGGTTATGTGCATTTGACGAAATATGAAACCCATAAAATAAATCTTGATTTAATTGTTTTAAACTAATTGTTGTTTTTAATCTTGCCTGTTCAATTAATTTATTTCTGATTTCTCTTTTCATTTATTTGAAAATAATTACATCGATTATTAAAATGATTATATCGATGTTGTTTGCTGCATATTGCCTAATGCCTATTGCCTAATACCTATTGCCTCTTTATGCTATTATTGTTGAAATAACATCGCTGTATGGGCCTTTTTCACCGCGGGTATTTACATAGCATGTTCTAAAATGTGCTCTTTTGCCCAAATCTGCATCTGTAAAGGGAACAGTTTCCAGAAATTTATGAACTTCCAAAAGGCGCAAAATATCCCATATAATAGGGGATCCGGGTGTATCCTGAATACCAACATGTACATGGGTATGCTGCCCTGCGGGCATTGCTTTGGTAGTTGGGAAATTAGGATCGATGATGCGCAGTTTTATCTGCAAATGTGTTGTTTCCTCAATATGAAGACTGGGTGCATGATCGGCCGGAGCTGAATGGGTACGCGAAGCACCCAGTGCTATATTAAGTGTAGAGCCATCAGTACTGGTTAAAACTGAGTTTGGAAAGTCATTATAAACAGAACTTAATAAAGTTTTCCAATCCTTGATCATATTGGTTATATTGGTTCTGACCTGCGAAGTTACCAATGCCGGATCAATATATTTTGCCCATTCTGTATCCCAGATGGTCTTTTTAGCATTTATTGCAGTTAGGTTTGCTGCAGCTATTGCCAAACGTATGGCATTTGTATTTAAATAGGTTACTGCATTTCCAATATAAGTATGGAAAGCATCATGTTTTGTTGGGAATGACATAATTTATTGATTTTTAAATGTTTGTAAAGTATTATGAATTACTAATTTAAACGAAGCCGCCTATTTTACAAGCTGCGGATGACAAATATTGCTTAAATCTTCATTCTTCATTTCTGCTTAAGCAAGATTCATTAAGCCTTAACAGAAGTTCATTAAGCCTTAAGAAGAATATATTAAGCCTTAAGAGAAGTTCATTAGGCCTTAAGAAGAATAAATTAAGCCTCAAGAGAAGTTCATTAGGCCTTAAGAAGAATATATTAAGCCTCAAGAGAAGTTCATTAAGCCTTAAGAAGAATATATTAAGCCTTAAGAGAAGTTCAGCAGCCCAAATGAACAAATTCTAATCTTCTTTCTTTTTCTTAGCTGCTTTCGGGTCTTTTTTAGATCCTGTAAAGGTATATTCCTTTTTAGTTTTGCCTTTTTTATTAGTCCAGGTAGCAGTACCTTCAATATCATCTTTGGTAATGGTACCTTTCCAGGCTAAAACTTCATCGCTGGGGTTTTTCATTTCACTTTCAAAAGAGAGTGTTTTGCCAGCTTCAGCAGACGAATCAGCTTCAACAGTATAAGGTCCGGGCTTAAATTCATTTTCTTTTTTCATTAAATTTGAAGTAAAAACACCGCCTTTAAAACTTATTTCGTCAGCTTCCGGGTCTCCGGCTTTTTTACCCTGTCCTACAAGTTCAATTGTAAATATTTTGCCTGCCAAAAGTTTATCAGGCGGACCTTTTTTTGCGGGGGCCTCCTTTTTCTGGGCATAAATATTATTGGAGAGTGTAAATAAAACACAAATACTAAGAAGAGATAAAATAGTTTTTTTCATGTTATTAATTATTTAATTGTTTAATTATGGGTTTTCAAGCTTTTTAATTCCGTTTTTGATTTAAATAACCGATATCCGCGCCTGTTAATTCACGTGTAAAATAACAGGCGCGAATATAGATATTCGCAGTCAATCTCCAAAAAAATTTGAATTAATTTTAAATGGAAATTAAGCTTTTGCTTTACTGGTTTCCTCTTGTTTCCACCATTCAGATGCCCAGCTTGTAAATTTATTCAAGCCTTTGTTTTGTAAACTGAATAATGATTCAATTTGGGTGTTGATGCTCTCGCCGAATTTTTGATTAAAATTTACAGCAAGGTTAGTATGCTTATTATAGAAATCAAGAATTTCTTTTGTATTTCTGATTTGCAATTGGTGCGATGCTTCAAAATTTTCGTGAATCAACTGCAATACTTTTTCAGGATGATCAATTTTTGATTCTTTGATTGC
This sequence comes from uncultured Bacteroidota bacterium, assembly GCA_903847205.1. Lineage (GTDB taxonomy): Bacteria > Bacteroidota > Bacteroidia > 2-12-FULL-35-15 > 2-12-FULL-35-15 > 2-12-FULL-35-15. The sequence goes on from CAINDA010000014.1 coordinate 27,840, forward strand.
ATCAACTAATTTTGTATTAAAATCCACATTCATTTCCATTTGACGGGTATATGAATTAATGATACTGTCAAGCGCATCTTCTGCAAGTTCAACAGATTTTCCGAAAGTTGTTTTTAATGTATCTGTAACAGAATCTTCAATTTCCTGCTGATTCAATTTTTCTTTAATAGAATCAACAATTTTTTTATTAGAATCTAAAGCATCACCAATATATTTGGTGTTAGAAGTAATAATTTCTCTGATTGTTTCTTTTGATTTTTCAGCAGTACCCTTTATACTGTTTTTAATCTTTTCTGATTTCTCGTTTAATGTTGTGTTCATTTTGTTTTGTTTTTTGATTTTGTTTTTTGTTACTATATTATTCGCCTAATCTTTTTATTGCTTTAACGATTATAGTGCTATTAAAAAAGTTCAGGTTTCAGATTTCAAATTTGCTGGTATAGCCAGAACCTGAAACCCGAAACCTGAAACAATTTTTATGCTTTAGCTGTTTGTGTTTTTTTAGTAAAATTTGCAGCTTCAGTTTTTAAGAAGTCTGTTGTTTTTTTTGTAGTTTCAGTAGTTTTAGCAGTGTATTCAGCAATTAAATCCGACCAAAATTTAAGATTTGTGTTAACACTTGTATTCATTTGAGTGTTCAATTTGCTGAACAACTCTTTGTTTGATTCAAGAGTAGGTGTAACAATTTTTTTATAAGTATCAATAATTGCCTCCATTTTTTCTTTAGAAGCTATAACATTAGTTTCAAGTTCTTTCTTGAATTTTTCTGCTAAAGGAGCAAAAGTAGTTTTAGTTGTATCAAACTGTTTTGTAATAGACTCAAAAGATTTTTGATTAGCAGCAGTAATTGTTTCCATTTGTTTGCTGTATGAATCAAAAATTTGTTTTACAGTTTCTTTTGCAGAGGCAGCAGTTTCAGCTTGTTTTCCAAAATCCATAGCAGTTTTCATTGCTGTTTTTGACAAATTTGAAATATTCTCAATATTTTTCTGCATAATTTCAACAACCTTTTCAGATGTGCCAAAAGAGCTGGTAAAATTATCTTTATTAATACCGCCGAAAGTTTCAGTGATCGCCTTGTTGTACATTTCGCTGGCAGTTTTAATCTGCTTGCTCTGTGTTTCAATAATGGCTGCGGTAGTATCCTGTAACCATTTCATAGTGCTGTTTACATTTTCTTTGAATGTTTCAGCTGCATCTGTAAATTTTTTTTCTGTTGTCATTTTTTTGATTTTTTTGTTGATTTTTTTAATTATTAAATTAATTGAAAGAACGTTTTTTTAAAGATTATGTTTTGTTTATGACAGACTAAACCTTTTTTTTGCGGTACAAAGATATAATAAAATAATTTACACACACTGCAATTGTTAATAACTTTTTAATAACCTTGTGAAATATTTATTACATACCGTGATGTTTTTTTATTATACAGCGTAATTTTTATTCCGCAAATGTATTTCAGTATTTAATAAGTAATGCTATGCAAAAATTAAGTTTATATTAATTAATTTGATACTTTGGCAATCTCGATTTGATAATTTGGTAATGGCTATTCGCCAATGACCAATGAACCAATAACTAATGGACAAACAAGGGCATACAAATCCGATTAATATAGTAGTAATAGTAGCTGCGCTGGGTTACTTTGTTGACATTTATGATTTAATTCTATTCAGCATAGTACGTGTTCCAAGCCTTCAGGCAATTGGGGTTCCAGTTGATCAAATTAAAGATTCAGGTATCTTTTTGATTAATATGCAGATGGGAGGCATGCTGCTTGGAGGAATAGTGTGGGGCATCTTAGGAGATAAAAAAGGCAGGCTGTCAACACTTTTTCTTACCATCTTACTATACTCTCTTGCAAATATTGCTAATGGTTTTGTACAAAACATAAATCAATACGCCTGCCTCAGGCTGATTGCCGGTTTTGGGCTCGCAGGAGAATTAGGCATCGGGATAACGCTAGTATCTGAAGTAATGACAAAGGAAACACGCGGCTGGGCAACCAGTATTGTTGCCGGAATCGGCATTACCGGAGCAGCATTGGCATATCTGGTTTCGGAATGGGGATGGAAAGAAGCCTATTGGACCGGCGGCATTTTAGGCTTAATGCTTCTTGGCCTGAGAGTTTATGTTCATGAATCAGGCATGTTTGACAAAGTAAAAAAATCTGAAGCAAAACGTGGCAATTTTCTCAGCCTTTTTAAAGACCGAAAAAAGTTTTTTAAATATTTCTGCTGTATCTTAACAGGCACACCAGTATGGTTTACCATTGGAATACTCATCACTTTTTCAAATGAATTTGGCGAGGCTTTGGGGATTATTGGTTCTGTGAGCCCGGGCAAGGCCGTTATGTTTCATTATTTAGGTGCCTCCGTCGGAAGCATGATTACCGGTTTTATCAGCCAAAAGTTAAAATCCAGAAAAAAAGCACTTCTGATTGCAATTGCTTTTCTGGGACTATTGAGTTTCTGGTACTTTGGATCATTCGGAATTTCTGCACAATTATTTTACTTCATAATTTTTCTTCTTGGAATTGCACAAGGTTACTGGGCTGTTTTTATTACAACCGCTTCGGAGCAATTCGGTACCAACATCCGCTCAACGGTTACCACAACTGTTCCTAATTTTGTGAGAGGTGCTACAGTACTGATGATTATATGGTGGAGACACATGACTGAAGGAATGGGAATAGTACAGTCGGCTATGATTGTAGGGGCTGTAGTAATAGTGATTGCTTTTGTATCAGTATTTTTTCTGGAAGAAAGCTATGGGAAAGATTTAGATTATTTGGAAGTAGATTGAGACTATGTTTAGTGAACATTCGAAAAAATATAATAAAATCTACCGTAAAATTAACTGCTGAAAAAATAAATTAGAAAAACACAGATTTTGAGCTGAGCAGGCGCAATGGCAATTATTAATTTGTTTGCAAAAGAAAATTTAATTGGGATTATGATAAATGCAGGTTATAAAACCGATGGATATGTTGAAGGCGAAAAACTAAGCAAAAGACCTGTAATACGCATCGGTCTTGCATTTACTGAAGGAAATAAACTAACTGCTAACTAAAATGAGCAAAAAAACTATTGTAATCGGTGCATCCGAAAACCCGGAAAGGTATGCCTACAAAGCAACTCTGGCTTTACAAAAGCATAATCATGAGGTAATTCCTGTTGGGATAAAAGAGGGATTAATAAATGGTATAAAAATTATCACAGGCAAACCAGTTGTTAATGATGTTGATACCGTGACGCTGTATGTAGGTATGAAAAATCAATCAGAATGGTACAACTATATAATCGGGCTGAAACCTAAAAGAGTAGTATTTAATCCGGGCACCGAAAATCCTGAATTTGAAAAGAATTTGCAGCAAAATAAAATTGAAGCCTTGGAAGCCTGCACCCTGGTAATGCTGTCGATTGGGAACTATTAATTATACTGACAATTTAAAAAGGCCCTGCGATTAAATTGCTTCATCGATACAATTGAGGACAATTTGACAAGCCTTTTTAATTTCTTCTTCAGTAATAGTTAGCGGCGGTGCAATTCGCATGGAGTGAGAATTAAACAAAAACCAATCGGCAATTACACCCTTTTCGATACACTTATCAATTATTATTTTGTTTTGTTCATAGCTTTCAAATTCCACAGCAAGCAATAATCCTTTTCCATTCACAGATTTAATTTTGGGATGCTTTAATAAGCTGCGGAATAATTTTTCTTTATTCTCAATCTGCTCAATTAATTTTTCTTCAATCAGAATAGTTAACACAGCCATACTTGCAGCACAGCATACCGGATGCCCGCCAAATGTGGTAATATGGCCCAGTATCGGATTATTAGAAAGCGACTGCATAATTTTTTTGGAAGAAATAAAAGCGCCGATCGGCATTCCGCCTCCCATGCCTTTTGCAAGGCAGATAATATCAGGAATAAAATCAAAATGTTCAAAGGCAAATAATTTCCCTGTTCGGCCGAAACCGCACTGCACCTCATCTGCTATAAGCATTGTACCTGTTGCATTACAGCGCTCGCGTAACTGTTTTAAAAAATTATTTTCGGGAACAACAGCACCGGCTTCTCCTTGAATTGTTTCAACAACTGCGCATGCAGTGCGGTTTGTGATGTGAATTAAATCGTTTGTGTTATTGAATCTAATCTGGCTTACATCAGGCAGCAGCGGGCGGAAAGCATTTTTAAATTCTTCATTCCCCATTATGCTTAAACTGCCATGAGTACTGCCATGATAGCCATTTTTAAAAGATACAATTTCTGCTCTTCCTGTAAAACGTTTTGCTAATTTCATTGCACCTTCAATTGCTTCGCTTCCTGAGTTAACAAAATAAACTGAACTTAAATTTTCTGGAAGATTTTCTGCCAGCATCTTTGCAAGCAATACCTGCGGGCTTTGTATATATTCGCCATACACCATCAGGTGCATGTATTTATTTAATTGATTTTGAATTGCGGCTAACACTTTTGGATGACGGTGCCCAACATTGCTGACCGAAATTCCAGAAATTAAATCCAGGTAACGTTTGCCGGAAGTATCATATAAATAGATGCCTTCCGCCTTTTCAATTTCCAAAGCTAAAGGGGTTTCGCTTGTCTGCGCAAGATGATTAAAAAAAAGCTGGCGTTCTGTTGACACAGTTTGAAAGATTTATAATTTATAACTAACGAAAGAAACAATAAATTGAAGCAATTACGATTTAAACCCATTGATTGTACCTCATTTATATTCTAATACCAATCACCAAAATATCATCTATCTGCGGTGAGCTCCCTTTCCATTCAATGTGAGCAGATTTAATGAGTTCCTTTTGATTCTGCATGCTTCGATGCCGGTTGTTCAGCAATAATTCTTTAAACTTCTGCGTTCCGAATTTTTTTCTCTTATCACCGCCAAACTGATCCATATAACCATCTGAAAAGAGATAAATACTCATATTTTTTTTTATCGGAATAACATGGTTGGCGAATTCTTTTTTAAGCTGGTTATGAAGCTTGGCAATCGCACCTCTTCCACCAATGCCATATATATCACCCTTAATAACCTCCATTTGATCGTTTGATAATAAATACAAAGGATTTTGACCTGCATACTGAAGTTCATTGTTTTTGTAATCAATACAGCAAAGTGCCGTGTCCATGCCATCATCGGATAATGCGTCGACTTTCTGCTGGTGCAAGACTTCATAAACCCCAAGGTTTAATAATCGCAGTATTTCAGAAGGTTTGGTAATGCGTTTTTCATTTACAATCTGATTCAATAACGTGTTGCCTATCATGCTCATGAAAGCGCCGGGAACACCATGTCCGGTACAGTCAACAGCTGCTATAATAATTTTATCATCTATTTTAGAGCACCAATAAAAATCACCGCTAACAATATCTTTTGGCTGAAAATAAATAAAACATTCAGATAAATAACTCTGCACTTCACTTTCTTCGATCAAAATGCTCTGCTGGATGCGCTGGGCATAAGTGATACTGTCAACAATTTTTTCTTTCTGCCTTTCCACTATTTCTTTTTGTATGGATACTTCATTTTTCTGCAGTTCAATTATTTGTTTTTGTTTACGGGTTATCCGCAGAGAGCGGAAAACAAAACCTGCAAATACAATAACTAAAAGCAAACCGCAGATTACCGACCATATAATAATTTTTTGTTTGTTACTTTCTGCCATTGCAACCGCCTGCTGTTTGTCATTCTCCGTTTTTGTTGCTGATTCCTTTTTATCAAATTCATAATTCATTTCTTTGCGGATGAGTTGCTTTTTATTTTCCTGACTAAAAAGAGTATCCTTTAACGCTATTGATTTTTTGTAATGAATAAGCGCAAGTTTATGCTCGCCAATAGTATCGTATAGACGTGAGAGATGGTCTTCAATTTGTAATAAATTATCCATAGCATGTATACTGTCATCAATGGCGTAAGCTCTTATTAGATACTTCCCAGCTTCTTTAAATTTTCCAGTTTTAGTATATAGTGAACCGATGTTACCAAGAGTGTTTGCTATTCCATTTTTGTCACATATTTTTTCCTTCATTTTCAATGCCTTAAAATAATGGTTCAATGCCTTGGAGTAATTGCCTTGGTTTAAATAGACATTTCCGATGTTGCCAAGTAAGATTGCAATTAAGCTTTTATCTCCCAGTTCTTCGGCATTTTTTAAAGCTTTGAAAAAATAGACCAAAGCTTTGGTGTGATCGCCAATATTCCCATAAACAATTCCAATGTTTCCGAGGTCTGCTGCAATTCCATTTTTATATCCAAGTTCTTCCGCCATTTTCAATGCCTTGAAATAATAATTCAATGCTTTGGGGTAATTATCTTGTTCAGAATAAACAAGCCCTATATTGCCAATGTCAGTGGCAATTCCACCTTTATCTCGAAGCTCTTCGTCCATCTTCAATGCCTCAAAATAATAGTCCAAGGCTTTGGGGTAATTACCTAGTTCCTTATATACAATTCCAATATTGCACGACCGGGCGGCTATTCCTTTTTTATTTCTTACTTCTTTATCTATATTTAATGCTTTTCGATAATAATCAAGGGCATGATAATAGTCGGCTTGTTTTAAATAAATGTTTCCGTTATTATTAGTTGACTGCGCCATTCCTTTTTTGAAATCCAGGATAATAGCAAGATCTAATGCTTCTGTTCCATAGTTCAACCCTTTTTGGTAATCCCCGGTTAATTGAAACTCTCTCGTTAATTGATAAAGGTGAATCACTTTGTTTGTATCTGGTTTATCGTTTTTGAGAAGAACAAGAAGGGAATCAATGGTTCGATTTAGCTCACCACTTGTGTTTCTGTTTTGGGCAGAACAAAACAAATTACAAATTAAGAATACTATATTGAGAATTATAAAGAGGCAACATTTTTTCATTTGTTTATAATTCGATTGTCTGGTGCAATTTTTTATTATTTATCCATAACCCCCCCCCTTAAAAAGAACCAGAAAGAATAAAACCAATAAAAAAAACAAAAGAGAAGTTTAAGTAATTAAATTTTCATCTTCATGCTTCCTCAAACTGTTTCTAATTTGATTTTCGACATCTGCTTTGTGGTTCTCTTTTAAAACCTATTTCAAAAGCGGGATCTAATTGTCCCCGAAAAAATACCAAGTTTTTGTTTGTTCAAAGTTACGGGTATTTATTCATTTCTGTTTGAGGTCCAATCCGCTCATGCTATTTCATAATTTGAGCCCACTGCAAAACTCACGTTTAAGAAAATCCGCCATTTTTTATAATGATTTTGGGATCACATTTTAAATTTCAACTTCAATTTCGGAACTTTTTTCTTAGGTTTTTCTCTAAGAAGTTCTTTTTGGGCGAACTCATTTCATTTTTAACTATACAACATCC
>CAINDA010000015.1 GCA_903847205.1 uncultured Bacteroidota bacterium
ATATTTATGTAAATTTTTCCTCCTCAGCCTTTCTCAAAGGGGGAGGCTGGGGCGGAATTTTTTGTTTCTCCCTCCCAAATACGCCCACTCGGTTCTATAATTTCCTTGTTTGCTGCGGAAACTTCTCTGTTCGCTGCGGAAACTTCCCTATTCGCTGCGGAATCTTCCCTGTTCGCTGCAGAATCTTCTCTGTTCGCTGCGGAAACTTCCCTATTCGCTGCGGAATCTTCCCTGTTCGCTGCAGAATCTTCTCTGTTCGCTGCGGAATCTTCTCTGTTCGCTGCAGAATCTTCCCTGTTCGCTGCGGAAACTTCCCTATTCGCTATGGAATCTTCTCTGTTCGCTGCGGAATCAGACACGTTCGCTGCAGAATCAGACATGTTCGCTGAGGAAATGGAACTGTTCGCTCCAGAAATGGAGATGTTAGCTGCGGAATCGGAATTGTTAATTTTAGATAAATCGTGGATATAAAAGGCGGATTACAATGATACCCTTTATATCTGAACCTCACCCCCGGCCCCTCTCCTTGAAAAAGGAGAGGGGGAGCTGCCCTCAAAGTTCTTCAATATTCATTAGGTTAGGTTTCTCCTCTTCGTAAAAAAAAGAAGGAATGTTCCCTATAAGTTCTTCAGTAATCATTAGGTAATGGCTCCCCTCTCCTTTTTCAAGGAGAGGGGCCGGGGGTGAGGTCTTTTCATCGGAGGGTGATGTCTTTTTATGGGGGGCTAGGGCTTGCAGGAAACTGAGTCATAACTCCCCTCTCCTTTTTTCAAGGAGAGGGGCCGGGGGTGAGGTCTTTTCATCGGAGGTTGAGGTCTTTTCAGCGAAGGCTAAGTTCTTTACAAAAACCCCCTATTTCACCAGCGTAACCCTGCCCGTATATTTATGGCTGTTCATAAAAATATCTTTTGTATCAACTTTATAAACATAAACATCCTGTTTTATAACATCGCCTACACCTTCAAAACGGCCGTTCCAGCCTTCGTCAATATCGCGGGTCCTGAAAACTTCCGATCCCCAGCGGTCGTAAATAACCATGTTAAATTCAATCACACCAAAAAAACGGGGCCTGAAAGTTTCATTTAAATTATTGCCGTCGGGCGTAAAAGCATTGGGGAAATAAGCAGTGGTAATAGGGTCAATTTTAATTTCATGTTTCACCGTATCGCGGCAGCCAAACTGGTTGTTAACAATCAGCACAACTGTATAAGTGCCGGTATCCTGATAAGTATGGTTTGGGTTCGGATTAATACTGGTAGTTAAATCGCCGAAATCATAATCCCAGAAAGTGGCGCCCACAGTATTATCGTTAAACTGAATGTCGGGAGTTAACATATCAGTATGATAAGGCGAAGGGGTAAAAGCAGCCGAAGGCGTAGGATGCACCACCACCGCATAATGTAAAGTATCAGTCAGTTTACATCCGTACGAACTGGTAACCGTTAACGACGGATAATAACTTCCGGGAGTAACATAAGTATGGGTAGGTGCAAAAAAATCAGTATAGTTGCCGTCGCCGAAATCCCAAAACCAGTTTACAATATTACCGCCGCTTACCGTGGAGCTGTCGCGGAAGGTGGTAGTAAATTTATTACATCCGGCAAGCGGGAACGGCGCAAAATGAAATTCGTTTAAAGGATATGTTTCTACAAGTTTGGTAAGCGTATCCACACAGCCTAAACTTGTGAGGATGGCAAGCTTTACTGTAAAAGTATCTTTTAAAGTCAACAAAACATGACTGGCATTAAAAGTTGTATCGGTGGTTCCATCCCCGAAACTCCACCAGGTATTTGAAATGGTTCCGGATGATAAGGTAGAGTTATTTGTAAACACGGTTGTATCGCCCCAGCATACCTTGCTGCTTGTAAATAATGCCGCCGGTTTCGGATAAACGGTTATGGTATTTGTTACCGTATCGCCGCAGCCCATACCCGACGAAATTATTAATGTTACACTATAATTATTTGCCGAAGCATATAAATGTGTCGGATTTTGAAGTATGCTGGTACCGCCGTCGCCGAAATTCCAGTGCCACGTTACCGGAGGCCCTATAGAGCTGTCGTTAAAAATACTTGGCTGCAGTTCGCAGGTATTGGCTGCCGTAAAATGAGCTCCCGGGTAAGGGTTTACTACAATAGTATCAAGCGCAGTATTGGCGCAGCCCCCGTCCGACATAACCGTATGAGTGATATAATAAGTACCCGCAGTAACATAAGTATGCGATGTATTTAGTGTTGTTACCGGCAGCGAGCCGTCGCCGTAATCCCAGGTATCCGAAAGCAGGTTGCCCAAAGCAATAGTAGTATTATCATGCATTGCAACCAATGTATTTAAGCAGGTGTTATTAATAGCAATAATACCCGCATGTACATCACTCCGCACCTGTATTATCCTGAATACAATATCGTTGCAGCCGCCAAAACTGGTAACCTTTAAAGAAGCTATATACACACCGCCGGCTGCATATAAATGCGAAGCTGTATGGCTTGTGCTGTCAATGCTGCCGTCGCCGAAATCCCAAAGCCATGCAATAGGATTCCCGGTTGAAAAATCAGTAAACGAGGTCGGCGTGCCTACGCAGATGGTATCGGCATGAAAATGTGCTGCAGGTACAATATCTACAGTAACCGGTATTGTAACCGAACTGTCGCATCCGTTTACATTGGTAACCTTTAACAACACGTTATAAACTCCTGCTCCATTCAAAAAAATATGATTCGGGTTTTTGACAGAAGCTGTATTGCCGTCATCGAAATTATAGACCCATGCATTAATAGGCACCGCATCAGTTGATAAATCAGTAAAAGCTGCCATAGTTCCTGCGCAGCCCGGAATTACAGAAAACATCGGTTTCGGAATGGTATGAACAACCTCCTGTTTCACAATAGTATCGGCACAGCCCGAAGTATTGGTAACAATCAAACTTACCGTATAATTGCCGCTGCCCAGAAAAGCATGAACCGGATCTCTTAAAGCCGAAGTAAAACCATCGCCGAAATCCCATAACCAGTTCGATATTCCTGTTCCTGTTGAATTATCGGTAAATACCGCGCTGTCTCTCGCACATAAATTAGTTATTGTATTAGCAGCAACCGGATTCGGCAGCACAGTTATAAACTGCGAAACGGAATTGCTGCAGCCGAAAACAGTTTTCACTTCAAGCTGCACACTGTAATTTCCCGGGTTTGCATAAATATGCTGCGGCGATTGAAGCGTATCAATTGCTGTTACGTCACCAAAATTCCAATACCATTTTGCGGCAGCGGTTGAATGGTCGGTAAAAATAGTAGGATAGGTATGGCAGGCTGCCGAGGTTGTAAATGCTGCAACAGGATTAGGATTTACAATAATTGAATGAATAACAGTATCGGTACATCCCAATGAATTTGATACTATTAAGGTAACAGCATAAGTGCCTCTAATAGCATATAAATGAACAGGAGAATTGCTGATACTTGCCGCGCTGCCATCGCCGAAATCCCATATCCACGATACTGCTGCAGTAGAGTGGTCAGTAAAAGTAGTTGAAGTACCGGCGCATACCGTATCAAAAGCAAATACTGCCACAGGCAGGGTATTTACCACAGCAGTTTTTACAATTGAATCGGCACAGCCGAACACGTTTTTTGTAATAAGTGTTACTGTATAACTTACAGATGCAGCATAACCATGTGTGGGATTTTGCAGCGTGTCATGTGCCGTACCGTCGCCAAAGTTCCAGTTCCATTTTACAGGAGAGCCGGCAGTGTTATCAGTAAAAACCGACGAATAATATAAGCAGGGGGTGCTGCTTGTAAAATTGGGAATGGTTCTCGGAAATACAGTCACACTTTTAGTGATGCTTTTAGTACAGCCGGTTGATAAATACCCCGCCGTAAAAGTAACATTATAAGTTCCGGCCGCAGCATAAGCATATTTCGGTGTAGGATTATTTGTATTATCAGAATAGCCGTTGCCGAAACTCCAGCTGAAGGTATCCGGCGCTCCTGTTGATGTATTGTTAAACGAGATGGTATCCTTGGTACATTCAGGAGTAAATGAAAAATCGGTTCCTGCTAATGGGTTAACAGTAATCAAATTAGTAACAGTATCAGCACAGCCGCTGCCGCCCGAAGCAATCATCATTACATGATAAACACCTGCCGCAGCATATTTATGTTTCGGATTGTGAAGGCTGCTCAAGGCCGATCCGTCATTAAAATCCCAGGTCCAGCCTATAACGTTCCCAATGGTTTGATCAGTAAATACGGTTGAATCTCCCAAGCAGGGAGTTGTAGCTGAAAATGCAGCCGTTGGTATGGTGTTTATCAAAACAGTATGTGAAGCAGAATTTGAACAGCCCGCTAAGTTTTTCACTGTGAGTATTACAGTATAACTTCCCGGATTTGCATAAGTGTGTAATGGCGAATGAAGAGTATCTAAAGCTGAACCATCGGCATAGTTCCAGCTCCATTTTGCTGCAGATACTGAGCTGTCGTTAAATACTGTCGGATAAGTATGGCAGGCAGTTGCTGCCGAAAATGCTGCAACAGGATTCGGTTTCACAAAAACAGCATGTGTGATAGAATCAAGACAGCCCAAAGAGTTTGTTACAACCAATTTAACATTATAGCTTCCGTTTCCGGGAAAAAGATGTGACGGCGATCGGATTGTACTTACAGGACTGCCGTCATTAAAATTCCAGCTCCATGTGGATGCTGAAACAGATTGATCGGTAAAGGATATTGCTGTATTGTCGCACACGGTATCAAATACAAATACGGCTGTTGGCAGCGGATTTACAACAGTAGTTTTTGTAATTGAATCGCGGCAGCCAAAGGTATTGGCAGCTATAAGTTTTACTGTATATATGCCCGCACCTGCATAGCTGTACACCGGACTTTGACTAGTATTAACAGCGCTGCCGTCGCCGAAATTCCATTTCCACTGCGTCGGTGTATTTAAAGTATTATCAGTAAAAACTGTTGCCGCATTCAGGCAGGGTGTTGTGCTGCTGAAATTTGGCACAGTGCGCGGATGAACAATAACTGGTATTGTTATACTATTGGTGCAGCCCGTTGCCGAATAACCCGCAGTAAGTATCACATTATATGTTCCGGCAATGGTATAAACAAATTTTGGTGCCGGGTTATTGGTATTATCCGTAAAGCCGTTCCCGAAATTCCATGAATAAGTATTAGGTAAATAAAGCGATGTGCTGCTGAAAAACATAGTATCGTTTTTACAAACGGCTGCTGATGTAAAATTGGCCGAAGGTATCAGGTTTACCTTAACCGGATTTGTAACGGTATCAGAACAGCCGCTTGCCGAAAATGCAACAAGGGTTACACTGTATGTTCCCGAATCGGCATAAACATGCGATGGGTTCTGCAGCGCGCTCGTTCCTAAATCACCAAAATTCCACATCCAGCTTATTGGCGATACAGTTGTTTGGTTGTTGAATAAGGTGCTGTGCATCATGCATTCTGTAGGAGCACTGAAAGCTGCAATAGGTACCGATTTTACAATTACCGGATGGGTAACGGATTTTGAACAGCCTAATAAATTTACATCTGTAAGAGTCACATTATAAGTACCGCTTGCAGCGTAAGTATGCTGCGGGCTCAAAGCAGTATCATGAGGGGAGCTGTCGCCGAAATCCCAGCTCCGGCTTACAATGTTTCCGGTTGATGAATTCGTGAATTTTGTTGCAACGCCGAAACATGCGCTGGTATTTGAAAATGCAGCCACCGGCAGACTGTCAATCACAATTAATTGCTGTGTTGAATCCTTGCACGAAAATGACGTAGTTGCAATCAATCTCGCAATATAATTATTAGGCGATCCGTAAATATGCGTCGGATTGGTAAGAGTACTTGTTGTGCCGTCGCCAAAACGCCAAAGATAGGTTGCAACCCCATTCGGGCTCGAACCATTTAAAAACTGAAGGCTGGTATTGGCGCATACAGTATCATTTGGATTAGGAGTAAATAAAGCAACAGGATTAGGATGCACAGTTACTGCATGGGTAATACTGTCTCTGCATCCATTAAGCGCAGTAATCACCAGTTTTATATTAAAAACATTGTCGCTCGTGGTAGTGGTATATATCTGCGAAGGCGGGTTTTGTAAAACCGAGGTTATTCCGTTGCCTAAGGTCCAGAAGTAAGTATCGCCTGCTGTAACAGGGCTGGTATTATTAAAAATTCTGCTTACAGGCGTACATCCCGAAAACGAAGCTGGCGTGGCGGTAAAAGAAGGCACCGGCTTAGGGTCAATATTGATATAAGTACTGTCGTTTGTTGAACAGCCCAGCACTGTTGCCGTAATCCACACCAGCTTAACACCAGAGGAGGTAAAAGTTTTTGTAGGCGGTATATATTGATTTGATGTGGCAGGCACCGCCCCGTTAAAATGCCATAGATAAGTTCCGCCGGGGGTAGAATTATTGGTAAAATTCACCATCAGGCCAACGCAGCCGGCATTTACATCAGGCACTATATCAGCCGTCGGAAATGGATTAACAGTTACTGTTACTGCTTTTCTTGGTCCTACGCATCCATTTATGGTTGTCTGAACATAATATATTGTTGTGGCTGCTACGGAGGGTATAATATATACAGCGCCCGTACTTAAAAGCGTTCCGGCTGTGGGTGCATCATACCACTCGTATGTTCCGCCCGGTGCCGTTGCTGTAAGTGTTGCTGTATTGCCTGTACACACGCTTACTGAAGCCGCTGTCGGCAGTGCCGGTGTCGGTTTTACTGTTACTGTATCTTTTGTGCGCGGGCCGGGACAGTGGTTTACTATTGCTAATACATAATACTTTTTTGTGATGCTGAGTACCGGCGTTGTGTAGGATGGCCCGGTGAATAAAACAGTTCCGGCAGTTACAGTATCATACCATTGAAAACTTGCTCCTAAAGGGGCGGTGGCATTCAGTGTTGCAGAAAACCCCTGACATATAATAGCACTCAGTGATGTCGGCGCCGCCGGCAGCGGAATCACAGTTACGTAAACTGGAACTCTTGAACTCACACAGCCTTGATATTCGGTTTGAATCCAATAGGTAGTATTGGCAGTCAGGCTTGGAGTATAATAACTTGCCCCCTGATTCAGCATTGTTCCGCCGGTTGAAACGCCGTACCACTGAATATTCCCGCCGGCACTGTTTAAGGAAGCAAACAAAGTTGCTCTGTTCCCGGAACAAATGGTATCATTTAATCCTGTTGGAGGATTCGGGGTTGGAAATACTGTTAATTCCGACGTATCTGCTGATGAGCCGCAAAATCCGTTAACAGTTATTCTGGTGGAGTAGGAGCCGGGATTAGCAAATGATTCAGGTAAAGGGGTCAGCAATGTGGATGTATGCCCATTTCCGAAATTCCATAAATAACTTAGTGAATCACCGCAGGCTGTTTGTGTATAAGAAAATTGAAAATTTTGACCCGCACAGATAGTTGCATTGCTTGGAGAAATTATTGTATTTACAGCCGGATGTACTTTTATTGAAACTGTGGTATCATGAACTCCGCCCCCGCATTGATTTGAAACCAGCAAACGCACAATATGTGTTGCCAGTGTATTGCACGATGGAGCCGTTAAAACCGGGAACATGGTAGCAGAAGTTGATGTGCTTACCCCATCAACAAACCATTGGTATGTTAAGTTGCCTCCTGTTGAACTATTGGTGGTGCCTAATGTTAAAGGAGTGCAGCCATCGACAGAACTAACGCTCATAATTGCTTTTGGTATCGTGTCAATTTCAATTGACCGGTACATGGTGTCTAATCCGCATCCGTTTCCAGCCACCATCATAATTGTATAAGTGCCTGTGTGATATATTTGCGGGGCAGGCACCTTCACCCCGGTTGATGTATTGCCGTTTCCAAAATTCCAATGAAAATTTGTTGCCGGGGCCTCGCCGGTTGTCGTATTTCCAAAAGTGACTGTTTGTGTTGCACAGCCGGGACTTGGAGTGGCTGTAAAATTCTGAATCGGTTTAACCAGAACAGTTATCGGATTGCTTGCTGTATTGGTGCATGTTCCCCCGTTATTTATGGTCAGCGAAACACTCGCTGCCCCGGTTGAATAAGTATGAGTTGGACTAATAGATGTTGATGTGGTGCCGTCGCCGAAATTCCATAAATAACTTGTAAAAGCTCCTGTTCCGGTTGAAGTATTTGTAAAAGTAATAGGTGTTCCAATACATTGGCTGGTATTAGGGCTGAAAGTAAAACTTGCTGCAGGAACCGGCCTGATATAAACATTAACTATTGCTGTGTCTTTGCAGGAAGCTGCACCTGTAGCAATCATCATAAAAGTATAGGTGCCTACGGCAGAAATTATACCACTGTTTGGAGGAGCTCCTGCAAAGGTTGTTGTTCCGCCAAACTGCACATTGTTCATGTACCATTTATAGGTTGCGGCTGCTGCTCCTGTCCCCGTGCTTGTTTGAGTAAAGGATATAATATATGAACCCGAACCGCAGATTACTGATTGAGATGCAGTAAATGATGTATTGATAGTTGCGCAGTCGGCAAATGTTTTTACAGTAAATAATAAAAAAAGAACAGACACAAAAACAGAGTGAATTGTTTTTGTTTTAAAATTGCCGGCTTTTTTTGTAGAAATCCTCATTACTCAACTGATGCTTTAAAACCCTTTTAAGTTGCATTGTTATTCAGCCAAATATAATATTTTAATTAATTAAAATAAGATTTTTTCTGTGCTTTGGTTTGTTTAAGGATAAAAATTTTCCTTTGCTCAATCTTTTCAACCCCTTTATTTCATCCTTAATTTTAATTACATCGGCTGATTCCTCAGGATAATTTATCAGTGCAGCCAGAAGCAAATATGCATTTTAATGTCTTGAAAAATTAAAAATAATTGGAGCTGATTTGATTTCATCGATGGCTGAACGTGTTGAATTTATTCAAGAAGAGGGGCCGTCTTTTCGAAATACATAAAGCATTTTTGTATTGTCAGATAAATGAATTTTCTCTTAATTTATTTGCCCCTATCCAAAAATCCGAGTTTTTCCATATATGTCACTTCAATACTCGGGAAACCGAATTCTTCCACAACCTTTCCTTTTATCTGGTAACAGCCTTTTCCAGCGAAGGGATATTTTGCAAGCACATTAGGGAAATGAGTGGTATCAAAAAAATAACCTTCCGAATCAATGAAAGTTCCAAACGACATATCCTGTCCGTTTACGGTTCTTGTAATTTTACGGGTAACCAGATAGCCAATGATAACAATGCTTTCATTTATATGTTTGATTAAATCCTGCATATTCAAATTGCTTTTTACAGGCTCTTTCAATAACGAAAAGGGCGAACATAGTGGGAAACCTAAAATTTCAATTTCATCTAATGCGTCATCATAAGGATGATGGTGCAGTTCAGGAAGTTTAAATTCCTTTTTCGATATTTCGAAAAGCTCCTGCTTAGGATTGGTTTTTCTCTGTCCGCCGAGTATGCTGTGTATTTCCCAGAGCAGTGCTTTTTTTGATTTTTCCGTAAAACGGAAAGAGCCTATGCGGATTAATATGCGAAGCTGTTCCACTGAAATACTTACCCGCTTCATAAAGTTTTCCAGACTTTTGAAAGCGCCATTGTTCTCCCGTTCCAGCAGCAGCATCTGAGCGGTGTTCCGTTCCAGTTCAGCTAAATGAACGAAACCTATATAAATTATCTCGGCATCAATGGATGTTAAATATTCGCTTCGGTTTACGCAGGGCGCAGCAATTTCGGCACCCGACATTCTTGCTTCGTGTACATAATTTTCGGTCCGGTAAAAACCGCCGAAATTATTAATCACACCCACCATAAACTCCTTCGGGAAATAGGCTTTCAAATACAAACTCTGGTAACTCTCTACCGCATACGATGCCGAATGCCCTTTAGAGAAGGAATATCCGGCGAAACTTTCAATCTGCCGCCATACTTCATTGGTGATTTCATCGGGGTAACCTCTGTCTTTACAATTGCTGAAAAAATCTTGCTGCGCTTTCTGAAACTCTGCTCTTGCCCTGTATTTGCCCGACATTCCCCTGCGCATCACATCAGCCTGAGCCAAGGTAAGCCCTGCAAAGTAGTGGGCAACTTTAAGCACATCTTCCTGATATACCATAATACCGTAGGTTTCACTCATCAGCTCGCCTATTTTCGGATGAATGTATTTTCTCCGTTCGGGATTGCGGAACCGTAAAATGTATTCACGCATCATACCCGACTTAGCAACGCCGGGGCGGATAATAGAGCTTGCAGCTACCAATCCTAAATAGGTATCTGTTTCCAGTTTCTTTAAAAGCATGCGCATAGCGGGCGATTCAACATAAAAGCAGCCCATTGTTCTCCCGGTTCGCAGCAGCTGTTTTATTTTTTCATCCAGTTTAAAAGCCTTGATGTTGTGGATGTCGATGTCGATACCTTTGTTTTTTTTAACGATGCCGATGGTGTCTTTTATATGCCCCAATCCGCGCTGGCTGAGAATATCAAATTTGTATAGCCCGGCGTCTTCTGCTTCCAGCATACTGAACTGCGTCAGGGGATAGCCTTTCGGAGGCATGCTCACTGCCGAATAATAATTAATCGGTTTTTCTGAAATTAAAATACCGCCCGCATGAACGCTCAAATGGCTGGGGAAATCATGGATATGCTTACTGTATTGAAAAATAAGTCTGGTGATATTATCAGGTGTCTGCGCGGATTTTCTGTTATCAACCAAATCATCAATCTCGCCTTTCGGCAGTCCGAATACTTTACCCAGTTCCCTGATTACAGAACTCGCCTGGAAGGTGTTGTAGGTCGCCAGCAGGGCAGTATGAGCTGTTCCGTAACGTTCAAAAATATAGCGGGTAATATCATCGCGGTCTTTCCACGAAAAATCCATATCAAAATCGGGAGGGTTCACCCGGTATGGATTCATGAAGCGTTCGAAATATAAATCCAGATCAATAGGGTCGACATCTGTTATTTTTAGACAATAAGCTGCTAAGCTGTTGGCACCGCTTCCCCGTCCGATATAAAAATAATTTTTGCTCTGGGCATAGGTTACAATGTCCCAGGTGATTAAAAAATAAGAACAGAATTTCATTTTAGCAATTGCTTCCAGCTCTCTGTCCAGGCGCTCGCAAACAACAGCATCAGGCTTCCCATAGCGGTATCTAAGCCCTTTATAGCAGAGGTCTTTCATCAGGGCTTCATCCTCGCTTATGCTGCTGGTAAAAGTGCTTTTATTTTTATTTGTTCCAAACTCAAAACTGATTTCGCAGCTGTCAATAATTTTTTTTGTGTTCTCGATTAACTGAGGATAGTCTTCGAAAATCCTGCACAGCTCCGTTTCCGGAAGCATCACCTCATTTTCATTGGCCTGCTCTGATACCGGTAGTTTGCTTAAGAGTGTATTGTTATCAATGGCTCTCAGCAGGCGGTGGGCATTAAAATCTTTTTTATGCCGGAAGGTAACAGGATGTAAGATTACGAGCTTGTGTAAATATTTTTTAGTTTCAGAAAAAAGCAGTTTATTCAAATCAGAAATACGTATGCCGATGTATTCATTTTCTCTCAATGCTTCGGGATGAATGGCATTGAATGGATAAATAACATAACAGTTTTGAAACTCCGGAGCCTGCACCTGAAAAGGAACCTGTTCACACAAATACGCTGAAAGATGCTGGTTGAGCTCCGTAAAGCCTTCATTGTTTTTTGCAATGCCGATGTAATGCTGCTTTACTCCTTCTCGGAAATCAATCCCCGCAATGGGTTTGATGTTGTATTTAGATGCTTCCCTTACAAATTCCAGGACGGCGGAAGTATTATTAATATCAGCTGTTACAAATGATGTTACTCCCTTGCTTTGGGCTTCTTCTAACAGCTGCGCTACGGACATCGTGCCGTATTTGAAGCTGAAATAGGTGTGGCAGTTGAGGTACATTTATTCTGAGTTTGTTCAAAATTGAATATTTGATTGCGGAAAAATAATACCGCTTCGTATAAGCATTTTTATTTTTTTTAAGAAAAAAGAAAAACACAAAGCTTCTTAAATCCTTATGGAATGCAGTTTTGTATAGTGACCTGAGTTCCGTTGAAAGATAGATTCTATTAATCCAGATTCATCTCCGAATCATGATTTTTCTTTCTTTTGCTTCTCCAAAAGAAAGAAACAAAGAAAAAGAGACCACGAAAACCAACCTCAAGCTTTCGTTTACCCGCTAAAACCCAACGCTATGTGCCACGAAACTTGCGGTTCGCACTTTTCGCGGCCGCCAACCGCACCTATGTTTACTTCCCGTCGCAGCAAAAAAATATTTATGAAACCGCGCGTGAGGAATGAACAAACGCGATGTTGTGCTGCCTGTGGGGAGGAATCGTTTGTTCTTGAAGGCCCCGCACCAGCCGGCTCAAATATGCACTGCAGATTTGCCCTGTTTCTTTTTTTTTAAGAAAAAAGAAAGCACACAGTTTTACAAATTATAAGAATATTTCTTAAAATCGAATTTAGCTAACTCGCCAGCCCATTAAAAGGATTAAATTTCCTGAGCTGATAACCCGCAGAAATTGCACGCTGTATTTTATCATCACCGTATTTTTTTCTTAAATTATCCATTGCCTGATAGAGTTTCATCATCTGTTCAGAATCATCAAACATATTTATCTGGTAAGCACCTCCCACCAAATGACTGAAACGTACGCCCACTAAACGTATCAGCATTCTTTTCTGATACAATTTTTCAAACAGTTCTTTCACCTTGCTGATTAATGTATGATCGCAGGAAGTGTAGGCTATCCGCGCCTGATGAGAAAATGTATCAAAATTTGAGTAACGGATTTTTACCGTGATGCAGGATGTAAGCTTGCCTTCGCTGCGCATCTGATACGCTAATTTTTCTGTCATCGCTACCAGCGTAGATTTCAGCTTGGTCAAATCAGTTGTATCGCTGTCGTAGGTTTCTTCTGTTGAAAGAGATTTGCGCTCCGAATACTGCTCAACAGGCGTATTGTCAATGCCGTTGGCTTTTCTCCAGATGGAGATGCCGTTTACACCCAGTACATTTTCGAGCAGCTCTACAGGCATTTCCTGTAAAGTTTTTATTTTTTCAACCCCCATGCTTCTGAGCAGATGCGTTGTTTTTTCACCTACCATGGGGATTTTGCTTACCGGCAGCGGCGAAAGAAAACTTTTCTCTGTTCCGAAATTAATCTGCATCTGTCCGTTGGGCTTGGCTTCTCCGGTAGCTACTTTAGAAACAGTTTTGTTTTTCGACAAGCCGAATGAAATAGGAAGCCCGGTTTCTTTCTGAATTTTCTGTCTTAATTCGGTTGCCCATTTATAACTGCCGAAGAATTTATCCATTCCCGAAATATCGAGGTAAAACTCATCAATAGAAGCCTTTTCATAAACGGGTGCCTGTTCGTGGATGATGCCGGTAATGATGTTGGAATACTTGCTGTAGTTTTCATAATCGCCCCTGATGATAAGGGCTTCGGGGCACAATCTTTTTGCCAGCTTCATCGGCATAGCCGAGTGTATGCCGAATTTCCGTGCTTCGTAGCTGCAGGATGCTACTACGCCTCTGTCGCTGTTGCCGCCTACTAACACCGGTTTCCCGATTAAGGCGCTGTTCTGCAGCCGCGATACTGATACAAAAAAAGTATCCAGATCCATGTGTACTATCGTCCGCTCCATCTTGCTGTCTGAGGTAAACGCATCTAATCAGGGCGTTTCAATTATTTAATAACCATGGCTGTGTTTACTTTTTATTGAAACAGGCCCCTGATATAGACAGCGTATTTATCTTTTAAAAGAACTGAAATAAAATATTCACTTTCCGGTTTCAAAGTTACCAATATATTTAGTAATATTGTGCTAAAATATTTAGCAATGTCAAAAATAGCCAAAAATATTAGGGTTTTGAGGACACTTAAAAAGTTATCCCAGGAGCAGTTATCCGAAAAATTGAATATTCCGCGTTCACGATTAGGTTCGTATGAAGAGGGCAGGGCCGAGCCGTCGTATGATTTATTAATAATAATTGCCGATTATTTTCATATGGCCATTGATGCTTTGGTCCGCGCCGATTTGTCGAAAACGGATCCTGAAGCATTAATCAAAATCGGGAAAAACAGAATTCTGTTTCCTGTATTGGTAGATAATAAAAACAACGATATAATAGAAGTTGTTCCTGTAAAGGCTTCTGCCGGCTACCTTACCGGCTATTCCGATCCGCAGTTTATAGAGGAGCTTGCGGTAATGAACCTGCCCTTTAAAATTACAGGCAAACACCGCGCATTTGGGATAAAGGGCGATTCGATGCCGCCATTAAAAGAAGGAGCTGTGGTGGTGGGCAAATATGTAGAATCATTGGAAGATATTAAAGATGGACAGACGTATATCGTACTCACTAAAAACGACGGCTTGGTTTATAAACGCTTATACCGCGAAAATAAATCGAACAGCTTATTAAAATTTCATTCGGATAATTCGGCGTATCAGCCTTACAACGTTAAAACCAGCGAGATTTTAGAAGTATGGCATTTTACTTGCAGCTTAAATATCGGGGAGTTTAAACCCCAGGATTTGAATATTGATAATGTGATAAGGTTTTTGCAGTCGTATCGGGTGGAGATGGGTAAATAATTGGTAACAGGGCGAATTAAGGTTAAACGAATGGAACGCAGATGACGCGGATGATTAAGATTAAAGATGATTTTTTTTCGTAAATTTATGATTAAATATGGTTTTGTTTTATCTGTGTTTATCCTAAAAAATCCGCGTCATCTGCGTTCCATTTTTTCACTTTTCGCAGCTCATAAAAAATGAATGAATATAAATGTTTGCAATCATTGACATAGAAACCTGCGGCGGAAAATTTGAATTCCGCAGAGGACGTATTACTGAAATCTGTATTCTGATACACGACGGCTTAACGGTAACTGAAAAGTTTACCACACTGCTGGATCCCGAATGTTATATCAGTCCGTTTTACACCAACATTACCGGCATTACCAATGATATGGTAATGGGCGCACCTAAGTTTCATGAAGTAGCTAAAAAAATAATTGACCTTACGGAAGGCAAAATATTTATTGCTCATAATGTAGGTTTTGATTACGGATTTATTAAAAGTGAGTTTGATTCGTTAGGCTATAAATATAAACGCGAAACGCTTTGCACCGTGAGGCTCAGCAGGAAACTGCTTCCGGGTAAAGTCTCCTACAGTCTCGGAAATTTATGCCAGTCATTAGGAATAGAAAACGAAGCAAGACACCGCGCAGAAGGCGATGCCGTGGCAACAGCCAAATTATTTGATATTTTGATGCTGGCTAAAAGCGCTAATCCTCAATATAAAAATCAGGGCGTGGATGAGCTGATGACAAGGCGCATTGATAAAATAAAACAGTACATCCTTGATAAATTACCTGAAGAATGCGGTGTCTATTATTTTTTAGATAAAACAGGAAACATCATTTACATCGGCAAAAGCGTGAATGTATATAACCGCGCAATGAGCCATTTTAATACAAAAGAGCAGAAAGGAAAAAAAATGCTGAACGATTTGTATAATGTAGATTTTGTGCCGACAGGCAACGAACTGATTGCTTTATTATTGGAATCAGAAGAAATAAAAAAGCATAAACCCAGATACAACAAGGCTCGTAAGGCTCACCAATTCACACATTGCATCGATTGGTTTAAAGATGATAAAGGGATTATCAATTTTAAAATAGCCGAGTATGAAGAATCGGAAAATGCTTTGCTGTCTTTTACTTCTTATTTAAGTGCAAGGGAGCGTTTAGAATCATTGATTGACGAATATTCATTATGTCTGCGGTACTGCGGTTTAACAGGCGAAGACGCGGTATGTTTTAATCACCAGATAAAAAAATGCAACGGCATCTGCGATGGACAGGAAGAAACAGAGGTTTACAACAAACGCGCGAATGACATTTTAAAAAATTATATTTTTATCAATCCTGATTTTGTATTAGTTGATAAAGGAAGAACTCCTGAAGAGAGGGCTGTTATACTTATTGAAAACGGGCATTATTCAGGGTTCGGTTATTTTGATTCGTCGGAATCTGTGAGTTCGCCTGAAGAATTTAAAAGTATTGTAAAGAAGGCGGCTTATTATCCTGATGCGGATGATTTGCTCAGGAGCTGGATGAAACAGAATAAGTATAAATCAATATTGCTTTAGGGCTTTGTTCCTGCATTCTGAAATTTCAACCGCCGATTATCAAGTACCTTTCGTCAAGAAGTGCTATATATTTTTCCCGGTATTCCTTCGATAGAAATGAATGATCAATCCACTGGGCTGCTGTAATCTATTTACAATTATATGTTTTTGCATATATATTTATAAAAACATATAATTATATATGCATTTGGATATAAATTTTCTAAAAAATAGTCATGCCCATCTTCTTTGTTTTCTCCGAAAAACATTAAAAAAATAATATACTTTTACCCCACCATGCTGAAAAAGATATTCTACAATACTTTTATTGAGATAGAAAAAGAAAGAGAAAAATATACTTCAAAGAATACTTCCGTTGATATCAGGGTAATAAGTATATGCATACTTACGGCATTTTCGTTGAGTATGATTTATTACTTCGGGGATTATGATTTTTTCAGAAACTTATTTTCAAATGCAGGAGCAGATAGGCTGATAAAAAAAACAGATCAAATTTTCCGAACTTCTTCAAATAATCTGGGCAGTCTATTTTATTGGGTTTTGATACTTAATCTTTTTTATTTCATAATTCCTTCTCTCATTATTATTTTTATTTTCAAAGAAAAACTTTCTGATTACGGATTAAAATGGAAAGGCGCATTTAAAGACTATCACCTGTATATATTGATGCTGCTGGTAATGATACCCCTGGTAATTTATTTTTCAAGCACTAAATCTTTTCAGGACAGGTATCCATTTTTACATATTAATTCTGGCGATTCACTTTTCCCAGATTTCTGGAAATGGGAGCTGCTTTACTGTTCGCAGTTTTTTGCCTTAGAATTTTTCTTTAGGGGATTTATACTCCACGGATTAAAACGCCGATTCGGATTTTATTCGGTTTTTATTATGACCATCCCTTACTGCATGATTCATTTCGGAAAACCAATGCCTGAAACAATTGCAGCAATAATTGCAGGAATTGTATTAGGTTGCCTGAGTCTCAAAAGCCGGTCGGTATTGATGGGCTTTTTGATACACGTATCTGTAGGGCTGGGGATGGATATTGCAGCAATGCTGCAGAAAGGTTTTTTTCATTAAAAAGTGGTCGTGTTTTTTATGTTCGTTTAGAGGCACTATTTACTAAAATCCAAATAAGTTTCCCATACTAAACTTTGCTCCTGGCCAAAGTTTTTTGTTACCTTTTTTATAATAAATCCGGTATAGCGGGCTTGAATTTTATTATGAACTTTCTCTTCAAACATCAGACTTCCTTTGTAAAGGCTGTCGTTAATCATCTTAGGGATACTCTTTATTGCAATGTTATTAATAGATACAGCTGAGCTGTCGGAAGGAGTACTGCTGATTGAATCAAGAATTAATCCTGTATTTTTTTTATCTAAAAATAATTCAGAAGCAAGAGTTTTGGCATGATCCCGCAAGGCTGCATCATAATTTTTATTTGAAATGATCTCTACGTAATTGTAATAGTCTTCTAATTTCTGAATGGCCCTTTTCCCAAATAATTCCTTCTGCTGACTGTTTAGGGTATCTGTCAAAAAATCCATTTCTGTTTTATTTAAAAAACTTTCAGGCATGGAAGCTGAATCTTCACACATCATTTTTTCTTCCATATTAGAAGCTCTCCCGCACGATAATAAAATCAATGCAGACGCAAAAAATACGGCTATGTAATTAATTTTCTTCATCTGCTTCCGGTTTGCGTAAACCGTAATTCTGATATTTTATTCCCCGAATATTTAACATCCAGTATTTCAACATTCCGTAAACTCTTTAAGGGCATTGTAAGTTTATCAATAAACTCTTTTTTATTATAAAGTTCCATTCCGTCGTTATTACTGTAAACCTGGAAAAATTTTGCATTTTCAGAAATCATCTCATTCAGCTGCAGCCTTCTTTTCTGCCAGTCTTTTATATTGGATTTTGAGAAATAATGAATCATAACAGCATAATCATCTGCTTTAAGCTGAATTTTTTCTTCGATTACTTCTTTATTCAATATTCTTGCGAATGTATCAGGATGAAAATAAGGAGTATTGATAACAAATTTGATTTTGTTTTTCTTTCCGTCGAGCTGTAAACATCCGTCAGCATTGGTTTCGGCATACACCGGCGATTCACCTTCCATTAAAACAGTTACCCTGATTATACCCTTAATAGATGTATGCCCGTCAATATCAACAAAGCAGCATTTATACAAATGATTTTCAGTTGATAAAAGCTTAATTGCAACTATTGCTAATAAAAGTATTGTTATAAACAGCACTATTAGTTTACCCAGTTGTACGGTCTTTTTTTTGGGTTTGGCTATTGATTTTTCTTCCTTATTTTTTACTGAAAAATTCTCTTTGTTTTCGGAGACTACTGCAAGAGTGCTGACATTGTTTTCGGCAGCTTGTTTTGATCCAAGAAAATCATTCCAGTTTTTATAGCCGGCATATTCGCTCAGCATATTCAGCATATCAATGCGGGGTAATTTATCAGCAGGTGATTTTATATGTGTATAAAACCACTTTTCACTAATCCTGCCATGTACTTTGGAGATTAACTCTTCCTGAAAATCTATAATATCCTGTCCCTTCCATTCGCTGATATTACTATTGCAGTTTGGATAGCTTTTTTGAAAGACAGCAGCAACTTCCTTCTTTAATTCTTCAAAATATTTCAGCTCCTGTAAAATCATATTAATGGCAGCTAAGTTATAAATAATTGATTAATAGGTTTTTGTATTTTGTAAAATAGTTTACAAATCCTTTACAAGTGTTTTTCAAGCCGTTCGGATGTTGTTCAATTACGTTTGTTTCATAAATCAAAAATTATTTACAAACTAAAACCATTCATCATGAAAAACTTAAAAACAATTTTATCATTTGGACTCACAGTAGTCCTGATTACAGGATGCGGAAGATCAGAAGGTGGAAGAAAAGAAGACCGATCGTCAATATCGGAAAAAGAAAGTCCAACTTTTAAAGACTACCCAAAAGCCGACAGCATGGCCAGTAATGGCAATGGTTTTATTTCATCTTCGGCAGCGGTTGTGAACAAAGACACTTCTAAAAAGTTTATCCGTACAGCGGATTTAAAATTCAAAGTAAAGGATGTGAAAAGCGCAACGTTTAAAATCGAGGATATAATTTCCGTTTTCGATGGCTTTGTTACCTATACAAATCTAAGCAGCACCATTAACAGAAGAACACTTATTCCAGTAACCAAGGATTCATCTTCAGAAAACACGTATTACACGGTAGAAAATAATATAGTAATCCGGGTGCCTAATATAAAGCTCGACACTTCTCTGAAAGCGATTGCTAAGCTTATGGATTACCTTGATTACAGGATAATAAAAGCAGATGACGTTACCTTATCCCTTCTTACAAATAAAGCAGCCGAAAAAAGATTAAACGCTCATGAACAAAGGCTTACAAAGGCAATAGACAACCGCGGCAAAAAATTATATGAAACATCTGATGTCGAGGAAAACCTATTGAATAAACAAATGCTGTCCGACAAAGCAAGGATAGCAAATATGAGTTTAAAGGATCAGATTTCATTCAGTACAATTCATTTAACCATCTATCAGCGCGAGACTATAAAAATTGAAAAAATTGAAAATGATAAAAGCATAGAGTGCTATAAGCCGGATTTCCTAAACAGAATAATGGATTCCCTTAAAATAGGATGGGCAGTATTAGAATATATTATCGTGTTCTTTGCTGCTGTCTGGGAATTTATTTTGCTGGGGCTGATTGCATTTTTTATGTATAAAAGATTTTTTTATAAGAAAAATAAGATTTAGGAATTACCGTGATTTCTTTTCGTAAGGATATTTGCCGATAAAATATCTTTACGGAAAGTCATCAACTCCTTTTATAATTAAAAGATTCTATTTCTCTCTGTCATCCAGAAGAGCCATTTTTGGCGATGAAGGAACTTCTTTAGTTTTCCGAAGATTCTTCATCCTCACCAAGAAAAATGTGAGGATGCTGAATGACCGGCACTAATTAACAAACTTGTATAAATCAATCTCCTTTGTTTCCAAAGGATACAGGCTGTAGTTTTTGGGGATCAGATTTTTAGGCAGCTCTTTTTTGATAATGAAGTAATTGTGCGGCTTGTTGCTTTCGTCTGTGCTGATGTAGAAATATCTTATAAAGTATTCTCTTAGATTAAAATCTGCCTGCATTTCATAAGGGATATTAATAATTTCTCCATGAGGAACAATTTTTCCGATACTGTATATATCAGATAATACATTTTCATCACGCTTTGTTTTGCCGATTTTTAGAATTGTAAATGTCAAAGAAAACAGCAGCATTATACATGTAATGATTTTAGCGTATTTATAAAAATTACTGTTTAGATTTATTTTTCCTGTTAGGTATCCCATACGGTCCGCAAGGAGTACAGCACCCGCAAGCGCAAAAAACGGAAGTGAGGTAAGCAGGTAAAAACCTCTTTGTTCAAGCGTTATCATTAAAGGCGCAGAGCCCGAAAAGCCGATTAATAAGAGCCACATAATTTTCGAAAACTTCGTTTTTTCAACCGCCTGCTCCCCTTTATATTTCAGGCTGAATAAAAATATAATAAGAATTAAAATAAACATGGGTATTAATTCGGTAAACAACCTTACCATTATTTCAAATCTATAGTCGGTAGTGCCCCGCCCGGCCTCATTAAATGTTTTACCCAAACGATTTTCGAAATACAGTTTGAATACTTCGTAAATATGGTTGTTTAAAAAAATGAGCAGTGAGTAAATTAAAACTGGTGTTCCGGCAAGGATAAGTGAGTAAATAATATTTTTTTTGAAAGAGAATTTTCTGCTGTTAACCATCCAGAAAAAAAACACGGCGGTTATCGGGAAAAGCCCTTGTATACCTTTGGTTAAACTCGAAAGAAAAACATAAACGCCTGCAAGAAGCAGGTTAAAAACTATTTTCCTTTCTAGGAAAAGAGCCTTGCTTAAATAATAAACCGACATGAGTGCAAAGAGGGTCATTACCGTTTCTTCAACATGATTGGAATACGACCAAAAGCAGATAGGGATTGTTGTAAAAAACAGTATCGGCAGCCAGCTGTTTTTACCCAGCTTCTCATCTTCAAAAAATAATATTTTCCAGATTTTATGAATGTAAATAAGCGTGAAAGTAAAGCATACAAAACAAAACAAACGCTCCACATACATACTTGATCCAAAAATCTTATAAAACACTGCAAGCAGGCCGAAGTAGAGTGGCGGCTGCTCACGGAAAATTGGCATAAACGTCGGACTTAAATGAGGTTCCCAAAACGTACCTAAGCCGTCAGCCAAATTTTTGCTGACACTTATGTAAAGCATCCCATCCATAAATACACCGTCCTGTATAAGCTGTGAGATGGTTAATATTAAAATAACGGAAATAGTGAACAGCCAGAATGGTAATGTTTTCGAGTCAAAAAAATATTTCATTTTTTTACCGAGGATTAAGATTTTTTAAGATAATTCAGAAAGAGAAATCATTTTATTCTGGTCGGGATCCCACAGTTTAAGGCGGAGGCAGGCAATAATGTCGGATGGTTTAAGAGTAGTGATTTTAGCATTTTGCAATTCAGTAATTTTTGCCATTGCTTCCGGCAGACGGTAAAAAGGAATTCTGGAATTCAGATGATGAATGTGATGGTAGCCGATGTTAGCTGTTACCCATTTAAAAAAAGGATTCATTGCCATATAACTTGATGACTCCAAAGCAGCATTTGCATAGCTCCACTCTACGTTGTTTCTGAAAACCACTCCCGGAAAATTATGCTGCGCATAAAAAAGATAAGAGCCCAGCATGTGAGAAAGAAAAAACGGAAGGAAGAAAGCGAGAAACCAGGTGAGCCAACCGAAGTGAACAAAAAGAAAAACCGCAATACTGTAATGTATTATCAATACTACTAGCGAATCCCAATGTCTGCGTGGGCTGCTTAAAAACGATTGTATGCATAAACCATACATAAATGTTGTAAAGTATGCGAAAAACATATTTAAAGGATGCCGTATTGCTAGATAAAGAAACTGCTCTCTTTTTGTAGATTCCAAAAATTTCTGCTTCGTCATAATCGGAAAAGAACCGATACTGGCGCTATACAGTTTAGCATTATTATTATGGTGAAAATCGTGGGACCTTTTCCAGATGCTTGGAGGGGAGAGCATATAAACCCCAAAAGCAGTAAAAATGAGGTTTGCAAAAAATGATTTGTGAAGTATTGTATGGTGCTGGTAATCATGAAAGATTATGAAAAAGCGGGCAAGCATCATTGCGCAGAAAATACTGCAGATTATTCTTACAATTAGAAAAGGTGCGTAAATAGTGCCAAAGATAGATCCCGTCAATAAAAAAAAGGAGGAAATTGTATGAAACCAGCTTTTCCAGCGGATCTCTTTAACGTATGGTTTTGTTGCAATAATTAATTCTTTACCAGCGAGCATATTGTAAAGTTAAATAATGATTTTGAAAACAAATTTTGTTTTAGATGAAAGCGTTTATTCCGCTTATCAATGCGTTTTCAATTTATCCTTAAATACCTTTTTAAATTTTTCCACCTTTGGCTGAATAACAAATTCGCAATAGGATTCTTTACCATTTTGATTATAGTAATTCTGGTGATAATCCTCTGCTTTATAAAATTCTTTGAAGGGGCTGATTTCCGTGACAACGGGTTTGTCCCATGCACCCGATGCATTTAATTCTTTTTTATATTTTTCGGCAAGTCCTTTTTGTTTTTCATTGGTGTAAAAAATAACCGAACGGTATTGTGTTCCTTGATCATTCCCCTGCCTGTTCAGCTGAGTAGGATCATGTGTTTTCCAAAATACAGAAAGTAATTCATCAAAACTGATCTTCGCAGGATCATAAACAATCACGCAGACTTCAGCATGCCCGGTTGTGCCGGTACATACTTCTTTGTAGGATGCATTTTTAACTGTACCTCCAGAAAATCCTGATGAAACAGACTGTACGCCTTCCAATAACTGAAATTGTGCTTCAACGCACCAAAAACATCCTGCTCCAAAAACCGCAGTATCCATAGTATTTGTTTTATTAATTGCTGTTTCCATTGATTTAGTTTTATCGGATGATCCATCCGAATGTTTTTGTGCACATGAAGTAAAAGCTGTGTTGGTAGAAGCCAACGCTAAAATTAAAAGAAAATTATTCATTTAAAATATATGTGTAAGTTCTATTTTGTTTTGAAATCTTTTGAAATCTCTTTAAAATAAGCTGCAATATAGCCAGGATCTTTGGCATTTAAAGCATTTAAACTTCCATTACCCAAAATCCATTTGTATTCAATTTTCGAACTGCCGATAATCACTTTATCCTTCAAAAGTTTGTCCTTGAAAGTAATAAAATTTTCGGTCTGTTCTACAATTTTTGCTTGATTTACCGGAGTGAGCCAAATAGATGGGTCATCCAGATTTATCCAAATACAGATACTCTTTACGTTTCCATTATCGAGAAGCTGCTGTAATGCCTGCCTGTTAAGAAGTGCCTTGTCTCCGCCAATAATATTTAATTCTTTAACTTCAATAAGAGAATCTTTTAAAAGGCACTCTGCAACAGTGGCGCCGTTGCTGTGTGCAATAAGATGATCAAAACTTTTCTCTTTCAGTTTATTAAGTTCAGATTTAGACCGTGACGATTCTAATGTAAAAGATTTTGAAACCGCTGCTCCCCCTTTACTTGCAACTGCAATGGGATCTGTTTCTGGTCTCGGAGTACCGAAGGAAACAATTACCGCACCTGAACCCGGTGTGTTGCCTGATTCCATTTTACTGTTCATTTCTTTATAGCTTTCGCCGGTATAAGGGCTGTACAAGCTGTCTTCTAATTCTTCTTGAACCGCCTGATCCGTAAACATACTCAAAATTACTCCTTCATTATAAGGAGCTTTTGCTGTTTGTTTTTTACTTTTTATTTTAGTGAGCTCCTGCTGTATTTTTATTTTATCCTGCGCAAGCCTTAACTTAGAAAGACTGACGTTTTTTTGAAATTCGTCCCATGCCTTCTGATCTTTTTTTAGCGAGCAGTAAGTAATGATAGAGATGATATCAAGAGCTGGATCTTTAAAAACGATTTCTTCTATTTGAGTATTGAACGAATTTATTCTGGGTATAAGGTCATTTAATTTTAAATTGATTACTGATGCTTCGGCCTGGCATTGCTTATCTTCAGGCGAATCTACAATTAACCCTTTGCATTTTTGAATGTAAGCTTTTTTTTCTTCCAGCAGCTTTTCTCTTTCTCGTTTTAGATTCTCGCTTTTATCACTGTAGAACAGGAAAGAAGGTTTAGCAATTCCCCCAGGCACAATATTTAAAACAGGCAGTGCATTTTTATCTGCTTCCTGGGCTTTACAATGGGCAGTAATAACAAACAGTAAGAACAGGGAGCCCAGTGTCCGGCAGAATCCGGCAAAATTGTATTTTTTCATTATTCTATTTTTTTAAAATTAACCCAGAAAAATTGGAAGATGTAAAAAACTTTTTTAACTCGGCAAACTTACATTAATTGCATGCAGGAAATTTTAAAATGCTCCTAATTCTATTAACAGTTTGAAGGTTAATAAATTATTTAGTTTTAGTCAGGATATACGGGGAATTAATTTTGGACTGCTTTAAATTCGCCTGAAAGCCCATTAATACTGAGGATGGAGGGGACAAAAATAGCTGCTAGAAATTTTGATTAAGCAGATTAGGGGCTGCTGGTTATAAATTTTTGAAATTTTTTCGAAAAAAATTTGGCTGGTAATAAAATTAGTATTTACTTTGCAGTACAAAGTACTTTCATAAAATTAACATGACAGACCCAAAAGAGCATTTACAGGCAATAACGGACATACGTTCTATGATGGAACGTTCCTCACGGTTTATATCCTTAAGTGGATTATCAGGAATTTTCGCAGGTGTATTTGCGCTTTGCGGTGCTTATGCAGCTTATTTAGAACTGAATTCTCACGGCCGAATGTATAGATTATTAAACGAAAGCGATTTTTCGGGTGTAGTAATTTATCTGCTTCTTGATGCTGCAGTTGTTCTTTTGGCTTCGCTGGCGGCGGGCATTATACTTACTATCCGTAATTCGAAGAAAAAAGGTATCAGGATCTGGGATGCAGCTGCAAAAAGGCTGCTGATAAATTTGCTAATTCCATTAGTTACAGGCGGTTTGTTCTGCCTTGTATTATTGTATCATGGGTTGGCGGGACTGGTAGCACCTGCAACATTACTGTTTTACGGCCTCGCATTAATTAATGCAAGTAAATACACTTTGAACGATATCCGCTATTTGGGTTTTTGTGAAATTTTATTAGGATTAACAGCTACCTTGTTTATGGGATACGGATTACTTTTCTGGGCAGCAGGATTCGGCGTTCTGCACATTGTCTATGGAACGGTTATGTATTTTAAATATGAGAGGGAGTAAGGGTAGGCAAGGGGCAAGGGGCAACAGGCAATAGGCAATCGGGAATAGGTGTGGGAGAGGAGTTTATTTTCGTAGTCAGGAAAGATTTGGAGTTGTTCTTTTCTTAGAATCAAAAAAATTAGAAATAAAAGTTGTGAAAAATTATATTCAGCATTTAAATAAAGCTTTCGAAAACCGTATCCGCCTAGGCATTATGTCCGTGCTGATGGTTAACGACTGGGTGGAATTCGGCACCCTTAAAGAAATGCTTGACATTACCGACGGCAATTTAGCTTCGCACATTTCTGCGCTTGAAAAAATTGAATACGTTATGGTAAAAAAACAGTTTATAGGTAAAAAACCAAATACGGCTTATGCAGTTACAAAGCTTGGTAAGAAGGCATTTAATGAACACCTGGATGCTTTGGAGAAATTATTAAAAGATAGGTGAACTTTTTTTTTGCATCTACACTTTGAATCTCAAAGTACTTTCCTGTAAAACAAAAAAATGAAAACAACAGAACAAAAATTAAAAACAAAAATAAAAGGAGGAATAACTATATTCATTCTGTTTTTAATACTAAGCGGACTTACTGCATTTCCAATAGAAACGGAACTTTCGTTTTTAATAAATTACATTTCTCCTCTCCCTGCTTTTGCGCAGGTTTGGATTGCCAAAATTTACTACGCAGTAAAAGAAACAAATGATGCTTATCCTTACCTGTCATATGGAACAGACTGGCTGGCTTTTGCACATATTGTAATTGCTTCTGCCTTTATCGGGCCTTTAAAAGATCCTGTGCGGAACATCTGGGTAATTCAATTCGGGATGATGGCCTGCATCATGGTGTTTCCATTAGCCTTCATTGCCGGCACCGTTAGGCATATTCCTTTGTACTGGCAGCTGATCGACTGCTCATTCGGAGTTTTAGGATTTATCCCTCTTTACATTATTCATAAGCTTATAAAACAATTAGAAATAATACAAACCGCAAAAAACAATTAGAAATCATGAAAAAAAACGATTGGATTTTAACCGCCGCCACTGCTGTTTACAGCTACCTGTTTTACCAGCAGAGCCTAGGGATTAACTTTTTGGTATTTGCCCTTTTTTTAATTGTACTGCTTCTTTCCCGTAACAAAGAAGTGTATAAAAGTAAAAGCTGGATGGCAGCAGCAGCAGGAAGTTTGTTAAGCGCAGCCTGTATTGCTTATTACGGCAATGGCTTATCTTTTACAGCAAATATAATTTCATTGTGCATTTTAGCCGCATTCAGTTTTAATGCGCAGACATCCATTGTTACTTCATTGTTTTTTTCTTTGTATTCAATCTGCGCCTCCTATGTTTTTGTGATTTTGGATGCTGTAACCCGTATTCAGTCGAAAAAGACTGAGACTGACAGTAAATCTATTTCAGTAAAATTGATACTATACCTGGTTCCGGTTTTAATTGCTTTCATTTTCTTTTTTATGTACAAAGCCTCCAATCCGTTGTTCGATAATTTCACAAAAAAAATAAATCTCGATTTTATTTCAGCAGGCTGGATATTTTTCACACTCGGCGGTTTCTTTTTGATGTATGGTTTCTTTTACCATAAAACAATCAGCTCAATTTCCTCTAAGGATCAATTGGCTCCGAATTCTCTCTATCCTGAAAGCATTGATGGAAAGGGTTTGTTTGCAAAATTTTTAAGTATTGACAATGAAAAATTATCAGGCGTTATTTTATTGATGATGCTCAATGTACTGCTGCTCACCGTTAATATTTTAGATGTTAATTTTTTATGGTTCGACGGAACGCTGCCAAAGGATCTGAGTTATTCAGCTTTTGTGCATCAGGGCACCGGAACACTTATCACTTCAATTATTATCGCCATTATGATTATCCTCTTTTATTTCCGCGGTACTCTTAACTTTTATAAAGGAAATAAACTGCTGAAGGTTTTGGCGTATTTCTGGATCATACAAAATGCATTTATGATAATTTCAACTGCTTTCAGAAACAACCTATACATCAATGAATACAGCCTTACTCACAAACGGATAGGTGTATATGTATGGCTGGCATTAGCATTGATAGGCCTGATAACCACTTTCGTGAAAGTAATGAAAGCAAAAAGCAACTGGTATTTGTTCCGTGTAAACGGCTGGCTGTTCTACAGCCTCATGCTTTGCGCATGTTTTGTAAACTGGGATATTTTGGTTACAGATTTTAATATCAACAGGGCGCAGCTAAAACATAAATCACTGGATAAATCTTATTTAATTTCGTTATCAGAAAAGAACCTGCCGCAGCTGCTTTCATTAAACGATTCTATAAAAAATCATACCGATGCATCGGATGATGATGAAATACGAAACGCCTTATACCGCGCTGAATATGTTGAAATAAACTGCAAACCGGCATTGAATTATAAACTGTATTGCTTTTTGGATGATATGCAGAAAATGCAATGGCAGTCGTTCTGCTTTGAAAAACAGCGTGTTTACAAAGACCTGCTTCAAATGAAAAATCAGCTGAAAGAAATAAACCTTGATAATTATTACCGCCAGACTTTGAAACCGCTGGAAATGCTGACTAATCTTCAAACTTTATATTTCTCGAATAATAGTCTGCAAGAGCTGCCTGAGCTGAAAATGTTTCCTGTTCTTGAAAATTTATATTTGAATTCAAATCGTTTGGATTCTTTAGATTATTTCCCGGTAATGGATCATCTTAAAACTCTCTCACTGTCAAATAATACTATTAAAAAACTTTCTCCGCTGAAGAATGCGCCGAATCTTACTTTGCTGGATTTATCCAGCAATCAGCTGGTAGATATAACTGCTCTGCCTACATTAAAAAAATTAACAAGTCTTAGTTTGAACAGCAATTATATTAACGATTATTCGCCATTGCTCGGACTTCCGAATTTAACTGAGTTAAATCTTTCCGCAGCCGGAATAACCAGGAAAAATATACTGCCTGCACTTCCTAAATTGATACGTCTGAATCTCCAGAATAATCAAATATCTGTGAATGACATCAATTTATTCGAATGCCTCAGCGCCTACACTAATTTGGAATACTTGAACCTCGCGGATAACCGCTTAGAAAATTTATATCCTATTACCAATTACTTTAATTCGCGAAAAGCAACAGCCGAAAATGCTCCGATTCAGCCCTTATTCAATGCTTTGAAATCTCTTGATGCATCAAGAAATAACCTTCAGTCAATTTCTGTTCTGAAGACATATACTGGGTTAGAAGAACTGTATATCAGCGGTAATCCGCAGCTCGAGATAACACCTTTAGAACAGCTGGTTAATTTAAAAATTCTTTCAATTGCAAATTGCAGCATCACTAATATTGAATTCGCTGGGAAGCTTGAAAACTTGCAGTCATTGGACATCTCCAACAACTCAGTTACTGATTATTCACCTTTGTATTCACTTAAAAATTTAAAACAATTGACTATTGGAACTGCCAGTAAACAGATGGTTGAAAAATTGAAAAAGGCAATGCCGAAAACGACTATCAGCGCTGGGGTTTATTAAGTTTAACTGAATAAAACAATTTTTTCGCGCAAAGACGCAAAGGAGCTAAGAAACAAAAAATCATCATTGCTTGGCGTCTTTGCGAGAGACATTAATTCTTAAATAAAATTATTATGAAACCAATTGCAAAAACAATTTTATACTTAACTGTATTCAGTATTGCCATGGGCTATCTCGAAACTTCAGTGGTAGTATATCTCCGTAAAATTTATTATCCCGATGGATTCAAATTTCCTTTAGTGCCGGTCTCATGCGGCTTTGCAGTAACTGAGTTCTGGCGGGAAGCAGCCACAATTATAATGCTTATTACGGCAGGGATAATGGCCGGCAGAAACAACTTGCAGCGCTTCGCATTTTTCATTTACAGCTTTGCTGTTTGGGATATTTTTTATTATGTGTTTTTAAAAGTACTTCTCAACTGGCCTGAATCGTTATTTACATGGGATATTTTATTTCTTATTCCTGTTCCCTGGGCCGGGCCTGTAATTGCGCCATGTATTGTTTCTTTAACTATGATTCTGCTTGCTCTTGTAATTATACTTAATCAGGAAAAAGGAAAAATTGCAGGCATCACTTTTTTTGAATGGCTGCTGTTCATTTTGGGAAGCCTTACATCCATTGCATCCTTTATGTGGGATTATATTATGTACGTGGCTGTAAACGGCTCCGGCAAGGTTGTTTGGACATTATCCAGCAATAATCCAATGTTTGAAGAAGTTAGCCGGTACATCCCGCTGCATTTTAATTGGCCCATGTTCCTATTTGCAGAAGGAATAATGCTTTCGGCGATTCTGTTTATAATAAAAAGATTAAAATCTTGAAAATTAATTAACTAAATTTTAAAATCAATAAATAATTTAACATGAAAAATAAATTAATAAGAGTAATGGCAGTTTCTTCAGCAATGAGCCTAATGCTGATATGCCTGCGGATTCAATTGTGCGGAAGTTTTTATTATATATTTCTAGCTTGGAATTTATTTCTTGCATGGATCCCTTTTTTCTTCGCCTTGGCGTTAACTAAAAAAAATAAACAATCCAATTCAAAGCTTAAATTGGGTTGTTTGTTTGCCGGCTGGCTGCTATTCTTTCCGAATTCGCCCTACATTATCACAGATTTAATCCATTTGCATTTACGCCCGGATATTCCGCTTTGGTTTGATTTAGTATTGATACTTTCATTTGCATGGAATGGCTTGCTGCTGGGTTTTGCGTCGCTGTTTGAAATTCAGATATTTTTAAAATCACGCCTGCCTTTGCATCTTGTAAACACTATTATTGCAGGCCTGATGATTATAAGTAGCTTCGGCATTTACCTGGGCCGCTATCCGCGCTGGAACAGCTGGGATTTCATCACCAGCCCTATCGCATTGTTTTCCGATATTTTTAATCTGTTGATTCATCCTATGCACAACCCAAGAATGATGGGTGTTACATTTTTCTTTTCTGTATTTTTGATAATGAGTTATTGGACATTAACTGCTTTGATAAATTATAAACAACATGAACCAGAATAAGCCGTTTCGCATCAGCAGCAGAATTAAAAGCTTCAGCTATGCATTAAAAGGAATAAAATTATTTTTTATCACCCAGCACAATGCCTGGATTCATGCATTTTCAGGAGCAGGTGTAGTTATACTGGGCTTTGTTTTGAAAGTAAATACTTCTGAATGGTGCTGGCTGATCATAGCTATGGCTATGGTAATAATTTCAGAAATGTTAAATACTGCGGTCGAATTTTTAACTGATTTGGTCTCCCCGGGTTTTCATCTGCAGGCCGAAAAAGTAAAAGATGTAGCAGCCGGAGCGGTTTTAATAGCAGCTCTTACAGCAACTGTTATAGGCGCGGTTATTTTTTTACCGAAGATATTTTAAGCGAGTTCGTTTCATTTCTCCTCCAGGGCAGGAAAGAATTTATGCTTTCATATTTACAAACTGCAAAGGCAGTTCATAACTGCCTCCGCGCAAAAGTGCTATTACAGTCTGGAGGTCATCAATTTTTTTTGCTGTTACGCGTACCTGATCATCCATCATCTGTGCCTGAACTTTCAATTTAGAATCTTTAATATCCTTGATAATTTTTCTGGCAGCATCTTTATCAATACCTTCTTTTATTTTAATATCTTTTTTAACCATAAAGCCGGAAGCATACTGTTCCTTTCCGAAATCAAGGCATAGCGGGTTCAGGTGTTGTTTAATCATTCTGTTCCTGATCACGTCAATGATAGAATCCATACGCATTTCGTTCTCAGTTAAAATATGAATAAGCATAGCTTTTTTGTCTAAAGTAATTTCACTTTTAGAGCCATGAAAATCAAACCGGTTCACTATTTCTTTTCTCGCGGTGTTTATTGCATTATCAAGCAATTGAACATCTATTTTATTTACAGCATCAAATGAAGGCATATTGATTTGGGATAAATATTTTTGCGAATATATATAAACGGCGCTAACAAAAAAAGGATTAAGCCCAAATTGCGAAACAATAATTAAGCATTTTACATATAATCATGCATCCGTTTATCTGCGTCTTTATTCACTTTGGTTCTTTTCAGGAAGTGTTTTATAGAATTGTTTTTGTACTTTTATAAGATGAAATTTTTTGTATTCGGAATAGGTATTTTAATTGTCAGCTGCCTGGGTTTTGAAGCATACGATTACTTTGTTTATGCTGAGCCGAAAAAAGAAATCATTCAAGGTTCAATTACATCTGTTCCGAAAAAAGTAATTATAGATTCAGGCAGATTCCTGCAGCCTCGGCAATTGCCGTTAAGTATTTCAGAAATTGAACGAAGCATTATAAAAGCGGGTTTAGTGGACATAAAAAAAGTTGACAGTAATATTGTTGTTGATTTAAAATATTCAACCTGCGATAATTTTTTATGTGCAGATATGTACGGCGATTTCAATAAATGCTACTTGCAGCCTGATGTTGCTGAAAAACTGAAACTCGCCCAGCAATTTTTAAGATCAAAATTTCCTTACTATAATCTTATCGTTTTTGATGCTGCGAGGCCGCGGAGTATTCAGTATAAAATGTGGGCATCTATTGATGTTCCTTATTGTGAAAGATCTAAATATTTATCTAATCCTAATTCGGGCTCCCTCCATAATTTCGGTGCGGCAGTCGATATAAGTATAATTGATAAGAATGGTTTTGAGCTGGATATGGGAACTCCATACGACTTTTTTGGCGAACTTGCTTATCCAAGGGAGGAAGAGCGGATGATTTTTGAGGGAAAGCTTACACACACGCAGCTTCTCAGCCGGGAGCTCCTGCGCAGCGTTATGGAACACTCCGGTTTTTCATCAATAACAACTGAATGGTGGCATTTTAATTCCTGCAGCAGAAAAGAAGCTTATTTGAAATATGCAATGATCGAGTAAATAAATCTGTTAGAAAATGCCCTGCTGAAAATTTTCAGATTAACAAGTTTTTATATACTCTTCAAAAGTAACTCCCTTTTTAAATTCAGTAGAATAAACGTATTCTTTGATTATTGCGGACCATGCTCTATGCGATTTGGTGCTGTTTAACACAGATGAATCGAAAGGTTTTCCAAAATGTATTTTCACTGTCTGCCCGCGCTGTTTAAACATTTCATCAGGTAAAAAAAGCATTTCAATATTTGCTTTTATCCCAATCTGTTTGCGGAAATTTGCAAACCGGTAAAAAAACTTCGAGTTTTCTCCTTCAATAAATACAGGAACAATCTTGCGCTTATGGTCAATGCTTTGTGTCACGAAACTTTTTTTCCAATCCAAGTCCCTTATTATTCCCTTTTGTTTTCGGGAAACCAATCCTGCAGGAAAAAATATTATAGCATCTTCCGATAAAAAAACATTTTCCATCCGCCGTAATGAGCTGGTAGAAGTGGAACTTATTTTATTTACCCCGACAAATACTTCTCTGTAGTTTTTTAAATTATCTAAAACATCGTTTACAACAAAGCGTACATCTGCTCTAACATCGCCTACAGCTTTTACAAGAGCCATACCGTCCAACCCGCCTAAAGGATGATTGGAGGCAACAATGATACCGCCGGTTCTGGGAATATTTGAAGAATTAATTGATACTATATTTGCACCGAATTTTTCCAGGCCTTTTTTATTGTATTCTAAGCCGTAAAAATCTTTCAGCTCAAACATTATTTCATTTATTTCGTCTTCGTGGAGTTTGCGCTTCAACCAGTTTAAAAGAAATCTGGGCAGCCACCTTTTTAAGGCAGGGGCTTTTTCTCCTACAACTTTTTCAACATCTATAAATTTTTTTTCTTCCATAATTTCTGGCTGCAAAGATAACATTAGTAATAAAATGAAGAAAAAAACAGTTTACGAATTGTATATTTTGATTCGTACAGTCATGCTTTTGCACCCAGTCCGGAAACCTGCCTCCAATAATGAACAGCATTATTTTCATTAATTACTGTTCAGGAAAATCAGATTCCTACACTTAGGTAAATTATTGTTTGCTTACCTTTAGGCATCAACGTACTTTTAGGAATATATTAATAGGGTTCTCTGAGGTTCTGCAGGCATTGCAGGGTGATAAAAACAAGAATTACCAGATTAAGCTGACTGTATTTAGTTTGATTTATAAAAAAATGATTTAAATTTTTAACAATAACCCGAGATGAAAAAATATGTAATCTTTCTGATTCTTTCCATTTCATTTTATAATGTTACAAATGCACAATTAATCAATTACGAGGGCAGAAATTATTTTATTAATGGTGTAAATATTCCATGGCATACCTATTCTCAGGATTTCGGCATACATTATCAAACAGGAGCAAACTATGATTCAGCTTGGTTTGAAGGCGCATTTGCACAATGCGAAAGTTACGGAATTAACTGTGCAAGATTCTGGCTGCATACTGATGGATCGACAAGTCCTGAATTTGATTCCATCGGTTATGTAACAGGGCTCGATAGCAATTTTTTTTCCAATCTAGATGATTTATTTAAAAGGGCACTCAGGCACAAGATCATGTTAATACCTTCAATCTGGGATTTTAATATGACAAGCAATGATTACGCTTTGGGCATATACGGCGGTATGCACGCAAGCTTAATTCAAGATACCTCAAAAACAAGAAGTTATATTAACAACGTACTTATTCCTATGGTGCAGCGGTATAGTAACCAATGCAATTTACTTGCATGGGAAATTATTAATGAACCTGAGTGGAGCATGAACGTTCCTTCGGGAGGCACAACAACTCAGGTTGTGAGCGCTGCTGAGATGCAGCGCTTTGTCGGCATGATGGCTGAAGCAATTCATCTGCATTCATCAAAAATGGTTACCGTTGGTTCAGCTTCCTTGCGTTACAACTCCGATAAATGGGCTGTTACAACCCCTTGTGTGGGAAATTACTGGAAAGATCAGGCAATACAAAGTGCTTACAATAAACCGCTTGCTAAATTGGATTTTTACGAAGTTCATTATTATGATTGGATGAATGGGTTAATAAATTTTGACCCTTATAAATCAAGCTGTCCATATAGTTATTGGCTATTGGATAAACCAACGCTCATCGGCGAATCTCAGGGAAACAGCTCTAA
The DNA here is from genome assembly GCA_903847205.1 of uncultured Bacteroidota bacterium. Taxonomy (GTDB): domain Bacteria; phylum Bacteroidota; class Bacteroidia; order 2-12-FULL-35-15; family 2-12-FULL-35-15; genus 2-12-FULL-35-15. The sequence goes on from CAINDA010000015.1 coordinate 34,713, forward strand.
ACACACGGCCCCGGATGAGCTGTATAACGCTTTCAGCCAAAATTATGCAGGCGTGCTGTTTTGGTCATTCACTGCAGGTGCTGATAATATGGGGCAATTCAGCGATTTTAATAATGCGTTATTGACATTTAGAAATACTGCTGCCAGCATAATTGATTTTGATAATTCTATCTGCAATATCACAACTAGTATTCAGCAATCATCAGCGGGAAATTTAATAAGCATTTATCCAAACCCAGCAGTCAATACCCTGAACATAAATGGTATTTCGGGCCATACGACACTGCGCTTGTTTGATGCAGTGGGGAAATTAATACTTGAAAGGGAATATTCTGCCGATATTGCAATTGATGTAAGCTCTCTGCAGGCAGGTATTTACATGATTTCAACAGAAAACAAAAAAGGAAGAGAGTTTAACAAATTGATAATAAACCGTTGGTAAAATAAGAAATTAGAAGTTCAAAACAAGTTTAAACCATCTTATTGTTTTATCATCTCAATCCCTGTATCAGTAAGTTTTACAAGCCGTTCTCTATAAAGAGCGCCGACTGCCTTTTTGAATGCCTTTTTGCTTATCTGTAACTTTGCTTTTATCTCTTCAGGGGAACTGCTGTCGGTCAGCGAAAGAACACCATTGTTCTGCTTCATCATATTAAGGATGCGCCATTTTACATCGTCTACCAATTCATAACCGCTCTTCTGAAGGCTCAGATCTATCTTATTATCTTCGCGGACGTGCTTTACAAATCCCTTAATTTTATCGCCCAGACGCACCGCCTCATAAATCTCATTTTTATAAATTAATCCGCTGTAACGGTTGTTAATAATAGCATTAAAGCCAAGAGGAGTTTCAGAATAAACCAAAAGGTCAACGATATCGCCGTCGCGGAGTTCGATATTATCGTTTTCAATAAATCTGTTCAACTTTGCTGATGCCGTAAGCCGATCGGTTTCTTCATCAACATAAACAAATACAACGTAGCTTCTGCCTTCCTCCATTTTCTGAGACTGTTCGCGAAAAGGAACCAGCAGATCTTTATCCATTCCCCAATCCAGAAATGCACCGACTGCATTTACCTGTTTGGTTTCCAGAAAGGCAAAAGTATTTGCCACAGCATAAGGCTCAATGGTAGTTGCAATAAGCCTGTCGTCTGAGTCACGGAAAATAAATACATTAAGTTTGTCGCCTATCTGTGTATCTTTCGGCACCCATTTCGTGGGCATTAATATTTCGATATCTCCTTCACGCAGGTAAATGCCGAAATCTAATTGTTTAACCACTTCTAACTCGTTATATGCGCCTATGTTTATCAATGTTTTATAATTAATTGTTAATTGTATCTGCCAAGCTGTTATTGAGTTCTTTCATCCCGTTTTTTTATGCCTTCAAGAATAGATGTAACAATTGAAAGAATCAAACTGAAAAGCAGTGCATGCCAAAACCCATCCACATGAAAGCCTTCTACCAACCTTGCTGCAAGCAGTATCATCAGCGCATTGATGACTAATAAAAAAAATCCGAAAGTGATAAAAGTGATAGGGATGGTTAATATTATCATAGCAGGCTTCACAATTGCATTTAAAAAGGCAAGAACAGCAGCTACTAATAATGCAGTAAAAAAACTATTGTTTACAATTTCAACTCCCGGCAGAAAATACGCTGAAATAAGCACTGCCAGCGTTGATATAATAATTTTGATAATAAAGTTCATCGTAATTTTATTGAAATTGCGCGTTTGCGAAGGTACTATATAATATCATTGAGATGCAATGGCATCAGCACATTTTTGTCCGTCAATAGCTGCCGAAACAATCCCGCCGGCATAACCGGCTCCCTCGCCGCAAGGATATAATCCTTTAATTTGGGGATGCTGCAGTGTTTGATTATCCCTTGGAATACGCACCGGAGAAGAGGTACGCGATTCAACACCAACAATAACCGCATCATTGCTTAAATATCCCCGCATTTTTTTACCGAACTCCTGAAAGCCCAGCTGCAGACGGCTGCTAATTGCCTCTGGAAGCAATAGATGCAGCGGTGCAGATTTAATTCCCGGCTGATAAGATACATCCGGCAAGGCAGGGGAGAGTTTGTTATTTACAAAATCCATTAAGCGCTGGGCAGGTGCTGTCTGTGTCTGTCCGCCGGCATTCCAGGCCATTTTTTCCAAAGCCTGCTGGTAGCGCAGACCTGCCAGAGGGCCAAACTGCCGGAAGTCCTTCAAATCTTCAGGTTCAGTAGTAACAACAATTCCTGAATTGGCGAAAGGATTATTCCGCTTCGACGGCGACCATCCGTTTGTAACCACTTCGCCGGGCGCTGTTGCACAGGGAGCAATGATTCCGCCAGGACACATACAGAATGAATATACGCCGCGCCCCATAGCCTGGTGAACCATGCTGTAAGAAGCTGCCGGCAGATATTCACGCTTGCGCGAAGTTTCATTAACTGCACAATGGTACTGCAGCGAATCAATTAATGCCTGCGGATGCTCCACACGCACACCCATTGCAAAGGTTTTGCCTTCAATTAAAATGTTTTTTGAATGAAGCAGTTCAAAAATATCACGAGCGCTGTGGCCAGTGGCAAGTATCAGCGAATCGGCAGTAAATTCAATAGTTTTATCCGCAGTTAATTCCCGGCATACAATACCCCGGATGCTGTTATTTTTAATAATAAAATCGGTGAGATGAGTATTAAAATGGACTTCTCCGCCATTATCAATAATGGTTTTACGGATGGCTTCAATAATCTGCGGAAGTTTATTTGTTCCGATGTGAGGATGCGCTTCAATTAAAATATTTTCATCAGCGCCATGCGCAGCAAAGGTTTCAAGTATTTTATTGATGTCGCCTCTTTTAGTTGAACGCGTGTATAACTTCCCATCGGAATAAGTGCCTGCGCCGCCTTCTCCGAAACAGTAATTAGAATGAGGATTTACAATGTGTTCTTTATTTATTGCGGCCAATTCACGTCTGCGGCTTTTTACATCTTTACCGCGTTCAATTATAATCGGCTTCAGTCCGTTTTCAATTAATTTGAGGGCTGCAAATAATCCGGCAGGCCCGGCCCCGATAATGAGAACAGGCTTTTTAGCAGATACATCGGGATAATTTATTTTATAATTTCCAGGGGCAGGAGCAGCTTCATTAATGTAAACTTCAATTTTTAAATTGATTTTAATATTGCGGGAGCGGGCATCGATAGATCGTTTCAGGATTTTAACAAACGTAATTTCTGAAGGGTCTGCTCCAAGCTGCTTAGAAGCAATTTGTTTTATAACGAGCTCATTTGAGGCGTCTTCAGGGGAGAGGACTAAATTTAGTTCTTGTTTCATGATTTTTTTGGCATGTATTTATCATGCAAATTATTAGTGCAGCTTAATCAGGGCCTATCCTTCAAAAGTTATTGAAAATAAAAGCATTTTAGAATTAAGAACATCAATTGAATTAGAAAATATTGTATTGTCCTTAACCAGCATGTTCCTTACACCGATACTTAATTTTGCTTCAATTGCGAATTTAAAATATTGAAAATAAAATTCGCTGCCTGCTCCCATTTCATAAGAGAAGTCGTCGCGTTTTAATTTTACGATCTGATCATTAATATTTGATGTATTAACTATATTTCGTTTTGATGCAAGATCAAGGCTGTAAGCGCCTCCGGCAAGCACATAAGCACCAAAGTTTTTTACGCGTTTCGACCGCAGCTTTAAATCTATCGGGAAGTTTATAAAAGTAGATTCGATTTTTTTTGTGCGGACAATCGTATCTCTTCCTTCAAACTCATAAGCCAGATCTCGTTCGGCAAACGAGAGGTTTGGAACAAATCTTAATGTTATATATTTACTTAAACGCAGGTCGGAAACGATGCCGAGATTAAAACCTGTTTGCGGGGCAGTCTGCACTGATTTAAGTGAGTCGAAACGCTCGAAATGCTGGACTGGCTGAATAAGGAAATTGGCTTTATTAACGCCCAGAGTAAAGCCAAAATGCAGTCTTTCGTTGTAATAGTGTTCCAAATTACCTTTCTCATTCGGGTCTTGAGCCTTTACAAGAAAAGCCGTTAACACGAATGCAAATGTGAGTATGGATTTGAATTTCAATTTCAATTTTAACTTGTTTTGGCATTTTAAAACGTAAAGACGACTGTTTTATTTCATTTCCTGCCAGCATATATTGATGCTATGCCGAAAGTAAGTGAAACAGCTTTTGTTTCATTGAATCCTGCCTGCCGTAATATTTTTAAAAAATCTTCTCCGGCAGGAAAAGCGTTCACAGATTCTGGTAAATAAGTATATGCTGAGCTGTCCTTAGAAAACAGTTTGCCGACGAATGGAGTGATGTATTTAAAATAAAAATTATAGACTTGTTTTACCGGGAAATTAAGAGGTTTCGAAAACTCAAGCACAACAAGCATTCCGCCAGGATTCAATACCCTGTAAATATCCGAAATTCCTTTTTCAAGATTTTCGAAATTACGAACACCGAAACCTACTGTTACTGCATCGAAGCTGTTATTGTTAAAAGGCAGATTTTCTGAATCAGCAGGCTTTAATTCAATTTTATCCTGCAGCCCTAGTTTTTTTATTTTTTCGATTCCGAGTTTTAACATGCCCACAGAAATATCAACACCAACAACCTTTATAGGATTAAGTTTCAAAGCTTCAATTGCAAAATCACCAGTTCCGGTAGCAACGTCAAGAATAGTTTTTGGTTTTTGGCTTTGCAGCATCTGCACGGCTTTTCTCCGCCATCCCTTGTGTATACCCAATGACAAAAGCTGATTTAAGAAATCATATTTAGGAGCAATGTTATCGAACATTGCAGCTACCTGCTCCTTTTTGCCGGCTGTTTGATTTTTATATGGTGTTACGATATTGGTCATTGGTTCAATTGTCATTGGTTTATTAGTCATTGTTTAAAGTTCAAGCCTAATCACAATGAACTAATCAGCTGTTTTAAACTAAATTTTAAGTTTTAATTGTACGGCTTCATCAAACAGCTGCTTTTTATCTATTGGAACGACTCCGATTTTTTCGCAGACTAAACCGCCTGCAAGATTCGCCAATGCTGCGGAAACAACTGGCGGCAGATTCAGTGCAAGGCATAATGCAGCTAAGCTTATCACAGTGTCGCCGGCTCCCGACACATCAGAAATGTTACGAATATGAGCAGGGATAAGCTTTTTGGTGTTTGAGCTGTGGGTATAAATTCCTTTTTCAGAAAGCGTAACCAGCAGTGTATTTATGTTTTGTTTTTTAATAAAGTCAGCTGCTACTTTATCGAGTTCTTTGGTGATGCTGTGATCAAAATCTAATTTTAGACCTTCTTTGAGTTCTTTCAAATTCGGCTTAAACAAAGTAACTCCGTTGTATGACATGAAGTTTTTTCTTTTCGGATCAACTACAGTCGGGATGTTTTTCTGTTTAGCAAAAGTTACAATGTTTTTTATTAAGGCCGGAGTAATGCAGCCTTTATCATAATCTTCAAAAATAATAACAGCAGCTTTTTCGCTTACAGCAAGCTTTTTAATCTGCTCAGCAAGTGCATCTGTTTCATTTGTGTTTAAAGAAGTTTCAATTTCTTCGTCCACTCTAAGCATTTGGTGGTTTCCTCCGATAACGCGGGTTTTTACAGTAGTTATGCGGTTTTTACTTTTAATAATTCCCTTAGCGGAAAGTTTTTGTTTTTTTAATAAATCAAAAAACAATTTGCTGCCATCATCATTGCCTACAACTGAACATAAAATAGGAGAGGCACCCATTGCCTGAATATTCAAAGCCACGTTAGCTGCGCCGCCCAGCCTATTTTCCTTTTTTGTGATGGATACTATCGGAACCGGGGCTTCTGGAGATATGCGGTGTACAGCGCCCCACATGTATGCATCAATCATAACATCCCCTATAATCAATACTTTCAGATTATTGAAGGAGTCGAAAATTTGCTGTAATGTTTTGTCCTGAGGCATTGTTGAATTGTTGTATTGTTTTATTGTTGAATTGTTTTACTGCCAATCACTTTAACAGTTTTTCATTTGTGAATTTTATCAGATGATTAATTTCTTTAGGCAGCTCGTTCAATTCTTTAAAAATCCACTCATATTCTTTCTGAGTAATAAGTTTTCTGATTTTTGCTTTTTCGTTCCAGTCCAATGATTATTTTGACGAGCCCGAACTATAGCGGTAAAATTTTATTTTATCTTTTTTCCATATCTTCCAAAACCTTCGGCAATATTAGCTGAAATTGAATCTGCGGCACTTACGAACTGCTCACCAATTGTATTCCTGCTGAAATAATCCCATTTGATCACAATCTCCCAAACGAAATTACTTAAATGAAAAGCCCTTTTATACGCTCCAATATTGTTGAGTTTTAAATATTCTTTTTCCATTTAACAATATAGCAATACAACAATAAAACAATATATCACCTTAATTTTGCCAATGCTTCCTTCATTCTTCTGATAGCTTCAATTAATTTTTCTTCTGCTATAGCAAATGAAAAACGTATGCAGTTATCATCACCGAAAGCATCGCCTGAAACTAAGGCTGTATTGCCTTCTTCAAGTAAAAACAGACTCAAATCGCTTGAGTTTTTAATGTGGTAATTGTTGTATGATTTACCGAAGTAATACGAAATGTCAGGAAAAATATAAAATGCTCCATCAGGCACAGTTGTTTTAATTCCGGGAATTTCTTTTAATAAGGCAAGTGATAAATCTCTGCGTTTTTTAAATGAATCGCGCATACCGAAAGTTACCGATTGGTCTGCCTTTACAGCCTCCAAAGCTGCCATCTGAGAAATAGAGCAGGCTCCTGATGTAAACTGTCCCTGCATTTTTTCGCATGCCTGAGCAATCCAAAGCGGTGCGCCTATAAAGCCTATCCGCCAGCCGGTCATAGCAAAGCCTTTTGATACGCCGTTTACAGTAATAACACGGTCATTAATAAAATCGAACTGCGCCATGCTTTCATGTCCGCCTGCGAAATTAATATGTTCATATATCTCGTCAGAAATAATATATAAATCGGGATACTTAATAATTACATCAGCAAGCGCTTTCAATTCTGATTTACTGTAAACAGAACCGCTTGGGTTGCAAGGCGTACTGAAAACAATCAGTTTTGTTTTTGGAGTGATTGCTTTTTTCAGCTGTTCCGGCGAAATTTTGAAATTTGATTCAACACTTGTTGGGATGGTTACAGTAATCCCTTCGGCTAATTTTATGGTTTCGATATAACTTACCCAGTAGGGAATTGGAACAATAACTTCTTCACCGGGATTAACAAGGCTTAAGATAATATTAGCTAAGGATTGTTTTGCGCCTGTTGAAACGATTATCTGTTCGGGCGTATAGTTTAAGTTATTGTCGCGCTTAAATTTTTGGGCTACCGCTTTCCGTAATTCTAAAATACCTGATACAGGTGTATAACGCGTAACGTTATTGTCAATAGCTCTTTTGGCCGCATCCTTAATAAACTGAGGTGTATCAAAATCGGGTTCGCCGATGCTCAAGCTGATTATATCTTTACCCTGCGCCTGAAGCTCACGGCTTTTTTTAGCCATTGCAAGCGTTTGGGATTCTGCTAAATTATTTATTCTGTCGGATAACTTACTCATACAAATGGATTTTAGAGACACAAAACTAATAAAATTGTGCGATGCAGATTGGTTAAATATGTTTTTTGATGCTATTTATAATAAATCCAAAAACGATATTAAATGAAGCTGTTTAAATCGAAGTCAGGTTTGAGGTTTCGGGGGTTGCGAAGCAAAGTAAAAAGGAGCAGCTTCCGGCCAAAATAAATTTGATGATAAAGGATGAGAAAGAATGGGAATAATTCTTAAAAAAATGCGATATTTAGCCAATTAAATCAAAGCAATAAAACTCAAAAGCTATGGATCAGATACTCGAAATCATAAAAATTATTTTACCTGCCGGCATTGTTTTTTTAACAGCATATTATTTGATAAAAACTTTCCTGGCCCAGGAAAGCAGTAAAAAAGCCATTGATTTAAAACTGGCAAATCAGAACCTGCTTACACCCATCCGCCTGCAGGCGTATGAGCGGGTAATTTTGTTTTTAGAAAGGATTAATCCGAGCAGTATGGTAATGCGCACAAACAAAGCGGTGAGTGCACCAATGCTGCAGAGTGAACTTCTTAAAACTATCCGCAGCGAGTTTGAGCATAACTTGTCGCAGCAGATTTACATGAGCGGTAAAGCCTGGGATGCTGTTGTAAAAGCCAAAGAAGAAACTGTGAAATTAATAAATGTAGCTTCCGCGAAAGTTAGTATGGAAGCAACAGGAATGGAATTAGCTCAGACAATTATCGCAGTTGCATCACAGCTGAGTGAACTGCCTACTAAATCGGCAATTGATTATATTAAGTTTGAGATAGGGAAGGAGTTTTAGGGAGATAGGCTTGCTATGCAAGTTTGCATAAGGGCAATTCCAAACGGTTTAGTTGTGATTCCAAATAGAATAGGTGTAATTCCAAATGGAATAAGAGTGATTCTAAACGGAACAGGAGTGACTCCAATTGGAATAGGAGTAATTCCAAACGGAATAGGAGTGATTTCAAATGGAATAAGAGTTATTCTAAACGGAATAGGAGTAAATCCAAATGGAATAAGAGTAATTCCAAATGGAATAGGAGTAATTCCAAAAGGAATAGGAGCGATTCCAAGCGGAATAGGAGTGATTCCAAGCGGAATAGGAGCGATTCCGAATGGAATAGGAATTAAAACAATCTTGAATTAGTTAGATTCAAAACTGATGATTTTAAATTTCAGCATAAAGAAATCAGAGAAAGAAGGATTATGAAAAAAAATTTATTCATCTGGACAATTTTATTAATCATTCTTGATTCCCAAAATTCTTTTGCACAGCCAACTATTGATTCAGCAAATTTTACTCCTTTAAATCACGAGAAGTTTATAGTAAATAAATGCAATTACATTTCTCCTTCAATGACAATTTCAACAGGAAGTAATTTTACTTGGGACTTTTCAACTTTTGTAACTTCATCAAAGGATTCTATTATTTATTTGGCTTATTATGATTCTATAAATAACCTGAATAATTGTTACGGGTATCCCTATTTCAATAATTCTAATACTAATTTTTTACAAACAAGTTCAACAACTTTAGGATCATTAATGTATAAATATTCTGTCAACGGTATGATTGATCGAGGAGGATGTAATGGTTATCATGAGGAATACTATTCCACATTGAGATTTCCTTTCCCATTATCTTATAATGACAGCACATTAAACACCTATTATGGATATGGAATTGATCAGAACCCAACTCCAAATTGGACATGGAATGATACTGTTGTTTATAAATTAAAAGCTGATGGATATGGAACTCTGATTTTACCTTCCGTAACTTATTCAAATTCTATGAAGATAACCGTTATAAAAAAAATAAGTAAAACGGGATTATACATAAATTATATTAGTTATGATACCATACTTTACTGGCTTGTTCCCAATATACAGCATCCTGTTCTTGAAATGGATTTTCCAAACGCGTTAAATGTTCCTAATGTGTTTTATGTCTCACAGATAATACTTTCTTCAAATGAAATTATCGATAATTTCGTTTTGAAAATATCCCCAAATCCTTTTTCCACTCAGACAACTTTGGTCACAAATAGAAATTTAAAAAATGCTACGTTGACATTATATAATTCAATTGGAATTCAAGTAAAACAAATAAAAAATATTTCGGGGCAGGCAATAACTCTGTCCCGTGATGACCTATCTAACGGCCTGTATTTCATTAGGCTGATAGAGGGTAACGCGACACTTATAACAAATAAATTAGTAATAACAGACAACTGAGAGACTGGGTAATTATAAAAATGAATTGCGCCACCTATTTCACAATTACCAATAACACATTTTATGCAAGAAAAAGAACGTAAAGAAAAATTTTTAACCGACTCAGGTATTGAAATAAAACGGGTTTATCAAAAGGCAGAAACAGCTGCTGAAGAACCCGGCGAATTCCCTTTTACACGCGGTGTGCAGTCAACCATGTACCGCAGCAAGTTATGGACTATGCGGCAGTATGCAGGATTCTCAACTGCCGAAGAATCAAATAAACGCTACCATTATTTATTAAATCATGGCACCACAGGTTTGTCGGTGGCATTTGATCTGCCCACTCAAATTGGTTACGACAGCAGTCACGCTTTCGCAGACGGCGAAGTTGGTAAAGCAGGCGTGGCTATTGATTCTTTAAAGGATATTGAAATTTTGTTCGACGGCATTAAGCTGGAGAATATTACCACTTCTATGACTATCAATTCAACAGCTTCTATTCTTTTAGCCATGTACATTGCATTGGCAAAAAAGCAGGGAGCTGATCTTAAAAAAATATCGGGCACCATACAGAATGACATATTAAAAGAATACGCTGCCCGCGGAACATACATCTATCCGCCAAAGCCGAGTATGCGCATCATCACTGATATTTTTGAATACTGTGCTAAAGAAGTTCCCAAATGGAATACTATTTCTATTTCCGGCTATCACATACGTGAGGCGGGTTCTACGGCAGTTCAGGAACTGGCATTTACTCTTGCTAACGGTAAAGCCTATCTGAAAGCCGCTATTGATAAAGGGCTGGATATAAATGTGTTTGCAAAACGCCTTTCGTTTTTCTTCAATGCACATAATAATATGTTTGAAGAAACCGCTAAGTTCCGCGCTGCACGCAGAATGTGGGCGAAGATTACAAAAGAATTAGGAGCAACCGATCCTCGTGCGCAGATGCTTCGTTTCCATACCCAGACAGGCGGTTCAACACTTACCGCACAGCAGGCGCAGAATAATATTATCCGTGTAACGGTGCAGGCAATGGCTGCGGTACTTGGCGGCACTCAGAGTTTACATACCAATGGTTTTGATGAAGCAATTGCGCTTCCGACAGAGGAAGCCGCCCGCACAGCACTTCGTACACAGCAAATAATTGCTTTTGAAAGCGGTGTTACGGAAACAGTTGATCCATTGGCAGGTTCGTATTTTATAGAAGCATTAACCAATGAAGTGGAAACTGCCGCCTGGGAATACATCAACCAGATTGATGCAATGGGAGGAGCTGTTGCGGCAATAGAGGAGGGCTTCATGCAGAATGAGATTGCCGCTTCGGCATATAAATATCAAAACGATATTCAAACCGGAGAAAAAATAATTGTAGGCGTTAATAAATTTACGGTTGAGGAAAAACCGATGGAAAATGTTTTTTCAATTGATGATTCTATACGCCAGCTGCAGATAGATAAAATAAACAAAGTGAAAGCAGAGAGAGATAATAAAAAAGTTGCTGAGCTGCTTAAAACACTTGATGCTGATGCCCGCGGCACTGTTAACCTGATGCCTTCAATTTTAGCTGCAGTTGAGAGTTATGCCACTCTCGGAGAAATTGCAGATACACTGCGCAATGTGTTTGGGGAGTATAAATAGTCGGCACTCAAAAAGTCGGTTTTAATTTTTGAATAAAGAAAGTGCACCAGTATCTGATTATTAATAAGAATAAATTTTCAATAATACTTTTAAGTCCCAGCTTCCAAAGGTTCATTACGCGTTTAAAGTTCAT
>CAINDA010000016.1 GCA_903847205.1 uncultured Bacteroidota bacterium
ATGAACTTTAAACGCGTAATGAACCTTTGGAAGCTGGGACTTAAAAGTATTATTGAAAATTTATTCTTATTAATAATCAGATACTGGTGCACTTTCTTTATTCAAAAATTAAAACCGACTTTTTGAGTGCCGACTAATTAAAATGAAACGATTACAAAATTTATTTTTTGGTAATATCTGTAAGGTCTGCAGGGATGCCTTGAGCGCATCCTGCCGGCTGTTTCATTTTTAAAGTGTGATAGTTAAAAGAAATTTCTAAGCCGTCTACATCTAAATTATCCGGCAGTTTATTTTTCGGAATAAGTATGGATGGCTTTGCAGGGTCAGAAATAATTATCACGCAGGCGCATCCGCCGGCACTGTAATGATGCGAAACTTTCCCAACTGTTTTGGCTGCCGCAGAAGGCTGTTCCGGATCAGGCGCTGAAATAACCGGGGCAGTTTTTACAGCAGCATCCTTTGGGCTCCTGCATGAAGAAATAAAAAAAATGCTGCAAATAAAAACCAAAATGCAATGCTTCATACTTAAAATTATTGAATCAAAATTGCTCTGAAGCCTCTGCATTTATACTTACAGTGCTGATAAAAAGAAGCGGCAATTGCAGCATCTTAAAATTAGTTGACAGCAGTTTTAATAACTCTCTGAAAATCTTTATTCCCGACTCTTACCAGGTAAGTGCCTTTGGCTAACCCGCTGATATTAATTGTTGTTTCAAACATATTTGATACCGGATTAATTTTCTTCCCAATAATCTGCTTCCCCGCCATATCAAATAAATCAACCGAAAGCTCCTCGTCTGAAATGAGCTGTGATGCTTTAACATTCAATACATTTTCTGATTGAAAAACTGAAAACACTGCGCGGTTCTTATTTTCTTCAATGCCGGTAGTTGTTGTACTTATCTTAAAAGAATAAATGCGTGTTGCAGGGTTTGAGCCCACAATATATTCGCCTGTATGCCAAAATGTTTGTCCGTCAGGATCAAGCATTAATTGGGTATAATCACCATCCCTCACTGAACAGTTGGTGGAGGAGGAGGTAGATGCAATGGCAGTCTGTTCGCTGAAAGTCATTGTATTGAGAGGGTCTGAGCTTACCCTGCCCGTATAACGCAGGTTCATATAATCGGGAGCATTTGGCCCGGAAGTGCAGTAGGCCAATGCAATACTTCCATTATCATCCATACCTATACTGCCAACCCAGCGGTTCAAAGCATCAGGCGCCAAGGTAGATTGCTGGTAAATGCTCCATACATTTGTGTTTTGATCCTGGCGCAGTTCATACCATCTTACAGCTACCTGGCCGGGGCTTGTGTTTACTTTAACTGCATGGCAGAGTGTTACGGTGTTGTAGCCGGTCCATCTTCTATACTGCGCTCTAAAAGTAAGTACTCCGGCAATAGCATCTATTTTTTGCGTTGTTCCTGGCTGTGAAACATCGTTCCAGTTAGGATCGAAAGATGCCGCATCAAAAGGTGTTGTGTTTAATGTTTGATCAACAGCAATAGTTGTATTTGCCGGGGTTGTAAAATCGGTGTGCATTTTCCAGATTTTCAGCCTGTCGTGAGTCACCCCTGTCCAGCTGTCGTCTTCATAAGAAAACAAAGGGCAGAAAGTTGTGGCTGGCGGTGGCAGCTGGCTGTCGCTTGCATCACCCGGCAGCGGGCAGAAAAACGAACCGGAAAGAGGGCTTGGAAGATTTTTTACAATCATCCCTGCTGCAGGATTTCCTAATAACATTTTAGTACGGTCGAATACAACTACTTTTTCACTGCTGTAATTAGAAGTCATGTAATATCCATCCGACCATATTGCAAATTTAGGATAGTCGGGCGAATCATTTGCATCAGGAATAAAACTCCAGGTATAATATGTTCCGGCAGCATTATTAGTAGTTGAAACTGCAATAAGTATGCGCTGTGTATTATCACTCACCTGAAACTGGGTAATAAACCAGCGGTCGGCAGCCTTGTCATATAATACTATCGGGTCGCCGTCATCGATGCTGCCAGACCATAAAGTGCTTAAATTTTTTGCCGCGCCTATAGGTGCTCCGGTAGATTTATTATAAACACGAAATGTAGTATTAACAGCCTGAACATACTGAGTTAAACCTGCAGCTCCTGTAGGATCAGGAGGACATCCGGAACCGCCCTGCCCCTGCCAGTTAATTAATGGAGCGCCCAAAGATTTGGCACCAAGCGAAGTTTGCACCGATTCGTCTTTATTATTTGCATTAGGATTTATATTTGGAGGCAGCTTTCTTCTGCTGTGAAGATCGCTTGATTCTTTTACAGTATTCGCCTCGGCTTCTTCGGCATCCGGCAGCTCTGTTACAGCTTTTGAAACGGCAAAGCTTGAAGCCTTAATAAACGTTACGCCGTTTTCATAATGGGTGATATTAGGGTTCTGTATATTTTGAGCGCTTATGCCGTTTGCGATAATAAATCCGCTTATTAACAGTAGTGATTTTTTCATTTTTTCGTACTTAAATTTTATTCTCTGGAGTTTACATTTCAGCTAAGGTAAAAAAGGGATTTTGAAATTCCTAATACTTGAATAGCCTTTTTTTTGAGGTGTTCTAGGGGATAGTCTGGCAATGAAGCCCTGTTGTAGTATAAAACAGATTGGATAGTCAGCTTTTATTTCACTTTTTCTAATGCAGGAAATTCTATTTCGTCTTGAACTAAAAAAGCGGACGGGAACTCAACCTGCACCTCTTTTAAAAATTTAGAAGCTTCTAGTTTGGTTCTGAAATCACCAACGCGGATATTGAAATTCGGCTGATCGTATTTTTCGTATGCGGGCACGTATGGGAACTTTGCATTAAAGTTTCCCCTTATTTCTCTTGCTTTATTTTTATCGGTGCCAAAATGTATTTTAACCCTGTATCCTTTTATAGGTGCATTTGTATTAATAACTACATGCTTAAGAAGTAATTCCTGCACATTATCTTCAACAGCAAATTCTACTTTCCCGGTATCGCTTGCCATTTTTTGCCCATACGAAAAACAGGACGCAGCACATACAAAAATCAGAATAAGTATATTTCTAAAACACTTCATAAATTAATTTATGCCGCAAAGTTAATTTTTAAAATGTTTCTTTTCCTATAAATCAGCATTAGCGGCAAAACAATTATTATAATTGAGTTTAATAAAGATGGCGTATGGATTTATCGCACTAATGTTACACTTTCAATACGCCGTTCTGTTTTTCCGCGGAGACTTTCAACATCAAAAACGCAGACATAAACAGCCTCTTCCGCATCGGCGCCTTTGCAGGTGCCGTCCCAGCCGGCTGTCATATCGGTTGATTCAAAAATAAGCTGGCCCCATCGGTCAAAAATACGCATGCGGTATGATTTAATACCAGAGCCGTATCCAGTAAAGAAATCATTTCTTCCATTCTTATTTGGTGTAAAAGCATTTGGGATATAAAAATAAAAATCGGGTATTATTACAATTGTTTTAAAAGTTGTATCGGAGCAGCCGTTTTGATTTTTTGAGATAAGAGTTACTTTATAACTGCCGTCATTAGTATAGTAATGCTGAGGGCTGGCGTCAGTTGATGTTGAATCAAGAGAGCCGTCGCCAAAATTCCAGAAGTAAGAAACTGCTCCTGCAGAAAGGTTATTAAAATCTATTGTTTGATTCGTGGAAAATATATAGCTGAAAGCCGCATTTATTGGATAAACAGTAACTAAAACTGTGTCGGAAACCGAAAAACCGCATTCATCTGTAACCTTTAGAATATACGTTGATGAATTTACCGGCGAAACTGTTATGGAATCAATGGTAGTAATATTAGGCGACCAAAGATAGTTGTAAACAGGCAGGCCCTTGGTAACATCCGCATCAAGCAAAACCGTGCCGCCTCCGCATATAACAGTATCATTATTAAGGGCCAGCTGCATAGGAATATACGGCGTGAAATGTACAGTGCTGGAATCTGTTGCAACATTACCGCAGCTGTCTCTTACAGTTACAATATAGGTTGTGGTTGCCAAAGGGTTGATATGTATAGTGTCTTTTGTTCCTGCGGAATTAGTCCAGCTGTATCTGTATCCTCCTATTGCAACGCCTCCGAAAGTGCGGGCGGTTAAAACTAAATTATTAGAAGGGCAAACGAGAGATGTGTCGTCATTTAATCTTACTTTAAGAGGAGGGGTATCAATAATATAAATTGTTTTGGTAAGAGTATCATTACCGCCGCATGCAGAAAAAACAAAAAGGGATAATTTAACTGTTTCGGTACTTTCAATAACTGCATCCGGCAGTGAATTAACAACAATATAAGCAGAATCCTGCCCGGCAGCAAAATGCACGCTGTCGCTCAAATGAACATAATCAACTCCATTAGTTGCTGTACCGCCGACTGAATAATGAAACGTCTGAGGAATTGCAATATTTGTAAGGCCTCTGTAAACAAGCAAAGATGCAAAACCGCAGCCTTCATAAATAGTAGAATCATTATCGCCCACAGCTCCGCCGAAATTTGTTCCGGAAGTGAGCACAACACTCGGCGTACTTGAAAAACTGCCGGCTTCCAGAAACACACCAGAATCCCACGCCCCATCGCCTCCGTCAGCAATCGCAATTTTAATATGATAGGTCTGTCCGCAGTGTACATTTCCTATTGCTGTTAGGGGCACAGTAAAACCGTCGTATTGAACCGTTAAACCATCGGGGGCCGTTCCTGTACCGTTTCCATCACCGTTATCAAAATAATATGCTCCATGATTATTTAAATTCACATTAAACATTGTAACAGGCAGGGTTGTGCCGGGTATCAATGCGATGTTCTTTGCGTTATTGCTGAATGGCCCTGTAATGCCGGGTCCGCTGATAAAAAAGCCGAATCCGTCATTAATGCCTCCGGGGAAATTACTTACAAATTCCATGTATTCTTCTGAGCCGAAAACATAACGAAATTTAACAGTGTCGGAAGTGGGTATAAAATCAAATTCAAGAATGCAGGCATCATAACTCTGTGACCCAGCCATAATCAAATCGAGGTCGGGATCTCCTGGCAGACTAAAGTCAGTGTAATCACTGGACCCTGAATTATTGTTTGGGCCTACGGAATTTACAATGTTTCCCGAAGACATTATCACACCACTTGGTAAACCTAGGTTAGAGGCTGAACCATTAAATGAACCGATAGCAAGAGGAGCCCCATTGTAAGTAATATTAGAAGCCGTTACGCCGCTTCCAAGTAATACTGTTTGAACCAGCTGCGCAGGAGTAAGAGCTGAACTAACTGATAATTGTGCTTTTGCAGATGAAACAATAAAAAATAAAAAAATGAATTTTAAAAATGCAGGCTGAATTTTTTTAAATTGTAACATTATAAATATTGTTTGTGCTGTGATTAATAACAAATATATTGAAATAAAATTACTGCATCACATTGTTTTTTTGTCTCTAAACGGCAATCAATGTTTTTCTTTTAAATTAAAAACAGTAAATTTCTTCTGTCCTTTTTGATGTTATTTGAATTGAAATAGTTGCATTGAAGCAGAATGTTTTGGTCGATTTAATACCTTAAATCGAAAATTAATTATCTCAGCATTATAAATTCACGTCCATCCTTTTGTAAAAAAACACCATGGATATGATGAAAAAAACGGAAAAAACAATTCCTGCATAGCTGACATCATTTATGAACAGCAACAGTATTTCTTTTATAAAAAAAGTAATAATAAATAAATCAGCGCCCCAGCGTTTCATGTGCCACACGCCGATGTAAGAAATGAAATTCACTGCCACAATTAACCCGAATAACGCAGGATACCAATCGCCTAATTTTTTTACGGAAGGTGAAAACACCGCCGGAAAACTGAATACTATCCATATAAAACCCAGCACGCAGACAGTTGTGATTAAACCCGGGCGTTTTCTGACTACTGATTCCATTCGATAAAATGCTTCATTTTAATACTATTCATTGTTTAGGCCGGTTTCCGGCTAATTAGCTCTTATCGCTTCTACCGGATCCAGCTGTGATGCACCATAAGCAGGAACAAACCCCGAAACTACTCCGATTAAAACCGAAATAGTAAAACCTAATATTATATTTGATTTGCTTAGTGAAATTTCCATGCCCAGCGAATCCCCAGCCGTTAAGGTTATGATATATACAACCAGCAGGCCGATGACGCCTCCGATCACCGACAAAAAAACCGATTCAAATAAAAACTGAAGCAGAATAAAATAATTTTTTGCTCCAAGTGATTTCTGTATGCCGATAATTGCTGTGCGTTCTTTCACAGAAACAAACATGATGTTAGCGATTCCAAAACCGCCTACAAGTATTGAAAAGCCGCCGATAATCCAGCCGGCAATTCCCACAATGTCAAACAAACTGTCGAACTGTTTGGAAATTAAACTGGTTTGGTTCAATGCAAAATTGTCTTCTCCCAAAGGTTTTAATTTATGTATTGAACGCATCAGCCCTGTGAGCTCGGCTATTAATTCATCATTACTGATGCCGGGTTTTGCTCTTACAAGGATACTCGGCGATAAATCTTCATCATGAATATTAATTAAGCTTCGCGCGTAATTCACTGGAATAAGAACCTGTGTATCGGGGGTGCCTCCTAAAATACTTTCTCCTTCTTTTTTAAAAACCCCTATCACTGTTGCTTTTGCGCCATTCAGTTTTACTGTCTGCCCCAAAGGACTTTGGTTTGGAAACAAGGCTTTTGCCAGAACATCACCGATAACCGCCACAGAACGGCCTGAAGCGGATTCAATATCAGTAAAATATCGTCCCTCTGCAATTTCAAAATTTTTAACTTTTTCATATTGATGAGATGCACATACAATAGTTACATTTTCAATGCTGTTGCTTTTATATTTAATGGTTATACGGGTGTTGATATTAAATGCGGCAGCCTGCGCGCCGTTGCATCTGCGCAGTATTTCGGGCAGCTCATTATATTCAGGGAGAGGGCGGTTCATGTATTTCCACCAAGGATAATTCCCCTCAAAAGTCCAAGGCCATTTTTCTATAAAAACAACATCGTCTCCAAGGCTTTGAACACTTTTACGCAGATTTTGTTCCAGCGAATCAACAACTGTAAATACCGTGATAACCGCGAAAATTCCGATGGTAATACCAAGAAGCGAAAGAAACGTTCTCAGCTTATTTACTGCTAATGCATTAATGGCAAAAAAAACACTTTCCTTAAACAGGCCGAAAAAAATCATCTGGTAGCAGGATGTTTATGATTCAGGCAAATATACCATTTTTTTATGCCGGAGCCAGCCTTGTTGTAATTACAGAAAGGACGAGTTTTTAAATAAATATTTTGAGTCAGTTTTTTCATTTATAGAAACGTGAGCGAAAGTTATTCACCAATGGGGAATCCGGTGATTTATCAATTGTGTTCTTTATTAAAACGGCAGTCCTGTTTTAAACCCCAGAAGCATTACCGTGTAATTTACAACGCTGGTGTACTTTTGATAGGATGCATTATAGAGGGGGGCATTCCTCACTTCTACAAGTTCATTAACCATTGCATAGCGCCATGCCAGCCCCGCGTATATATCAGTGAGAATTCCTCTCCGCCAAAAACCTCTATATTGAATACCCAGTTTTAATTGAAAATCGAGTAAGCTGTAGCCCGCATTATAACTATATGGGAATGCCCCATTCAGTCCCGATTTTAAGGGGTCTTTAAAAGAACAGGTCCGGTAACTTATTGCCGGCGAAAGGTAAACGCCGTTGAAATCATTAAAAAAACCGGGGTAATAACGGATACCAGCTTCTGCGCATGGTTTTAATACTGTATTACCAGGCGGTGTTGCTAAGGATGATCTGAAAGCATATGGATGAAGCTGAAATGCTTCAAAAACAGGATCTCTGTAAGTCAGCCCTAATCCTGCTTCGCCGGTGAGTTTGTCAGTAATTTTAAATTCGTAATTCATTAAAAATACGCCGCGTATTAAAAGGGAATAATTCCATTTAATGCAATTTTTATCAACGTGTTTTGGCAGAACTAATTTCGACGGAGCTTCTTGATTTGGCGGCACATACTGATAAGCATCAGTTTTTTCATTTTGTGCAAAGCCAAACTGCGAAATAAAAAAAATAAAAAAAGCCGTGCTCTTCATAAAATAAAAATTGTCGTTTGAGATGTAAAAATGAAATCGAAACGGACTCATTTAAATTTAATTGCTGCTCCTGATACAATTAACACGTCAGCTCCCCACATATTAATTGAGGAAGAAAAAGTTATATTCACTACTGCATCGGCTCCTAGATGCTGTGCTTTTGTTTTCATTTCCAGCAGCAATTCCTTGGTTGTAGTATGTTTTAAAGTGCCCTTTGACATTATATAAAAAAGTTCATCATAATTTTTTTCTGGACGCGAAGAAAAGTACAGCGGGATACCTGAAGAGTTAAGTGCGGCAAGGTTAAAAGCATCTCTGCCTTTATCGTTCACCATTGATATAAAATGGGTATGAATACATCCCGTGAGAATGCCTGCGAAAAGAATAATAACAGCTGATAATAATGCTTTACTTTTTTTCATTTTAAATTTTGTATTTGAATCGATAGGACAGATTAACAAGCATAGAACAGAATGCGGAAATAGAACGGGGATTAATAAATATTATTATGAGCCGTAATTTATTGAATAAATCAAACTGCAGGCAGAATCAGAATCTTTATAAATAACCGGAAAGGTCTGCTGATATTGATTGGCTGGACCTTAATTGAATTTCGGCAGGTCTTATTTTCCTCTCCTCTTTCAAACCCAAACCTAGTTTTAAATTTTTCCTCCAAGCACACATGTTTTTTTATAGCTCTTTACAGTGCCGGCTAAATCAAACACTTCAACAAAAACAATGTAAATTCCAATACGCGATTTTTCGTGGTTGTCGTTTATCCCATCCCAGCTGTAAGTGCCTTTTATACCTAATAATTGATTCCGGACAAGCTGTTTTGTCAATAACCCTTTGCTGTCGTAGATAGTTATGTTGGCCGTAAATCCAGGTGTATCAAAATGATAATTGATATTTACAATATCGTTGATGCCGTCTTCATCGGGAGAAAAAATTTCAGGAGTAATTTCTACTGCATTATCTGCTGCTGTTCCGCCGCCATCGTTATACTGAGAGTTTTTATAAGCAGGCGTTGCAAAGCCTGCATCCTGTGCTGCTGAATGCCAGTTAGTGCGGTCCTGTGTGGGACGGTTAAAATCAACACGCTCCAATGAAACACCTTTGCTGCTGTTCAGCAGCGGGAATTGCATATTTGAATAATATTTTAAATTATCAATAATGTCTGAAGCAGTAGATAAACAAACTGTTCCGCCCGAAATATTCATTGTAATCATGCTTGGCAGATCTAAAAACCCTTTGGGATTTGTTGTATTATACTGGCTTTTTACTGCATTGCCGTCAGCACTTAATACCACATAATCCCCCGGGAAAATAAGGTATCCATCTGTAGTAATGGTTTTAATGCTGGACTGTACATTGTTAATTGTATCAAACTGCGACAGAAAAATTGTTTTTAAATCAATCACTTTAGCGGAGCGGTTATAAATTTCAACAAAATCAACTCCGTTTGCATTTGGGTCATACAGTATTTCATTAATAACAATATCGTTCGGCAATGCCTGAACTGGAATAGCAAAGCGGGCTGTATTATTCAAACCTATTGCATTGCCGGCGCAGTCTGTAACTGCATTGTTTACTGAAATAGTATAAATTGTTCCTGTCAGCAGCGGTGCTGCCAAAGCTAATTTCACACTTAAAAAATCAGGGGAAACTGGCCGCACCTGAGATGGTGTGCCGATGCCGTTATCTACCGTATAGATGGCAGCCGCAAGCATTGTGGTGCTGTCCAAAGATTCGTTAAAATACAGCTGTATAGTATCGGCAGCAATAATTCCCACCCGCACAGCCTGCGGGGGTATTATGTCTGCATTTACTGCATTTACGGAGTTCCTCCTCCCGGGAGTTCCGCCTGTAATGTTCACCGATGCCCGCCAGTTACCCGTTCCGGCGCAGGGATTGTTCGGATCAATCTGTTCTAAACTCCAGCCCCCGTTCATTTTATTTGCATCCTGGTACCATTGGTCGGTATATGAAACTGTTGATATTACTGCTCCTTGAGGGTTTTTTAAAGTCAATGTCTGCCCAGTATTGGTTAATGAAAAACTCGAAAAATCTGTGATTAACATTGATGCAGTATCAAAGTTCGGTTTTGCAGTTGTAGAAGTCAGCACTAAAAAGCTGTCGGCTGGTATTGTAATATTTGGTAAAAATTTTATTGTAGAACCTGTAGCAAAAGTCCAATTATTTAAATTGATGGGATATGTTGTTTTATTAAACAGTTCGGCATACTCATAGTTCGGCAGTCCGACAGGAGGATCGGGGTCAGCCATAATTTCATTTATTACAATATCAAAAGGTTTTGCAAGGTAATAAGTAAAATTCACAGCGTTGCTGGTAAGGGCATTAGAGCTTAAGTCCTGAACGTTAATAACAGTGAGAGTGTTGGACAGCCCGCTTAAAAACGGGTTTGTAAAAATCAGGTGCACAAGGCTGAAATTATTAGCATCTCTCATAGCACTTGCAGGATTACCTAAACTATTATTTGCAGTATAATTTGCAGCGGTCTGAGAGGTTATTATATCAACCGCTTCGCTGAAAGATACATCCAGCTGTGTGCTTGAAATTACTGCAGCAGACAGCACTGTAGGCGGAATTACATCAACAACCAGGGGGCCGTTATAAAAATTATCGAAATAAAATTTTGCAGCATTGCTTGATGAATATACCGTGGCAACGCCCCAAAAACTGGTTGTAGTATAAGTGTTATCATTGCCTGAAATTTCGAAGGTATAGGCTGTTCCGCCTGTTAAGTCAATTGATAAACTCCATAAGCCAGCCGCGTTGCGGGTAACTTTAATGCCAATGGCAAATGAATTTGCAATCTCCGCATTGTTGCCACGAGCAATAGAAGTGCTGTTAACACCGGTCTGGCGAAGCAGTTCAACTGCATCCATACTTCCTGATTCGCCGAATTGTAAATAGTAGCCATTCAGAGGCCCTTCTAAGTTTGCCTGGTCTGATGCAAGATAAACTCTTCCGTAATTGAGTGATGACGGGGCAAACGACTGTTTAATATAAAACCGCCATTCGGTATTATTCAATGTAGATGCGGGGCTCGGTGTTGAAAGATAAGATGCGCCTGCAACGGTATTATTCAATTGCAGCTGTTTGGAAGTGTTTACAATAAATTCAGAGGCATCGCCGCTCCAAACTGGATTATTTGTAAAGTCCCCATCGGTAAAATTATCTGTTATCTGCGCAGATCCTGGCAGTGCGGCGAATATTAGAAGATAAAAAAAGAAGCGCATATTTTTTGTTTTTAATTTTGCATCGTAAATGTAATAAAATTGGGTAGATCAAAATATTAAAGGATGCTTAATAATTTGCCGCAGCAATTTTTGCTCAAAACAAAAAAAATGAATTACGTTTGTACAATGCTGCAAAACTAATTTCTAAAACAAAATAATAATTAAATGAAAGTATCAGTAGTAGGCGCAACGGGCTTAGTAGGCACAAAAATGATCCAGGTTTTAGAGGAGAGGAATTTTCCGGTAACGGAATTAATTCCGGTTGCATCCGAAAAATCAGCCGGTAAAGAAGTCTCTTTCAAGGGAAAAAAATACACCGTTACAAATATGCAGGATGCAATTGACAGAAAATCTGATGTGGCTTTGTTTTCCGCAGGCGGCAGCGCATCCCTTGAATGGGCCCCGAAATTTGCAGCAGCAGGAATAACTGTAATTGATAATTCATCTGCCTGGAGAATGGATGCTTCGAAAAAATTAATTGTCCCTGAAATCAATGCTGACGAGCTGACCGCGTCTGATAAAATTATTGCTAATCCAAATTGTTCAACTATTCAAATGGTAACGGCATTAAATCCACTCCACACAAAATATAAAATTAAAAGAATAGTAGTTTCCACTTATCAATCCGTTACCGGGACAGGTGTTAAAGCCGTTACGCAACTGATGAACGAACGCAAAGGCGTTAAAGGTGAGATGGCGTATCCTTATCAGATTGATATGAATTTAATTCCTCAGATTGATGTATTCACTGATAATGGATACACCAAGGAAGAAATGAAAATGGTAAATGAAACAAAAAAAATAATGGACAACAGCATACGTGTTACTGCAACTACAGTGCGTGTGCCCGTTATGGGCGGACACAGCGAAAGTGTGAACGTAGAATTTGAAAATGAATTTGATTTGAATGATGTGCGTGAACTGCTGCAACATGCTCCGGGCGTGGTTTTGAATGATGATATTAAAAACTTAAAATATCCAATGCCGATAGATGCCCACGAAAGGGATGAGGTGTTTGTAGGAAGACTGCGCAGAGACGAAACCCAGGAAAAAACATTAAACATGTGGATTGTTTCTGATAACCTTCGCAAAGGCGCTGCTACCAATGCCGTGCAGATTGCAGAGTACCTCATGAAAAACAAACTGCTTGCCATTAGGAAATAAAACACCTTTGATACTTTTGAAATTGAATACGATTTCATTGCAATTTTAGTTTGCACGTATTTCGCATTACAGTTTTTCGTAAATTTGAACTTCGCGTTTTTGCAGAAACAAATAGGTTGAAAATCAGCAGGTTGTGCAACATGAAAAAGTTTGGAGCGAAAGTTGTATTTACACTGGAAGACCATCGAATTAATAAAAAAACAATTTAAAAACCCAAGACAATGAAAACAACTTTCAACTTTCGATTTTCGATTAAACAATTCGGATTTCTTATTTTACTGGCTGCATCGCTGCAGGGATGTTATGTTTATCAGCCGGCCCCGGTTGTTCGCAGAGATGTTGAGCCCCCGCAATGGGCTCCAGCTTATCAGAACCCAAGCCAGGTGCAGTATTATTATATGCCCGATATAGAAACGTATTATGACGTATGGAACCATCAGTATGTATATATGGCTAATGGCAACTGGATCATGACTCCAGGGCTGCCTCCAATGTACGAAAGTTATGATTTATACGGCGGACATGTTGTGATTCTTGATTATCATGTACATGAGCCATGGAGACATCATGATTTATACTCTTCTCATTACCCGAGATATTATCACCAGTCCGGTTACGACAATGACCAAGGAGAACATTACAGCGGTTTTGATGAAAATACAAAACAGCATTATTACGGTGCCCGCAACGGCTCTAATTCATCCGGAGGCAATAACGGAGGACGCAGTAATACAAATACACAGAATGGAAATGGAACCGGAGAGCTGAGAAATACAACGCCTCAGGGCGGCGGACGCACTAATACAAATACTCAGAATGGAAACGGAAACGGCGAGCTGAGAAATACAACTCCTCAGAATGGCGGACGCACTAATGCTTCCCCTCAGAATGGAAACGGCCAGCTCAATACCGCACCTCAGAATGGATCACGTACAAATTCGGCTCCGTCAAATGAAAATGGAAACGGCGACAGAAATAATTCGAATACTGCTCCCCAGAATAACGGCCGCACAAATTCTTCTCCGGTTGGAAATGAGAATAAGAATAATTCTCCCGCACCGCAGCAGAACCAAGGAAACGGCCGTACAAATTCAGCTCCTACAGGAAATGAGAATAAAAACAATTCTCCTGCACCTCAGCAGAACCAGAATAACGGAAGAAGCGGAGGAAGGCAGGATCAGGCTCCTTCTCAGAACAAAGATAGAATGGTGGGTCAGCCTGTAAAAGTTGAGAAAAATATGACAAGGCCGAAGAATACTGTTGCACCTAAGAGTACTGTAGAGCCTAAGAAGGAAACCGGAGGAAGACATTAAAAAAACTGTTTTGTTCCCCAATGAAGGTATAAAGTAAATGTCCTGATTAAAGGAACAGACAAAAACGCAGACGCCGAAGTCCCTTATATTTTCATACTGACTGTTTGAAGTCATAATGTATATATAAGGGGCTTCGGCTTTTGTAAACAAACTATAAACTTTTTCATCATACGTTTTTGATAAACCTCACAGAAAGGCGTTGCGGTCCACTTAAAATTTATACATGCCCCAGGTTGGAAAAGAATAGCATACTCAACAATTAAAAACTACAGTTTTTTTATTGAAGAAATATTTGCCGGACGGTTTATTCCATAGCCTTAATAGTAAAAGGAAAGAAACATATCTGCACATACTGGCTATATGTATATAAATCAGTTCCTGTTGCATATTAAAGTATTTACTTATCTATTAAGTGAATACTTTTGATAAATTATTTGAAATAAAATTTTTGTTTTGAGTTTATATCCTGTCAGATATTTCATTTTTAAGTTCAAAAAAATTATTCCAACAGGAATTATTTTCTACGCGTGTTTAATAATGCTTGGTAATACAGTTGCTGCCCAGAATGTGAATTCGGAAAATATTCTTACTGAGGACACCACGGTTTTGTCTAAAAAAAATCAGAAATTACTAGTGTCGCAAGTGGATATTAAAGATCTTGCAAAAGAACTTTTTGATATCAGGCATCATTTAACTTTGAGGATTGTTGAAGACAGCGGATTTTTTGTTCACCCTCTTTCACACCCGGTTTTACAATCTGAAAACGCTTTTTTAAAACCAGGTAAACTGCTTTTTGCAATTCTCCCGGCAGTAGGTTATACTTTGCAGACTGGAACAACAGCAATTGTTGCAATGAACTTGTCTTTTTTAAAAGGAAATGCCGACAGCACCAACCTTTCAACCATAACAATAAATCCTGCAATGTCCCTGCAGTACAATCAGTATTTTTTAAATATAATATCTAATGTTTGGTCAGAAAAAAACAAATGGGATTTTTTAGGCGATTGGCGTTTATATAAATACCCTACTTATACATACGGCTTAGGGGGTCATTCCACCGTTAATGATGCAGACTTAATAGATTATTCATTCCTTAGAATATATCAGAATGCCTTAAAACAAATAGGCGCATCTGATTTTTATACGGGATTTGGATATAATCTGGATTACCATTTCAGTATTTCTGAACAGTCGGATGCAATTGGTACAGATTTTCATTTATACAACGGAAATGCTCAAAAAACTGTATCTTCAGGACTGTCATACAATTTATTATACGACAGCAGGAAAAACAGCAACTATGGGGAAGATGCCTCCTATTTTAATCTTTCATACCGTTACAATTCTAAATATATGGGAAGCGATCAAAACTGGCAGTCGCTCTACCTTGATTTCAGAAAATACATTAAACTTTCTCCTCATTCAGATAATGTATTGGCGTTTTGGAACCTGGATTGGTTTACCTTTGGAGGAAATGCCCCTTATTTTGATTTGCCGAGTACCGGCTGGGATGTTTATTCCAATACCGGCAGGGGCTATATACAAAGCAGACTTAGAGGTCCTGGAATGCTTTACTTTGAAACAGAATACCGCTTTAAACTTACCAAAAACGGATTGTTCGGCGGAGTAATATTTGCAAATGCAGAAAGTGTTTCAGAAATCGCAACTAAGAGGTTTGAAACCGTTTTACCGGGGGAAGGATTAGGGCTGAGGATAAAACTTAATAAGATTTCAGGGGCTAATCTTTCTATTGATTATGGTTTCGGAACCAGCGGGTCGCAGGGCTTTTTCTTTAATATCAGTGAAGTATTCTAATTAAAAAAAATAATTTGTAATTTAAAGATAGATTTTTCGTTTAATTTAAACAAGACGCTTTAGAAACAATTTTTCAATACTATTTGATAGTATTAATAATTAAAAATTATTACAATGTTTAATAGTCATCTTTTATTTTCCAGCAGATTTCTCCGGTTTTCCGGGATTATGTTTCTTACGATGCTTCTATGCATGCCGGCAGTTAAAGCTCAGGATACCCTAATTAAGCGGAATAACGAAAAAATAGTTATTGTAATTCGTTCAGTGGATCCGGATGTAATTAAATATAAACGCTTCGATTACCAGGAGGGGCCTGTATTTACAGTAGGAAAGTGGGAATTAAAAAGCATTGCTTACAGCAATGGTGCAACCGAATCATTTGAAGGCTATACAATGCCTGTATTCGAGAGTCCGGTAAAAACGGATCTTTCTATTCAGCCTACAGGAAGATTTTATTATTTCAAAAATCAAAAAATTAAGGAACAAAACATGCTGGATGTGGTTTGGAAATTAAATGACAAAAAAATAAATATGGCCGTAGCCAAAACAGAGCAGATAAAATTTACAAAAAACTGTTTTCTTGTCGGCGGAATTGCATTAGGAGCTGGAGGTCTCTTAACTGCAGCCGGTGTTTTTTCTGGTTCAAATTCCCGCACTGCTAATTCTACAATCGGAGGCGCCGGCAGCCGCAGGAGGGCTCAAAGAGCTGCACGGACCCAAAGCCAAAAGATAGGCGGGTATATGATGTTGGGAGGGTTAAGCTGTGAAGTTGTTTCAGTTGTTATTAATATCAAGGAAAGAAAATATGCGCATATTGCTGTTGATTTATATAATAAAGCCCTGCTTCAACAATAAATTCGACATAATAACAGAGTAAATAATTTAACACAATAATCTGCAGCAGGTTATCGTTTTCTAAACAAATTATTTCTTATTCTATAATCAAACATGAAAATTATAATTAAATACTGCATATCTGCTGTTGCCGTGGCTTTATTTATTTCGTGCAGCAATACTGTTAATAAAGGACTTTGGCAGTCTCAGCCCCTGCTGGTAAATGAGGGTGGTAACCGATCACTTGATTCGTTTAAATCATATGATAGCGAAAGTGAATTGTATTATACAATAAGCAACGATCTTGACAATTTGTATTTTTCTATTAAAACAAATAATCAGAAAACTCAAATGAGGATACTCCGCTCAGGAATTGAGTTTTGCATTGATACTGCCGGAAAATACAGCGACAGGACAAAAATTCTTTTTCCGTTTGCCGTGCTGCATAAAAAAAATAATTCTGCTTCAGGCGGAAGTTATGGAGCAGATCAAAGCAGCGGGCATTCAAGAAATCATGGCATCAATCAAAAGCCAGAAACACTGGAATTGTTAAAGAAAAAATTTACAGACGCAGATAAAACAATGCACCTGATTGGCTTTAAAACTCCCATCGGCGGGGCAGTTCCGTTACCGAATGATTACGGAATAAAAATGAATATCAGCTGGGACACCTCCAATACTATGATATATCAGGCTTCTATCCCATTTGTTACTTTTTATAAAAAACTGATTCCTGCTTCCGACAGTGCAAAAATTTTCGGTATTTCCATGAATCTTAATGGTCTTCCAGTGCAGCAAAGTCCCTACGGAATGAGACCTATGGGCGGAGGCGGTATAAGCATGGGGATGGGAGGAATGGGCGGAATGGGAATGGGCTTCGGGGTAAGGATGCCGATGGGAGGAACACCCGGCATGGGTAACCCGGCCTATCAGCAGACCAGCAGCACTAAAATAAAAATGAAAATAAAATTGGCGTTGAAACCCGATAAGTAATCTGATTTAATTTTTATCAGAATAAATAATTTCCTTCTTTATCAACCTTCACATTTATTTCCTCTGAAGCGCTGTTGAATTTATCAAAGCCGGTTTTAAGATTGCTCCAAAAGTTCAGCATTGTTTTGTCTGATTTGTATTTTTCTTTGAACTTAGAAACATTGGTATCACTGAACTTGAAAGGGAAAATGTAAACCGGTATTTTCGACTGTCCATTTTGCGACGCTTGAATGGCATAGATATAAATTTCTTTTATTTTATCATTGGTCATCGGCATACAGCCGATGGTAACGCATTCTCCGTGTATAAATATATCGCCGCCGAGGCTTGCCGCAGAGCTTTTTAACTTGTCTGACTGGTTCGGATAACTTACTCCCAAAGAAAGATAATAACTGCTTGCAGGATTAAATTTTTCGATGTAATAAAAACCTTCCGGCACCTGCCCGTCCCCTTGCATCCGCTTAGGGCCAAGCTCTCCGGAGCTGGAGCAGATATCATAGCTTGTCAGTTTTTTATATTTTTTTTCGCTTTTCTTTTTCACATAAATATTTAATTCATGCTCATTCTTAAATACCGTTATCAAAATATTTATGTTGTCAAGGCTCAGGTCAGCGCTTTTTAACTTCTCTGTTAACAAGGCTTCTTTGTCGGCATAAGCACTTTTTACGCGCGGATATTTTTTCTGCTCCGCTAAAAAATTGGTTTTTAAAGCAAAGGCGCTTGACAAAATAATAACTGTCAAAAGAATAAATGTTTTCATCGGAATTGATTTTATTAAATTGTTTGAACTAACATTCCACAACTTTTTCATCTTCAATATAAACTAATAATTTTTCTGTAACCAGGTAGCCCATTTGATTG
Organism: uncultured Bacteroidota bacterium; assembly: GCA_903847205.1. Lineage (GTDB taxonomy): Bacteria > Bacteroidota > Bacteroidia > 2-12-FULL-35-15 > 2-12-FULL-35-15 > 2-12-FULL-35-15. The sequence continues at coordinate 18,364 of CAINDA010000016.1, forward strand.
AGCAGCTCGGCATACTGGAGTATCTGTTTTTTATGGGCCGGCTTTTCTTCCCCTGTTTTATAATCAATAATTACAGCGTTTTTTCCGTTTATAACAACCCTGTCGAGACGGAACATTTCTTTTGCGAAAGAAATAATTTCCGCTTCGTTTTTTACGATTAATCCGGCAGCAAAATGAGGCTTCAGTTTTGGAAGTTTAATAATTTTTGTAATCACGGAGTTTAAATTTTCTTTTTCCGCCAGAGTAACTAAGCCTTCCGAAAACATTGAATTTACTGCAGGTTCAATATCATCAGCAGATTTTATTTTTGCCAGTGCAGTATGCACCATCACGCCGTAATCTTTTTTACTTTCAGTTACTTCTAAATTCCAGATGCTCGGTGCAGCAGCGCGCATTTTAATATTATTTCTCCATTGATTGGAGTTAAAAGTCTGCAGCTCATAGTTGGCCATCTGATGTTTCTGGGCATGCTGTATCCGTAAAGTTTCTGTTCCAAAAGTATAAATAGTTTTTCCTTCCTGCCATTCGCCCTTCATCTGATAATAATGTGCGAACATATCGCTGACAGTATTTAAATTATCAGCAGCCCTTGAAGGCTTGCCGGTAAGCACATACAGCCGTTCTTCGGGACGGGTGAGTGCAACATATAAAACATTAAGTCCGTCGAGCAGCGATTTATTTTTTTCATCTTCATATAAATCGGCATAAGGCGTATCTCTTAAACTTTCGCTTGCAGAAACCAATGCCGACGGTAGCTGCGGTATTTTTTCATTTGTGATGTCCGCCCATAAATGTTTTTTACCTTTTGTTGTTTTCCCATTGGAGAAAGGCAGAATCACAGCCGGAAACTCCAATCCCTTGGCACGGTGAATGGTCATAATGGTTACAGCATTCATCCCTTGCGGCACAATCAGCGAGGCTTTTCCTTTTTTATCTTCCCAGTATTCAATAAAATCATTCAGGTTATTATTCTGTTTGATAGAATAATTCAATACTTCATCCAGGTAAAACTGAATGTATGCATTCGGCTTTGTGTTGAGTTTAAATAAACGCACTAATTCTTCGCATAGCTCATACAGCGCCATTTTCGAAAGCTCCCTGCTGTTAAAATCAACACATGATTTTTTGAGAACTGAGATAAAATCCCGTTGTTTGTGCTCAACAAGCAGTTCGTTTATATCCGTTTTTTCAAGCAATCCGGAAGCTGCCAGGTATTCCATCAGCTCGGCCTGAATAATCTGATCGTCGGTATTATTTAAAAAGCGGAGCAGCGAATAAATAAAATTCACTTCGGGCGAATTGCTTAATAACAAAGAGTCAGAGGAGATTACTTCAATTCCTCTGCCGGATAAATAATTTGCAATTTCGCTTCCTTCTGTATTTTTCCTCACCAGCACTGCAATATCTTTAAGCAGAAAATTCTGCCGTACTAAATCTATAATTATGCTGCAGGTGCGTTCTAAATTTTGCTGATGCACTTCTTCTTTTTCTCCTTCCAGAAATTCAACCTGCACATATCCGCCTTTGTTTTCGGGGTTAAATCCCTGCTCTAATTTTTCATAAATGCTTTTAAATTTATCATTCAGTTTGTTGGAAAGTGTCCTGAAAATTGCATTATTAAACTCTATGATCTCTCGTTTGCTTCGGTAATTTTTATCCAGCACCTGCGGGTTATGATTTCTTTTTAATGCAGCTTCGCGTTCCAATACCAGTGGATTATTATTGTGTCCAAAAACTTCGGGCAGTGAGGCAAACTGTTCTACCTCGCCTCCGCGCCAGCGATAAATAGCCTGCTTGCCGTCGCCTACAAGCATTGTAAAATGTCCGCTGGCAAGCGAATTGTCAATTAATGGCAGCAGGTTTTGAAACTGCAGAATAGAAGTATCCTGAAATTCATCAATCAGATAGTTGTTGTACTTCTCTCCCAAGCGCTCATAAATAAAAGGGATAGGCTCATTCAATACAATTTTTGCAATCAGTTTATTGAATTCCGAAATATGTAAAATATTATTCTGCGCTTTGTATTCATTCAGCAGCTTTTCAATTTCATTCAATACAGCCAGTGAATAAATAGATGCATTTATTAATCGGAATAAAATGATCTCCTGCAAATTACTTTGAATAAAATCCCAGGCTTCATCGTATAGTTTGATAAGCCCGCCTTTTATGCTGTCGATAGCATCCTTCTCCGACTGAACAGCCTTTCCGGCATACCATTTATCGGAATCAATATTTTTCTGCACAGTATCCGAAGGTTTTAATTTGTCGAATCTTGTTCCTGCCAGGTAAGTAAAATATTTACAAATACCGTTGGCGCCTCCTGCAAACTTCTCATGTTCAATTCCTGAATCGCTGATTATTTGAAGAGCTTCCTTTCCGCATCGGCTGATAAATGTTTCAAATTTTTTAATCTCAGTCTGAATGGTATCTTTTATTTTAAAAAAATCATCAAGGCTTAAAAGGCGCAGTTTATCTATATGTACAGTGCCGTCTTCAGTCAGGAGGTTTTTTGCAAAATATTTTAAATCGTTCTCAATATGCCAGCTTTTTTCATCGTCGGTTTTGCTTTCGGTAAATTCAACCAAGGCTTTGGTTAAAAGTTCGTCGGTCCCAATCTGAGCTATTAACAAGTCAATTGCCTGAGTAAGGAGTTTGTCATCATCCATTTCAAGTTCAAAGCTCATTGGTATTTTAAGATCAAATGCAAAGGTGCGGACTATCTTATGTACAAAGCTGTCGATTGTGCCGATTGCAAAATCGGAATAGTTGTGTAAGATCTCTGTTAACAAATTATTGGCGCGTTTCCTGATGATGGCATCATCTAATTGGAGAGAGGCATTTAGCTTTTTATGTTTCTTTAATTCGCTGAGCAGAGTTTTTGTTCCTCCCGAAAGCTGTGTGTAATCATCTATCGAAAGCTCTTTCAATGCTTTTATGATGCGGTCTTTCATTTCAGCCGCAGCCTTATTGGTAAATGTAACAGCTAAAATACGGCGGTATGCACTGGGAGGTTCGGAGGTATCATTCAAAGCCAATGCAAGGTATTCCTTTACTAATGTAAAAGTTTTGCCTGAGCCTGCAGATGATTTGTATATCGTAAAGTTTTTGTCCTGCATTTTGTGATTGACCATGTCAGTGAGGCATTGGGTTAGCCTGCGATAATTTTTTTCAAAAAAAACCTGTTTGCAAAGTACACATTTATTGAGTATTATTGTATATAGAAAATTAAGGTAATGAATAAAATTACAGCATGCTTTGCTGCCCTTCTTCTTTTGACCTGTCGTATTATATCTGCGCAGGAAACAAATATTGTTCCCGGCAATTTATTAGTGATGGTCAGCTCCGATGCCGATGCGCAGGGGCTTTCAAAAGAACTCCAATTTATTAACGGAGTAAAAACTGATTTAAAAGTTGATCGGGAACTTTCAAAATCAATGCACATTTATCTGTTTGGTTTTAATCCTGCTTCTGTTAATCAGTATGAAATGCTGCGCGCAGTTAAGATGAATCATTCGGTAAAAATCGCGCAGTTTAATCACACATTTAAGGAGCGGAATATTCCGAATGATTCTTTGTTCGGAAACATGTGGGACCTGAAAAACACCGGGCAGGCAGGAGGTACGCCTTTGGCAGATATCCATGCTGCACAAGCCTGGGACATTACAACAGGAGGGATGACTACTCAGGGTGATACAATAGTTATTGCAGTGATTGACGGCGGGTTCGACATCACTCATCATGATTTGGATTTCTTGAAAAATTATCAGGAAATTCCTAACAACGGGATTGATGACGACGGCAATGGTTACATAGATGATTATAACGGCTGGAACGGTTCAAATAATACCGATCATCTGCCTCTTGCAAGCCACGGCACGCATGTGTCGGGAATAGCGGGAGCGCGGGGAAATAACGGTATTGGTGTAACTGGTGTAAATTGGAATGTAAAAATACTGCCCATCTCCTACGGCTCAGGCGGCAATTTCGAATCCGAGGTAGTGGCTTCTTATTCGTATGCCATGCACCTGCGCAGGTTATACAATCAAACCAGCGGAGCAAAAGGAGCTTTTATAGTTGCAACAAATTCTTCTTTCGGTGTTGATCTGGGCCATCCTTCAGCCTATCCCCTTTGGTGTGCGATGTACGATTCATTAGGCGCTGTTGGTATTTTAAGCGCTGCCGCGACAGCCAACAACAATTATAATGTGGATGTGCAGGGAGATATCCCGACAGCCTGCCCCAGCGATTGGCTTATTGCCGTTACTAATACAACCAACAGCGATGCTAAAAACAGCAGCTGCGGATACGGCGCAACTACTATTGATTTAGGGGCGCCGGGTACAAACATCACATCAACATATCCGTCCAATTCTTATGCTTCAATTTCCGGGACTTCTATGGCATCACCGCATGTTGCAGGTGCCGTAGCCCTGATGTATGCAGCAGCGTGTACTCAATTTATTACTGATTTCAAAGCTGATCCTGCAGGTATTGCAAGGGTTGTGAAAGATTCACTTCTTGGATCTGTGGATATTATACCGTCTATGAGCGGCGGGGTAACAGTTACAGGCGGACGGCTGAACCTGCTTAAAGCTGTAAGATCAATGATGCATTATTGCGGTGTTCCTGCTTCCGTTGCTGAAGCCGGCCTATTAAACAATAAGTTTGAAATCACTAGGGTTTACCCTAATCCTGTTGCCGCTATTTTAAATGTAGAATATTCCGGCTCTGAAAATGCTGAAATCAGTATCGTTAACCTGCTTGGGCAGGAAGTAATGAGGGCTAAAGGAGGTGGTGCTGCAAATGGAATACAGCACAGCAGTATTGATATCAGCTCAATTGGGAAAGGTATTTATTTTCTGAGCATTAATGTACAGAACAAAAAATCGAATGTTGTGAAAGCTGTAGTTTATTAAGTTTCCTCTTTTCTAAATTTCCAATGGTCTAAAACCATTTAAATACAAGGGATTTATATAAATGCAACACATTTCTCCTGCATCTGGCTTATTCTGCGTCTGAAAATATCCATACTTTTTAATATCAGCTCTAACAAGGGATTCATGCCTCTTTTATCATATTATCTAGCTGCAATAAATGTAACAAGTGATCTGTATCACTTTCTCCCTGAAAAAATACCGAAAATTTCTCAAAGTAGTTTAAAGAATCTTATATTTGCAACCCGCCAAAAGAAATTAAGAACTTCTGTTTGCGGCGGATACTAATTTATATTCAATAATTTTCACATTAGAATCAGCATATAACAGCAACAAAATAATTAAACAAAAAGATTATGAGTGTTTTAGAAAATTTACGTAAACGTTCCGGACTATTAGTAACAATAGTGGGTTTAGCGTTATTAGCATTTGTTTTAACAGGCTTGTTAGAAAAGAGTTCTTCGGGGAGTTCAAAAGATAAATCTGTGGGCGAGATAGCTGGTAAGATGATTGATTATAGCTCATTTAATGCAAAAGTGCAGGACGCAGTTGAAAACAAAAAACGTAACAGCGGCAAAACGGCGCTTGAAGAAAGCGAAATGGACGGCATCGTTCAGCAAGCCTGGAACCAGGTGATTAATGAAGAAGTGATGAACAAAGAATATGAAAAACTCGGTATTTCTGTTTCTGACGAAGAGCTGTATGATTTAATGATTGACCATCCGCACCCTGCGCTGATCCGTAATCTCAGCGATCCTCAGACAGGTAAAATTGCGCCTGCTTTCGCGGATGCTTCAGGTGCATTAAGCCCTGCTAAAATAAAAGAATTCACACAAAAAATGACCCCGGAACAAGAAACATCCTGGACGCAGTTAGAAACTTTTATCCGCCAGATACGCATCAATGAAAAATATAATAACCTTATCAAAAAAGGTTTATATGTAACTACAGCGGCTGCTAAGCGCGATTACATTGCTCAAAATTCAAACATAGCCATTAAGTATGTTGCTAAAAATTATAAAGTAATTCCCGACAGTACTATTAAAGTTACTGATGCTGATTTAAATACATATTACGCAGCTCATCAAAATGAATTTAAACAGGAAGCTTCAAGAAAAATTGAGTACGTAGCATTTGATATTTCTCCTTCACAGGAAGATAAAGACGACGCGCTGAAGTCAATGCAGGGTGTTGCAAATAATTTTAAAGGAACAAAAACCGGTGAGGATTCAGCTTTTGTAATTTCTGAATCAGATACTCACAATATGGATTTAAGTTTTCATGCAAAAGGAACTTTATCTCCTGCAATTGATTCAATAATGTTTAAAGAAGATATAGGAACAGTATTCGGACCTTATTTAGAGAACGGTTCTTTTAAGGTTTCAAAATTAATTGCCGTAAAAAAATCTGCAGATTCTGCAAAAGTCCGCCATATTTTACTTGCATATAAAGGCTCTGGAGCATCTGAATCAGTAACACGTACAAAAGAACAGGCAAAAACAGAAGCAGACAGCCTTCTTAAATTATTAAAAAAAGGCGCAAAATTCGCGGATTACGTAGAAAAGTTTTCTGATGACGGCGGTAAAAGAATGCCTCCGAACAAGAAGCCAAACGAATCCTATCCAGGTAAAGGCGGAGACTACGGCTGGTTAAATCCGAAAAGCCAATTTGTTGAACCATTTAAAAATGCTGGACTTGACGGCAAAAAAGGCGACATAGTAATTGCTGAATCACAATTCGGATATCACATTATTGAAGTGATGGATTCAAAAGGTTCTCAGAAAAAAGTGGAGGTGGCTACGATTGAAAGAAAATTAGAACCGAGCAGCAAAACAATGCAGGCAGTGTTTGTTCATGCAAGTGAATTTGCAGGCAAAAACAATACAAATGAATTATTTCAAAAAGCGGTTATTGAAAATAAATTAAATAAACGCATTGCTGATAATATCAAAGAAAACGATAAAACTATCGCCGGGATTGAGTCGCCGCGTACTTTAATCCGCTGGACATACGATAACAAAAAAGGCACAGTATCCGATCCTTTGGAATTTGGAAATAAATTTGTTGTTGCCGTTTTAGCCGAGATAAGAGAAAAGGGCACTGCGCCTCTGCTTCAGGTGAAAGACGACGTTACAGCCAAAGTGATAAAAGAGAAAAAAGGCGAAATGATTGCTAAAGAATTGAGCTCATCAATTACTCCTGGTGTTCAGATTGAAGCACTTGCAGCAAAAATGAAATTAAATGTAGAGCAGGCTCAAAATATTAATTTTAATGCATCAGCTATTCAGGGAGCCGGAAACCAGCCAAGTGTTATCGGCGCTGTTTCTGTTCTGAAAGCGAATACAATCAGCAAGCCGTTATCAGGTAAAGACGGCGTGTTTGTAGTATTTGTAGAATCAGTGAAAGAAGCCCCTGCACAAAAAGATTATAAAATACATCAGACTGCTGCCCTTGCTCAGTTGCAGCCGCGTGTTGAAAACGAAGTATATGATGCATTAAAAACGAATGCAAATATCGTTGAGCATTTGGTGAAGTTCTATTAGAAAAAATTCCTCTTCACTTTCCTAATTCCCCAGTCTGAATAAGATTGGGGAATTTTTATTTCAGCCTGCTTATTCTAAAAACAGAACTGTAAAATAACCACGGAGACACGGAGAACATAAAGAAGCAGGGAGAAACTACTCTGTTAAACTCCGTGAAATCAGTGTCTCTGTGGTAAATTTTAAAAATTCAAAATGTATAAATTTATCCCGTTTTGAGTATATTTTGTATTAAAGCCTGCGAAGCACCATGGCAGTGTATTTTTCAGGAACAGCCAATTCTGAGGTGCAGTAATTAATCTTATTCTGTATGGAAGGCGGGTACTCTTCGGTTATTTGAAATCCGAAAGGAATAAAAAATTCAGGGATGATGCAGACCAAATAAATGTCCTTAGAAGAATTATTGATCAGCTTAGTTACAATTGCTTTGCCTATGCCTTTTCGGCGGTGTTGTGCAATAACACCGAGGGAGCAGAGTTCAAGGCAGCTGTTGTGTTCGCGAAGTCGGCCGAAACCGGCTAAAATAGTATCGCGTAAAGCAGCAGTAAATTGTTTTTTCTGAAGCTCTCTATTATCCAATTCAAACTCGTTTATAAAAAAACAAATTTGACTGAACTCTATGTCCGTAGGTACTCTGAGGCTAAGCTGCAAATTGTTCAACAATGAATTCTAAGATTATTAAGTGTAAAACATCGTAAATAAAAAACTCCGCTCAGAATTACTTTCCCAAAAGATTGTAAAATGAGCGGAGTATATTTTGTTAAGCTGTTTAGTGATGATGGCCGTGTGCCCCGTGAACATGTCCGTGAGCCAGCTCTTCTTCAGTAGCTGCGCGTACTTCAAGCACCTCGCCTTTAAAGTGAAGATCCTGACCGGCTAAAGGGTGGTTAAAATCCATCTTAACATATTCTGATGTGATTTCTTTTACCAAACCGTACAAACGTCCCCCTTCATTATCAACCATAGGAAGTGTTACGCCTACTTTTACATTTTCTTCATCAAATTTGCCGTCTTCACCAACAAATGCGTCAATTGGTATCTGCACAAGATGCTGTTCATCGCGAACACCGTAACCCCGTTTGTGATCAATAAAAAAATCGAATGTATCGCCTGCTTTTTTGCTGATTAAATTGGTTTCAAAATCTTCTAACAAACCGCCAGTACCAAATATAAACACAAATGGATGTTCTTTGCTTGTTTGTTCAATCTGTTCACCGGTTTCTTTTTTTGATAAAAGGTAGTTTACTGAAACTACTGCATTGTTTTCTATTGTCATGATTGCAAAATTTTTAAATTAATATTAGGAGGCAAAAGTATATGAAATTGAGGAAATAATTAACGAAAAGATGTGTTTTATTTTAACGGCAGTATTGAAGCTGAAACCAATTAAACCTTCAAAAACTTAGGGATATTTCGATTGAAAAAAATAAAAACTCTTCACTGGTTAAATAAAAACACTCTCATAAACATTGATTGCAACCTTTACTTACAGCTGTTTTAAAAGTGTCTTTTTTCGTGTTAGGGCTACTTGTTTGCATGGAGTTTTTTGTTTATGTAATAAATCGCACCATGCAGTAAGGTCTATGTTTGTTTAACAGCGGATATTTTATTACCCGCCGCAACTATAATAAATGCAATAAAATTTTTGTATTGATTTCGCCCTTTTTTTAATCATTCAGCTTCAACACTGCCATAAACGCACTTTGCGGGATTTCCACGCTGCCTACAGAACGCATGCGTTTCTTACCTTCTTTCTGTTTTTCAAGGAGTTTGCGTTTACGTGAAATATCACCGCCGTAGCATTTTGCAGTAACATCTTTACGCATCGCTTTTATTGTTTCGCGCGAAATAATTTTAGCGCCGATAGCTGCCTGAATAGGGATTTCGAACTGATGGCGGGGAATTAATTCTTTTAATTTCTCGCACATTTTTTTGCCAAACTCATAAGCATTGTCACGGTGAATAAGCGACGACAATGCATCTACAGGCTCTGAGTTGAGCAGTATATCCAGTTTTACTAAATAGCTCTGGCGGTAATCCAAAGGCTGATAATCGAAAGAAGCATATCCTTTAGAAATAGTTTTTAAGCGGTCGTAAAAATCAAATACGATTTCGCCCAAGGGCATGTCAAACATCAGCTCCACACGGTCTGTAGTTAGATATACCTGGTTGGTTAAGTTGCCGCGCTTGCCGATACAGAGCGTCATAATGTTGCCTACAAATTCTGATTTAGTAATAATCTGTGCTTTGATGTATGGTTCTTCAACACGGTCGAGCCTGCTCGGGTCGGGCAGATCAGAAGGGTTGTTCACTACCAGCATTTCTTCTTTAGTTGTATAAGCATGGTATGATACGTTGGGAACAGTAGTAATTACAGTCATTCCGAACTCACGCTCCAAACGTTCCTGAACAATTTCCATGTGCAGCATACCCAGGAAACCGCAGCGGAAGCCAAAGCCAAGTGCAACAGATGATTCTGGCTCCCATGTTAAGGAGGCATCATTCAGCTGAAGCTTTTCCATGGAGTAACGCAGCTCCTCAAAATCTTCGGTGTCAACCGGGTAAATACCTGCAAACACCATCGGTTTCACATCTTCAAAACCTTGAATAGGCTCAATAGAAGGGTTCAGCACGCTTGTAATTGTGTCGCCTACTTTTACTTCGCGTGCATCTTTAATCCCTGAAATAATATAACCAACATCGCCTGTTTTAATTTCGCCGCGCGGCTCCTGCTTTAATCTTAAAACACCTATCTCATCAGCATTGTATTCTTTTCCGGTGGCAACAAATTTTACTTTCTCGCCCTTTTTAATTGAGCCGTTCTGGATTTTAAAATATCCGATAATGCCGCGAAATGAATTATAAACAGAGTCAAAAATCAATGCCTGCAAAGGTTTCGAAGGATCGCCTTTCGGGGGAGGAATACGTTCAATGATTGCAGCCAGAATATCGAAAACGCCGAGTCCTGTTTTTCCGGATGCTGAAATAATTTCCTCGCGTTTACAGCCCAGTAATTCTACGATCTGGTCTTTTACTGCTTCGGGTTCTGCACTCGGCAGGTCAATTTTATTTAAAACGGGAATAATCTCCAAATCATTGCCCAGCGCGAGATATAAGTTAGAAATAGTCTGCGCCTGTATGCCCTGCGCTGCATCAACAATCAGCAAAGCACCTTCGCAAGCAGCGATAGAACGTGATACTTCATAGGAAAAATCAACGTGTCCGGGAGTATCAATTAAATTTAAAACATATTTTTTACCCTGATATTCATAATCCATTTGAATAGCATGGCTCTTAATGGTAATGCCGCGCTCTTTTTCCAAATCCATATCATCCAATACCTGCGCCTGCATATCGCGTTTGTCAATTGTCTTAGTATATTCAAGCAGGCGGTCGGCAAGAGTGCTTTTACCGTGATCGATGTGTGCAATGATGCAAAAATTTCTTATGTTGTTCATTCCTTAAATTAAATCTCCATTTTAAATGTGATTGCGAATCTACTAAAAATCCATGAATTAGAGGCGTAAAGGGTGAAAGGCAATTATCACCTTTTATTTGCAGGCTTAGAAAGACCTGTCAGGTTTTTAAACCTGACAGGTCTATAAAAGAGAACAGTTTGTTAAACATAAATCGGACTTAGGGGATAGGCTGTTAGTTGAAGGGAATCAAAAAAAATCCTTGTAGATTTACTCAAATAGGACAGGGTTTCCTTTATTCACAATTATTTGCAGAAACCTGATGTTTTTTCGGAAGCATTCCTGGCTATTCTTTTAACAAAAAATGAGACGCGACAAATTTAGATTCTGGATACAATGCGAATGGAACAGACCGCCAATTCCTTGAAGCAGGAGTAGAATTCTGTTTAAAATTCCAATAAAAACTGACGAGAATCTCCGTGTCAATTAATTATTCAGGATGAGATTCAGGAGTAACAGGTGTTTTAGAAGCAGGTGAAGCTGATTCAGGAGTTACTTCAGCAGGTTTCTCTAATGGAGTGACAGCTTTCTTTCCAAAAAAACGTTTTTGAAAAAGCACAATCATTCCTACACCGCCGCTGATTGAAGCATCGGCGAAATTAAATACCGGGCGGAAAAAAATAAATTCTTCGGTTCCCCAAAATGGAAACCATGCAGGAAAATGTCCCCTGATAACGGGGAAGTAAAACATGTCAACTACTTTGCCGTGTAAAAACGAAGAATAGCCGCCTTCTGGAGGCATAAACCTTGAGATTTCGCAGGTGCTGTCGCTGAATATCATGCCGTAAAAAACACTGTCGAGAATATTACCTACTGCGCCTGCAAAAATTAATGAAATACATACAAGATATAATTTATCTTCTTTTTGTTTTGATAAACTCCATAAATACCAGCCGATACCAGCTACTGCCGCAATACGAAATACGCTTAAAAACAATTTGCCGAAATTGCCGCCGAACTCCATGCCGTAAGCCATTCCATTGTTTTCTGTAAAATGTATAATGAACCAGCCCCCTGCGACATTTACCTCGTCGCCAAGAAAAAAATGGGTCTTTACATAAATTTTAATCAGCTGATCAATCAGCAGTACAAAAAATATTATAATTAAGGGCTTTCTCACAAATGAGGTTTTAAATTAATGCTTTGCAAAAGTAAAAAAATATTCGGCAATATATTGTTATGACTTCAGGCCTGCACAGCTAAAAAACAAATTTTAACAATAATTACAAAGAACATGCAGATTCATTATCCTTTCAGAAATGTTTCAATACGTTCTTTTTCATTGGCTTGATATTGATTCCCGACGGATTGATTTATAAATTAAGAATTGAAATCTTTACAAAGAAACATTATTTCTTTCTTCCAGGTTTTATCGGCTTTTTCAATCACAATTTTTTTACAGCCGTTGAATTCCGAAAATTCTTTCAGCTTGGCAGCAAACTGCAGGTTGAAGTTTTCATCCGGTTTGAACCCTTTTTCAAAGTGCATTGATTTAATGTAAAATGTTTTAGAAGCGCGGTCTGCTTTGGGATCAAAGCGGGCAATAAATTTATCACCGTATAAAACCGGCAGGGTGAAATAGCCGTATTTCCGTTTCGGCTCCGGAAGATAACATTCAATCATGTAATCAAAATCGAAAATGTTCTGGAGTCGCTTACGCTGTATTACTGTATTATCAAAAGGTGACAGAAAATGAATGCTGTTTTTTATTTTAATTTTCTTCGATGCATTTAACAGTTGTTCAGGAGATGTGAATACAGGTTTTTCCAATCCTTCAATTTTTACTTCGATCAGTTCGCCTTCCTGCAGCATATATTTCAAAGCTTTGTTTACAGGTGTTTTTAAGCCGCTGCGCAGGTAAGCAATTTCGTTTTCACCTGCACTGCCATGTGCCTGAATGGCCTTCCTAATAAGGTGTTCGGCATATTCTTTTTTTGATGGCACCGAAATATCAATGCCTGCAGGCAGTACGTTTTCTGCTAAATCATACACCTTTTGAAATCCCTGCCGCCTCGCCGCCATTAATTTACCTTCCATAAAAAGCTGTTCCAAGGCCCGTTTGGCGGGTTTCCATTCGTACCAGTTGCTTGGGTCTTTTCTTTTATATTCAAAATCCTTCGACTGCAGAGGACCTTCGGCTTTTATTCTGTCGAGAACAAACTTGTTCATTTTTTTATCCTGTCCAAACCAATGTGATCTGCCTTCGGAATATGATTTTTTCCTTGGCAGCGAAAAGCGGTAATCGCTCATCGGCAGGTAGGATGCAGCATGACTCCAGTATTCAAAAATACTTTTATCTTTTTCTAAAAGTTCCTTCAGGCTTTCTTCTTTGTAATCGGGAAGGCGTGTCCAAAGAGTGTGGTGGTGGGCCCGCGCAACTATTGATATGGTATCAATCTGTATATATCCTAAAAATTCAATTGCTGCAAGCACCGCTTTTTTGCCTTTGCCAAAATCGGGCTGCAGCAAACCCTGGCTTTTTAAAGCAAGTAAACGGGCTTGTTCAAGGGAAAGTATGGAGGAATGTTTTTTCAAAAAGGTTATGGTTTTTCCTTTTATTTAAAATCAATTAAAGAAAAATGCCGGCTGGGATTAAGATGGCCGGCATTTATATTTTTATTTTAGTTTTTTACAACGGAATATTGCCGTGCTTTTTCTTGGGCAGTTTATCTACTTTGTTTTTAAGCATACCGAAGGCTTTAATTAATTTTTCGCGGGTGTCTTCTGGTTTTATTACCTCGTCGATATAGCCTCTTTCAGCTGCGCGGTATGGGTTTGCGAAGTGAAGGATGTATTCTTTTTCTTTTTCTGCAAGTTTTGCGGCAGGGTCATCCGATGCAGCAATTTCATTTTTGAAAATAATTTCAGCTGCGCCTTTCGCGCCCATCACCGCAATTTCTGCTGAAGGCCAGGCGTAGTTCATGTCTGCGCCTATGTGTTTACTGTTCATTACATCGTATGCACCGCCGTATGCTTTGCGCGTAATTACTGTAATGCGCGGTACTGTTGCTTCGCAGAAGGCATACAATAATTTGGCGCCGCTTGTAATGATGCCGTTCCATTCCTGATCTGTGCCGGGTAAAAAGCCGGGAACATCCTCAAACACTAATAGAGGAATGTTAAAGCTGTCGCAGAAGCGGACAAAACGTGCTGCTTTTGCAGAAGAATTAATATCTAATACCCCTGCTAAAAATGCGGGCTGATTGGCAACTATGCCAAGGCTTTTGCCCGCTAACCGCGCAAATCCTACAACAATATTTTCAGCAAAATCTTTGTGTACTTCTAAAAAAGAATCCCCGTCAATTACTCCCTTGATTACATCACGGATATCATACGGCTGATTTGGATTTTTAGGAATGATAGAATTTAATTCCGGTCTTTTTTCGCTGCTGTTACACTCATAAGTTATGCTTGGGGCATCATCTTCACAGTTCTGCGGCATATAGCTCAGCAGAGCTTTTATGTTGTTGATGCATTCAATTTCATTTGCGCAGGAAAAATGTGTTACACCTGATTTAATGGAATGTGTGGAGGCTCCGCCTAATTCTTCTGATGTTACTTCCTCGTGTGTTACCGTTTTTACAACGTTGGGCCCTGTAACAAACATATAGGAGGTGTTTTCAACCATCATAATAAAATCAGTAATGGCCGGCGAATATACTGCTCCGCCTGCGCATGGCCCCATGATTGCCGACAGCTGCGGTATCACTCCTGATGCTCTTGTGTTACGGTAAAAAATATCGGCATAACCGCCTAATGAAACAACACCCTCCTGAATACGTGCGCCCCCGCTGTCGTTCAAGCCGATTACAGGTGCGCCGTTCTGCATTGCCAGATCCATTATGCGACATATTTTTTCGGCATGCGTCTCACTTAACGATCCTCCGAACACTGTAAAATCCTGAGAAAAAACATACACCATCCTTCCGTTAATAGTTCCGTACCCTGTGATCACACCATCGCCTAAATATTTTTCGCGGTCCATCCCAAACTCAACTGCACGGTGAGTTACAAACATTCCTATTTCTTCGAAACTGCCTTCATCTAATAAAAAATGCAGACGCTCTCTTGCAGTGAGCTTTCCTTTTTTGTGCTGGGAATCAATTCGTTTTTGACCGCCTCCCAATTGGGCTTCAGCAATTTTTTTTTCTAACTCCTCTAATTTATCTTTCATCTTACAAAAGTAAAAACACGGATTATATTTTTTGAAATGCTGCTTAAAGGGAGGGCTTTCTGCTTCCTAAAACCAGTATACATTTTCCTTGAAAATTTAATTATTAATCGGTCTCCGGGAAAACATTTTTTTGTTTTTAATGCAGGCAAAAATATGAAAATAACAGCTTAGATTTCTTTTTATTTTTAAGATAAAAAAAGCGGCTAAAGAAAAATCTCTATGACGGCTGTACTGCTTTTTATAACAGCATCAAAACAGTTTTGAGCATTAAAATTAATATCGAAAATTATTTATTAAATTTGTTTTTATTAAAAACAGAAAATGAAAAAAAGCCTGCGTTACTTTATTCAAGGATTAATTATTACGGTGCCGGTTGCAATTACCGCTTTTGTGGTGTACAAGCTGGTAAAAGGTGTAGGCTCTTTCATTGGAAATTTTGGAGTTATTGTGAGTCCGATGATTGATCCGGTAATTGTGCTCGGAATTGCCGCCGCACTGATTTTTTTAATGGGACTCCTTGGTTCATCAATTATTTTGAGGCCTTTGTTTCTTTTATTCGACAATGCTTTAGAGAACACCCCCCTTATTAAAACAGTATATTCTTCAATGAAGGATTTACTCTCGGCCTTTGTCGGGAGTAAAAAGCGTTTCGACAAACCTGTATTAGTTACTATCAATAAAGAAAATAACATTCAGCAGCTGGGTTTTGTCACTCAGGAGGATTTGAGTGAACTAAAAATTAATGCTGGTACGGTTGCTGTTTATATGCCATATTCATATTCATTTTCAGGCAATTTATTGATTGTACCCATTGATCATGTTACTTATTTGGATGTAGCTTCAACGGAAGTTATGAAATTTATTGTGTCTGGAGGAGTTACCGATATTGATTAATACGATAAAAAAGAGTTGTAATAAATCCCAATAATAAAATCTCAGCAGCGATGTAAAAAGATTTTTTTTATTATCTTTGGCTGATAACCTCTAATCCCCGATAAAAATGAAAAAACATATACTAATATTTTGTTTCCTATTCAGCCTTTTTACATTTAACAAGGGGGCAGCACAGATAAGCTATAAATGGGCAAAAGGATTCACTGCCCCCAATACTGTTCTTGGCAGCCGCATTGCAGTGAATAAAAACGATGGCAGTGTTTATATTACAGGAGCCTTCAGCGGTAAGGTTGATTTTGACTTTGGTCCAGGAACAGCTGATCTAACAGCCTCTGGTCTCGGTGATATTTTTATTGCAAAATATAAAGCGAATGGAAATTATTTATGGGCGAAACACTTTGGAGGGAATAGCAGCAGTTATTCAGAGGGCAGTGCTATTGCCTTAGATTTAGCAGGTGATGTCTATGTCACCGGGTCTTTTTATAATACTGTTTATTTTGGCTCAACGACTCTAACTTGCAACGGCACTTCAGACATTTTCTTAGCAAAACTCGATGAATTAGGAAATTTATCATGGGTGAAACAGGCTGGTGGACATGGAACCAATTTGGGACTAGGAATCACTGCTGACAATCCAGGGAATATTTATTTGACAGGCAGCTTTGAAGGAGCAGCCATTTTCGGCTCTATAAGTCCCTTAAACAATTCTGGAGGCGGGGATATCTTTTTGTCTAAATATGATCCTTCCGGAACATGTTTGTGGGCTAATAGCATTGGAAGTACAGGCGAAGATAAAGGGTTGAGTGTATCTCTTGATGGAGCTGGAAAAGTTTATCTGGCCGGAACTTTTAATGACAGCATTTTTTTTGCAAAATACGATGTTTGGGGTGGCGGCGGAAGTGCAGAATTGTTTTTTAAAACGGGGTCTGTAAACGGCACCGATATAGCCAATTGTATTGCCCCAGACGGCCGCGGAAATATATTTCTATCAGGAAACTTTGAAGATTCAGTATCTTTTAACAATGGGCACAGCCTCATAAGCAGTGGCATGAGTGACATTTTTTTTGCAAAATATAATTCTTCAGGAGTTAATTTATGGGCAAAGAAAATAGGCAGTTATGAAGCCGATAGTGTTTATGGAAGCTGTCTTGACACATTAGGAAACTTATATTTAACAGGTCATTTTAATGGCACAGTTAACTTTAACCCTCTTGGTACAGACGAATTAAATAGTCCAGGATATGTGTTTTATGCCAAATATGATTCTGTTGGACATTTTAAATGGGCAAGAAATGTTGGGGGGTGTTCTAATGATCATGGAACCGACATTGCAGTTGATAATTCAGGCAATCTTTACACTTTAGGAGAATTTAATGTCACTGCCGATTTTGATCCGGGGGTTGGAACAGCAATTCTGAATGACGATGGACAAATCATGACTGCCTTTTTTGAAAAATTCGCTCAAGGCACTTCAATGATTTCTGGAAATGTCAAGAAAATATCTGGTGTTGCTATTGACAGCGGTAAAGTAAAACTTTTTACATATTCTACAAACTCTGGCGCCATGAATTTGGCCGATGAAAAATCAATTAATCTTTTAGGAGGGTATAGTTTTAATTATGTTTGTGCAGACAGTTTTATTGTTTTAGCTATTGCTGACACTCTTGTTTATCCTTTGGTTGCTCCAACTTTTGCGCATAGCACTGCTCATTGGCACTCAGCACAGCACATCATTATCACCGCTCCCAATACAAGTATTTCTGCAGACATTATTGTAAAAGCAGATTCTTCGATTATCAGTGGACCAGCCATGATAGGAGGGAAAGTCCGTGAAGGACCTTGCTATGGATGTCGTGCTCAGGGGGACCCCATACCAGGAATTCCAGTTGGCTTAGAAGGCGACCCCGGCAGTATCATTGCCCACACAATAACAAACGACTCGGGGGTTTATTCCTTTACTCATCTGCCAGTAGGCAACTATAAAATTTATGTAAATATACCGGGTCTGCCTATGGATTCAACCTACCATGTAAACATTGCTAGTTCTGATACTTTTCCTCATCTGGATTTTATTGCTGACTCAATTGCCATTTATATAATTCCAACAATAACTTCTGTGGTACAGACAATCGCACCAAAAATAAATATGCAGGCCGTTCCTAATCCTCATCAAGGGTATACTACTATTGAATTTACAATGCCTGAAGCAAATTTGGTTCAGATAGATGCGTATAATTTGCTGGGAGAAAAGGTAGCTGAAGTTTTAAATGAAAAGAAAGCAGCAGGAATTGTTAGGTATGGATTTGATGCTGTCGATGCGGGATTGAAACCCGGCGTGTATTTCTTAAAGTTAAAAGCCGGCAGTAAAATCAGCACTATAAAAATGATACAAGTAGAATAACAACAAACGCAATCAAACTAACCCTCGATGTGTTCTTCGCTGAAGAATTTATCGGGGGTTTTTAATTGTATAAATATTTGACGTAAATTGCGTCGTTAATTGTTTTCAATAATATAAATTGTTAAGTTATACAGTTAAGTTGCGGAAAATAAAACAACCAGAACTTTCTCAATTTCGCTCACAATAAATGGGTGCTTGCGATTCTAGCGGAGCGAAAAATATAGCGAAAGGATATTTTAATGATATAAACGGAGAAGCTTATTTAACAATACCTCGACTCTAAATTTTTATTTATGAAATACGTTTTCAATACTTTTTTTCTTCTTATTTATTTTTTAGTTTACTCTTCTACCAGCTCTTCCCAGCCAAATAAAATTGACAGCCTAGAAAACGAATTTAAAAAAGCCGCAGATACCTCAAAAGTAAACATACAGAATGCCTTAGCACAAGAGTATTTAAAAAAGAATCCAGAAACAGCATTAGAATATTCGAACCAAGCGTTAACACTGGCCCAGAAAATTCATTTTCAAAAAGGGGAAGGAGACGCTTATGCCAAGATTGGAGCTGTATATTTCGTGAAAAGGAAGTTTGATAATGCGTTGGAGTTATATTCAAAATCTTTAAGCATAAGAGAGGCTATTGACGATAAAAAAGGGATTGCAAACAGCTTAAATAACATTGGGAATGTGAAAATAAGCCAAGGGAATTATGAAAAAGGATTGAAGGATTATTTTAAATCATTAGAAATTTGCGAATTAATCGGGGATAAAAAATCGATGCCGTTTAACAACATTGCTGCATCATACTATTATTTGGGAAATTATGAAAATGCGTTGAAGTATTATATCAAAGCATTAAAAAATTTCGAAACTCTATCGGACAAGGAGAAGATGATTAACCCCTCATTAGGAGTAGGCAATGTTTATTTTAATACAGGGAAATTCGAAGACGCCTTAATTAGTTATAAAAAGGCATTAGAAATCAGTTCAGATGTAAAAAGCAAACAAGGCATTTCAAAATCCTTGAGCAGTATTGGAAATGTATATGAAAAGTTACAAAACAATGATACGGCATTGGAATATCATCTTAAATCTTTGCGGATTACAGAAGAGATAGGGGAGAAAATCGCAATTGCGCTTTCATTGATGAACATCGGCAATATTTACAGCAAAACGAAAAAACATGAAAAATCATTAGAATTTTATGAAAAGGCGTTGAAAGTAAATGAGGAAATTGGTGATAAGAACGGAAGTGCGAAATCATTGCTCAACATCGGCATCCTTCACTCAAATAAAGGAAACAAGGCAAAAGCACTGGAATATCTAAAAAGGGGATTAACCCTTGCCAGCTCCATCAACAGTAAAGAAATTATAATGAAATGCAACGAAGAGCTTTCGGAAGTGTATTTAAAAATGGATGATTATAAGAACGCATATCTTTTTTATAAACGTCATACTGCCATCAAGGATTCATTATTGAATGAAGACAATTCCAAAAATATGGCGGAAATGCAAACCAAATACGGAACTGAAAAAAAGGAAAAAGAAATTGAGCTCCTCCTAAAAGGCAAAGCATTAGAAGAGGTCGCCTTAAAAAACCAGAAACTTATTAAAAATGTATTTATTGCAGGATGCTTGTTATTGATGCTGTTTGGAGCTCTTCTTTACAACCGCTACCTTATTAAACAAAAGGCTAATATTGAGATCAGCCGTAAAAATAAAGAAATTAATGAGAGTATCAGTTATGCCAAACGTATTCAAACATCTTTTTTAACTTCCGAAAATTATATTTCTCACCGCCTTTCAGATTATTTTATTTTATATAAACCCCGTGATATTGTCAGCGGTGATTTTTATTGGATAACCCAGAAAGATTCATACCTGTACGTTTGTACTGCAGACTGCACGGGCCATGGAATTCCAGGCGCTTTTATGAGTCTTATAGGGATGGGGATTCTGAATGAAATTATTTATTCCAAATCTCATATCAAGCATACGGATGAAATTCTTAATGAACTCCGCCGAATAATAATTTTAGCGGTAAACCCCGAAGGGGCCGCTGAAGAGGGTAAAGACGGCATGGATACTGTTTTTTGCCGCTATGATCTTGAAAAAATGGAATTAGAATATTCTGCAGCAAATAATTCTTTTCACATAGTCAGGAACGGTGAGCTGGTTTCCTATAAACCAGATAAAATGCCTGTTGGTAAGTATATCGGAGAAGAAAAACCGTTTACACGTACTACCATTCAATTAGAAAAAGGAGATTGCATTTATACATTCAGCGACGGATATGTTGATCAATTCGGCGGCCCCAAAGGGAAAAAATTCCAGTCGAAACAATTGAAAGAATTGATTTTGGCAAACTGCCACAAACCAATGAGAATACAAAGAGATATTTTAAATAAAACAATCGAACAGTGGAAAGGTTCCGGCGACCAGGTAGATGATATTTTGGTAATCGGAATCAGGGTTTAATCTTTTCAGGATATAATAAATAAAAAAATGTTTTTTTATTTATGGAAATTTATTTTCTACGCATCTATGTATTGGTTTTCAGTTTAAAATTCAATGTTAAAACCTGAACATTACCCGCTTTTAAGTATAAAACAAAAACAAATAAACGTATGAACTTCAACCGCCTTTTTTTTGTCTCATTGATTGCAATTTCAGGTATTGCGGCCGCATTTACAATAACTAATTATACTAAAATGAAATCAAGTACTTTATTAATTTTTCCGAAAGGAAGTACCTATGCAAAAGAGTGGAAAAAAATCGATTC
Source organism: uncultured Bacteroidota bacterium (assembly GCA_903847205.1). Classification (GTDB taxonomy): domain Bacteria; phylum Bacteroidota; class Bacteroidia; order 2-12-FULL-35-15; family 2-12-FULL-35-15; genus 2-12-FULL-35-15. Next base: position 39,564 of record CAINDA010000016.1, read on the forward strand.
ACTTACTGAGAAAGGGCTGAACAAATCCGCGCTGGAGGTTGTGAACGGCATTTATGAAAAAGCTAAAACAGAGAATAATGCTCCTCAATTTGTGAAAGCAGTAATTCATCGGATGAAGTATGAACAGTACATCGAAGAATATTCATTAGTGAAATCACTTAACAAACTAACAGAAGAGGCCAAAGGGGCGGGTTATCCGGTTAAACCGATTCTTCATTCAATGATTGCAGAAAGTTATTGGCACTATTATCAAAACAACCGCTGGAAATTTTATAACCGCACAGAAACAGTAAATTTTAATAATGATGATATTACTACTTGGGATTTGAAAACAATTTTTTCGCAGGTTATCAAAAATTATCAGGCATCACTTGAAAGCAGCGATAGTTTAAAACGAACCCCTTTGAATATTTATGATGATGTGCTGGTAAAACAGCCGAACTCAAGGAACTTCCGCCCAACATTATATGATTTTCTTGCCCACCGTGCAGTTGATTTTTATATGAACGAAGAGCCGGATATTACCCGCCCTGCTTATAAATTTGAGTTGAACTCTGAAAGTTATTTCTGGAATTTTAACGAATTCGCAAAAATAAAAATTGAATCAAAGGATACCCTTTCAGCAAAATTTTATGCAGTGAAAATCCTTCAGGACATTATTGCATTTCACTCGCATGATGAAAACCCGAGAGCATTGATTGACGCAGATTTAAAAAGATTGAAATTTGTAAAAAATAAATCTGTTTCTGAAATAAAGGACAGTTTATATTTAACTTCATTACAGAATTTAGAAAGACATTTTAATTCTGATCCTGCTTCAGCAGATGTTGGATGCGAAATAGCAAAGGTTTATTCCGAGAGAGGCAATAAATACGCTCCGCTGCAGTCGGAAGAACATAAATGGCTGAAAAAGCAGGCGCTTGAAGTGTGTGATGCTGTTATTAAAAAATTCCCCAAGAGCGATGGCGCTGTAAACTGCGAGGTGGTAAAAGCACAGATAAAAGAGCATTCCGTTAATTTTGTTACTGAAAAAGTAACTCTTCCCAATCAGCCGTTCAGGGCCCTGTTAACATATAAAAATTTAAAGACGGTGTATGTACGCATAGCGCAGATGGACATTGATAAATACAAGAAATCAGTTGAACGTTATTACGGCGAAGCTCTTATTAAAGAATATTTAAAACTCACTCCTGTTAAAGAATTTTCGGTTGAATTGCCTGATGATGGTGATTTTCAATCACACACAGCAGAAATTAAAATTCCGGAATTGCCCTTCGGACACTATATAATATTAACGGGATCTGAGCAAGGGCTTTCTTACAAAAAAAATGGAGTAGCTTATGCTGCAGCCTGGGTTTCGAATATCAGTTACATCAACCGCAGGATGACAAATGGCAGTTATGACTTTTATGTGCAGCACCGCGAAACAGGAGTTCCCTTGAAAGGGGCTTCTGCACAGCTGTATTATGAAAAGTATAATTATTCTACCAGGAAATACGAATTTGTAAAATCAGAAAAATATACCACCGACGAAAACGGATATTTTAATGTTCCTCCGGTAAATGAGTACAGAAATTTTACAATTGATTTTGCTTATAAAGCCGCTGATGCTGATGTATCTGACAGACTTCAGACAGAGAGCGCTATTTATCAGTACAGAACATATCCTGAAAGAAAAGAAAGAACCCCCAAAACATTTTTCTTTATGGATAGAGGAATTTACCGGCCAGGACAGACCGTTTATTTCAAAGGGATAATGATAAATACCGATGGCGAGACCAATGAAATAATGCCTAATACATTTACAACTGTTGTTTTTTATGATGTAAATTCTCAAAAAATTGCCGAGGCAAATTTAAAGACCAATGAATACGGCACTTTTAACGGGACATTTACAACCCCGAGCGGTGTTCTCAATGGGCAGATGAGTTTGAATAACGGCAGCGGATCTATATATTTTTCAGTTGAAGAATACAAGCGTCCGAAATTTGATGTGACTTTTAATCCTGTTAAAGGCAGTTACCGTTTAAATGAAAATATTAAAGTAGAAGGTCTTGCAAAAGCTTACTCCGGTGCAAAAATTGACGGCGCTGAAGTAAAATACCGCGTGGTAAGAAACGCTTCTTTCCCTTATTGGTGGTATTGGTGGAGAGGATATTATCCTCAGTCGCCGCAGATGGAAATTACAAACGGAGTAACTGTTTCAAATGATACCGGAGCTTTTTTTGTGAACTTTAAAGCGATACCTGATTTAAGTATTCCTAAATCTTATGAGCCGACTTATTCCTATACCATTTATGCTGATGTTACTGATATCAACGGCGAGACGCACAGTTCGCAGACTTATGTCAGAGCCGCATACACTGCGCTTAACCTGAATGTGAATGTTCCGGAATTGCTTGAAAAAGAAAATAAAGAAGGCTTTGTTATTTCAACAACTAACATGAGCGGACAGTTTGAGCCTGCTCAGGGAAAAATTGAAATATATAAACTGAAAGAGCCTGACAAAACCTACCGCACCCGCCCATGGAGCCGGCCGGATAAATTTTTAATGAGTAAAGAAGAGTTCGAAAATACATTTCCGAAGGATGAATACAAGGAAGAAAATAATATGTATAAATGGTCGCGGGGAGAGAAAATTTTTGAAAAAAATTTTAAAAACACCGGCGAAATAATTTCGGCTGCCGGCATAACTTCAGCTCCTCATAAAAATGATTCTGTAAAAATTTTAAATCGTAAATCGTGGAATCCGGGTGTGTATGTATTAGAGGCACACAGCAAAGATGCTTACGGTGAAGACGTAAAAGACATAAAATATTTTACTGTTTATTCAAATAGCGGCAGTGAAGTGCCCGGCAATGAAATCAATTGGTTTAACATGCTTACGGTTAATCCTATTGAGCCGGGCAGTAAAGCGCAGTTTGTAATCGGTACAAAAGAAAATGATGTAAAAGTGCTGTATGAAATTGAGCACAAAGGAGTAATTGTAAAAAAAGAATACATCAGCTTAAACAAAGAACAAAAGCTGATTGAAATTCCAGTTGAAGAAAAACACCGCGGTAATTTTTCGTTTCACTGCATTTTTGTAAAAAATAATCGCACTTATATACATGACGGCGCAGTGTACGTTCCCTATACTAACAGAGAATTAGATATTGAATTTGAAACTTTCCGCAATAAGCTGCAGCCCGGCCAGCAGGAAGAATGGAAAGTGAAAATCAAAAATAAAAAGGGTGATAAAGTAGCAGCCGAAATGGTGGCAGCAATGTATGATGCGTCCTTGGATGCCTTCAGGCCCAACAGCTGGTATTTCGATATTTACAATAGTTATTATTCAAATTTATATTGGGATGTAAACAGCGGTTTTGGAACTGTGAATGCCCAGCTTTACTCTGATTCTTGGAATGTTTACCCCACAGGTGCCTACCGTTATTACGACCAGTTAAATTGGTTTAATTACAACAGCGGTTATTACGGTTACGGCGGTTATCTGGCTGATGAAGAATCCGGCGGGGCGCCAGGGCGGATGAGGGCTATGGCCAAAAGCGCGCCGGCAATGGCTGTGGCACGTAGTGAGCAAGAACCTGAAGAGAAGAATGCTGAAGGGAAAGATGGTGATAAATCAAAAAAGAGAGAAACTACTACAAAATCAGATTCATTTGCGGAAACACAGGATGTTACTACAGTTGCAACTGGAAGTTCCACTCCAATTCCGGCCGCCACACCGGGTGTTAAAAAGCCTGAACAAGACATGTCTAAAGTAGCAGCCCGGAGTAATTTTGCTGAAACAGCATTTTTCTTTCCTGCTTTAGAAACTGATAAAGACGGCAGTGTGATTATAAAATTCACTATTCCTGAAGCCCTTACCAAATGGAAGATGATGGGCTTTGCACATACCAAAGATTTAAAATTCGGAAGCATTCAAAAAGAATTAGTAACGCAGAAAGAATTAATGGTGATACCTAACGCACCGCGTTTCTTCCGCGAGAATGATAAAATGGAATTCAGCACAAAAATTTCAAATTTATCAGACGGTGATTTAACAGGCACTGCCCAGATATTTTTCTATGATGCCTCTTCAATGAAAGATATAACAACAGAACTTACAAAAGAAGGTCCGTTAACATTCACATCTAAAAAAGGACAAAGCTCTGCATTAAGCTGGAACATCGCTGTTCCGGAAGGTTTCGGCGCCATCACTTATAAAGTAGTTGCAAAAGCAGGCAATTTTTCGGACGGTGAAGAAATGGCCCTTCCTGTTTTAACCAACCGAATGCTGGTAACAGAAACAATGCCTTTACCCATCAGGGGACATCAGACAAAAACATTCCATTTCGAAAAATTCATCAATCAAAATAATGGTTCAACCACTTTACGGAATCATAAATTAACATTGGAGTTTACAGCAAACCCGGCCTGGTATGCAGTTCAGGCATTGCCATACATCATGGAATATCCGTATGAGTGCTCAGAGCAGACCTTTGCACGTTTTTATGCAAACAGCATTGCGTCGCATATTGCAAATTCATCACCCAAAATAAAAGCGGTGTTCGATTCCTGGAAATCAAAAAGTCCGGAGGCACTGCTGTCTAATTTAGAAAAAAATCAGGACCTGAAATCATTGATGCTTGAAGAAACGCCATGGGTGCTGGATGCGAAGGATGAGTCGGAACGCAAAAAAAGAGTAGGGCTTTTGTTCGACTTTAATAAAATGAGTTACGAGCTGACGTATGCAATGAAAAAACTTCAGAAACAGCAGTCGCCGAACGGCGGATGGCCTTGGTTTGAAGGCATGCCCGATGACCGCTACATTACACAGTACATCATCACCGGAATGGGACACTTAGACCATCTCGGAATAAAAAATGTACATGATGATGCATTGGTTTGGAAAATGGTAACAGACGGTGTAAAGTATTTAGATAACCGCATCCGCGAAGATTACGAATGGATTTTGAAATATGATAAAGCCCATTTAGATGACAATCATTTAAGCTATCAGCAGATTCAATATTTGTATGCGCGCAGTTATTTCAAGGATATCAGTATTGATAACCGTAATCAAAAAGCGTTTGATTATTATAAAGGGCAGTCAAAAAAATACTGGCTTAAAAACGACCGTTACATGCAGGGTATGATAGCATTGGCTTTGAACCGCTATGATGATAAAGCTACTCCGAAAGATATCATGAAATCAATAAAAGAAAATTCATTGAACAGCGAAGAAATGGGGATGTACTGGAAAGAAAATTATGAGGGCTATTACTGGTACCAGGCTCCGATAGAAGCGCAGGCATTGCTGATTGAAGCCTTTGATGAAGTGAGCAATGATAAAAAATCAGTAGATGATTTAAAAGTGTGGCTGTTGAAATCAAAACAGACCCAGGACTGGAAAACCACCAAAGCCACGTCAGAAGCTATTTATGCGTTACTGCTGAAAGGCACCGACTGGCTTGCCACAGAAAGTAATGTAGAAATAAGTATGGGCGATATAAAAATAGATCCCAAGAAAATGCCAGATGTAAAAGTAGAAGCAGGCACGGGTTATTTTAAAACCTCCTGGAGCGGA
>CAINDA010000017.1 GCA_903847205.1 uncultured Bacteroidota bacterium
GAGTCAGCTGTTAATTATTCTGCCCTTCATTCGAGCATCCGCGAAGCGTTCTTTATTTTTAAATTCAGTTTCTAAAAATTTCCCATTCCAAAAACTTCTGCAAACCTTCAATTGGCAGCTTTCTACAACTGGCTGCTAACGGACGGCGGTATAAAATCGTTGGGGATTTCGGAGCTACGAACTTATCAACTGATAAGAACCTTACCAGCGAGTGTAACACTTGGCAAACCACTTAAACCCCAATGTTTTATGACCGCCTGTTACCAACTGGGCGTTCTTCTTCTCTGTCAATGGATTTATCATATATTGGTTTATTTTCAAGTTAAGGAAACTAAATCATCAATGTCCGAAGCGGTTAATTTTATAACATTTAAATTCCTAACGTCACAAATTTGAATTTCAACCATTTTATACCGTGAAAATACATCGTCCAACGTGTTGATTTTTTCAAGTGGCATTGTTAATTTCGAGCGAAGTTTTTTTTGATTTAGCAGTTTGTCCTCGTCTTTGCTAATAACAACAGCATGACCATATTTATTCAATATTTCAAAAGCTTTCTCTTTTGTAATGTCATTGACCAAAGTTAATTCACGAATGATCTTTTTCGGTATTGAATGTTCATGCCTTAAATCTTGATATGGGTTAAGTTTTAGATTTTTCTTTTTTTCAGCAATATTTAAAATCAATTTTCTAAGTGCACCTTTTGACCAATATGGCTGTCCATCATATTTTTTATAAATCCCATTGTTGTCATGCTCTGTTGTTGCCCAAAGCAATCGTTCAAGTAACATTTTTTTGATGTAATCAGGAATGGCATTCTTGGTATCGAAAATAATTGAAATGCTTTTTGCAATGTTTTCTTTGTTGAATTCATTGTGCGAACTAATTGACAACTGTTTCATTTTTCTTTTTTTTAGAGTTTAATAAAAGATAACAAATGCATTCAAAAAAAGAAAAGGTTTTATATATTATTTTTTTCTTGCCAGACGGATAGAAGTTGAATATTTGGAAATTATAGCTGTGCAAAAATGAAAATAGGTTACAAGGGTCTTTGCTCCTTATAACCTATAAAAGATTAATCAATTTTACATTGCAGCTTGCGCAATTTTAATAGCAATCTCCATTAATTTTTTAGCATATTTTGGATCATTACAATTTGTTGCATCTTTCTGTAAATTCATTGCTTTTTGAGCAGCTTCGCTATATTCAGTTAAAATGCTTGTATCAGTAGGGTTGGCTTTATATTTTTTCAACAATTTGATATAACTGTCCGCAAAGTCCGAATAATCTTTAATGAATTGGTCACAATCAACACTACCTAATACAGTCGAAGAATTGCCTATATTTGCACTTGTAGGAGAGTTTGAAGACCGCAGTAAGTTTTTTCCAGATTCTGAATCAATTGAAAAATATTTTACCTTTTTCATAATTACTGGCTCGCCGGAAAAGTGGTATATTACCCAACCAATTTCACCAGACTTTAATGAAGCTAAGGCTTCAACTCCATCTGAACCACCCTGAGTTATCATTCCACCTCGATCGGCTTGTATTACAGGAGCGGTTTGTTCATCTAATAAATCGCAATATAAATTAAATCCTCCAACAAGTTTAAGTACGGATTGAGCGTCAAAATCGAATGCTTTATCGTTACGTTTGAATTGCACTTTTATTTGATAGTGGTTCGGGAATGCTGCACCCGTATATTTTTCATCCGCTGTCACTTTATATGTCCCTTCGACAACATTAAAGTAATCCGATAGCCCTCCTTTTATTGAAGTAGAATTTAGTTTAACATTAATCTCTTTACTACCTCCGCAACTTATTAGTATTATTGAAACAAATATCAGTGCTCCAGAAATCATCATTATTTTTTTCATTTTTCTCAATTTTAAATTTCCCCTACTCGTGTGGTTTTTCAGGATTCACCCCGTTTTTAGTGGTTTCTGGACTCCACATTTTAATTCAAAAACCTTTTTGCAACGATATCTTAAAGTAATTGGATATGTTTAGCAAGTCTGTTCTAATCTTTTACGCAGCGAACACGCATTCCAGCCCATTTTTCATATTTTAACTTTTCTACTTCATTTCCTTTTTCATTCGGTGTCATATGAAAATAATAGGCATTTTCATTATTCACTTTGGTAGCAGACCACCACCATCCTGCAAGGTCTCCTAAAGCATATTGGGGACCTCTTCCTCCTCCAGGCAATGCACTAAAACCAGTTTCATTTGTAGGATTGCTATTAACATCTTGTGAAGATAACAAGTCTTTACTACGCCAGCCTTTTTTGCTTTTTAACTTAATCGCTGCTTCCTTATCTCCTGCAAATTCAATCAGTTTTTCCCAATCAGAGTCTGTGGCTACATGCCAACCTGTAGGTGCTAAACCACGTGGGTCATTTACAGCATACCAATTATAAATTTTCCCAATTTCTTTCGCATCTTCAACATCGCTTTTGTAATAACACCAAGCAGGTTTTTGTTCTTCACCTGCTTTTGTCCATTCAGCATCTGTTTTAGCCTCTGGAATCGGACTCCCATCTTTAAATGTTGTCACATTTAAATTTCCACCCATCCATTCCTGATCTCCAATTTTTACAGAACTGCTACTGCCTCCGCAACTTGTTAGTATTATTGAAGCAAATATTATTGCTCCAAAAATTGTCATTATTTTTTTCATTTTTTTGAATTTTAAATTTCCCCTACTCATATGGCTTTTCAGGATTCACCCTGTTTTTTAAGTGTTAAAGATTTCACTTTCAATTTTGCATAGTTTAAAAATCACTTTATGTGTCATCAACGTAATTCAACAGTGTGTCGGCAAGATTTGGCTCTTTGACTTTTGCGGAGCGTTGGCTCGTGTACCGGGCAAAAGGCAATGTGCAAAATGTGGGTTGGCTTTCCGCTTTTCTTTTCTGCGGGTCGGCAAAAAAACTAAATCTTTTTTCTTTCATTGTCATTTCTTTTTCATTCTCAAGCCATTTTCTCAGTCATTTTCAAGGTTGCTGTCTTTTCTACGCCTTGTTGGTAACGTTCCGCAGCTAGCCCCAGGCCGGGAGATTACCTCCAAAAGTTGCCGCGTGCTTCTGCAGCTCAAATATACACTTTCCTGTCGGGCGGGCACCAAAACCCGGCTTAGGGCTAGGTGCTGTTAGCAACAGGTTTTAGA
>CAINDA010000018.1 GCA_903847205.1 uncultured Bacteroidota bacterium
ATCCGAAACCGAACGTAAATTTACAAACCATAAAATTTCTCTTTCAAAAGGTGATGCGGTTTATATTTTTTCGGATGGTTATGCCGATCAATTCGGCGGGGAAGAAGGGAAAAAGTTTATGAGCAGAAAATTTAAAGAACTGCTTCTTGCAAATTCTAAACTGCCAATGCTTCAGCAGGAAGCTGTTTTGGTATCAGCTATGGAAACCTGGATGGGCAGCCGTGAACAGGTGGATGATATTTTAGTAATCGGGGTAAGGATATGAGTAAACAATTTTATATTAAATATTCTATTTTAATACTGATCCTATTTCAGTGTTACTGCTCACCTGCACAGAATCCTCACAAGATTGATTCACTCCTTAATTTAATTGAATCAACACAGAATGATACTGTTAAAATTTCCGCCTTAATCAGACTTTCCAAGTTATTCAATCATAATAATTCAACTAAAGCATTTGAATACGGACTGAAAGCATTAACCTTTTCTATAAAATTAAATTACCCAAAGAGTTCTGGAGATGCACATAATAATCTTGGAGAATTATATTGGTTTAAGGCTGATTATGGTTCATCATACGAACATTATTTCAAAGCACTAAAGATTTTTGAGAATTTTAACGATAAAGCTTCAACAGCAGACTGCTACCGTAATATTGGCTGGATATATGATCAACAAAATAATTTTTATGCCGCATTTGATTATCATAAAAAATCACTTATTCTTAACCAGGAGCTGCACAGAAAAAAAAAGGTTGGCGAGAATTATAATGACATTGGCATCGTTTATCTTGAGCTGAAAAAATATTCTGAAGCCCTGGAAAATTTCCAAAACTCTTTGAAAATAAAAGAAGAAATTGGAGATATAGAAAACGCAGCTGTAAACTGCCGCAATTTGAGTCATGTTTACGATGAAAAAGGGGAACTAACCACCGCAATTAAATATGCTGAAAAAGCGGTTGAAATTGCTGAAAAAACCGGCAATAAGTGGTTATCATCAGAAATGTATATAGAACTTGGTGTGATTTATATCAAAGCAGAAAGATTCAACGAATCATTCGTGTATCTTCAAAGGGCTGAGGAATATGAAAAAGAGATTAATGACAAACTTGCAATAGTTAATATTTATGATTCTTTTTCTAAAATGTACGAAAAGCAAAATAATTATAGAAAAGCAAATGAATATGCAGCTCAGGCCTCTGCACTCAAGGATAGTATTAACAATGAGAGCAATATCAAACAGGCTAACGAAATGACTGCCAAATATGAATCAGAAAAAAAAGAACTGGAGATAGTCAGCCTGCAGAAAGAGAAAGTAAATGAGAGAAATTTCAAAATTTTTCTTATTTTTTTCTGTTTGTTAGCCGCCTCATTTGCTTTTGTACTCTTCAGAGGCAACAGCCAAAAGAGAAAAGCAAATAAGGCTTTGTCAACTGCTTATGAGGAAATTGAAGAAAAAAACAAAGATATTACCGACAGCATCAATTACTCCAAACGCATACAAGAAGCGAGTTTAGCACCCAAAGAACTTAAATACAAACTTTTCCCTGATGCTTTTGTTTTATTTCAGCCCAAAGATATAGTAAGCGGTGATTTTTACTGGTTTGCCGAAAAGAACGGTAAAAAACTTATTGCGGCATGCGATTGCACAGGCCATGGAGTTCCCGGTTCACTGATGAGCATGATAGGTAATAACATACTCAATCAGATTGTGAATGAAAAAGGAATAACAGCACCGGATGAAATATTAAATCTTTTACATAAAGAAATAAGAAAAGCCCTTAAGCAGGACAATCAGGGCGATACAAAAGACGGGATGGATATTGCCCTTTTAACTTTTAATAATGAAGCTGAAATAGAATATGCCGGGGCATATCGGCCTTTGTGGATTGTTAAAGCTCCTGCTGATTTTACAGAAATAAAACCTGACAAATATTCTATTGGCGGAGCGCAATCCGAAACCGAACGTAAATTTACAAACCATAAAATTTCTCTTTCAAAAGGTGATGCGGTTTATATTTTTTCGGATGGTTATGCCGATCAATTCGGCGGGGAAGAAGGGAAAAAGTTTATGAGCAGAAAA
>CAINDA010000019.1 GCA_903847205.1 uncultured Bacteroidota bacterium
AAAAAATAACCGTCTTTTTAAAATTGCATAATATTTGGAAGCTTTGGAAGTCCGCGCGTAGGCTGCCGAAGCATCAGTACAACACAGGATTAAAACGAACCTTCGCGAAAAGCGAAGCTACGTTTAATCCTTATATGTTAGGCGTAATGCTATGACGACAGTGCTAAACTGGAAATTAGCATTAGATAATGACAAAAATGAAACATATAAAACTTTAGACAGTTCGTCAAATAATTTAGTTTTTCAATTAAACGACAAGGACACTTTATTAACAGAAAAAAACTTTATAAATGGTAAATGGATAATGTGGATGTCAGACAACTTTGAAAATTCTATCGGTTCAATTCGAGGTATGGTTAATTTCAATCTGCAAAACAAAGAACTCAAAGACACAACATCAATCACAATTTACAGACAACAAATGCCGAACGACCATAAAAACAACTTAACTCCTTTGTTTAAATTCGACATAGTGCGACAGTGAGAGAAGCACATACGCCTAACAGCACCTACAAGAAATTGGCGGTTCAGTGCTTCGTATGACAGTTTTGTGGTTAATCAAACATTCGTTCTTCGTATGAACATTTGTGGTAAAAATCGCCAACTTCTTGTAGCTGCAAACCGTTATAGCCAATGCTTAAAGACAGACAGAACGTGACAGAAAAAATCAGGCGGACAGAAAAGCCAACACACATTCAGGCACATTTGGTTGCCCCACACACGGGCGACCGCTTCGCAACCAAAAGAGCCTGAATTTTGCCACCCACAACATAATCTTAGTAATGACTAGAGAGAATCAAACATTAATTGAAATATTAAACGGAGTTACTACTTGGACTGAACTCAAAATCAAACTTGAGCATTTCAATACAAGCAAAACAGAAACAACAAGTAAGACAACTTTTGCTGGAAAAATATTTGAAGTTTTTTCAAAATACTATTTTCAAACAGATCCAAAACAAATAGACCAGTATAAAGACGTTTGGCTTTATAACGAAATACCTACAAACATTTCCGCAAATCTTAATTTACCCTCCGTAGACAATGGAATCGACCTATTACTTCGAGACTTTGATGATAATTTTTACGCAGTTCAGTGCAAATTTAAAAATGACGAAACAAAATTATTAAGTTGGTCGGGCGACAAAATCGCTAATGTATTTGCTCTTGGAACTAATTGCCAAAAAGTAATTGTATTTACTAATGCTTCGGACACGACCAACGTAGCTAAAGGCTTTGCAGACAAATTTATTCAAATTGCTTTTGACGAACTAGAAAGTATTGAGCCTATTGTATTTGAAAGCATCCTAAATATTGCTAAAGGGAACCAACCAATTGAAATTAAAAAGTATTCGCCCCAGCCTCACCAAATTACTGCGATTGATGACGTTGTTAAATATTTTGAAAACAATAAAAATGATGGAAGAGGGCAATTAATACTTCCTTGTGGCGCAGGCAAATCATTAACTGCCCTTTGGATAAAAGAAGCAATTAAACCAATAACAACTTTAGTTCTTGTTCCTTCTCTGGCATTATTAAAGCAAATTAAGAATGATTGGGCAAGACACAAAAATTCGCATTACAAATATATCTGCATTTGTTCGGAAAAGGATATTGATAAAGACCGCAAGGATGATGAAGTGGAAGTTCATACATATGAAATCGGTAGCCCTGTTACTACAAATGCAAAAGATTTGATTTCTTTCTTAAAAAAGACTGGGGATAAAGTTGTGTTTTCTACATATCAATCATTAGAAGTAACAAAAACTGCGTGCGAAATAAATCGCGATTTAGTATTTGATTTAATAATATGTGATGAAGCACACCGAACTACTGGCAGTAAGAATAAAAGTGTTTTTACTTTAGTTCACTATAATTATAATATTCGTGCATCAAAAAGATTGTATATGACAGCAACACCAAGGGTTATTGAAATTGCAACGAAAAAGAAAATGGGTGATGACTACGAAAAATTATTATGTGATATGAGCAACCCGAAAATTTATGGAACGGAAGCACATAGACTATCATTCGGAAAAGCAATTGAAGATAAAATACTGGTTGATTATAAAATTATTGGAGTTGGAGTAACTGATAAGGACGTAAAAAAATATATTGATGAAAGAAATTTTATAGGAAAAATCTCTGCAGATGAATTAGCCCATAATTTTGCACTTGATTTTGTAATGAATAAACATCAAGCTTTTCATTGTATTTCTTTTCATTCATTAGTCGAGAAAGCAAAAGAATTTGCAGAAAGACATAAAACATATTTTTCCGAAACATTTTCTGAAAGTGTAAATGGGAAACAATCCACTACTACTAGAACGAGAGTTTTAAGAGATTTTAAAAATAGTAAAAAAGGTCTAGTATCAAATGCAAGGTGTTTAACCGAAGGCGTTGATGTACCAACAATTGATGTAATTTATTTTTGCGACCCAAAATCTTCGAAAATCGATATAGTTCAAGCATCAGGCAGGGCATTAAGGAAAGATCCTTCAGGAGTTAAAAAGCTTGGATATATTGTTATCCCAATTTTTCACCACTCTAATCAAGAGGTTGAAACAGAAATCAAGAAAAAACCAATATTTAATTATTTAATCCAAGTTATTCGTTCATTATGCGACCAAGATGAAAGATTAGAAGCGGAAATAAATAATATAGCCTACAAGAAAGGAAAAAGAAGCAATTCAAAAATTGAAATTGAATTTACAAACGCAGAAACCGAGAAGGTAATAAAAATTGAAGGGTTTGAGAAAAAAATAAAGGATGCTATTTTTGATGAAATTATTAACAAAACAAAAATTAGTTGGGAGGTTTTCTTTAGAGAATTTGTTGAAGCAAAGCAAACAAGACCTGAATGGCCGTATATTTCAAAAGAACAGCCTGAAACAAAAGCTCTTGGCAATTGGTGTATGTTGCAGCGAGATAATAAAAGAAAAGAAAAATTGAATCCTGACAGAGAAAAACGGTTAACCGAAGCTGGATTTTCCTGGACTCCAAACGATGAAAAATGGGAACGTAAGTTTATACAACTTATTGAGTATAAGAAAAAATTCAATAAAACTATTATAACTGCAAAAGAATCTGTTGTCTATCCTGAATATTATGAGTTGTATTATTGGTTAATACTACAAAAAAGGTCGTCTCTAAAACAATCATATTCACTTGAAAGAAGAAGGAGACTGGAAGAAGTAGGTTTTGATTTTACTATTGATAGTGTTGCCAATATTAAGGATAGTTGGCATCACCTTTATAATCAACTCATTGAATACAAAAATAAATTCGGGGATTGTAATGTTCCGCAAATTGGAAAAAAATACAAACAATTAGGCCGATGGCTGAATGATCAGCGACATAAATATGGAAAAGAAAAGCTACTCGATGATAGAAAAAAACTGTTAAATGATTTAGGAGTAATTTGGAATATCATTGAATTTGAATGGGAGTTAAAATTTCAAGATTTGAAAAAATATTTTTCTCAACATGGTGATTTTGATGTAAAGCAAAGTGATACGGAATATAAAGGTCTTTATAATTGGTTGTATAAAATTAAGAAAAATGAAATTTCAAAAGAGAAGAAAAAAAGATTTGAGGAAATTGGGTTTGAATTCATAGACAATAAAAAAGCAAATTGGTTTGATATGTTTAATCAACTTGCAAAGTTCAAAGAAATCAATGGGCACACGAATCCACCTAAAGAGGAAAAGTATCAAGAATTAGCAAAATGGGTACTTGCTCAGAAAGTTTCACAAAGAAAAAATGAACTTGAGAAAGACAAATTTGATATTTTAAATGCGATTAACTTCCAATGGACAGTACAAAAGAGAGCGAGAAATGGTTCTGATACTCCAACAAAAACACAAAGACCTAATACTTGGTATGAAATGTTGGAAAAATTAAAAAAATATAAATCCGAAACTGGAAATTATAATGTTCCCAAAAAATATCCTGCAGACCAAGATTTATCTGCTTGGGTATATTATCAAAAACAAATGAATCGAGACAACAAACTCAGCGAAGAAAAAATTAAAGCTTTTAAGGACATTGATTTTAAATTCCCTAAACCTAAAGAAAATCAATTGACTTGGGAAGAACGATTCGAACAACTTATTCAATTCAAAAAGAAAAACGGTCATTGTAAAGTTCCTGTACGCTATAAAGAAAATCGCCAATTTGCAACTTGGGTAAGAACCCAAAGAAGAGGCTATACAGAAGGGACAATAGATCCCGACAAAAAGAAAAAGCTTGAATCTGTTGGATTCATTTGGAAAGGAATCTAATCATGAAAAACTGCTTCGATTTTAAAATTATTATTTAATATATAAAATATGCCACGTATAAGTTCAACAACTTTATTCAATTTCACAGATAACATTGATTTTCTCATTAATAATTTGAAAGAAGGTTTTTATTGTAGTAGTACCTATGAAAAATTACCACTTCGAAACAATGGTTATCGAGTTCCAATGGCTTGCTTTTGCGACATTCCATTAAGTTTAATCAAAGAACATTTCGATTGGTATGGCAGATATGGAATTGGAATTAAACGGACGTTTGCAAGACAACTTGGTGTAAAGCCTGTTTGGTATGTAACTAGTGAAAGCAATTTGGTAAAATCACTTATTAAGTCCAAAGACTTAAATGAATACGAAAGAAAACATTTGCTCCCATATTTAAAGCAGTTCATTGGTAACCAAGAATACAAAGACGGTAAAGAGAAGCGTAAAAAATTCTATGACGAAAGAGAGTGGCGTTACATTCCAGACAACTCCTTGGTTGAACCATTCTTTGGTATAAATAAAAAATCGGCTTCATCTCCTAACAAAGAACAATTTCGAATGAAATTAGATTTAAGTGCAATTGAGTACATTATTATAGACAATGAAAAAGAATTCGATAAAATGATAGCAGTTTTAAAAAAACTAAGTAATAAGGAAGTTAGTTATGAATTATTACTTTCAAAAATTATGACATCGAAACAAATAGAGCGAGATTTTTAGCCAACGCATTTTGCAAGCACATTTAAAATCCGCACAAGCCAACACAAAACCAAAGCTTTTAAATAAGCTTGCAAAGCCAACGCACGACAGAGAAATGACGACAACTGAAAATACAAAACAAAGCACTGGCTATAACAGGGGCTAAAAAAATGCGGGGTTTCTGCAAGTCGCAACTTTATTTTTTCAGCGGTATAAATTTATTTCTATAAAGTTGCAATAAAGTTCAGTACATTTAATTCAGGTTTTCGGTAAAGAAAGTTTAGTGCTTTTAAAACCCGCACTTCTTCTAGCCCCAAACCGTTGGTGGCAAGTTTAAGGAACCGAACTTTGTTTTTTGCAAATCGAAAAAATTATTTGAACTTTTAACTTTAAGAACGTGTGCTTCGACTTTAAAATAAAATATTTTTTCACAATAGCTCTACTGCTTGGACTTATATGTTCATGTCATAAACCAGTTAAAGAGAAAAATATTGAACTGATTACTAATGCTTCTTTTAAATACTGGGATATAATACAAAAGCCGACTTCAGAATATTATAAAAATACTTCTAAAGCCTATTTCCCTTTATATTGTTACTATTTTGATATAAATGGCAATTTTACACTTTTGTTTTACGATAAAAATTCAAGAAGAACGCCATGGGGAAAATCAAAATATGATGATTACATTGTTCCTGATAAATGGGAATATTTAACAGACTCGACTATAAATATTCAAAAAACAATGTATTACATCAGAAAATTAACTCCTGATTCATTAATTTTAGAATGTTCTTCTAAATATATTGGAACAATTATTTTAGCTAAGAGTGATAAGCAATAGAGTATTGCTGTTCCAGACAAACTTAAATGAGGAAGGGTAACCAGAATGCTTTACGACCTTTGCTTATAGACCTTTTAGACCGTTGTGTTACGCCTTTTGTGTATTTTTTTTAGAATACGACCGGTGTGTTTTTAAGAACTATTTGTAACGGCCATTGATTAAAGGCCTTTTGTTCTATTATGTTTTTCTTTAATTCGTAATTCGACTTAAAGAAAAACCTGCCACCAATCGAGTAGACGGCTCCGCCAGCAAACACTGACGGAGTGCGCCTCTCACACCACTGTACGTACGGGTCACGTATACAGCGGTTCATTAAATTGCGGAGATACTTTTGAGTAATATTCAAGCATTGATTCGTAGCCTCTCTTCTTTAGCCGTTTTAATGTAATTGTTGTGTTTAAGATTGGACTTTGTGCAACACTCCATCCCCCTTTCCTCGTTCGGCTCCATGCATACGCCTTCTCCGGCTTCACTCCTAAGCGAATCAGATTTTTTCTTTTTCGTTCGGGTTTCTTCCAGTCATGCCATATACAATAACGTAGGCGGTTGCGTAACCATCCATCAAGTGATTTGAGTCTGCTGTAAATCTTTCCTATCCGGAAATAATTTATCCAGCCCCTCTGCACTTCTTTTATTTTCTGAATACGTTCGCTTAAGCTTATTGGTGAAGTCTTGCGGGTAATGGATTTGAGTTTTCCTGTTAATGTTTTCCAGCTTTTATCTGATGCGGCCAGCTCGGGTTTTGCTCTCGTTTCTTTCTTAAACATGGATACATACCTGCATCCAAGTATCTCAAAGTTCGACGGGATACGCAGTCCGCTTTTTTCGCGGTTGATGGGCAGTTTCAGTTTATTCTTTAAAAATAAAAACACGTCATTGCCTATCTTTTTCGCTTCGCTTTCGCTCTTGGTATAAATACTAAAGTCGTCGGCGTAGCGTACATATCTGCATCCCTTTTTCTCCAGCTCTTTATCCAGTTCATGTAACATAATGTTGGATAAGAGCGGACTTAAAGGGCTTCCCTGCGGTACGCCCTTTCTGCGTTTTATGAGTTTCCCGTTTATTAAAATCGGTGCTCTCAGCCATTGGCGTATCAGGCGCAGCGTTGACGGACATGTTACTTTGTTATACAGCAATTGAAGAAGTAAACAATGATTTACTTCATCGAAGAAATTTTTCAAATCAATATCAACAATGTGCTGATACCCTTGATGAATATACTTCTGTGACTGCTGTAAACATTGGTGTGCATTTTTGTTTGGCCGGAAACCATAACTGTGTGCTTTAAATTCTAACTCGAATTTTAAGGTGATAGTTTGTGTTACACACTGCTGAAGCCAGCGGTCTGTTACTGTGGGAATGCCCAGCAGGCGCATTTTACCGTTGCTCTTCGGAATCGTTGCTCCTAAGATGGGCTGAACTTTGTAATTTCCTTCGTACAATGCTATTGCTGTTTTATCTCTGTGCTTTTGCACATGAGCTGTCAGCTCTGTTAATGACATACCATCCACGCCTGCCGAACCTTTGTTCTTCAGCACATGCTGATATGCCAACTGCATATTCCGCCGGTTTATTACTCGTTCAATCATCTTAATCTTTACTCTTTGTTTACTCTGTTTCTCATTTAAGATAAAGCTTGCTGGTGCATCTGAATCGAATTGGAAACAATCTAATGTTCAGTCCTTCATTGTTTGCTGAGGCTTCCTGCGTTTAGTACAGGCTCGTTTGCACAATTACTATGACCTCTGCTGACTGCTCTTCTGTTAACCCGTAACAAGAAAGCTCTCCCCCGGTAAGACAAAAACCCTTCTGTTTAACCCTGCTGAATCTACATAACAGAGCTTTTGTATTCTTCGGACTTTGATATGATGTGCTATCTTATCCGCTCTGCTATGCCTCTTATCCAGTTTCTGTTCGTCAGTTCAAACGTTTGCAGTCCCGCTTACTTCAATGCTTGGATTACTCCAAACCACCTTGCGGCTTGCTAATGCTTCGGGGTACGAATCCGCGCATAAGAGATTTTCACTCTCTGGGGTTCTTTTTAAAGAACTATATTTGCCATTCGAGGCACACACA
>CAINDA010000020.1 GCA_903847205.1 uncultured Bacteroidota bacterium
ACAAATATGTTGGCTTAGGCACCAATCAGCCCTTTGAAAAATTTCATGTTGCTTTGGGCAATATGCTATTGGATGATTTAGGCTACTTGAAAGGAAACGGAACGCCCTGGAACAACGCCACCGATTTTAACATGATTGGTAACAGCGGCAAAAAAACTATAATTGGTGACAATACTAATTCTGGCAGCACTACAGGAGTAATTATATACACGCCTGGAACAGCTGGTTCAGGTGTTGCCATCGAAAATCCTGTAGGCTTTTTTACGGGAGCTACACCTATTGCTTTTTTTAATTTTAATGGTAACGTAGGTATTGGTAATAGTGCACCAAATTCAAAATTGCAGGTATCAGGATCAATGGCTGTAGCTGTAACAAATAAAACAGCCGCCTATACGTTAACAGCATCTGATTACTGCGTGATATATACAGGAACAACAGCGGTCACATTCACATTACCTGTTGCCAGCGGATGTCCCGGCCGTATATATGTAATAGTAAATTCTGGTACAGCTACAATCACCACTTCAGTTGCTTATACCTTAACCAATGGAACAACCACAAGTACATTAGCTGCACCTACTTCGCTTCAGCTAATTTCAGATGGAACAGTATGGAGAAAAATTAATTAATGAAAAACAAAACCACTTGCGATAAAAAATTTGTTCATCACTCAATTTTATTTTTACAATGCTGCAGTAATGATGTTCGGATTTCAATATTATCCCATAGCAGGATTAGCCGGCAATTATCTTTAAACCTTTTTTAAGATATTCCCTGCTTATACCAAATTTCGGCTTTAAACTTTTTATATCTTTACCCGTAGAAATTGCCCGTATATTTAGCGGTACAATAAATGGCCGGCATAGCTGCATAATTTTTATTTTTTGAATCGTTTTTACATCCGTTCGAAATTTATTTTATACAGCTATCCGTAAATTATTTTCTGCATTGGTAAATGCAAACATCATGACTGAAAACGATATTATAAAAGGCTGTTTAAAAAATAACCGTGAAAGCCAAAAAGCTTTATACGATATGTTCTATACCAAAATGCTGGGTATTTGCCAGCGTTACGCAAAGGATAATACCGAGGCAAAAGAGATACTGCAGGAAGGTTTTTATAAAGTCTTCGGCGATCTTAAAAACTTTAAAGTAACTGGGTCTTTCGAAGAATGGCTGCGTAAAATAATTGTAAACTCCTGCATCGAACACCTGCGCCGCAATAAACAAAACTTAATTGTAAGCACTGTTTATGCAACTAAAGCCCCTGTAAAGGCCGAAGAAGCTATGAGTGATGAAGAACTTGTTTTGCAGATAGGAAGTTCAGAAATAATTAAAGCCGTGCAGCAGCTAACCCCTGCATACCGTATGGTATTTAACTTATTCTCAATAGAAAAATATTCTCATAAAGAAATAGCCGGAATGCTTGATATAAGCGAGGATACATCAGAATCAAATCTTTCGAAAGCAAAATTTAATCTTCGTAAAAATCTCAGGCAGTTAATAAAAAATTCAGATGGCAGATAACACGCATATCAATAAGCTTGATGAAGTAATTAAACAAACATTGAGTAATTACGAAGCGCCCTCCGATGTTTCCGATTGGGAACTAATGGAGAGGATGCTGGATACAGCTCCGCAGGCCGCCTCATTGAAACACCTGCTGCAGCCGGTCTCTGAAAAACTGGATGCCTTTAAAGCAGGTCCGCTGAAACGGATTTTTTCACCCTATATTCTTATTGCCATTGCCTTAGCCGTCGGAGTATATTTTATTTACCATGTTATCAGCGGCGCTAAAACAGCTGAAAAAACAATAGTCCCTGTACCGCAGCAAACCGGCAGTCCGGCAGGCACCGGCAGCATCCTAAACCCTGTATTGCATTCCATTCCTGTAACTCCGCCTGCCGCTAAAGCTGATACTGTTGTTAAAGAACAGCCGCTGCCGGATAATGCAGAAGCCGTTGCAGATGAAGAAAAAGCAAAAGCAGATGAAGAAGCGGCTCTTAAAGAAAAGAAAGACAAAAAGAAAGAAGCCGCTGAAGAGGCAGAAAGAATAAAGAAGGAGAAGAAAGAGAAAAAAGAAAAGGATAAAAAAGACAGGAAAAACAATCTGGAAAATCACGCTAATCCTCAGGAGAAGCATGATTCAGCAGGTGTTATAGATACTCACATCGGAGAAATTAAGCCTAATTATCAGCCTCCGCGTGACAGTGTTCCAAGAAATTTCAATCAAAATTTACAGCCTAGAGATTCACTGCAGGGGCCTTACTAAAGATTGGATTATAATTAAGGGGGGGGATCTGCTTTTTACGCAATGAAATTGTATTAACCTGAGTTCGTTCTAAAAACCAACTCAATTAACTATAAATTAACGATTGACAATTGGCATTTTACTTTCTTTTGCTTCTCCAAAAGAAAGTAACAAAGAAAAAGAGACCACGAAAACCAACCTCAAGCTTTTGTTTTGCCCGCAAAAGCCTTACGCCACATGCCGACAAAACTTGAGGTTCGCACTTTTCGTGGACACCTGCCGCACAAATTATTTTCTCATTAAAAATATTTTTTTTCAATAAAATAAATATGTTTAAGGAATATTATTAATCGAACTCAGGTTATTAATGTATCCTTAGGCTGAATAAGGCGATATCATCAAAATAGGGCTGGCTTTGTTTGTAGGTTACAATAGTTTCCATTATTAATTCATTCATGCCCTTCATATCCAGGTGAGAATTGTTTTTTATAAGCTCTTTTAAGGAATGGATACCGTAGTCTTCTTCCAGATCATTTTCTAATTCAACTAAGCCGTCGGTATAGCAGATTATTGAAGCAGCATCTGAAATAGTTAAAACACCTTCTTTAATCCTATCAATTTCATCAAACATGCCAAGGCCTGTACAACCTATTTTAAGCGCGCTTACACTATTTTTAGAAGCGAGTAAAGGAGGGTTGTGAGCAGCATTAATATAGGTAAGGGTATGAGTTATTAAATTATATTTTGCAATAAAGAGGGTGATAAATTTTTCTCCTTTTGCACTTGCCATTACTTTTGTATTGAGCTCCTGCACTAATTCGGTTAGTGAAGCAGTATGATTAAGCAGCACACGCAGGTTTGCCTGAAAGTTAGACATCAGCAATGCCGCTGCAACACCTTTGCCTGAAACATCGGCAACACAAAAGGCGAATTCGCTTTCATGCAGCCAGATAAAATCATAATAATCACCGCCTACCTGCTGATGAGGAAGATAAAAGGCTGCAGCATCTAACTGTGCATTATTGGGCAGACTGCTTGGGAAAAGCATAGCCTGCATTTCAGAAGCAAGCTCCAGCTCCTTTTTTAAAGCTGCCTGACGGATACTTTCTTTCGCCAGTTTTTTATTTTCAATTGCTACAACAATAATGCTTGTAAGCGTCTGCACAAAATTCAAATGTTTAATAGCCGGGCTCAGCTCTACTTTATCGTCTAAATCGCCGATTAATACATAAGCAAGAGGCTGGGATTTATGAAATACCGGAATAAGAATTTCGAATGATTTATTAAGTGTTTTATTGGAGAAATTAATGGTGCCTATTTCGGTGATGGGAAGCAAATCGCGGACTACATCAATATCATTATATTCATCGGCAACGCCGTATTTTAAAATGCATTGCCAGCCGCCTTCGCTGTTGCTGAAAAGTACAAGCTTGCCTATTTTAAGTTTGGTTTCAAGAACTTCTTTAAAGATTTCGAGGAGCTGAGAAGTAGAATAATTATTATTAATGGCTTTAGTAATACCAAGCAGCGAATTAAGTTTTATATCCTTAATTAGTTTGGAGCTGTTTTTATTTGGTTTGGGGGCCATTTTTTAATTTGAAAATTTGAAAATGAATCCGATAAGAATATATGAACTGCGCAATTTTAAAATCTGCAGTATAAATTTACGCATTAATTTTTTTCATTAAATCAGGAAGCATTTTTATTGCAGCAAGTTCTCTCATTTTTGTGCGGGCATCCTGGGCCGGAGTGCCGAAGTATGATTTACCGGCTTCTAAGTCCATGCCTACACCCGATTGTGCAAGTACAACAGCGCCTTTACCCATGTGAATATCGCTCTTTACTCCCACCTGTCCCCAAAGGGTAACGCCGTCTTCAATTTTAACAACGCCTGAAACGCCCACCTGCGAAGCCATCAAACACATTTTACCTGTCTGGGTATCATGGCCTATCTGCACATGATTATCAATTTTAGTTCCTGCGCCGATTATGGTATCGCCTGAAACGCCTTTATCTATGGTGCAAAGGGCACCTATCTCCACATCATCTTCTATCACCACGCGTCCGCACGAAATCATTTTATCGAATTTATCGGCGCGCTTTTTATAATAAAACGCATCGGCGCCTATTACTGTATTTGAATGAATAATTACATTGTTGCGGATATGGCAGTTGTCGTATATTACAACATTGGGATGTATCACACAGTTGGTGCCTATGGTTACATTGTTTCCCAGATACACTCCCGGCATAATAACAGAGCCTGCGCCTACTTTAGCTGAATCGCTGATCTGTTTCATCGAATAGCTTACCGGCTGAAAATGCAAAACCAGTTTATTATAATCCCTGAAAGGGTCGTCGCTGATAAGCAGTGCTTTGCCTTTGGGGCATTCGGTTTTTTTATTGATAAGTATAGTTGTTGCTTTGGAATTAAGCGCCTTATCGTAATATTTAGGATGATCTACAAAAACAATATCACCGGCTTCTACCATGTGAATTTCGTTTAAGCCTGTGATGATATGATCATCGCTGCCATCGTATTGGCAGTTGATGAGCGCGGCAATATCTTTTAACTTGCTGGGTGATGGAAGTTTCATGTGAGGGCGTTATATAAGGCTCTTCCTGCTTCCGCTAAGGGGTACTTAATAAAATCCTTCAATTGTTTTGAGGGAAGATTTCTGTTTCCTTCGCAGAAAAAATCAGGGGCTGCTGAATTATTTTATTTTACTCTTTCGGAATATTCTGAAGTGCGGGTATCAATTTTAATTCTTTCGCCTTCGTTGATGAATAAAGGAACCCGCACAACAGCGCCTGTTTCGAGGGTGGCCGCTTTTAAAGTGTTGGTAGCTGTATTTCCTTTTTCGCCGGGCTCGGTATAAGTAATCAATAACTCAACAAAAACGGGTGCTTCGGCAAGGATAGGCTCATCGCCTTCGAATGAAATTTTAACTTCCATTCCTTCTTTTAAAAATTTAGCTGAATCGCCGAATAAAACGTTGGGAACATAAACCTGTTCGAACGTTTCATTATCCATACATACAATAAAATCGCCTTCAGGGAAAATATACTGCATCTGTTTATAATCAACACGAACAAGCTCAACAGATTCGCCAACGCGGAAACGGTTTTCAACAATTTTGCCTGTTTTTAAGCTGCGCATGCGGGCCTGGTAAAATGCACGTAAATTACCGGGTGTACGGTGTATATACTCTTCTATTTTGCAAAGATCGCCGCTGAAACGGATTACTGAACCTACGTTTAAATCTCCTGAATTTGCCATTTGTTTTATAAATTAAGAATTTAAGATACCTGATTTTTAAAATTTGAATAAGGGATTGCAAAGATATGATTAATGGGCTGATAAGCAAGTGATGGGCAGGAAATATCGCTCTTGGTTTTCTACTTTTTAAAAGGATTGGGATTATTATTAAAAAACCTCACCCCCGGCCCCTCTCCTTGAAAAAGGAGAGGGGGGAAGAGGCTTAGGTAGTTTGAAAATTCCGTTCAGTTATAGAAAAACCTCAGCCCCGGCCCCTCTCCTTGAAAAAAGAAGAGGGGGATGAGGCTTATGCAATTTAAAAACGGCTGCCTGTATTTTTTTATTGATATTGAAAACTGAATTATACGGTCTGATTTTAAAAAAATGGATGCCGGCAGTCGGGAAATGGGAAGTGAAAGTAAACAAATGCCATGTGAAAGTAAACAAATGGGATGTGAGAGTAAACAAATGGAATGTGAAAGCTGCCAAATGGAGTGTGAAAGTCAAAAAATGCTATGTAAAAGTTGACAAATCGAATGTAAGAGTTGACAAATCGAATGTGAAAGTAAAAAAAACGCATCTTGAAGTTAACAAATCGTATGTGAAAGCTGCCAAATGGCATGTGAAAGCGAACAAATCGCATCTTGAAGCTGCAAAATCGAATGTGAAAGTGAAAAGAACGCATGTGAATACTGAAAGATGGCTTCTGGATGTAAACAAATGACGTGTAAGAGTAAACAAATGGCGTGTAAGAGTGAACAAATGACATGCAGGGGTGAACATATGGAATGGCAGAGCTGTGAAAAACCAAAAGGGAAAAATAATCTATTGACTGATAATGCAAATTTCCCAGTCAAATCCAATTTTTCACCTTCCAACGACCGAAAAATTCACTTAAAATCATCGCTATCCGAAATAAAAAACTAATTTCCGCCCTGTATTTTTCACTTTTGTCAGCTCCTCATAAATAGCAGCTCTTTCCAAATCAAACTACCGTAAATAAAGGCTAAAAGACCGAAACACGAATAATATATAAGGCTGTTTATTATTTATAATCAGTATAAATTATCGGTATTTTCGGTAATCGGTAACCAAGCACCGAAATAAATTAAATATTATTGCCGCCGAAATATATTATTCACCTTAAAAAACATAAAAAAACATGAAATTAGGACAGACTAACCACCTGAATATGATGGAAGCGGTACAACAGGCTTTTATTGACAACACGGCCTTTTGGACTCCCAACATTGCAATAGGCAATGCTGTGGCCGATTTTACCAGCTGCATTAATTCAATAAATACATTGAGCATGGTGCAGCAAACCAGCACAACCGGCGTTACGCAGACAAAAACGGATGCAAAAGAAGCAATGGCTGATATGGCCGCTGATATTGCCAGCGCCGGAAGAGGTTATGCTCATGACACAAACAACACCAATTTGTTTAACCTGATGAGCATTACTAAATCGGATATTATAGGCACTCCCGATAATGATGCCGATGATAAAGCAATGGGTATTTATTCTGCTTTGAATCCGCTTATTGCAAACCTTGGGAATTACGGCCCTACTGTGCAGCTGATGGGTATTTTACTTGGGAAAATTAATGTATTCAGCAGTTTTTTAGGCGTGCCTCAAGATACTGCAACTACAACTGTAATTGCAACAGCCAGTTTAACCCAGCTGTTTGCCAATGCCGATATTATACTTAAAAACAGGCTTGATAATTTAATGGTGCAGTTTAAAACCAGCAATCCCGAATTTTATAACCGGTATAATCAAAACAGGGCAATTAAAAATATAGGCCATAGAAAAACAGTAATTATAACCGGTTTTATTTATGATAACCATACCCCTGCGCAAATTCTGCCCCATGTATTAATAACTTTAACCGGAACCGATGCAACCGGCAATGCTGTAAACCTTAGCAAACACACCGATGTTAACGGGCATTTCCGTTTCAACAGCCTGCATATCGGTTCTTATACGGTTACGCCAAGCCTCAGCGGATATACCTGCGCGCCTAAAACCAGCAGTATTACCGAAGCTCAGACTATTATTGATGATTTTGTGATGACGGCTGCAGCTACTGCGGGATAATTTTTGAATTTATTGAATTGATTAATCAGGCTTGTCTATCCGGATGGGATGGATGAGCCTGATTTTTTTTGGGAATAAATGTTAAAAGAGGAAGCTGAAAATCTTTGAGAGAGTAGGCGGAAAAAAAATAAAACGTGTTATGAAAAAAACATTGGCACCTCAACAATATCCAGATGGTACATGGTCATGGACATTAACGAGTATACTTGGAGACAGTTTAAGTAAAGCAGAACATAGATTTGGAAATAGAGTGGCAATTATTAATAAAAAATCACAATAAGCCGGAGCTTCCTTCGTTTTCTTTACCTTTGTTATCCTGACTATTTTATAATGAAGTATATTGCCCTGGTTTCCATTTTGCTCCTAACCGCCTTTACTAGTAAGGCTCAGGATACTATTATTAAGCGGAATAATGAAAAAACGGCAGCAAAAATTATAGAGATAAATTCCACAGAAATAAAATTTAAACGTTTTGATTATCCCGAAGGCCCTGTTTTCACTTTAAAAAACTGGGAAATAAAATATATTATTTATGCCAACGGAGTAAAGGAATTGTTCGAAAATTATCCAATACCTGCCACAGCTGAAACAAGTACCAAAAGCAATTTTTCTATTCTGCCTGCAGGTGAGTTTTATTATTATAAAGGTTTAATAATTACCGAACCCGATGCCTTGGATATTTTAAAGAAGGTGAATGATAAAAAAATAAACCTGCTGGTGGAGAAAACACGGGAAAAAAAATTCATGCAAAAGAGTTTTTTATACGGCGGTTTAGCGGCTGGTTCTTTAGGCGTATTAACAGCTGCGGGGGTAATTACAGTTTTCAATCCCAAAGTGAATGCAGTAAGTACTACTGGAAGAAGAGGCCGGGGCTTCATGTCCCCCGCCAGAATACAGCAGCTTCAAACAGGGGGATACTTTGTGCTTGGAGGAATTTTGTGTGAAATTGCCTCATTTACCTTTAAAATTCAAGAGAAACGTACTGCACATATTGCAGTGGATGCTTATAACAAACTTATCTCACCATAACAACTTTCGGTGCAGTATATTAAAATAAAAATTTACAGCGTCAGCATCTCGCTGCGCTTTTTTTAACCAAAAGCCCCTCTCCATTCCAATGCCTGCAGGGCCTTCAATCTGCAATCTGATATATATCAGATAACCCGTCACCGGCAAATGCAGCACAGCAAAGGCTTCTAAACTATTTTAGTATATTTGACCACCATTTTCTTTTTAAGAAAGTATAAGCAGGCTTCATTAGATTGTGCTTTTTTAATTAAAATGAATATGGTTTCGGGTTTAAAAAAATTAATCCTTTTTATTTTTCTTCTATTAGCAGCAGCCGGTAATACCCTTACAGGCCAGGTTGTACCAGTTGTTCCCTCAGATACAATAGGCATCTCCTCCTTTAATAAAGCGCAGAAGGATCTGCCTGATTATATTAACCTGCTCCTCAAAAAAAAGACAGAAGTAAAGATTGATACAGCTAAAAAAAAATCATTAGGACCCTTTTATTCTCCTTTTCCTTATATTGGATATACAATGGTTACAGGGGCTGTTGTAGGGTTTACACAAAACATTTCGTTTTATTCGCATAGAAGCGATGATGCAAAAATTTCATCCATTTTAATTAATGATGTTTATTCGCAGTACCATCAGTACATCAACATTGTTAATTCAAATTTATGGCTTCATAACGATAAGTTTAATTTAGAAGGCGACTGGCGTTATTATAAATTCCCTACCAATACGTTCGGCCTCGGAAGTAAAACTTCGTTGAATGATGCTGATGCAGTTGATTACTCTCATTTAAGAATCTATGAAACTATAATGGGGAAAATTGCAGGAAACTTAACCGGGGGCATAGGTTATAATCTCGATTACCATTGGAATCTTAAAGAAATAAATCAGTCGCCCGATAATATTACCATGCTTGATAAATACGGACTTAAGCAAACATCAACATCATCGGGCTTTACAATAAATCTGCAGTTCGATAACCGCTTAAACGCTAATAATCCAAGTAAAGGAACTTATATTAATTTTCAGCTGCGCAATAATTTGCAGGCTATGGGAAGCAATGCCAATTGGCAGTCATTAGTTTTTGATGCCAGATATTATATTAAAACATCAGAAGAAACAGGGAATGTACTGGCTTTCTGGAGTTATAACTGGATAACCGTATCAGGCGCTCCGCCTTATTTCGATTTGCCGAGTACAGGCATGGATACCTATAATAACACCGGTAGAGGTTATGTAGAAAGCCGTTTCCGCGGATTGGATTTAGCTTATGCCGAAGCAGAATACAGATTCCGCTTAACAAAAAACGGACTGCTGGGAGGTGTAGTATTTGCCAATGCATCAACTGTAAGTGAATGGCCGGGTGATGAGTACGAAAAAATAAATCCCGGAACAGGTTTCGGCCTGCGTATTAAAATGAATAAACAGTCGAATTCAAATTTATGCGTTGATTACGGCATTGGAACGGGAGGTTCAAGAGGTTTCTCTTTTAACCTGAATGAAGTATTTTAAGAAGGCACTCTTTTCAAAAAATACAAATAAAAAATAAATTGCTTATCTTAGTTTCTATTATAACTGTTCATTGCAATGAACAGGCTGAGCTGCAGCAAACACCCGCTTCCCAAATAATGCTTTTTTATTAAGATTACCCTCCGTTAGTTAGGCAGTACACGCTGCACTTAACGAGAGTGATATTAACCAAATAACATAAAGCTGGCAGCATGGCAAGGATTCTTAAAAAGTCGGTTCTCGCTTTATTTGTTCTCTGCATGTTTAATTCCTGCGCCATTCATTTCCATTTTCCTTTTATTTGTTTTCGTAAAGAATGTATTTATAATCAATGGTATTTTCCCAAAGCCGGCCTTAAAATAAAATCAATTAAAACTAAAATAGCCGTTAAAATTCACAAAACAAAACGCGGGCGGGGCCGTCACAACCCGGAAGATGAAACCGTTAAAACACCTAACAGCTCTAAGAAAAGGGTGAAATCAATAAAAAAGAAATCTGTTTCAGATTCCCTTTTTACAAAGCATGAACCGCCGATTCAAAAAACAAATTCTGATACATTATCCGGCCAGACCTCAAAAACTAACCTGATCATTAATTATCCTTTTGATGATAATGCCATTACAGAAAAGGAAAAAAAAGAAATAAAAAAATACCTGGAGAGTATTGATATTAAAAACATTTCTAAAATTGCAGTGAAAGGCTATACGGATAATAAAGGGAGTGATGCTTACAATAAAAACCTGTCGTCGGAAAGAGCAAAAATAGTTTATCAATACCTGATTGAACTGGGGCTTCCTGCTTCAAAACTGTCAAGCGAAGGAATGGGTGCTCAAAACCCGATAAGCGACAATGGAACCAGCGAAGGGGCAAGAGAAAACAGACGGGTAGAACTTGAAATCAATTGAAGGTTTCGTGCAATTAAGCACAGCATCCTGCTGCACTTTTTTTATGTTTCAATCCTTTAAAAAAACATTTTGGGTTTTGTATCTTTTAGGATAATCTCCGTTATAAAATAAAAAAAATGAAACATATCTTCTCCATATTAATCTGCTGCTGTCTTCCTGTTTTTCTATCTGCGCAGACAGGAACAATAAAAGTAAGCAAACCTAAATCACTTAAAAGTCAAGCGCCAATTGATTCTTTAAACACATCAATAGATAACTATTCAAAAAACAAACATCATTTGTTTGAGCTTACGACTTTTTCTTACGAGCAAAAATATTTTTTTTCTGATTTAGATAAACAGTTTAAAACAATTGATAATAATGGAAAAATGAGCCTTCCATGCAATTATATTTCAATGAGCATTATAGATCAATTTGATATTACTAGGAGCTGGTATAATTACCCGGGTTATTTTACATTTTCTTATTTAATTCCATCAACAATTACATTTAATGATTCTATCAAAGAAAAATTAAGAGGCTTTAATTTGAAAATTTCATTTGCAGGACAAAACATAATCGATAGAAACCATTGTGCTGTTTTTTTTACTGAAGGAATAAATTGCGGGCGGTTGAAAATCATTAATGAAAAAAACGAGAAGGCCAAAAATGCAATTTTTGCTCCGTATTTAGGGCTGGTGGTAAGGTTAACATTTTCGCGATTTACTTTATTTGCTGTATCTCAAGTTGATTATGATATCTCATCAAGTCATTGGAAAAAAACATGGTTCTCCAAAAATCAGGAAAATGAAATCCCCAATTTTAAACAAGGCGGGCTTACTTTTTCTCTGGGAATAAATTACAGCATAAATAAAATATATTCTCGCTGATAGCAGGTTATATAGTTTTAACTACTACCCGAAAAAAAAATCATTCAGGGCTAAAGCCCTTTTGTTTGCGGTTTTAATAACCCCAGCCTTAAGGCTGGGGTTACAAATGGGACAAAATATTTATTGGCTTTAGCCATATTAGTCGGTTAGTAGTGATAGTTTTATTATAAAATTAAAATGGTAAATGTGCTGCGTATTGCTTTACCTTTCAATTCCTTAAAAAAAACATTTTTGTTTTTGTATCTTTTAAGATAATCTCCGTTATAAAATAAAAAAGATGAAACGAATCTTCTCTATATTAATCTGCTGCTGTCTTCCTGCATTACTATCTGCGCAGACAGGAACAATAAAAGTCAGCAAACCAAAACCTCCCCCGGTTCCAGTACTCGCATCGCCGCCCTATTATATAGATATCTCCACCAGATGGTATATCAATTGCGGTACCGGAAGATTCTCGGATATTGCAGACGATGTTCCTGTGGTTTCTTTTGAGCAGAAATATTTCCTTAACAGCTTCAGCAATCAATTGAAAACAACTGAAAACAGGGCACTTTCTCTTCCCGGCAATTATATTGCTATTGGGACAATAGGATATAAACGAATATTGGGATATAAATTCCCGGGATATTATATGTTTTCATATTTAATCCCGGCCAAAATAAAACTCAATGATGCTTTAAATGAAAAGTTAAAAGGATTTAATTTAACTTTTTCAGCGGCGGGCCAAAATGTTATAAATAAAAACCACCTAGAGATTTTTTTCACTGAAGGATTAAAATTGGGTCAGCTAAAAATTTTAAATGATAATAATGAGAAACTCACAAACAACCTATTGGCAGCCTATTTAGGATTAGCGGCAAAACTCAGAATTTCACGCTTCACCATTTTTGCGGTTTCTCAATTTGATTATAATCTCTCCTCAGGCAGCTGGAAAAAAGCATGGTTCTCAAAACCGCAGGCAGAGCAGATTTCCAGCTTTAATCAAAATGGATTAATTTTTTCTGTTGGAATAAATTACAGATTTAAAAAAATTTAAATACTGGTTGAATTGTAAATTCATTTAATAAAATGTTTTACGATTTAATCACTAGCAAGCGCAACGTCCCCTTCCGCTCATTATTTAACCATCATCCTGCCCTATTCTTTTATTCCCCGCCCCTTTCCATCAATTAATACCAATCTCACCACCACCTTCTAAAAACATAAAAACAAACACCTCTCGTCGGTTAATTAATCTATTTTATCGACAACCTGCAAAAAATAAAAACTTTTCGGTAACTGGTTAACCATGGTATGCTTTTTTTAAATAATATTGCGCTGTAATTAAAATTACACACGTTGCTTTTCAATGATACAGTCATTAATGAGGGTTTTTATAGAAATTAAATGGATAGAAACATACCAAAATCAGGACTAAAGAGAAAAAAAAACAATGTACTTAGCAGGAGCAAAACACTATGCAGTTAATACCCGGCTGACCTTGCTAAATTTTCAGGATTCATATTTTATTAAAAAACAGTCTTGAAAAAAAGCTGAAAACCCGCAAACACAGGACAATAAAACAAATTATACAAATTATAATTAAACTAAAAACCGCTGCTGATATGGGAAAGAAACCTAGCCGCAAAACACCGCAAAACAATAAAGAAAAAGCAATAGATGCCGAGCTTCAGGCCTTTATTGATTATCAAAATGAATTTAATAAACATTTGAAGCACCTGATAAGCAAGCAGGAAAAGCTAAATAAAACAGCTGATAAAAACCAGACCAGTCTGCTGGATGTGATTAAAGAAATAGAATCGAAAAACGAAACAAAAAGGATTTAAACCGCCTGCAGATTTCCGGATTTTAAAAAAGCAATAAAAGATTCAAACTCCCCCCCCCCAATGGACCGCGACATCAGAAACAAACTTATTGAATTAGCCAGGCAAAAAACTACATGGAGTTACAAGCAGTTAAATCAGCAGTTGTTTTTAGGCTTCGACTTTCAATTAAAAGATCATCACGAAAAAATAGGGGAAATCCTTGCAAAAATATCATTGCATGAACATTCCCGGAAACGCCCCCTGCTGAGTGCCTTGATAAAACATTCAAGCTATACCGAAAAAAAGAAAGACCGCAATTTTGTTAAATTATGTGAAAGCATATACGGCATAGGATGGGAACAATTAAAAGCCGACCCGGCTTTTGAGCAGGAAAGAATTAAAGAATGTATTGATTTCTGGAAAGAGGATGATAAATATCATGCACATAAAAACGATTACTAACAAATTTTGTTGTTAGTATTGCTCCCTTATGTTTTTTTGATTTTAATTTCAGTAAAAAATGCAAACACTTCTTTTTGAAAACGATGAAATAAAATTCGAGCTGGAAAATGGAATACTTATAGCTATCTGGAAATGTTCAACAATAGATATTTCTAAGATTCAAAAAACGGTACGCAGCCGGGTAGAAGCTCTAAATGGAAACAGCTATCCCTTATTATCAAATATAAAATCGATAAAAAATTCTACCAAAGAAGCCCGGGATTATTTAGCTTCAAAAGATGGCTGCCAAGGCATTTCTAAAGCGGCTATATTAATCAGTTCACCGGTAAGCAGTATGATTGCAAACTTTTTTATTAAAGCAAGCCATCCTATAATACCCACCAAAATGTTTACAAATGAAGCTGAAGCAAAAAATTGGCTGCTATTAAAATGAATGTTAATTATAATATTTAGTAATATTGATTTTAAGAAAAAATTAATAGCAATTATAATATGAAAACACTTCTATTTGAAAACGATGAAATTAAATTTGAACTTGAAGATGGAATTCTTATTGCAACCTGGAAAGCTGTATTTCTTGACAAAGCTCTTGTTAAAAAAATAATTAATCACCGCTTAGAAGTGTTAAAAGGTAAGAGCTACCCGTTTTTATCAAATATTAAATCAATAAAAAACAGCACCAAGGAAGCAAGAGATTTTTTAGCATCAAAAGAAGGCTGTCAGGGTGCTTTGTCAGTTGCTATATTAATAAATTCGCAGGTAAGCAAAATGATTGCAAATTTTTTTATCGGTTACAGCAAGCCTTTTATTCCTACACGAATGTTTACTGATGAAGCTGAAGCAAAAAAATGGCTTCAGTTAAAATGATGGTTTATTATAATTCTATTAATGTTGATTTTATTAAAAATTAATATGAGAATATGAAAAAGCTGCTTTTTGAAAATGATGAAATTAAATATGAATTAGAAAACGAGATTTTAGTTTCAACCTGGAAATTTGAATCCCTTGACAAAACTCTCATTCAAAAAATATTAAAGATCCGTTTAGATATCCTAAAAGGAAACACGTATCCATTTTTATT
Organism: uncultured Bacteroidota bacterium; assembly: GCA_903847205.1. Taxonomy (GTDB): domain Bacteria; phylum Bacteroidota; class Bacteroidia; order 2-12-FULL-35-15; family 2-12-FULL-35-15; genus 2-12-FULL-35-15. Next base: position 15,263 of record CAINDA010000020.1, read on the forward strand.
AAATATAAAATCGCTGAAAAACAGCACAAAGGAGGCGAGAGATATTTTAGCTTCAAAAGAAGGCTGCCAAGGAGCGCTGTGTTCAGCAGTTTTAATCTCCTCCCCCGCAAGCCGTATGATTTCTAACTTTTTTATTGGAAGCAGCCGCCCTGCTGTACCTGTAAAGATGTTTACTGATGAAATTGATGCATTAAAATGGCTGAAAAAAATACGGTCAGCTGGTATTTAAACAAAAAAAATGAAAGAGCTGCTGTTAGATATGGATGAAATTAAATTTGAGATCGAAACTGATATCATAATAGGTACAGTGAAACTTACATTAATGGATTTAGCACTTGCCAAAAAGATAACAAAACACAGGCTGGTGCTTCAGGAAGGAAAACGGTATCCGATTCTATCAAATATTAGAAATGTAAAAGATTCAACAAGAGATGCAAGAGAGTTTCTGGCTTCAGAAGAAGGCTGTGAGGGTGTTATAAAAGCTGCTATTTTAATCAAATCGCCGGTAAGCAAAATAATAGCGAATTTTTTTATAAACACAAGCCGGCCTATTGTTCCTACTAAAATATTTACTGATGAAAGAAAAGCAAAAAAGTGGCTGCTGATTGGTGCTGGCTATAAATTTTAAAACAATCAAAAAATGAAAGAGCTTCTGTTTGAAAATGCAGATATTGTACTTGAATCAGAAAATGATATAATTATCGGCACTATTAAACGCAGCTTCCTTGATTATACTCTCGCCTGTAAAATTTCAAAAAAACGTTTAGAAATATTTGATGGAAAGTCATACCCATTTTTAACAGACATTAAATCAATAAAAGAAACTACTAAAGAAGCGCGCGATTTTTTAGCTTCAAAAGATGGCTGCCAAAACATTACTAAAGGGGCCATATTAATTGATTCTGCTGTAACAAAAATAATTGCCAATTTTTTTATCGGCCTAAGCCGGCCTGTTATACCTTCTAAAATATTTACTTCGGAGGCTGATGCAAAAAAATGGCTGCTAAAGAAGTCTATAAACAAATTTACACCTCTTTCAAAATGAAAACTCCGCTGTTTGAAACTGATGAAATCACCTTCAAAATAGTAGAAGGTATACTTATAGGAAATTGGAAAGCTGAAAGTATTGACCTGCCCCTTGTTCATAAAATAATAAATTACCGCTTAAAAATTCAAGACGGGAAATCATATCCCTTATTAACAAATATTAAATCGGTAAAAGAAAGCACAAAAGCCGCGAGAGATTATTTAGCCTCAAAGGAGGGCTGTCAGGGCGTTTCAAAGGCTGCTATAATTATCAGTTCGCCGGTGAGCAAAATGATTGCAAACTTTTTTATTTTGGCCAGCCATCCATTAATTCCAACTAAAATGTTTACCAATGAAGCCGAAGCAAAAAGATGGCTTATGAATTAATCGCGTATCTATTAAATTTATATTTTTCAGCAGTTGTAAAGCTTAAAAAAAGAATAATAACACAAAAACATGAAATCCAAATTATTAACAGCTGCCGATTTTATTCTGGATTTGAATACGGTAATATGTGAAATGCAGCCGATAATAGAACATCTGAAAAAAATTGAGAAAGATACAATTGAAAATCATATAAACATTGAACAGCTTAATGACAGATTTGTAAATGCCTGCGAAATGCTTCCGCCGATTGTAGCTTATATTACCCTCGCCAAATCAATACCTGCCGAAAATGCAGCTAAACTAAAAAGTGCAATTGCATATATAGATGAAATATTAACCGAGAAAAAAAGGATATTAAATAACACTCCTCCTGCATTCATTGAAATGAAAGATATGAGGTCTTTGAATTAATATTTCACTCCTTGATTGTGTTTCCCATCAAGGCCGTTGACTAATAAGAGAACGCCCTGTTATTTAATCTATAATACAGTTATTTGCTGCCTTGGTAAGATTTATTTTCCAGCCCTGCTCCTGTGCTGCTTTTTTCAGTTTACTATTCTCCGCAAAAAACATGAGCAGGAACATAAACGGTATTGATCTCCTTATTTAGATTTGCAATACACTTAACTAAATACCCAGCGCAAATGATGGTTATTGACACTAAAATCCTAAGTGAAACTACTAAATGCCAAAAAATTTCGAATGCCTGCAAAACGAAAATTTCGGCTGCATAACTTCGAAAATAGATAATTGTATTGATGGAAAAGTTCCTTTTGTAAATTGTCCCGAAATGGGATGCAATTACAAAACGGGATTCGGCTATTCTAAAATCTGCCTCTGCCCTGTCAGGAAAGAAATATTCAAAAAATACAACCAGTAAAAAAACCTGATTTCTGTAAACATTTCCCTCACTGAACCAGCCTCTTAAAATCGCAACACAATAAAATCAGCTGCCGCACCGTTTTACTTTTATAAAAACAGCGGTATCATGCTTGTCCCATCGATGACATTGGAAGAAATACGAAGAGAAGTTGAAAAGGATTATCCTATTCTGCTTCGCAAAACGTCCTATGTATTGATTAAAATAGCAAAACGTTTGAGCATAGCACAGAAAGAAAAAGGTTTTGTTCAATTCTTTGAATTCTGCTCCAAGTACAGGAACCATTGGATTTACAGAACAATTATTACCAAAAAACAATCATTCGTTTCAAGCCTGCTCCTCTATCACAACGGCCGTGGGCATGTGGCTATAGCTGTCACTCAGCATAGGGATATCATTTATTATACCGCGCATTTTTTTAAGCGTTATAATGAAAGACGAAAATTAAACTTAAAAACAAATGATGAAATTTATCACACATTCCTGAATGAAAATATCTTTTTCAAATTCGAGAAACTTCAGGAAGTTGAACCGGGGATATTTAAAATTTTCTGTGTTATTGATTCGGGAATTGTACTCGGTATGTATAACAGCCATCTCCATATTGTTAAAGCAAATACTTTTATCTCGCATGATATGCTGCGCAAAGATCAATTAGCACTAAAAAGAAAACTGATTAATGAACTTGAAAAATACAAACATTTATCAGACTGTTTTCATTGATATTCACACAGCCGTTTATTCCTTTCTTATTAAAAAATCAAAAGCCTTCTCTTCTTTTACAGCCCAAAGCTTCAGAAAATAAATGTGTAATATATTCGGCGGACTGCCCAATCTATTATCAAATAAATAATTACCTTCAGCCGGCAAATCAGCACAGAAAACATTCGGCGCTTTTATATCAAACAGTTCCCCTGCAATTAACAGATGAAAAAAACAATTCAGTATTTTCTTTTCGGATTGATTGGTTGTTTTTGCCATTTAACAATGCCTGCTCAAAACCGAAATATTGACTCCCTTCTTACTCTTCTCAAAACTGACAAACTCGATACAAATAAAGTAAAACATCTTTGTCAGTTAACCCACGAATGTGAACTTAGCGGAGAATATCAAAAAGGTTTAAGCCATGGAAATGCAGCACTAGAACTTGCTTATAAACTCAATTTCAAAAAAGGAATTGCGCAGGCTGATAATAATCTGGGAAACATCTATTTAACGCGTGCCTGTTATACTAAAGCTCTAGATTTTTACCTTGAAGCATTAAAATATGATGAACAAATAAAAAATAAAACAGGAATCACTACACGTCTCAGCAATATTGGCATTGTTTATATGGAGGAAGCTAATTATCCCAAAGCGCTGGACTATTATTTCAAGGCATTGAAAATTGCGGAAGAACTCTGTAATAAAAAATTAATTGAAATTTGTCAAGGCAATATCGGTGTCGTCTATCAGAATCAAGCTCTCTTCCCCAGGGCTTTGGAATATTATTTTAAGGCACTAGCGGCTGCAAAAGAAATTAAAGATGATATAAATATTACAAGGTGGCTAGGCAACATTGGAGTTGTATACTCGACGCAGGAAAATTATTCAAAATCTTTGGAGTATTATTTCAAGGCATTGAAAATGGCCGAAGAACTTAAAAATAAAATTTTAATTGCAATAGATGTCGGGAATATAGGAGTAGCTTACAATGGACAAAAAAATTATTCCAATGCCATCATGTGGTATTTTAAGGCTTTGAAAATGCGGGAAGAAATTGGTGCCAAGAATTTAGTCGCAGCTACACTTGGAAACATCGGCTCACTTTATATCGCAACTGGAAAATTTAAGGAAGCTGAACAATACATCAAAAGGGCTATCTCTATTAATGAAAACATTGGCGAACTAAAGCAATTAATGGATGACCAAGAATTTCTTTCTCATCTCTATGATACTATTGGGCAACCTAAACTCGCACTTATTCATTTCAAAAAAGCAACCGCTTTAAAGGATACTATTTACAGTCAGGAAAATAAAAAACAATTGATCCAAAAAGAAATGAATTATGAGTTTGATAAAAAAGAAACAGCAGCAAAAGCAGAACAGGATAAAAAAGATGCAGTAACAGCGCAGGAAAAACAAAAACAAAAAATAATTATCTATTCAGTAAGCGTCAGTTTGTTTTTAACGGCATTACTCGCCCTCTTTGTTTTCAGAGGATACAATCAAAAACAAAAAGACAATGTTATTATCACCTCACAAAAAACAGAAGTCGAAAAACAAAGAGAATTGCTTGAGAAAAAAAACACAGAAATTACAGACAGCATCAACTATGCCAAACGCATACAGCAGGCTAAACTGCCCAAGAAAGAGGAAATTTATGATGCGCTTCCTCAATGCTTTGTTCTGTTTAAACCAAAAGATATTGTAAGCGGTGATTTTTATTTTTTTCACAAAAACGAAGCAAATGTTTTCATTGCTTCCGCTGATTGCACAGGCCATGGAGTACCCGGAGCATTTATGAGTATGATTGCATCCGAAAAATTAGAAGACGCTGTTTCGCAGACAGAAGACACATCTGGAATATTAAAACTTTTAAACAAAGGAATAAAAAACTCATTGCACCAATCCGAAACAAGTGATTCAACAAGAGACGGAATGGATATCGCTTTGGCAAAATTAGACTTGACTGGTTTCCAAAATCCGTCAGGTATTACAGTCCTTCATTATGCAGGCGCTAACCGCCCCATCTGGATCATCCGCAAAGGACAAAAAGAAATAGAAGAAATTAAAGCAACAAAAAAAGCTATCGGCGGTTTCACTGATGACAGCCAGCATTTCAACACACACGAAATAAAATTACAGCCTGGTGACACTTTTTATATTTTCACAGACGGATATTCAGACCAATTCGGAGGAGAAGCCGGCAAAAAATTAATGACATCCAAGTTCAAAGAAATCCTGCTCAGCATTCAGGTTAGAACAATGCAGGAACAGGAAAAACATTTAGACGCTTTCATTGAAAACTGGCGTGGCAGCAGAGAACAGATTGATGATATTTTAGTAATCGGGGTAAGGGTATAATAGCGTGTATATTTTAAACCTCTCCTTTACATGGCAGGATTTTTTAACCTCTCAAAGCAATTGATTTTAAAATTTTATACTTTTGAAAACCATAAAGCATGAGTCTGTCTTCTGTATAAAGCATTTCAATGCTTTTAATTATCTTTATCCCATTGCGTACTATTAATTAATCTGCAGCTATACATAAAATTGAATAATAATTTACCTATACCCCGACTCAAATACTATGGACTGAAAGTCCATAGGTTGAGGGAAAGAAAGACTAAAAGTCTTTCTGCAACACTTGAAAAAATTGGTATTTGAGAACATATCATTTGTGATTACAACTTTAAAAATTTGTAGAAACTGAAAGTCT
>CAINDA010000021.1 GCA_903847205.1 uncultured Bacteroidota bacterium
GACAAATACTTCTTCGTAAATCCGCAAACGCGCATAGCCACTCGTTAGCTGTAAGTTTAAGAAAAAATCAAGAACAATGCTGAAATTTGATGAAAGAAAACTAGTTGACCTAGTGAGAAATAAAATTTCAGTTGACCAATTAGAAATCGGATTATTGAAAATAGGCAGTCGTTATGACTTAATTGACATTTTTGAAATCACTGACATATATATTCAAGACGTAAATATTAATAGTGATAACTCAGAAAATGATAATTTGACAATTAAAGAAAGATTGGCAAAACTAGAAAAATTAAATGGTTGGATACATTTAGCTGGCGGTCTTTCGTGTAGAATCCAAAATCAATTAATTGCAAATTTACGTTTGACAAAAAAATACATAGAACCTATATCCAATTTTAAACGAGACGATATTATTAAATTTCATGGGAATCCAGATTACGAATTAGTGGACGATTATGCTCATGGTGGTTTTGACTATGCAATAGACAATTATATCTTAGTGTACAATAACAAAAAATTAAATTTTTACTTAGATCCCATTCAAGAAAACTTAACTGAAATTGACACAGCAAAATTAGACATGAAATATTTTACACTGAGATAAAACCTACAGCTAACACAAAATATGCTATACCTTAGCCGACACGCTCAAAAGGCCAATGCACGGTATCGCATATTTGGCCGTTATGCAATCAAAAAGAAATCCCCGGTAGGCGCTAAGCTGTGCTTAGTGTCATTCGTAGCTTGTAGGCTCTGCCTACCCTTTTCGTCATTCTGCATTTTTTGCGGAATGAAAAATGCCCAATGACTAATGAACCAATGACTAATAAATCATCTTTCCTCTTCCTTGCAGTATTTCTTAATCAGCTCATAAGCTTTTTCGTTATTCAAACCATCAGCCTTAGTTAAATCTTTGCATGCGCCTTTTTTATCGCCAGATGCAAACTTAACTGCAGCTCTGTTAATATAAGCTGTTGAATAATCAAATTTCAGCTGAATAGCCATGTCCAAATCTTTAATGCCTTCTTTAAACTTTTTCATCGCACCTTTAGCAGTGCCCCTGTTCATGTAAGCAATAAAATTTTTAGGATCAAGCTCAAGTACTGCATCAAAATCTTCCACAGCACCTGAATTATTATTAATATTTATCCTGGAAGCACCGCGTGTAATCAAGGCGTTAATATCCTGCGGTTCATAATCTATATAACGGCTTAAATCCTGGTCGGCCCCTTGAAAATCGCCGCCGTTAAACTTTGTTCTGCCCCGCCACATATAGGCTTCGGTATTGGCCTTGTTTATTTCTATTACTTTATTAAAATCAATAAGAGCAAGAACAAAATCTTTTTTAACATTAAAAAACACAATGCCCCGCTGCATATAAACATCTTCAAAATCAGGTTTAAGTTCAATTGCGCGTGCATAATCTTCAAATGCTGCACTCATGTTATTGCCCCTTTCCTCCAGCATTCCCCGCTGATATACCGCCGCAGGATCATCAAAATTTAAATCAACAGCTTTATTAAAATCTTTGAGAGCCTCTTTTGTTTTGCCATCCTCCTTATAGGTTTTACCGCGTTCGAGATATATTACTTCGCGTGTAGAATCAATAGCAGCGGCTTCATTAAAACTCTTTATTGCTTTTTTATAATCTTTTGTTTTGGTAAGGGCCATGCCCAATCGGTAAAGGGGCACGTAAGAAGCCGGGTTTGCTTTAACAGCTTTTTTGTAATCTTTAACAGCTTCTTTATAAAATTTATCTGAGCCTTTTTGGTCTTTGTTTTTTAAATGAACCTGCGCCGAATCGCATTTGTGATTTCCTTCTTCTAAAAAATTGGCAGGTCCGCTTGCCACAGCTCCTTTGGGTTTCGGAATTTCCTGCGCATGTAAATAAGCCGGCAGTAAAAAAAGCAGAAATGATATGTATCTCAATAAGTACTTGAACATTTATAAATTCGGTTTGTAAAATTCAATTTAATTAATTTGTTAATGTACAATTTAAAATTACACAAATGCAATTATCTGCATAGCAGATTAATTTTAGCTGCAAAAATAAGTGCACGGCTGCACCTATTTGTTTGAAAAAAAACTCCTGCTGTTTAAGGCAGGAGTTTTCATAATTAATTGCTGAAGAAATTATCAAATTAATTTTAAGCAGTTGTTTGCTCAGGCTTTGGTAATAATACTTTACGGGATAATTTAAATTTTCCTGTTTTAGGATCAACACCGATTAATTTCACCTGTATTTTATCGCCTTCTTTCAAGATGCCTTCCATACTGTCTAATCTGCGGTGTTCAACTTCTGAAATATGAAGCAGTCCGTCTTTACCCGACATAAACTCAACGAAAGCGCCGAAAGGCATTATTGATTTTACTTTACCTTCATAAACTTCGCCTACTTCAGGCTGTGCAACAATGCCTTTGATTTTAGCAAGTACAGCATTGATAGCATCTGCATTTGTTGCAACAATATCAATGTGTCCCATGTTATTTATTTCTTCAATAACAATGGTAGCACCTGTTTCGCGCTGCATTTCCTGGATAATTTTTCCGCCAGGCCCAATGATGGCACCGATAAATTCTTTAGGAATAGTAATTTTAACAATACGCGGTGCATGCGGTTTGTAATCTTCACGCGATGCAGTAATTGTTTTTGCCATTTCACCAAGTATGTGCAAACGCCCTTTCTTAGCTTGTTCCAAAGCTTCAGCCATTACTTCATATGGTAAGCCGTCAACTTTTAAATCCATCTGGCAGGCAGTAATACCGTCTTTAGTACCGCACACTTTAAAGTCCATATCTCCTAAATGATCTTCATCTCCTAAGATGTCAGATAAGATTGCATACTTCCCTTTTTCGTCAGTTATTAATCCCATTGCAATACCAGAAACAGGTTTGTTAATTTTAACACCTGCATCCATCAAAGCCAATGTGCCTGCACAAACCGTAGCCATAGATGATGAACCATTTGATTCTAAAATATCAGAAACTACACGAACGGTATAAGGATTTTCAGATGATAACACCTGCTTCAAAGCACGCTCAGCCAAGTTGCCATGGCCGATTTCACGTCTTCCCGGTCCGCGGTTTGGTTTAACTTCTCCTGTAGAAAATGCAGGGAAGTTATAATGTAACATAAAGTTGTTCTGTCCTTGGAACAAAGCTCTGTCAATAGATTGTAAATCTAATTTAGTACCTAAAGTTACTGAAGTTAATGACTGTGTTTCTCCGCGTGTAAAAATCGCCGAACCATGTGCAGAAGGCAGGTAGCCGATTTCGCTCCATATAGGGCGTATTTGATCTGTTTTACGGCCGTCTAAGCGGGCTCTTTCATCTAATACAAATCTGCGGACAGCATCATATTCAACTTCATGATAATATTTTTTTGCAAGAGCTTCTTTTTGTTTTCTTTCTTCTTCTGGCAAGGATACTATAAACTCAGTAACAACGGCCTTAAATGCAGCGCCGCGTTTTTTCTTGTCTGGATTTTGTGATTTAGCAACAGCGTATGCCTTGTCATAAAGTTCTTTGTAAACACGCACCTTCAGCTCAGCATCATTTGTTTCATGACTGTATTCGCGCTTAGTTATAGGTCCTTTTACTGCAGCAACTTTAGCAGCAAATTCATTGATAGCCTTAATCTGTATCCGAATTACCTCATGTGCAAATTTAATAGCCTCAAGCATTTCAGCTTCCGAAATTTCTTTCATTTCACCTTCAACCATCATTATATCCTTATCGGAAGCTGCAATGATCATATCAAGAGTGGACTTTGCTATTTCTTCAACGGTAGGATTTGCAATTAATTTACCATTAATTTTCCCAACGCGTACTTCTGAAACCGGCCCGTTAAAAGGAATATCAGAAATAGTGATTGCAGCAGAAGCAGCAAGACATGCTAATGCATCAGGCATTGTATTTTTATCTCCTGAAATTAAGGTAATCAATACCTGTGTATCGGAATGATAATCATCTGGGAATAGCGGGCGTAATGCACGGTCAACTAACCGGCAAGTTAATATTTCGTAATCAGATAAGCGGGCTTCGCGTTTGAAGAATCCTCCAGGGAAGCGGCCGGCAGCTGCAAATTTTTCTTGATAATCAACTGATAATGGAAGGAAGTCGGTTCCTTCTTTTGCATCTTTGTTAGAAACAACCGTTGCTAACAGCATAGTGTTTCCCATTTTAACAACTACAGCGCCGTCTGCCTGTTTTGCTAATTTTCCTGTTTCAAGCTGAATCGTACGGCCATCCGCTAATTCAAATGTGTGTGTAATTCCAATTTGTGACATAGTTTTTTTGTTTTAATTTATTGTTTTCTTTACCTCTTTATTTTTATTTTGATTCATATTGTTGATTTCGAAATAGCCTGGCTGATAGTGTAGATGAGCCATCCTGAGCCGCTTTCCTCAATCCGTTTATTGCACAAAAAGCACCCGGCTTATTTGCAGGGTGCTCTCTGGTAAACTTTACTCAAGATTTCAATTATTTTCTTAACTCAAGCTTTTTAACAATAGCACGGTATCTAGCAATGTCTTTAGCTTTTAAATAATCTAATAAGCTCCGTCTGTTTGCAACTAAAGCAATTAGAGATTTTTGAGTTACAAAATCTTTTTTGTTAGATTTTAAATGTTCAGTAAGATGGTCAATTCTATGAGAAAACAAAGCTATCTGTCCTTCAGAATTTCCGGTATCTTTCTCTGATTTTCCGTGTTTCTTAAAAATTTCTTTTTTAATTTCAGTTGTTAAATACATTGTATTTCGGTCTTATGATTTTTAAAATTTCGAACGCCAAAGATAAAGATATTTTTTTAATACACAATATTTTTATTTTAAAAGTTCAGTAAACTGTTCAAATGCCCGCAAGTTTGGTCTGATTTTTCAATTTAATTTTTAAAGCACACTTAAAAGGGTGCAAAAAGAAAGTGAAATTTTGTACTGTTAAAATTTTTTAAGATGAAACTGCCAGTTTTTGAATGAGTCAGTATAAGATTTTAAAAACTAGTTCAGAAATATTTTCAGTAATTGTCCAAGCTGAACTTTCAGGTCTTTTCGATTAATGATTTTATCTAAAAAGCCGTGTTCGAGAACAAACTCCGAAGTTTGAAAACCTTTTGGTAAATCTTTTCCAATAGTTTCTTTCACCACCCGCGGGCCCGCAAAGCCGATCAAAGCTTTTGGTTCCGCAATATTTAGATCACCCAGCATCGCATAAGAGGCTGTAACACCTCCGGTGGTGGGGTCGGTAAGGAATGATATATATGGAATTCTCGCCTCAACCATTAATGAAAGTTTTGCTGCCGTTTTAGCCATCTGCATCAACGAAAATGCAGCTTCCATCATGCGTGCTCCGCCGGACTTAGAAATAATCATCAGCGGAATTCGCTTTTCAAGACAGTAATCAATAGCGCGCGAAATTTTTTCACCTACAACAGCTCCCATTGAACCTCCAATAAAGGTAAAATCCATGCACGCAATAACTAAATCTTCGCCGTCAACAAGCCCGTGTGCTGTTCTGATAGCATCTTTCAGGCTGGTTTTTTTTTGTGAATCAACTAAGCGGTCCGAATATTTTTTTGTGTCCGTAAAATTTAAAGGATCTGCCGAAGTTAAATTAGGATTCAATTCAAGAAATTCATTGTTATCAAAAATTATTTCGAAATATTCTGCAGAACCTATTTTTTCATGATAATCACATTCCGGGCAGACATATAAATGTTGAGCATGCTCATTTGAAGGTGTTAATTTTTTGCATGAATGACACTTGTACCAAAGCCCTTCTGGAGTTTCTTTTTTTTCATTTGTCGAAGTAGTAATGCCTTTTTTTATACGTTTAAACCAACTCATTTTTTTTGTAAATTTGGTGAACAGCGAACAGCGATTAGGGGCAGCACTATTTACTATGCCCTGATGGCCATTGCCTTATGTTTAAGCAATTGTAATCGATTTATCTAAATAAACATTTTGAATGGTGTTTAATAATTCAATACCATCTTTAAGAGGTTTTTGAAATGCTTTACGTCCAGAAATCAAACCTTGACCTCCCCCGCGCTTATTGATAACTGCAGTAATTACAGCTTCCGACAAGTCGGATGCGCCTTTTGATTCTCCGCCGGAATTAATTAAACCAATCCGGCCCATGTAACAGTTTGCTGCCTGGTAGCGGGCAAGGTCGATCGGGTGGCTGCTTGTTAATTCCGAATAAACCTTTGGATGCGTTTTTCCGAAATTTAATGCAGTATACCCGCCGTTTTTGTCTGACAGTTTTTGTTTGATAATATCTGCCTGAATCGTTACTCCTAAGTGATTAGCCTGCGAAGACAAGTCTGCGGCAGTACTATAATCAACACCGTCTTTTTTAAAAGCATTATTACGGGTATAGCACCATAAAATGGTTGCCATTCCCAATTGGTGGGCGCGTTCAAATGCTCGTGCAACTTCAACAATCTGGCGTGATGATTCTTGTGACCCGAAATAAATGGTAGCACCAACCGCTGCCGCTCCAATATTCCAAGCTTCTTCAACAGAACCGAACATGATTTGATCGAATTTGTCGGGATATGTTAAAAATTCATTGTGATTAATTTTTACAATAAATGGTATCTTGTGAGCGTATTTGCGGGATGCTGAAGCAAGCACGCCAAAAGTTGATGCAACTGCATTGCAGCCTCCTTCCACAGCTAATTTTATAATGTTTTCTGGATCAAAATAAATCGGATTGGGCGCAAACGATGCTCCTGCACTGTGCTCAATTCCTTGGTCAACTGGTAAAATACTCATATAGCCTGTACCAGCCAGACGTCCTGTATTGTAAAGCTGGCTTAGGTTTCGCAATACTTGCGGAGTGCGGTTAGTCTGCGAAAAAACACGGTCAATAAAATCGCCTCCTGGCAGATGAATATGCTCTTTTGAAATAGTTTTACAAGTGTGATTCAATAAGCTGTCAGCATTTGAGCCCAATAATTCTTCAATTTTTTTACCTGCCATCTTTTTTAATTTGATAATTCGTTAATCTGAAAATTTAAATAATTCATTTTCAAATTAATTTATTGTTTGTAATTTTTTTGGAGGACAAAACTACTAATTTTTATGTATTGCGTAAAAACAATTTGGAAACTACACAAATGTCAATCTTCAAATCGGCGCAATTCATAAAGTCAAAACCGCATCTTACAAAATATCGATTTTAATGTAATTTTATTATATGATATTTGAGAAGTTGGAAAATGCAATTATCAAAATGTGTATTTTCAAATTTATTTGTACCTTCAGCTAATTTTAATACATTTGTCAAGATGAAGCAGCATTTAAACTTTAGAAACAAGGCCTTTAACCGCTTATTTCCATTTTTTGGTCATTCTTCCCTTCCTGCCATTGCTTTGGGTAAACATTTGACAAAAAATCCAATTGGCTTTTTAAGTTCTTCCTTAACGTTTCTTGTTTTTTTTATGCTCTTATTTTTAGAACCTTCTTCTTCATTTTCTCAAATCATCGACGTCGTTAATAAAGGTCTTCCGATTAAAAATTCTAATAATTCAATTATTATATACGGCAATGTGACTCACGAACTTGATGGAAACATTACCAATGACGGTAATTTTTACATCAAAGGTGATTGGATTAATAATAACCCTTCTGGTAATATTTTCACTTCAGGATCTAATGGATGGGTTCATTTAGATAGCGCAGCTCAAACCATTGGTGGCAGCAACATGACTCATTTTAATAATCTCGAATTAGCCGGTACCGGAATTAAACAGCTTAGTAACGTTGATGCTGAAATTGAAGATAGCCTGGTGCTTCATGATCATGAATTTGCGGCCGGGGGGAATACTGTGTTTGTTCTGTCACCCAGTACCGGGGTGATTACCCGAACTACAGGCTTTGTCAGCAATACTAATGACGGCGGGCTTTCGCGTAATACCCTTGCTATGAGCCCATACTTTTTCCCGGTTGGTTCAAGCACTGGAACGCCTCGGTTTCGGCCGGTTGATATTACTCCCAATGATGCTTCTGCCAATACTTTTAAAGTAAGGATGGCCAATGACGATGCCACTTTAGAGGGCTTTGACCGTACTATAAAAGAAAGCGCTGTAGGCGGAGTAAATCCTAAGTTTTATCATAGAATAAACCGCACCAATGGCGTTTCACTTGCTGATATTACAATTTATTTTGATAAAATTGCTGATAGCACTTACGACATAATAGCTCATTGGCAAAATGTACCTCAATGGGAAAATACAGGAACTGCTGATACCAGTAGTGCTTACGGATTTAGCGGTTTGACAAAAAAAGCATTTAATGATTTCTCATTTACCCCTTTTGCCTTGTCAACATTTGTTGAAGGAGGTGCAACTGTTTTTGTTCCCAATGTGTTTTCTCCCAATGGCGACGGTTTTAACGATCTTTTGCGTGTTCGGGGGAGAGGAATTACCGAATTGGATTTTGTAATTTATGACCGATGGGGAGAAAAAGTATTTGAAACCAATGATGTTAACGCAGGATGGGATGGCACTTATAAAGGTCAGCCAATGAACTTAGCAGTATTTGTTTATATTATTAAAGGGAAATTTAAAAACGGAGACGCAATTGATAAAAAAGGGAATTTTACATTGTTGAGATAAAAAAAATTTCGTCAATCTTATTAAGATGAGACGGTATAATTCGGAAATAAAAAATTAACAGAATGAAACAGTTATCAGCTTTTTTTCGGGTGGCAAGATTTTTTTTCGTTTCTGTCAATTTGCGGATCGTGACAAGCTTCTTGTTTGTTTTCTTTCTCATTTCCAAAGGGGCGGGGAGTGCGTTCGCTCAAGATGTCCATTTTTCGCAATGTTCTATGACACCTTTACTTATTAATCCTGCATTAACAGGTATGTATGGAGGTGAACACAGAGCATTCTTAAATTATAAAAATCAATGGAGCGGAATGGCGGTTCAGGGTGCAGCATATCGCACCGCGGCATTTTCTTATGATACCCGCTTACTTACTAAGAAGTTCAAGTCGGGCTATCTAGGCGCTGGAATCAATGCATTTAAAGATGTTGCAGGAGATCTTAATTTGGGAACAACTCAGGTAAATGTTTCTGTTGCCGGCATAGTGTATATCAACGACAAACAATTGCTGTCAGGAGGCCTGCAGGGCGGATTCGTCCAAAAAAGTATTTCTACTTCAGCTATGCAATGGGACAGTCAGTATGACCAAAGCACCGGGGCATTCAATTCTTCACTGCCTTCAAATGATGTTACCTCCATTCCTCCTGCTCGCTATGGAGATTTTTCAGCTGGGCTTGCCTGGAATTATGGTGCAAAGCAATTGTATATGCATGCAAACAATCAATTGAAGATGAATTTTGGAATTGCGGCATTTCACATAAACAGCCCAAGCCAAAAGTTAAATCCTTACATTACTAATTCAATTGATAACCTCGATAGAAAATTTATTGTTCACGGTTCAGCTCAAATAGGAATAGCTTCTACAGATTATGAATTTGTTCCATCCGTGTTAGCATTTAAACAAGGAACATCTTATGAAGTAGACTTGGGAACAATGGTGCGCTGGACCATAAAAGGTGTATCAAAATATACTGGGTATGTCCATGGAATGGCATTATCTGTGGGAGCGCTTTATAGAATGAAAGACGCTTTAATTCCAATGGCGATGTTTGAGTATTCTGATTATGCTATCGGTCTAAGTTATGATGTTAATACTTCATCGTTAAATCAGGCAACACGGGGAAAAGGCGGGATTGAAATTTCATTGAGATATATAAAACCAGTAGGTGTTTCTTCAACAAGATTATTAGACTAACCAATAATAATGAGAAAGTTTTTTGAAATCGTTCTGCTGATATTATTATTGACTGCTAAGGCTGAAAGTCAGGGAAATCAGGGTGCTGTAAAACATACAAGTGCAAAAAATCTAGGAACAATTAATACGCCATACGACGAATATTCTCCTATATTATCGCATGATGGGCTGATGATGATATTTACATCTAGGCGTCCAACTCTTAAGACTGACATTGCAAAAAAAGCACAGGGTATGGAAAATATTTATGTTTCTTATTATGATGATATGACTTGGAAATGGAGCAAGGCAAAAATGCTTTCTGAGAAAATAAACGAACCCGGAATAAATAATTCAGCGCTTGCACTTTCGAATAATGGTCAGCGAATGCTTCTATACCGAGATGGTCCCGAAGCAGGTTTTTATGAATCTGTTTTAAATGGTGAAGAATGGTCCCAGCCGATAAAACAGCCTAAGTCGATAAACGATGAGAAACATGAATTTTCAGTTGGTATTTCTCCTGATGGGAAAACCATTTATTTTGCGAGTAAACGTACATCTGGGCAGGGAGGATTGGATATTTGGTTCTGTAAGCAAGATAGCAAAGGCAATTGGGGAAAAGCTGAAAATCTTGGTGCTCCCGAAAATACAACTGTTGATGAAGAAGGAGTTTTTGTTCATCCAGATGAGAAAACTATTTATTTTAGTTCAAAAAAACGAAATTCAGCAGGAGGTTTTGATATTCTTATGTCAGCATTTGAAAACGGAAAATGGAGCAGCCCAGTAAAGGCTGCAAGTTCATATTCCTGGATATATTCTCAAGATGATATTGAAGGAAATGATAAGAATAGGGGGGCAAGTGCTTCTAAATCACCATCAATTACGAATGCCGGTGAAACGGTTAATACACCATTTGATGAATATGCGCCGGTATTATCTGCTGATGGTCTGATGATGATATTTACGTCAAGACGTCCAGTTTTAAAGGAAGATATTGCATCAAAAATTCAAGGAAATGAAAATGTTTATGTTTCTTATTATGATGATTATACCTGGAAATGGTCTGCTGCAAAAATGCTTGGAGAAACAATAAATCAGCCTGGGAAAAATAATTCAGCTATTGCTCTTTCAAATGACGGACAGCGGATGTTGCTCTATCGAGGCGACCCTGACGGGAATATCTATGAATCGGATTTAAAAGGAGAAGAATGGTTAGAGCCGGTAGAACTCCCTAAACCTATTAATTCAAAAAAACATGAATCGTCGGCAAGTATTTCACCTGATGGAAGAACAATCTATTTTGTGAGTAATCGTAAAGGCGGTCAGGGAGGATTAGATATTTGGCTCTGCCGTCAGGATACTAAGGGCGCTTGGGGTGAAGCTGAGAATCTAGGAGATTCAATAAACACAGCGCAGGATGAAGAGGGTGTATTTATTCACCCAGATGGGAAGACACTTTATTTCAGTTCTAAGGGGCATAATTCAATTGGTGGATATGATATTTTTAAATCCGTTTTTGAAAATAATAAATGGAGTACACCTGTAATTGTTGCCGATTCTATTAATACTCCCGGTGATGATTTGTTTTTCAGTCTTACAGCTGACGGGAAAACCGGTTATTATTCTTCCGTACGAGGAGGAGGTCTAGGCGGAAAAGATATTTACGAAATCAACTTTAAAAATTTAAGAAATAAAAAAAACGAATCAAGGCTTACTTTGTTTAAAGGAGTTGTTATTGACAATGATTCATTTGAACCTATAGGTGCAGATATTGAAATTTCAGATAACGATAAAAATGAAGTAATAGCCCGTATAAAGTCCAATAGTTCTACCGGAAAATTCTTGGTTTCTTTACCTGCCGGTAAAAATTACGGTATAAATATAAAAAAGGAAGGGCATTTATTTTATTCTGAAAATTTTAATATTCCCCTTTCTGCTGCATATAAAGAAATAGACAAACATATCCCTTTGCAAAAAATTAATATAGGAAATAAAATCGCTCTGAAAAATATATTCTATGATTACGGCAAAGCTACCTTGCGTCCTGAATCTATATCAGAGCTAAATCAGTTAGTTAAACTTTTAAACGTTAATCCGGAGATTGTGATTGAAATTTCAAGTTTTACTGACAGTAAAAGTTCGGATGAGTTTAACTTAAAGCTTTCGCTTGCAAGATCACAGGCTGTTGTCGATTTTCTTTTTGCCTCCGGCATCAGCAGGGATCAAGTGGTAGCAAAAGGATATGGAAAGGCAAATCCAATTGCCTCCAATGAAACCGAAGAAGGAAGACAGCTTAACCGCAGAACTGAAATGAAGGTATTGTACGAGTAGAAAAAATAAAATTATCAGAAACCAAAGAACTTATGATTAATAATACTTATTCTAAAGCCATGAATTTAAAAAACATTAGTATCGCCATCAGCCTTACAGTGCTGTTTTTTTCATCCTTCCTTTGGGAAGGAGCTGGCCTTCGCGCTCAACAAAATATGGGTATTGGAACCCTGACTCCAGTGCCGAGCGCTATACTGGACATAACATCAGACCCTGCCAGCGAAAAAGGGCTCTTAATTCCTCGTATGACATCCATTCAGCGTAATTCAATTTTGGCGCCCGCACCCGGATTATTGATTTATAATACTGACTGCAGCGTTTTTAATTATTATGTAAATGCAACAATCGGATGGGTTGCCATTGATGGTATCAGAATATCAGGCCCTATTTCTGGAAGTGCTGGAAATGCAAGTCCTTGCCAGAATGCTTTAGGGGTGGTTTATTCTATTCCTGCCGTTTCTGGTGCTACGGGCTATAGCTGGACCGTTCCTTCTGGCGCAGTAATAGTAAGCGGACAGAATACCCCGAGCATAACAGTTAATTTTGGAACTACTGATGGTAACGTATGTGTAAGGGCTTCTAATCTTTGTGCTATCGACTCTTTATGCCTGGCTATCAGCCTTTCTACAGCTTCGGGCGCCCCAATTGCGATAGCAGCTTCTGATTTCACCTGTACCTCCTTTAATGCAAACTGGGCCGCCGTTTCAGGTGCAGTAAATTATTTTTTAGATGTGGCTACTGATGCCGCATTCACAGCACCTGTTGGCTCATTCAGCAATTTTAGCGTGGCCGGCAATATAACAACTTACAATATTTCCGGCTTAATAGCAAATATGGTTTATTATTACAGAGTTCGTGTAGTCAATGGCTGCGGGCTAAGTACGAATTCCAATACCATTATGGTTATTACTTCAGCTCCAGTTGCCCCAACCGCCACAGCAGCTGACAACTTCACTTGTACTTCTATGAATGCAAACTGGGGAGCTGTTTCGGGTGCTTCAATGTATTTATTAGAAGTATCCACAAGTGCGTCCTTTGGCATCGGCACATTTGTAACAGGTTATAATAATTTGAATGTAAGCAATGTAACCACCTATAATGTAACCGGCTTAACGCCGAGCGCGACTTATTATTACCGTGTCCGTTCTGCCAACGGCTGTGACACAAGTTCGTTTTCCAATACAATAAGCGTTAGGACCAGTGCACCTATTGCTCCCACCGCAGTAGCTGCCTCTAACTTTACCTGTATTTCCGCGAATGCAAATTGGGGAGCAGTTACCAGCGCAACCGACTACTTTTTAGATGTATCTTCTGACGCAGCATTTACAAGTTTTTTAGCGGGTTATCATAATTTGAATGTAAGCAGTGCAACAACATATAATATTACCGGGTTAACTATAAACACAACATATTATTACCGCTTACGTGCAGGCAACGGCTGCGATACTAGTTTATATTCAAATACAATAAAGATGAGCACCACCGCACCAGTGGCTCCGGCAGCAACGGCTGCATCTGACTTTACCTGTACATCGTTTAATGCGAATTGGGGAGCAGTTACGGGTGCATCGGGTTACTTTTTAGATGTTTCTTCTGATATAGCATTCGCAAGTTTTGTAACGGGTTACAATAATGTAAGTGTGAGCAATGTAACTACCTATAATGTAACAGGTTTAACAGTGAACACTACTTATTATTACCGTGTGCGTGCTGATAACGGCTGCAGCACCAGTTCATATTCTAATACCATAGCAAGCAGTACTTCTGCGCCTATTGCTCCGGCAGCAACAGCAGCATCTAACTTTACCTGTACTTCCATCAATGCTAATTGGGGAGCGGTATCAGGGGCTACTGATTATTTTTTAGATGTATCAACTGATGCTGCATTTACAACTTTTGTAACTGGTTATAGCAATCTGAATGTGAATAATGTGACAACCTTCAATGTCATCGGTCTGATTTCACACCATACTTATTATTATAGGGTACGAGCAAGCAACGGCTGCAGCACAAGTTTATATTCTAATACCATTACTGTTACTACCAGTGCTCCGGTTGCGCCAACTGCAACAGCAGTTTCCAATCTTACCTGCACTTCATTTAACGCAAATTGGGGAGCTGTTTCCGGTGCCATTAATTATTATCTGGATGTAGCAACGAGTGCATCATTCTCCACATTTGTTCCTGGTTATAATTATTTGAATGTTAATAACACTACTACTTTAAATCTAACCGGTTTAACCGCAAATACAACTTACTATTACCGTGTGCGGGCAACCAACGGCTGCGACACAAGTTTAAATTCCAATACCATTATCGTTAGTACCTCAGCTCCTGTTGCCCCGACAGTTACTGTCGCTTCCAACTATACCTGTACTTCCTTTAATACAAACTGGGGAGCCGTTACAAGCGCAACAGGCTATTATTTAGATGTTTCAACGGATGCCTCGTTTGCGCCTGGAACATTTGTAACTGGTTATAATAACGTCAGCATGGGTGATGTAACAACTTATAATGTGACAGGTTTAATTTCTCATTCTACTTATTACTATAGGGTGCGTGCAAGTAATGGCTGCAACACCAGCGGAAATTCTAATACTATAGTAGTTAGTACTTCTGCCCCAATTGCTCCGACAGCAACTTCAGCTTCCAGCCTTACATGTACTTCCTTTAATGCGAATTGGGGTGCGGTTTCTGGCGGCACAGACTATTATATTGATGTTGCTACTGATGCCGCATTTACATCATTTGTGCCAGGTTATAATTATTTGAGTGTCAGCAATGTTACTACTTATAATGTAACAGGTTTAATCACCAACACCACCTATTATTACCGTATACGCGCAAGCAACGGCTGCGACACAAGTTTAAATTCAAATACTATTATTATTGGTACAACCGCTCCTATTGCTCCTACAGCAACTACAGCTTCTAATTTTACATGTACCTCCCTGAATGCTGATTGGGGTGCAGTTGCAGGAGCTACAGGCTATTTTTTAGATGTGGCCACTGATGCAGCGTTCACTTCTATTCTGCCTTCATATAATAATTTGAATGTTGGTAACGTAACCACTTATAATGTAACTGGTTTAATTGTAAATACAACATACTATTACCGTTTGCGCGCAGATAATGGCTGTAGCACCAGTTTACCATCAAATACGATAACTATTTCCACATCGGCTCCTATTTCTCCCACAGCCACTCCAGCGTCTAATTTTACTTGTGTGTCTATGAATGCGAATTGGGGGGCAGTTGCAAGTGCTATTACTTATTATTTGGATGTTGCTACCGATGCAGGATTTACAGGTTTTGTAACAGGCTACAATAATTTGACCGTGGGTAATGTAACTACTTATAATATAACAGGTTTAACAGCTAATACTACTTATTATTATCGTGTACGTGCAGACAATGGTTGCAGTATAAGTTTACCTTCAAATACGATAAGCGAGGGTACTACCCCACCAATTTCTCCCACGGCAACTTCAGCTTCCAATTTTACTTGCTTTTCTATGAATGCGAATTGGGGAGCTGTTTCTGGTGCTATTAATTATATTTTAGATGTTTCAACGGATGCTTCGTTTGCGCCTGGGACATTTGTACCTGGTTATAATAACCAACCTGTCGGCAATGTAACCACTTATACGGTATTGGGTTTAACTCCAAATATCACTTATCATTATCGTGTACGTGCTGATAATGGTTGTAGTATAAGTACTAATTCTAATACAATCAGTATTGGTACAGCTGCTCCCATATCTCCAACGGCAACTTCGGCTTCAAACTTTACTTGTACTTCGTTCAATGCAAATTGGGGTGCAGTTGCTGCCGCAATAACATATTACGTTGATATTGCGACAACAGCTTCTTTTGGACCATCTATTCTAACAGCTTACAATCACTTTAATACGGGAAACGTTACTACTTATAATTTTGCTGCTTTAACTGCAAATGTTGTTTATTACTATCGTGTTAGTGCTGACAATGGTTGTAGTGTGAGTTCTAACTCAAACACAATTGTTGTTGGTACAACTACGCCAATATCTCCTACGGCAACCCCCGCGGATAATTTTACTTGTAACTCATTTAATGCAAATTGGGGAGCTGTTTCAGGTGCTATAACTTATTATATGGATGTTGCTGCGAGCGCAAGCTTTGGTGCTTCAATACTTCCTGCATATAACAACTTTAATACAGGTGATGTCACTACTTTCAATGTTACTAGTGGTATTGTGCCTAATGTTATATATTACTATCGTTTGCGTGCTGATAATGGTTGTAGTGTGAGTTTATACTCAAATACAATTAGTGCTGGTACAACCCCGCCAATTTCTCCAACAGCCGCATCTGCTACCAACTTAACCTGTGTCTCTTTTAATGGAAATTGGGGGGCTGTTAGTGGGGCTATCAATTATTTAATTGATGTTTCTACAGATGCTAATTTTGCTACATACCAATCAGGTTATAATCACCAGCCTACCGCTAATGTAACAACCTATAATATTACAGGTTTAACAGCTGGTGCTACATATTACTACCGTGTTCGTGCTGATAATGGATGTTTAGTGAGTTTACCATCGAATACCATCATAGTAGGAACAACAGCTCCTGTAGCTCCAAGTGCTAATCCAGCAGACAATTTTACATGTTTTTCGTTCAATGCAAATTGGGGGGCTGTAGCAGATGCAACCCAATACTTCTTAGATGTATCAACGGATGTGAATTTTGCTACATTCCAATCAGGTTATAACAATCAGTCTACTGCAAATGCCACTACTTATAATGTTACAGGTTTGACAGCAGGTACGGTTTATTTTTACCGTGTTCGAGCTGAAAATGGCTGTTTAACAAGTGGGAACTCGAATACAATTACAGTAAGCACCACAGCTCCGATAGCACCAACTGCAACAAATGCGGATAATTTCACTTGTACCCAGTTCAATGCAAATTGGGGAGCTGTAACGGGTGCTACTCAATACTATTTAGATGTAGCCACCACTGCATCATTTGGAGCAAGCACTTTAGCAGGTTACAACAATTTATTAGCAGGTAACGTGACCACTCAGTTGGTTACAGGCTTAACCTCAGGTGTTGTTTATTATTATCGTATTAGAGCAAGCAATGGTTGTTCAACCAGTTCGAGTTCAAATAATATCGTAGTAAGTACCACTGCTCCAGTAGCACCAACAGCAACAGATGCAAATAACTTTACTTGTGCTCAGTTCAGTGCAAATTGGGGAGCCGTAACAGGTGCAACTCAATATTATTTAGATGTAGCCACCACTGCATCATTTGGAGCAAGTACTTTAGCAGGTTACAACAATTTATTAGCAGGTAACGTGACCACTCAGTTAGTTACAGGCTTAACCTCAGGTGTTGTTTATTATTATCGTATTAGAGCAAGCA
>CAINDA010000022.1 GCA_903847205.1 uncultured Bacteroidota bacterium
CTTACTTTGAAAAAATAAATGGTAAAATAGTTCTAAAAATAGCACTAAATAAGAAAAGGCGTGCTTGGTTTTCTGGAATATGGAATCATTCAAAATTGTTTGAATTTCCTTTTCATTTTTCTAATGCGTAATCTGGGTTTATGAAGTATCATATTTATTGGGCATTGGAGAATTTTGAATTATTTAACATTTCTATTAACTCACTATTAACTAATTTTCGCTGCTAAATTTATGAAATGTATGAAACGGTTTTTTTTATTAAGCTTTTGTTTGATTAGTTCATTGGCCAAAGCTCAGAACTCCCCTCAGCAGAATGCAGCAGAAATTTTACAGACACTAAAAAAGCTGAACACTGTTGGCGCTGTGCTATATATAGCCGCTCATCCGGATGATGAAAACACACGCTTGTTGGCTTATCTGGCTAAGGAACAAAACTTAAGAACAGGTTATTTATCACTGACACGCGGTGATGGCGGGCAAAATTTAATTGGTAAAGAGCAAGGTGATGAGCTCGGTTTAATACGTACACGGGAACTCCTTGCTGCGCGCAGAACAGATGGTGCTGAACAATTTTTTACTCGCGCCAATGATTTTGGTTTTTCTAAAAATCCACAGGAAACTTTTTCCATCTGGAACAAGGACAGTGTGCTTGCAGATGTGGTGCTGGCAATCCGCAAGTTTAAACCCGATGTTATCATTTGCCGTTTTCCTACTACCGGTGAAGGTGGTCATGGGCATCACACAGCTTCGGCTATACTGGCAGTGGAAGCCTTTGACGCCGCAGCCGATCCTAAAAGATTTCCTGAGCAATTGGCAAATACACAGGTATGGCAGGCGAAACGCATCTTCTGGAACACTTTTAATTTCGCTGGGTTGAACACTACTTCACCAGAACAATTAAAAATTGATGCCGGGGTGTTTAGTCCTTTGTTAGGAAAAAGTTATGGCGAGATTGCTGCCGAAAGCCGCTCTATGCATAAAAGTCAGGGATTTGGTTCCGCCAAAACAAGGGGTGAGGCAATCGAATATTTCAAACAGTTAAAAGGTGATACGGCAGCAAAAAATTTATTTGAAGGAATTAATCAAACCTGGACTCGGTTTGCTCCTGCTTCAAAACTACAAACGATGATAGACGATTGTATTAAAAAATACAATCCGCAGGCTCCCGAAAACAGTGTGCACGATTTGGCTGCCATTTATAAACAACTTCAGCAATTGGATGAAAGTGATGCAAACATCCGTTACTGGAAACAGTTGAAATTAAAAGAAGCCGAAACACTTCTGCTTACCTGTTCCGGTTTATGGATGGAAGCCTGTGCTTCAGATTATATGGGTGTTCCGGGCAATGAGGTGATTATCACTACACAAATTATTGCAAGAAATAGAAGTGAAATCAAACTAAATGGAATTTCTTTTTTCAATCAGACAGATACAAGCACAGCGCAGTTTTTAAAGCAGGATGAATTATACACTTATAAGCATAAAGAAAAATTAGGTGCGGGCGCACCCTATTCAAACCCATACTGGTTAAATGAAAAGCACCCCATTGGTATGTATGTAGTAAACAACAAACAGTTGATTGGCAAACCTGAAAATGATCCTGCAGCCAAAGTAACTTTTGATGTAACAATAAATGATTTGCATTTAAAAATTGAAAGGGGGTTGGTTTATAAATATACCGACCCTGTGAAAGGTGAGATATATCGCCCTTTTGAAGTATTGCCGCCTTGCACTATAAATATTTCTGATAAAGTATTTGTATTCAGTTCCCCAGGTTCTAAAGAGGTTCAGTTCACCGTAAAAGCAAATGTATCGAATGTAAATGGGACCGTGCAAGTAAAAGCTCCTGAAGGCTGGACTGCTGCCATTAAAAATCCTGAATTCAAATTAATAAACAAAGGTGATGAAGCCCTTGTGCAAGCTACCATCACTCCTGGAAAAAGCTGCATTGATGGTAAGTTGCTGGTTTCGCTCAATATCGGCGGTACTCTATTTACAAAGAGTATCAAGCGGATAGAGTACGACCACATTCCTTACCAGTTTATTTTAAGTAATGCAGAAGCAACACTTGTAAATATTGATTTAAAGAAAACAGGAACTGTGATTGGCTATATTCCAGGTGCGGGGGATGATGTACCAGCCTGTTTAAAGCAGATTGGATATGATGTTACATTATTAACAGATGATTTGCTGGCAAAAGAAAATTTATCGAAATACAATTGCATCATCACGGGAGTGCGCGCATACAATACCAATGAGCGCTTGCAGGTATATTATAATAAGTTAATGGAATATGTGAAAAATGGCGGCAACCTGATAGTGCAATACAATACGAATACCCGAATTGGTCCCGTAGTGGCTCAGATTGGACCTTATCCTTTCACTGTTTCAAAAGACCGGGTAACGGATGAACATGCTGAAATGCGGTTTATAAACCCGAAGCACACAGTTTTAAATTATCCGAATGTGATAACACAAAAAGATTTTGACGGATGGATACAGGAACGCGGAATTTATTTGGCTGCTGACTTTGATAAAAATTATGAAGCCGTATTCTCTTCCAACGACCCTGGTGATAAGCCAAGCGATGGTAGTGTAATTACTGTAAAATATGGTAAAGGTAATTTTGTTTATACCGGCTTGGTGTTCTTCCGGGAGCTGCCGGCAGGCGTTCCTGGAGCATACCGTTTATTTGTAAACCTATTAAGCATGCCAGCCAATAACTGATGAAAGAAGAAAAACCCCCGATCTTAAAAAGCTGGAAGAACCTGTATATACTGGTAATTGGGGTGTTGGTAGTATTGATTGTTTTATTTTATTTTTTTACCAAACATTTTGAATGAGCAGTATCGACTGGTTGGTATTAAGTATTACGCTATTATCCATTGTTCTATACGGACTCTGGAAGAGTCGTGGTACAAAAAATATTGATGGATTTTTATTAGCGGATAAACAATTGCCTTGGTACCATGTAGGTTTATCAGTAATGGCAACACAGGCAAGCGCCATTACTTTTTTATCAGCTCCGGGACAGGCATATACCGATGGAATGCGCTTCGTGCAATTTTATTTCGGTTTACCTCTGGCCATGGTGGTGCTTTGCATCACGTTTATTCCTGCATTCCAAAAGTTAAATGTATATACCGCTTATGAGTATTTAGAAAAACGATTTGATAATAAAACGCGTTCACTTACAGCATTTTTATTTCTGTTGCAAAGAGGACTTTCTACGGGCATTACCATTTATGCCCCCGCTATTATTTTATCAACTATTTTAAATATTGATATTACATATACTATTTTATTTAATGGTTTGATTGTTATCCTTTACACGGTATATGGCGGTACTAAAGCGGTTTCATACACACAGTTGTTCCAGATGGGAATTATTTTTTTCGGACTTTTTCTGGCAGCGTGTATGGTAGTTCATCTGTTACCCGCTAATGTGGGCTTTATAGATGCCTTACAAATTGCCGGAAAGATGAACAAGCTGAATGCAATTGACACCAAGTTTGATTTGAACAACCGATACAATATCTGGTCTGGTATAATCGGCGGCTTTTTTTTACAGCTTTCTTATTTTGGTACCGACCAATCGCAGGTGGGGCGATACCTGACAGGCAAATCAATTACGGAAAGCCGTTTGGGTTTAATTATGAACGGCTTGGTTAAAATCCCGATGCAGTTTTTAATTCTGCTGATAGGCACACTGGTATTTACATTTTATCAATTCCACCAACCACCCGTATTCTTTAATAAAGTGGAGGTGAACCGAATTGAAAACAGCACTTATAAAAATGAATATAAAGTATTGGAGAATAAATACCTGGCAGCGTGTGTACAAAAACAAGAAAAAGTCGTTGACTTGGTGAATGCCTTGCATACAAAGGATGAACGGGCTATCGATAAAATCCGTACAGAGCTCCAGCAAAGGGATGAACAAACTACTTCTATCCGTAAAGAAGTAACACAACTGATGGAAAAAAATAATCCCAAAGCAGATACGAATGATACCAATTATATTTTCTTAGGTTTTGTTACACATCAATTACCAATAGGTATTGTAGGATTATTGATAGCCATTATTTTCCTCGCGGCTATGGGCTCTACAGCCAGCGGGTTGAATTCTCTGGCATCTACTACAGTAGTTGATTTTTATAAACGCGTTTTTTATAAACAGGCAAGTGATAAAAATTATTTATCTGCATCCCGCTGGGCAACAGTTGGCTGGGGCTGCTTTTGTATTTGTATTGCATTTTATGCAAACAAACTTGGTAATTTAATTGAAGCCGTAAATATATTAGGCTCTTTGTTTTATGGTACTATATTGGGAATTTTTCTGGTAGCCTTTTATATGAAAAAAATTAAAGGGACAGCGGTGTTTTATGCAGCCCTTATTGCGGAAGCAGCAGTAATACTGGTTTGGCTAAGTAATGTGATGGTTTTTTTGTGGTTGAATGCAGCAGGCTGTTTATTAGTGATGGGGCTTGCATGGCTGCTGCAAAAGTTGATGGTCAAGCCTGTTGTGAAATAAAAATCCCCGTACATTGTACAAGGATTTTTATTACCGATGCGGGTAATTAATTATTTATTTTCAATCATAAGCTTTTGTGCCATTGCTGCATAATCATCATTTTTAGCATCCTGTGCTAAAGCAACTGTTTTTTCAGCACTTAGCTTTCCTGCTGCCTTATCTTTTAATTTATACTCAATTTTTGCTTTCAACATCATTATATAAAAAGCTTTCGGATTTTGTTCAACAGCCTTATCTATCCAAGCTAAAGCCTGCTTTAAGTCCTTGCCGTTGTCATAATAATAACCGGCGGCCTGAAAATAAGGGCGGTTGTCTGCCGCTACATTAGCATCTATATTCTTCATTATTTTAGCATCAATATCGGCAGTAAGCTTAATAGGAATACGTGTGTTTTCCCATAATAATTCAATGGTTGCAGAAGCAGCAGATATATCAGCAAAGTTAATGGTAAATGTTTCTACTTTATTTCCTAAAGCAGTTGGTTTTACTTTAAAGCGCAGCACTTCATTTTCTGGTTTATAATCAGCTACGTTTCCTGCTAACGTAAGATCTTTATATAGCATAATATCCCAACTATCTTTATTTGGAACAGTGTATATTCCATATGTACCGGCCTTTACATCGTTTCCTTCTAATTTTATATCATCAGAAAAAGTGATTTTTGTAGTCGCATTGGCACCGGTACGCCATGTTTTTCCGAAAGGAACGACATCACCAAATATAACACGGCCTTTAATACCTGGACGAGAGTACTCAAGACTAACCTCACCTAATGCAAAATTTTGTTTTAAAGTTTGTGACGGGCTTGGTGCAGGAACTTTTAATTGTTGTGCTTGTGTGCTTAAACTCATAAAGCTGCACGCTGCGATGGCTAATGCGCCAATTATTTTATTCGTTTTAATCATGCTGATTTATTTTTATTGGTTTAGTTTAATTACTTGGCTAGTTTTAAACTTTGGCGAAGGTAAGAACATTTTAGAAGTTTAAGGTTTATAGAGTTAATTGATTTCTTTACTTCCAAAATTCAAAAAACCGGAAGAACAAATCCACTCACCCCACTGACAAAACATAACTTGATGTTTTTCGTTTTTTCGGGAATAGCCGCAAGATTATCTCGAATATTTAATTTTAAACTGTACAATTTGGGAAAGTACTGTGGCAAAAAATGTATTTCAGGAAATAAAACAGGTCTATTTTTGATGAAATATTAATCGCAACAAAATAATGACTTTTGCTTTTTAATTTGTCTCCACAACTAATTCCATGTTAGATGAAATCAATCCAGGAACATAAAAGTTAATATTTTCAAGTAAAGAATTTGACGAAGCCGGTACTGTAATATTTGCAATCTGTTGTTTGTTATTACTAAAAGTTAAATATGTCTCTAAAATGGGATTACTTCCTACTTTTAGCGGGGCATGCCAAGTAAATCCGGGTGAAGTCTGTGAATAAAGTGTGTGTACTAAATACAATGTCACATTTCTTGAGTGTGATTCAGTATTTACAAATTTCAAACTGAAATTATAAAAACAACCATAATTTCCATAAGAACGAGATGAAGAGTTGTTTATAACCCCTGTCGCTGATGCGTTTTGATTTTGTAAGAGTAAACTATATGAAGCACCGCCCTTCTGCGCTGTATTCAAACATAAGCCAACATTTCCTTTCCGATTAGGCAAATTCAATACCGTTGTTCCAGTCCAAACCGATCCATCGTAAATTCCGCATTCTCTTCCAAAAGTTGTCGGAGTTTCCTGAATAAAATTACCTGAAGCATGCTGGTTCGATTGAGCTAAATTGAATGCGGTATTTGGATTAGAGCTTGTTGAAGCGATTACATAAGCGAAACAATTTTCTGTACCAGCGGAAGAATGGGAGTTGAATTCAAAACGCCCATCAATTGTTTTTGAAGGACTCAATTTTATTACGGCAACACTATAATAATTCACAGTTGCATGTCCTGGTATATATGGGCTTATATTTTTATTCATAAAGTTCTGTGTAAACGCACCCTGCATCCAGCTTTCTGTAACTTTATAAGATGGGCCGAAACCCCTTCCTCCATTTCCGTTAAAATTGCTTGAGGTATAAATAACTCCCTTACCATCCAACAAGATTCCTGCAGTGTTGGGATTAGAAACAATTATATGTATATAAATATCACTGCTTGTTGCATTCTGATGATATAGGTACATATTAAATTTTCCGTTCAAGGGTATTTTTGATGTTGAATTCGAAATATCGGGGTTGCGAAATAACCACCCTTGACTGCTTATTTGTTCAGGGTTATTGCTGACCACCAAAGGAGCCCCGCCCATTGCATAACCCAAACTTTGCAAATTGCCTGGAGGAAGCATGTGAGAAGAAAACACACCATAATAAAAATGAGAACTGTCTATAAAATAAGAATTAAATGACCTTTCGTTTCTGCTGCCAGAATTAACTGATGTATCTTCAGGTTTTGCTAAATTCTCCTTTTCATTCTTTTTGCATCCGAGAAAAAAGGCTGTCAATAAAAGCGCCAGTATGATGTTTTTAATATTCGTCATGGTTTTATAATTCGTTTTAGCAGCAATTATAATTAAATCAATCTCGAGTTAAAGTAAAAGTTTTATTAAATAAAATTTATTTTTTATTTGTATTTTAAATTATTCTTAAAGCAATAATACTGATTACTTTATAAGTGTCAAACATTTCTATCAAATTTATCCTGGTTGTTTTTAAAAAATAAACTATATATATTTAAGCACAGGGATCAATGTTTTTGCACCTTATTGTCGGCTCAAGTCCTACTCTTGGTATAAAAAGAGACAAGCATTTCATCATGACACTTTTCTTTTTTTTTACTAACATTTTGAAATGTGCAGTTTCGATGCCGATTTTTACTTATTTTTTTTATAAATTTAAACACCCATTTGTGTAATGCCGGCAAAAATTTTGGTACTTTTTAATGCGCTCAAAATCATTCGAAATGTTTGATAAATCCACGCCTTCGGGTACTTAGAGCGACCTTCTTTTTTACCGCAATTTTTTCGTCAGGTGTGAGGTTTAGGTGTGAAATTCGCTGTTTTTATCTACTGTTCATGTCCCTTTAACTAACCCAGCATACTTAATTCAAGAAATTACTTTTTTGAATCTGTGTAAAAATTATTTTTGCGTGTTTCCAAGTTCAAAATTTCTTATACTTCTTTAAAAGATTTTATGCCGTATATTAGCCATTATGATAGATTTATCTCGAACTGCAAATCAAATTCACTATGTCACGAATTTTCAAGAACTTGTTTCCACGCCTTTTCACAAAGAAATTAATGCTATTTGCTGGACTCGTAAACTAATAGGTGATTTTTCTGAGATTGCTAATAAGATAGAACTAAACAGAAATATAGTTTCGCTTGATGAGCATGAGCTTTTTGAACTTCAGTTAAGTGAGCAGGGGCGGCTTGCGCGTGAATTTCTTTTAAATGACATGATGTTGTTGGAAGCTCATGGCGCGTCTCCAATCCTAAATCTGATCAAGTGCTATGATAGAGATGATGCCTGCCCGTTTTTCCCAACCGATGTTTATTCTTTTCATGTAGATCGCTCTCCGATACCAATCGATACCTTTTTATGCACTTACTATGGCGAGTCGAGTGAAATATTGCCAAATTCACAAGCTGAACAAAAAGTGCTCGTTCCCGAAATACGTGATGAACTCAAAAAAATATATCGTGGAGCCGATGAAGGATTTGAATCATTTTTAAGCGGCAATTTCTTTGATCTGCATTATCTGCCAAAACCAGAGGCTCACCCTATCAGCCTTGGCCTTGGCAATTTATGGAGGCTGGCAGTTGATCATCCTGAAAGTACAGTCCCTCCATGTCTTCACCGTGCGCCAAAGGAAAAAAATGGACAGAGCCGGCTGTTGATGATCTGTTGATGCCAACTCATTGATGGCAGCGATATTTTAATAAATTTCAAATATTAATTTTTAAACTATAATTTTATGAAAAAGGCAATTTATTAATTATACCTTCTTTCATATTTATTAATGCTTACGGGCAAGTTATCTAGTATTTGATCCTGCAGATGGAGATGAATAAATAAAAATATCTTCATAAAAAATTATTAGACAAATCTTTGCCTTGC
This sequence comes from uncultured Bacteroidota bacterium, assembly GCA_903847205.1. Classification (GTDB taxonomy): domain Bacteria; phylum Bacteroidota; class Bacteroidia; order 2-12-FULL-35-15; family 2-12-FULL-35-15; genus 2-12-FULL-35-15. Next base: position 8,663 of record CAINDA010000022.1, read on the forward strand.
TTTTTGTATTAAAAGATCGATTTCCAATTGCGAGAGTTCATCAGAATTCTAATCACTTGAAAATCACCAATAAAGTTTGATAAATCTAACCCATGTGGTACCCAGAGCGACGAGCCTTTCAGCGTGCAGCTCTTTTTTTATCAAAAAAAATTTGACGAGGCGCGTCCTTACTCCCTCAATATAAAATTTTCACCATCCTATATTTTTGATTCCAATCAACGGCAATTGCATTCAGCGGCATTTTTATTTGAACAGGAATTTTCAATTCTACATTATTTCATTCTTTTTGTTACTTTTTTAATTACTTACGTTATCATTGTAAAACGGGTAATATTTTGCCGGCAGACAGCCTTATAATCAAAGCAGCTAATATGAATACTTTACCAAAAAAGAATGATGAAGAAGCTGCACTAGATGAGCCTGCCTGCATAAACTTGGCTAAACAAGACCCTCTGAAGTTTAAGCCATTGTATGAAAAGTATTACGAACAAATTTTTCGATTTATTTATAACAGAATAGAGGATAAAAACCTGGCCTATGATATTACTGCCGATGTGTTCTATAAAAGCATTTTAAAGTTACCCGCCTACGAGTATCAGCAAATACCATTTTCATCGTGGCTGTATAGAATAGCAAGAAATGAGCTTATCGATATTTTCAGGAAGAATAAAGCAGTAAGAGTTGTATCCATTAATTCTTTAAAGATTAAGGATATTATTGATGATATAGATTTAGATTACCGCGAAGAATATAGACCGCAATTAATAAAACTGATTAAAAATTTGGATGATGATGATCTGCAATTGATTGAAATGCGGTTTTTTGAAAACAAATCATTTAAAAATATTTCCGAAATAATTGGAACTGCCGAAGCCGCTGTTAAAATGAGATTATACAGGCTGTTGAAGGAAATGAAATCTCAGCTTGCCGGCCGTTAAAAAAACACAATCATGAAGAACAGGAAAATAATTGTTGACAGAGAAGAACTGCCTGCTGCAGATATCAAGCCCAATATGGATTTTGATAAGGTGGTTAAAAGGGTTACAGAAGCCCCTAAATATATATCAAAAACAAAAAAGGTTATCGGCGGCATCAGCACAGGCGCGGCGATTATCGTTATAATAGTCAGCGGTATTTATTTATCAAAAAATCAAAAAAATGAAACAGATGTAAGTCATAACTCTTCAACAGATAAAAATATTTCGAAAATGCCGGAACAATCAACAGATAAGCCTCCTGCTGATAACCCAATAAAACAAGGTGTTACAAATGCGGCGGTTAATGCAGCGCCGGGCAAACAAGCGGCAACTGCAAACACAGCTCATAACGCTTCATTAAATACGAATGGCACTAACGGAGAAAAATATAATTCCCTGAACGACTTTTATAAAAAAACATCTTTGCCGATGCAATTATTTACAATTGCGGCAAACAGGGACACAACAATAACCGGAGCGCAGGGTACAAAATTAGTGATAAAGGCAAATAGCTTTACCGATGCTGCAAACAAGCCTGTTAAAGGGCAGATTACCATGGCTCTTAAAGAGTGTTATACACTGGAAGATATGCTGAAAGAGGGGCTTACTACTATGGCCGATAATAAAATACTGGAAAGCGGAGGCATGATTTATTTAGATGCGAAATCAGGCGAGACACAATTAAAGCTGAAAAAATTTGAAGAAATTGAAATGTATAATCCCATACCAGAAGTGATGGCAAATACCAATATGTGTGTATTCTATGGAGAAACAAAACTTCCTGCAGGCGGTACAAATTGGAAAGCGGATAATTATTCAAGAATCCCCTACCCTGTTGCTGCCCTAACCGCAGGGAAATTCCATGATACAGCTTCCATAGACTATTTCGCCAGCCATTTCAGGTTTTCAAAAGATAAGATGATAGAAGCTTTGAAGAAAAAAGACTCTATTAAATTTTCAGTTTCTTTTAATGAGCTGATGAAGCCTATAGGATCTTCAGGCGGTGAAAAGGAGCTGAAGCCGGGAACGCCTTTGTGTGAATTTCTGTCTTTGGCTGCAAATAATTATATCCCCCCGATACAAGGGGCGACAAGGGAAACGGCATTCGAGTTCAATGTAATGGACAAAGCAGATTATGAAAAATACCTGAGAGAATATAAACATTATATTGAAGATAAAAATCTTAATAAAGGCAATTTCAAAATGCATTATGATGCCAGTGATGTATTTAATGCTCATAGCAATTCTCCTTTTTACATCGGTAAGATAGGATGGATTAACTGCGACTCCTATAAAGGACCGATGGTTAATGTAAACGAAATTCATTTTACTTTAAATTCCCAAACTGAAGAGGATGTGAAATTAATTTTCTATTCCGGCAAAAGACCTTCAATAGTTAAGGCTCTGAAAACAGGTAATACATGGTGCTTCCCCAATATTCCAGTTAACAAAGAAGTTACAGTTACCGGTACATTTCTTAAGGATGGTGTAATCCAGAAAGCCTCAAAAGTTTTTAAAGCCGGAAAGAAAGAAACACTTCGCCAGCTGGAATATATGCAATAGCCGGGCGTAAGCTGGAGCATTACATTTTCAAATCCCTTTATATAATTAACGTTAACCGCAATTTAATCAGACAGCCATGAAAAAATTATTTTCTATTGCCTTATCAGTGTTATTAAGTATAACAGCTTTGGGACAAATTCCGATAAAAGAAATCAATGAATCCTTGGCAAAAATTAATGATAAACTTTATGCCTCAAAATATGAAGTTTCAAATAAACTGTACATGGCATTTTTGAATTCTTTGAAGCAGTCGAATAAACCAAATTTGTTGTCTATTGCTCAAATTGATACTTTAAAATGGACTGACAAGTTAACTTACAATGAGCCCTATGTTCATTATTACCACAGCCACCCGGCTTATGGAAACTATCCTGTGGTAAATATAAGCTATGAAGCAGCAAAACTTTTTTGTGAATGGATGACAGAACAATACAATGCTGCCCCAAAAAGAAAATTCAAAAAAGTACTTTTCCGGCTTCCCACAGAAAAAGAGTGGATAACGGCTGCGCAGGCGGGGGACAGCACTGCAATTTATCCTTGGGAAGGGAAAAGCCTGCGTAATAAAAAAGGGCAGGTTATGTATAATTTTAAACGCCAGTTAAAAGATACAATGTGGATTGAAGGGAAATATGCAGAAAATATGGATGTAACTGTGCCCGTAAAATCCTATTGGAAAAACAATTTCGGACTATACAATATGGGCGGAAATGCTGCTGAAATGATAAATGAAAAAGGAATAGCCAAAGGGGGCAGCTGGATTGATGATTCGGAATATTTAAACATTGATACTAAATATAAATATGACGGCCGTGCTCAAACATTTGTAGGTTTTAGATATTTTGCTGAAATACTGGAAAAATAAAAATGCGTGTTGACATTGAAAAGAATCCAAAATATTTTTTTTAAAGATTACTATACACAAGAGCGGCAAAGCATTTCAGCTTTGCCGCTCTTTGATTTTATTCTTTTTTAATATATCCATCATTTGTACTTAAAGCCTTATTGTTAAAAGAAATTATTCACGACATTGCTATTCATAACGAATTCGAAAAATTATTTATTCTCCTTTATAATCTTTAACCCTTTTGTCCAGCGGATTAATTCACGCAGCATAGTTTCTGCCGCTTTATGCGACGTTTCATTGGGCACAAATTCATTTTTATCATTGATGAACTGAGCGAACATCGGAAAATTAACTCCCTGCGATAAGGGAACAATACTCATTGTTGCAAGATCCGCTTTTAAACTGTTGGCGGCTCTTGTTCCGGCAGATACTCCGCCGTAACTTACAATTCCCGCTGCTTTATAAGCCCACTCGTGCATCAGGTATTCGATAGCATTGCGCAAAGGTGCCGGATAATTATAATCATACTCTGCGGTTACAAAAATAAAAGCATCAGCTTCTTCGATTTTTGCACTCCAGTTTTTTGTATAATCATGCTCATACTTTTTCATCATCGGATGAAAGGCTTCATTCATCATCGGAAGATTTATTTCTCCAAGGTCAAGAATCTCGACATTAAAATTTCCGTCTTGTTTTGCTTTCTCTTCAATCCAGCGGGCTATCATCGGGCCTTTTCTGCCGGGACGTACTGTTGAAGAAATTATTTTAAGGTTATACATAAAGTGTTTTTTTATTTAATGTAAAGCTAAGTGTTTTATATTTAAACGAGAAACTTCCCGAACGCGTAATGTTTTTATATTAAAGTCCTGTGATCATTGGGATTGTTTCGGTTCAAATTCGCTGCGGATGTTTTCAGAGGCAGCCTGTTTGCTTTGTCTCTTTTTTTAGAGAGAACATTTTGACAAAAAGTGTGTTGATTAACTATTTTTTACCCTGATAAGATTTAACTTAGAGCGTAGATTTAAATTATCTGCCTTCCTTTTATGAGCATCCTCAATCAAAATATTTTACTGCCAGTCAATTTATTTAAGCAGCATAACCTTTTGCGTTTGAATATTTCCATCCGTCATTATTCTGAATAAATAAATCCCATTTTTAAAAGAGCTCATATCAATAATTTTAGAGCAATCGGGGCTGCAGTCATTTATTTTATCGGAATATACCAGCTGGCCTAAATCATTTATCACCTCCACATTAATACGATCATTTTTGCCTGAAAAATTGAGTGTAAGAATCCCCTTAGAAGGATTCGGAAAAGCTGTTACAGCGTAATTACGCATAATCGAGTTTATACCTGTAGTTGTTAAGTTAAAGGGAACAGAGCCTGCTGAACAGCCGAATGTATTTGTAACAACAACTGTGTAGGCACCATTTGCTGCCGCTGTATAGACTGGATTAACTGCACCATTTATCAATACACCATTCAAGTACCACTGATTACCTGAACTTGAGTTTGATGTTAATACATTTCCTGAAGGTGAAATTGACGGCACAGAAGGGGTCGCATTAACGGTAATGGTTTGCGATGCCGGAGAGCTGGAGCCAAATGAATTTGCGGCGGCAAGCGTAACCGTGTAAGTTCCGGCAGTATTATAAACAACAGAAGGGTTTTGAAGATTTGAGGAAGATGGTGTTCCGTTTGCCATTGTCCAGATCCAGGAAGCCGGAGTGTTAGTTGAGTTATCCGTCAGGATTACCGTCTGCCCTGTGCACACCGTTGCTGCTGAGGCTGTGAAGTTTGCTGCCGGCGGATTATCTGCAGTAATATTTATAACCGCTGAAGTGCTTGTGCATCCGAAAGAATTTGAAACGATAACAGTGTATGATCCATTTATTGCAGTGCTGTATGTTTGATTAACCGCACCATTTATCAGTACTGAATTCAAATACCATTGATTGCCCGTTGCTGCGCTTGATGTTAATATACTGCCCGATGGCGTGATGGCAGGAACAACGGGATTGGGATTTACCGTAATAATTTTTGAAAAAGAAGAACTGCTGCCTGCTGAGTTAGCTGCTATTAAGCTTACAGTATAAGTGCCTGCGGTATTATAAATAATGGAAGGATTCTGAACACTGGACGAAGACGGTGTTCCATTTGTCATTGTCCAGCTCCAGGAAGTCGGGGTGTTAATTGAATTATCCGTCAGCGTAACTGACTGCCCGGCGCAGACTGTTGATGCAGACGCGGTAAAATTTGATACAGGAATAAGAGCCGGACTATTGCATATACCGTTGGTTCCCAAATTTTTTCTATACGGACTGTTTTGCATTGCAGTCTGCATGCGGATAACCTGATCATTAGTAAACATAAACTTTGAAACATCCTCGGAGTAATCCATTAAATTCATATACATAACTCCATCACCCTGATCAACGTTTCCAGTGCAGCTGCCATTCGGGTCAACATAAGGATAAATGATAGTACTGTTATTGTTATAATTTGCTTCATAGGCCGGCGGTGTATCATTGCAGTAGTCTGTTAAACAGGCTCCGTCACCCCAGAGATGGCGCAATCCAAAATAATGACCAGATTCATGACCGCAGACCTGTCCGCCGGTGTAACCTGAAATAAGAATTCCTGTGGTTCCAAAAGCTTGGCCATACATCCATATCCCATCATTTGAAGTAGTGCCTACTCCGCTTGTAATGCCTGTCAGTGTGCTTACAGCAGGAAAAGTAGTATAGCCCAAAAGGCCTGAAGCATAGGGGCGGTCGCTCACATAAATATTCATATATTTAGTATTATCCCATATAACAGCCGGTTTTAAGGTGTTGTCGAGATAAGAGTCGAAAGTTAATGAAGTAGAAGAAAGCGGGCCGGAGAATCCTTTTGTGATATAATTCACCCTGTCGATACCGGGTTCGGCGAGGATATTACCATTTGGATCTGTAACTGCCAAGCAAAACTGTATGCCTGTATTACAGGCCACAACACCATTAGTAGTATTATCAGGTGCAGGTAAATTATTTGCCTGGGCATAATCATAAAAGGGGCCGTGATTATTATACAATAAACTGTTGTATTGATTTATCCCGGCACCGTTATTAGAGTAATCCTGATTCAATACATCTATCTGAGAATTTACCTGCGCCTGTGAAATATTCGGCCATGTTCCTTCGGCCTGACCGCTGTGAATAACATGCACCACAACCGGAATCACATAGTTTGTATAGCTGGCTGCTCCCAGCATTTTTAAATTGCTTTTATATTTTTCAACTTCTTTATTAAAGGCTTCATCCCATGAAGGATCTGGAACCTTTGTGGCACACCAGTTAAAACCTGGGGGCTGCATATCAGAAGTTTTTTCAGTAGTATTATTTTGCTGGGCAGAAAGCGCATTACAAATTAAAAAAATGCAAATAGAAAGGATGGTGCTTTTTTTCATGTTTATATTTTCTGGCAGACGCACTAATCATTTATTAAAGCTCAAATATAAGCCAAAATTGGAGATTGTAATTTTGGAGATGTATGATAAATTCTGAGTTTTTTTCGCTTTAGATATTTCGCTGAAATACAAGCAAAATAAAAAAGACTGCGATATTATTCCGTCTGACCCATCATTGACCGGCTGAATTTATTATCAAATCCTAGACCTTTTGAGGGCAATCAATAAAGGCTGTATTTATTATAACATGCGGGGATTTATTCTTTTTCTTTTACATTTGTTTTCGCCCTTCTCATTATAAAAAAGAAGCAAAGGCAGTGTTATCAATTTTAAACTATAACAATTAATTAAAAACAAACTATGAAACGTACAGCAAAAGCACAATGGAAAGGCAATCTAAAAGACGGCAAAGGTGAATTAACAACACCTAGCGGAATTTTATCAAAAACAAATTACAGTTTCAAAACCCGTTTCGAAGAAGGAGTTACCGGAACAAACCCTGAAGAATTATTAGCCGCTGCACATGCCGGCTGCTTTACAATGGCTGTTGCAGCTATTTTAACACGCCAAGGATTAACTCCGGATTCACTTAATACCGAAGCCATTGTTTCTATGGAAGGATTAAGCATAACTGGTGTTCATTTAATTATCAGCGGATCGGTGTCCGGCATTACTGCTGATGAATTTACTGCTGTTACAAAAGAGGCTGAAAAAAATTGTTTAATATCAAAAGTGTTAAGTATCCCTGTTACTTCAGAAGCTTCTTATATTTAATTCTGATTCAAAAAACCAAATAAAAGAACAAGCTCCTGTATAATGCAGGGGCTTGTTTTTTTAGTTCTTGCCGTTTATACTCCACACGAGCAGCGTGGCAGCGCATTTGTTCACTCCCAACGCGCGTTTCCACAAGATGATATTGATGCGGAGGAAACAAAACACAGGTGCGGGGCTGGCCGCGAAAAGTGCGAACTGCAATTTTTTCAAGCCAAAGCGTTCGGACTTTGTGTGAAAGAAAAAATTGAAGTTGGTTTTCGTGGTCTCTTTTTCTTTGTTTCTTTCTGGAGCCTGTCCTGAGCTTTTGACGAAGGGGAGAAGCAAAAGAAAGAAAAATCACCCTGCGAAGCTAAACAGATTTTTATCGCATTTGGATACTTTATTTCACCTAAAAAGGCAAAGACAGTAAACCTTCGCCAGAAAAAAAACACCTCAAATTGATTTTCAATCTTATACACATAATTTATTTTTAGCTTTGCGTTTATTATTTTCAAGAGTCATCTGTGCTCCTATTTTAAAACAAAAACCATGAAAAATAAAATTTACACTTCCGCTGTTCTTGTTTTTTTATTTCTTTGCTTTTCCTGCAATACCCCTAAAACAGCCGACAATAAAGAAACCGGCAAAACAGCACCAGCCAATACCGACAGCGCAGCAGCCCTTCTGTCAAAAAAATCAAAAGACACTATACTCTCGGTCGAAAATCATCCTGAAAAAAGATATGATGAAATAGGCGAGAATTTATGGCTCAATGAAAGTTTAGGAGAGCTCAAGCAGGGACTTACCATTAAAAAAGTGATTGAACTATTGGGAGAGCCCGAAAAAAAATCGAAACTTGAAATGGATCAGGCAGACGGCGCTAATCACCAGCAATTAAATTATACAAAAAAAGGAATTGAGATAGATGCCGTTGAACAGCCTGGTGCAGGCATTATAGTAAGTATGATTACAATTGCATCACCCTGCAGTCTAAAAACAAAAAAGAATATTGGCATCGGCAGTACTGCCGAAGAAGTTAAATCGGCCTATGCCGATGCTATTGATCCGGCAGAAACAAATGCAGATGCAATTATAGCAGGCAGTGTTTACGGCGGAATAATATTCAGCCTAAAAAATAATAAAGTGCAAACGATTTTTATAGGCGCTGCTGGAGAATAAAAAGAAAAACAAACTCACCGGTACTCCATCAGCTTACAAAATTGCCGTCAGCCTCCCGGTTAACAGGATAATAACCCGGTAAAACAAAACTCAGATACTAAAAAAGACCTTCTGCTTAAGCAGAAGAGGCTGATACGTTTTGCAGGAAGCAATTTTGCTGTTGCAAAACAAGTTCACAGCATGTTAAAATGCGTTTCACATCCCTATATCTGGTACATCGGCTCCGCTTAACATAAATTCCGTACTGAAACTGCTGCAAAGGGAGCGTTAAACTTCTTTTCGCATACCGGCAGAGTAAATTGCAGTGCTGATGGCGGCATTATTCATGCCCATGTTCAGGTAAAACGTTTGTGAAATATAATTTAACGTTCTGTTTTCTCCGACAAAAGCCCCCTATGAGAATTAATTTACACCGAAAAATACCATTTGCTTAAGCAAGAATACATTTTACGCCCCCGCGAACCAATTTGCAGGGCTGTAAACTAGTCCAAGAGGGCTGTAAAACAGAATTTACGTGCTGAAGAATTGGTTTTACGCCCGTAAAACACTATCACGGGGCGTAAAAACAGATTTTACGCCCCCGCGAATCAATTTGCAGGGCTGTAAACTAATCCACGGGGGCTGTAAAACAGAATTTACGTGCTGAAGAATTGGTTTTACGCCCGTAAAATACCATCACGGGGTGTAAAAATTGATTTTACGCCCCCGCGATTCAATTTGCAGTGCTGTAAACTAATTCACGGGGGCTGTAAAATAGAATTTACGCGCTGAAGAATTGGTTTTACGTCCGTAAAATACCATCAGGGGGTGTAAAAATTGATTTTACGCCCCCGCGATTCAATTTGCAGGGCTGTAAACTAATCCACGGGGGCTGTAAAACAGAATTTACGCGCTGAAGAATTGTTTTTGCGCCCGTAAAACACCATAAGGGGGCGTAAAAATAGAATTTACAGGCGTATGAGGAAGTTTTGCTGTTCAGTAAAGCCATTTCTCTAATCTGCCGTTATAAAATAATCTCCCTTCTTAATTTTTATTTATTCTAAATAAGGGGCAAATCCTTGAGCCTGTCTTGCAAAAACGGGTTTATTGAAATCTTCGCAGCTGCTGTAAGTATGCAAAATGCTTTGGAATTCGGTATTCAGTTAGGATAAGCCGGTTATTTGGGATAGGTTTGCGCAGGAAAAGCTGATATCGATTTCTTGAATTAAATAACCTATCAATGGACAAGAGAAAAACTACCGCTAACACTAAATGAGCGGTTTCACGGCCTATTTGGTCGTTAGCAGCAATTTTAAAACGCAATCACACAAATGACAGACGATTATAAAGACGAATATTTACTAAGACTTTCTCAAAGCCTCTTATTTCAAACATTAAAATCAAAATGCATTGAAAAAGATACAGAAGTTATAGCTCTAATTGAGAAAGTAGTTGATTATTCCGTTCAAAGAACTAAAACCATAATTAGACACATGGGGGAATTTACCCTACATGACAGCGACCATTTGTTTAGAGTTCTATATTTGATGGAAAAACTTCTACCTAAAGAAGTTGTTGAAAATCTTTCAACGCCCGAATTGTTACTATTAATTGCATCTGCATTCATGCATGATATAGGAATGGCTCCTGAAGAAAAAGAAGTGTTAGCTTGGAGAAAAATTTGGGATAGTAGTGCAGAAATTGACGATGCAGAATTAGAAACTTATAATAACTTTAGAAGATACTACTATTCTAGACCAGACCAAATTAATATTATAGACAAATTAATACTTCAAGGCAAAAATAGCCAAGCTGATATAATTAAATCTTACATTATTACAGAGTATATCAGGCGTACACATGCAGAAAGAATAAAAGATATCACAGCTAGAGATTGGAATGAAAAAATCAAATTTAGAGACAACGATTTAACTGTCGAGTTAGTACAATTATGTTTAAGTCACAATGAAGATGCTTTAAGTCTAGTTGAGTTTGACAAATATCTCATTTGTGGAGAAAACACATATGTTTGTTTACCTCTTATCGGTATCATTTTAAGGCTTTCAGATATTTTAGATTTTGATGGAAAAAGAACGCCTTCAATTTTGTTTTCGCATCTTTACGTGAGAGAACCTATTTCTTTAAAAGAGTGGAATAAGCATCGCTCAATAGAATCTTGGGAAATTAATCAAGATAATATTTTTTATTCAGCAAAGTGCTCTCATCCTGCGATTGAAGCATCAATTCATCAGTTTTGCGACTATATTGACCATGAATTATCTATTTGCAACAATCTGATATCTGAACTAAACGATTTTCATAAAATTAAAAGACCTAGTCTTTTAATAAAAGTGCCGTACAAGGTTTCAAGAGATAAGATTACCACAAAAAAGAATATTCATAACAAACCGCTATACATATACAAAGACACTCAATTCAATTTAAGCAAAAGACAAGTTATAGAACTTTTAATGGGAACTAAACTCTATGGCAATCCAGAAGTTGCTTTAAGAGAATTAGTTCAAAATTCAATTGATGCGTGTCTTTTGAGAAAAGCTCAAGAAATAAAATGGGGAAATTTATTTCAACCAGAAATTTCAATTAAGTATATCACAGAAAATAATGAAAAGGTTCTCATTGTAGAAGATAATGGAACAGGCATGGATCAATATATTATTGATAATTATTATTCAAAAGTAGGTTCATCGTTTTATAAGTCAACGGACTTCTATAATCTAGTTTCAGAATCTAATGCAGATTTTATACCTACTTCAAGATTTGGAATAGGCATTCTATCTTGCTTTATGGTTGCTGATACACTTATTGTTGATACAAAAAGAGTATATGCTGAACACAAATCAAGCGACCCTCTAAATGTAACTGTTGAAGGACAAGATAGTATTTTTTGGATAAAAGATGGGAGTAGAAATTTACCAGGAACTACAACCAAATTAGTTCTTAGAGAAAGTAAAAATCCTTGGATAAATTATAACAGTGAACGATTTATAAAATCAGTAAAGAGCATAATTCCTAATCCACCATTTAAAATCAACATTATTACGGACGAAGATAACCAAAGTATTGATGAAAATGTTTTTAAAGAAATCTCAACAGAAGACTTAAAAGATTATTATTGGCAAACACATGAAAATGTAAGGTACTATACTATTAATTTTGACAATTTTGATTTAGGAATCAAAGGCATAGCAGAAATAGGCATCTTGTTTAGAAAAAATTCTCCTGTTAATGAAATCAATCTAGAGTCAAAAGAGATCAACATAGAAGGGCACAAGTATAATCTTGATAAGAGAATTTGGATAAGAGAAAATCAAATTGAAGAAGAATCTACATCAATAACAATTAATGATGATTATGATGTAACAACCCATAACACTACGAGTTCAATCGCTAAATCAAAATCAAAACTATCATTGCACGGAATTGAAGTTCCGACAACATTATTTCCTGAAAGGTGGTATAAAAAAGAAAACCAAGCAATTCTTTCGTTTCCTTTTCCAATTTTGTTAATAATTGATATTTGTGGAAGAAGAGATTTAGATTTAAACTCCTCAAGAACTGAAGTAATACTCGGTGAAAAATGGGATGATTTTGAACAAACCTTGATCAAAGTAATTTGCTCAGAACTTGCAAAACAAATGAAACCAAAAGATTGGAGAATATTAAAAGAAATGTTTCACAAAATAACTAAACACCAACCATTTTTTGAAGCAATAAAAGAAATATAAAAACTGCTGCTAACATTAACTTGCCGACACGCTCAAAAGCCGAATGCCCGGCATCGCATATTTGACCGTTAGCATGTAAACCCCCTAAAAATCGTACTGTATAAAAGCAGATTAAAAATCCCCCGCGGGTCGGGATTTGCAATCCCGACAAAAGAGTTAGGGATTTGTAATCCCGCTTAATTCAGTCTACAAAAGGATCACATGTTATCCATAAAATAAATCATTCCCCTCTGTATCTTTTCAAAAAAACTGCATTATGAGTTTAAATTGCATACATTGTACAATGCAAAAGCGGAGACAAGAAACCGCGGCAGAAACAGGGCGGCACCCGAAAAGCCTTATGAGTAGGGGAAATTAAAACCTTAAATAAAATGAGAACAAAAATTATTATTTCACTTGTTGTTATAGTAACAGCAATGAACTCATTTGCACAAAAACAAAACGACAAATCGCTTTACACCCTCTGCGGTATGCAGGGAGGCAGTGATTGTAAAATAACATTAGCCGACTTTAATAAATGTAAAAAGGAATTAACACCAGTTGACAAAAAAATTACAATAGTTTCTTTTACCGTAGCAATGAGTGTTGACAGCTTGTTCGTGGATTATGAGAATACAGGCGGCGTTTTTTCTCAGAAAACAATCGATGGTATCGATAAAGCCACAAGTAATAAAAAGTTCAGCCATAAAATACTAATAGAAAGTGTTCAGGTTTTAGAAGGAGGGGTGAAGAAGAAGGTAAAAGGCATGAATATTAAAATCGAATAAAATATTTTTTAAAACTACGCCCCCGGCATCTCTCTGGCTGAGATATGCAATCCACGTTAAGCGCAGCGTCCCGCTGCGCTTTTTTTAACCTGCATCTTGCCGGTCCAGGAAAAGGTTTGATGGACAGTTTTTGCCATTATAGCCAAGTTTACAAAAGTATCTCACACGTTATCCAGAAAATAAATCACTCCCTTTTGTATCTTTTCAAAAAAACTGCATTATGAGTTTAAATTGCATACATTGTACAATGCAAAAGCGGAGACAAGAAACCGCGGCAAAAACAGGGCGGCACCCGAAAAGCCTTATGAGTAGGGGAAATTAAAACCTTAAATAAAATGAGAACAAAAATTATTATTTCACTTGTTGTTATAGTAACAGCAATGAACTCATTTGCACAAAAACAAAACGATAAATCGCTTTACACCCTCTGCGGTATGCAGGGAGGCAGCGATTGTAAAATAACTTTAGCCGACTTTAATAAATGTAAAAAGGAATTAACACCCGTTGACAAAAAAATTACAATCGTTTCTTTTACCGTAGCAATGAGTGTTGACAGCTTGTTCGTGGATTATGAGAATACAGGCGGCGTTTTTTCTCAGAAAACAATCGATGGTATCGATAAAGCCACAAGTAATAAAAAGTTCAGCCATAAAATATTAATAGAAAGTGTTCAGGTTTTAGAAGGAGGGGTGAAGAAGAAGGTAAAAGGCATGAATATTAAAATCGAATAAAGTATTTTTTTAAAACTAGGCCCCCGGCACCTCTCTGGCTGGGATATGCAATCCACGTTAAGCGCAGCGTCCCGCTGCGCTTTCTTTAACCGGCATCCTGCCGGGGCAAGTGCCAGAGTTCAAACGAAAAACATTTCACCTCAGCAGCGTAACTTTCCCTTTATAACTATGCTTCTCATTTTTAAAATCAATAACCTCAATCGAATAAACGTAAATATCCCGCTGCGCTGTATCAGATCCGTGATTTGCTTTGCCATCCCAAGGGTTTTTAATATCATCGGTATAGAAAATTAAATTTCCCCAGCGGTCAAAAATCATCATTTTATATTCTTTAACAAACATTCCTTTGCCGGTAAAGCTGTCGTTGATGCCATCGTCGTTAGGGCTAAATGAATTAGGAATATAAAATACAAAGTCGGGTTCAATCACAATCGTTTGAACAGCCGTATCCATGCACCCAAAAGAGTTGGAAGTAATCAGGCGTATTTTATAAGAGCCGGTGTCGGTATAATTGCTGGGGACAGGGTAGCGCAGGATGGAGCTGTCGCCGTTTCCAAAATTCCAATGCCAATAGTCAGCACCCTGCGATAAATTAGTAAGCGTAATCAATGCATTGGTTATTACCGCTGCCGGCGGATCAGCCCTGAAATCAGCCTTTGGAGAAGGATACACTTGAATATGGCCGGGCATTGTTTTTGTGCCTATGCAGCCGCTGTCGGAAGTAACAGTAAGGCTTACATCAAAAACTGCGGAAACAAACACTGAATCATTGCTGTAGCAATGCTGTGTGCTGGGGCCGTTTTCAGAAGGTTTTCCATCGCCGTAATTCCATACCCAGGAAATATTTGTTCCCGGTGTGATACTGGAAGTATTTTGGAAAGTAACGCATAAAGGCGGACAGCCGATACTGTCGCTGGTTGAGAAATTCACAGCTGGATTAGGGTTTACAGTCAGGGGCTGTATTACCGAATCCACACAGCCGAAGCCTGAAGTAATAAATAGCTGCACCTGGTAAGTACCGCTTCCTGAATAGATATGAGAAGTATTACGGCTGAAATTAAGTGTACTGTTATCCGCAAAGTTCCAGCGCCAGCTGCGTATTGTGTCCGGCAATGTAAGTGTTGATGCATCCGTAAACTGCGCAGCGCCTCCTTTACAGACATTTGCACTTAAAATTTCAGCATGCGGAATTGGATGCACGGCTATACTTTTCGAAATTGAATCTTTGCAGCCGTTGGTGGTAGTAACCAGCAAAGAGGCGCTGTATGTGCCCGCAGGAGCATACGTATCACTTGGATTTATAAGAGAACTCAATGCCGAGCCGTCGCCAAAATTCCATGAGCGGGATAAAATACTTCCATTACCGGCAGCAATAAAGGAGGAGTCAGTAAAATTAACCGCCTGGCCTAAACACGCATTGTTAAATCCAAATTTTGCAATAGGAAGCTTGTAAATGGTTACAGGGGTTTGAACAGTATCCGCACAGCCCAGCATCGAAGAGTGAGTGATCAGTGTAACTGTGTAGTTTCCTGAAGCAGTATATTTATGTTTCGGGCTCCATGTCCCTGTAACAGCCGGAGAGCCGTCGCCGTAATTCCATGACCAGGATGCAATACTTCCTGTATGAGGATTAGCAGAAGTATTAACGAATACAGAAGAATCATTAAAGCAGCTGCCGCTGAATGTAAATGCCGAAACCGGCCGATCAAATGTTTTTACAGAATCGTTAACAACGCTTGAACAGCCGTCGGCGGTAGTGCTCACCAGTGTGACATTATTAAAACCCGCACTGGAATAATAATGCGAAGGGTTTGTTAAAATGCTTGATCCGCTGCCGTCGCCGAATATCCATAAACTGCCCGCTATTACAGCAGGAAGATTAACAGATGATGTGTTTATAAAATGCACGGTATCGCCGAAGCAGACATCATTATGTGTAAAACCGGCCGCAGGATTATTAAAAACCTTTGCCGGCTTTGTAATGGTATCAGCACATCCGAGGCTGTTGTTAACAATTAAAACAACATTGTAATTTCCGGAAACTGCATATAAATGAGAAGGGCTCTGGGTATTATTTATCAGGCTTCCATCGCCGAAATCCCATGCCCATGAGCTGAGCGTGCCGGAAACTGCCATAGAGCTATCCGTAAAATGCATGGTGTTGTTTAAGCATACATTTAAGTTTTTGAAATTCGCTGCAGGGGCGGATTTCACAATTATGGTTTTTACTGCGGTATCCTTACAGTTTTTATAATTAGAAATTACTTGGTAAGTGATGTTTCCCGCGGGGGCCGCTATCACCGTTTTTGCAGTATCGCTGCTTAATGTTGCTGCCGGTGACCAAAGTAAATTCGACTGCAGGGAGGCG
The DNA here is from genome assembly GCA_903847205.1 of uncultured Bacteroidota bacterium. Taxonomy (GTDB): domain Bacteria; phylum Bacteroidota; class Bacteroidia; order 2-12-FULL-35-15; family 2-12-FULL-35-15; genus 2-12-FULL-35-15. The sequence continues at coordinate 25,019 of CAINDA010000022.1, forward strand.
GTAAGTGTTAAGGTTTCGCCTTTGCAGATAGTGTCTTTGGATGATGTAATTGTTAAGTCGGCTATCGGTTCAAACCATTGTATTACCACCATGCCGTTGCCTCCTGTTTTTATATCGCCCTGCGCGCCCACAGTCATATTATAATCATTCCCTACTCCCACCCCTGTAAGGTAATGCACATCGGTCATTTCAGGAGGGTTGATATTTAATTCCGAAGTAAATTTAATCTGACCGCCGGAAGTATATTTAAAACCCGAACCGCCTTCACCTGCATCAGCAGTAATATCAGGAGAATGGCCGGGATGTAAACAATACGAAAACCTATGTATCCCTGAAATACCGCCGGCATAACCGCCGCCCCCGCCGCCAAAGCCTGTTGAATTTGCTGCAGCGCTCTGTCCTGTTAAAGGCAGGTACCCTCCTGCTAAAGGGTTGTTGCCATTGCCTCCTGATGTTTCGTCATAACCTCCGGCATCTGCATTGCCTCCCCCGCCTCCTGCAATCACTCTGGCGTTTGTCTGGGTCACAGAATTAATGAACACACCGCTTAAGCCACCGCCTGAGCCCGTTTCGGAAGTAGCTGCCGCGCCCATTGAATTACCGCTTCCTCCAAATCCATACGTTCCTCTTGCTGTTTGATTTACATCCCTTGTCTCCCATCCCCCGCCGCCTGCAACAACCACGTATGTTTCAGCAGGCAGCACTGCAAATTGATCCACCGTATAACCTCCGGCACCCGCCGCTGCATTGTAAGCAGTGTATCCCCCGCCCCCGCCGGCTCCCCAGGCTTTTATTTTTATGGATGTTACTCCGGCAGGTACAGTAAAATTCTGATCGAAGCCGGTGAATTTTACAGCAATGCCTTTGTTAAAGCCCGGTTCAGGTACTACCGTTTTCCACGCAATGGAATCATACCCGCATACGTAACACTGTTTTAGGGTTGCTAAATCCGGGTCGGCACAGTCTATTAAACCGTCGCCGTCATCATCAATACCATTATCAGGTATTTCCGGCTGGTAAATGCTTACAATTGTTTCTGCGGTGTCCCTGCATCCAAAGATGTTCGTTTTTATCACCTGATAGGTTCCGGAATTATTCAGCTGTGCATTTGTTATTGCCGGATTTTGCTGTGTACTGCTATAGCTGAGCGGGCCGGACCAAACGATGGCGGCGGCGGTATCAGTAAATAAATTCAGCGTGCTGCCGATTGCCACCCTTGAATTAGAACCTGCCGCTGCTATGGGAGCGGGATGAACAACAGTGTTTGATAAAGCGGTATCAGCACATCCGTCAACACTTGAAGTGATGAGTTTAACAGAATAACTGCCGGATGCAGCATAAAAATGCGCCGGATTTATTAAACTGCCGGATGCGCTGGCATCGCCGAATGTCCATAAATAAGAGGCGATTGAAGTGGATGGGTCTATGCTGGATGTATTTATAAAGTGCGAGGAATCTCCAAAACATACAGCAGCAACGGTAAAACCTGCTGCCGGCTTAAAATAAACCTTTACAGATTTTGTAATGGTATCGGCACAGCCAAAACTATTTGCAGCAATTAATTTAACAGTATAATTTCCTGCAGCGGCATATAAATGAGAGGGATTCTGAGTGTTATTTATTATACTTCCATCGCCGAAATCCCATGCCCATGAGCTGATGGTTCCAAATGCAGTGGCGGAGCTGTCGGTAAACGGAGTGGGTGTTCCGCTGCATACCTTGGTGTATTTGAAACCTGCGGCAGGTTTTGGATTAATAGATATTTTAGTTGAATCAACTGTTTTGCATCCGCTCGGATTAGTAAGAATAACTGAATATACTGTTGGTACATGAGGAGCCGCTGAAGGATTGAAAACAGCTGCGCTGCTCAAACTCAGCGCCGGAGACCAAACATAGCTGTACCCAGCCCCGTTAGGCGAAACAGTTAATGCAGCAGTTCCTCCTAAACATATTGAATCATTCGCACTCATTACAATAGGCAGCGGAACAAAAGTATTTACAATGCCGATAATTGATAGGCCGCTTAACGTATCTCCCGGCAGGCCGTCCTGGGAGCCCGTTCCGTGAATTCCTCTAATGCCATTATTAACATTGAAAGCCACGTTAACCGGTAAAACTGTTCTGCTCCATACACTTCCCCCCCCCCCTCCGCCGGAGGCTCCTTCGGTATAGCAGGTTGTGACTGCGCCGTTTCCTCCTTTCACATTAATATTTAAAGTTCCTGTAAAACTTGGCACATCAAGCAAAACACTGCCGCCTGCACCGCCGCCCCCTGCAGCATCGCATGTGCCGGGCAGCGCATCAAAAGCATCAGCATTAACAGCATATCCATTACCGATTATGCTGTTTGCCCTTAAAATAACAATACCGCCGCCACTGGTTCCGGGTGTTCCCTGGTTATTATCCTCCTGTCCGCCGCCCCCGCCGCCGCCTAAAAAAACTTTATTCAGCAAATTTGTATAAGGCAGGGAGTGTCCGCCAACGCCGCCTATATCCGATGAAACACAGCTGCCGTTTGGCGCTGAATAGCCGCCATTGCCTCCGCCCCCAAAATTTGCTCCGCCCGCGCCGCCTGCATTACCATTGTTACCGCCCCCGCCGCCATTTGCTAATTTGCCCCTCCCATTCTTTTTCAATGCATTAATATCATAAATACCCTCTCCTTTTTCTGCACCGAAATAGGAGGCCGGATCATAATAATAATCGAAACTGTTTGGGCAGGCAGCGCCCTGAACTGAAACATTGCCCCCTTTAAATCCTTTGCCTTTCGCATCAATATTATCATTGAATGTTAACACCCCGCTGCACTCAATTACAATTACACCTCCGCTGCTGCCATTCCAAGCAGGACAGGTAAGAGGGCCTATGATTGCAGCATTTACATATTGGGGGACTTTTATAAGCTGCACTGCGCCTGTTACGTCATAAGAGCGCAGCAAGGGGGAGATCAGAAAAATGGTATTACCTGAAATCATTGATACATGCCCAAATTCATAGTTGCCGCAATTATTAAGACTTATAACATCTCCAAAACCTGCTGTATTGCTGGTATCGATGGAAGCGCCTTTCATTTGAATAATCATCACCCTGCTGCCAATAGTAAAAGCGGAGGCATCATTAACTCCTATGCCGCAAATCGAAACTGAAGTTACGGGCGTATATGAATTAACTATTCCTGAAATGTTAGAGGTCTGAGCAAATGCAGCAGAAGCTGACAATAGCAGAATAAAGAATACACAGCTAAAAATTGTTTTGCACAATGAGTTTAAAAACATTTTAGAATTAGGCTTTATATATTTAATCTGTTATTGATTTTTATTTGAATGTTTATTCCTCTTGAAATCCCCGCTTGCTGAGATTTGTAATCACAGCCGAATAGCAATGGATGCAGTCCGCGTTCAATGAAGTAAAGCCCCCGCTGGCTGGGATTTGCAATCACAGCCAAAGAGCAGCGGACTTGCAATCCACATTCAGTTATGCAAAGCTCCTTATCCTCCCTATCTGCTTATCACAATTTTATTAAATGCCCTTCCGTTTTTACCCTCTGTTAAAAGCATATAGATGCCTTCTGCCAGCCGGCTGGTATTTATTTCGGTATTGTTTTCGGTTTCTGTTTCCAGTACTAATTTACCAAATACATCATACAGGCGCAGCGTTGTTTTGCCTGAAATTCCTTTTATGTTTAATGCATTGTCCGCCGGGTTAGGATAAATGTCGATTGTCAAAGGGCTGTTCAGCGCATCTATACCAGTTGTAATACCATTATGTTTAACATTCGACCGCGACGCAGTAAAACTCGAGCGTGTCGGGTTGCATGCACCGCCCATCATCGACGCTTCAACATAATAACTCGAATTGGGAAACGAAGCATAGTTTAAATCAGTAAACCCAAACTGGTTGCCGGTTGTGCTTCCAACAAACTGAAAATTTCCGGTTGAATTATCATCCCTGTAAACCGAGTAAGAAGATACCGGCGTGCTTGTATTCTCCACCTGGTAAGGAGTCCAGTTGAAATTACCGCCGGTGTTGGTAAGGTAAATACTGTTGTGATAATCACTAAAAAGTGAAGTTACAAAGTGTGTGTTTTTGGTTTTTAATTTATAACGGTATCCTGTTGAGTTAGGATTAGCGCCGAAATCATCAAAGGTGCTCAATGAATCATGCGCCACTGCGCCGATGCGATGATAAACATTGGTAGTTACTTCGCGGTAAACAATAAAGCTGTCAACCGGAGCCATGTTCAAATTTGTTTTTTCCCAGACTACGATATTGTGCGTATTGCCTGCATCCACAGTTACAAGGCAGATTGGAGGTGTGGGCGGAAGCGCTCCTGCATGTATTACCTGCGTATAAGTATTGGTACAGCTGTTCGCGTCGCTTAAATGCAAAGTATAAGTACCCGGACAAAGCCCGCCGATAGAGTCCATTGAGGATAAAACAGTTTGAATAGAATCAAGCCACTGCACCTGAATAGTTCCTGTACCGCCCGTTAAATGGGCTGATGAGTAACCATCACAATAAAGGCTGGAGCTTTCATTCTGCGATGTAAATACGGCAGCCGGCTGCGGATTAATTGTAACAATTACCGGCTTAATATCAGTGCATCCGCCTATGGCTGTAACTTTTATATAATCAGTACTGCTTGCTGTTACAGCGTTAGGTGATGATAAAACATTCGCTGCACCCGCATCAGTCCAATACGTTAATACACCTCCTCCGGTGCTTCCAGATGTTACTGCAGCTGCTGTTAAATCTATTGCAGCAGGGAAACACACCGCAGCAGGATTTGTAATTACCAATACAGGCTGAGGGTTTACTGTTATTACCGCATTATCGGATGTATAACAGCCGGTGGCTGTTATGGTGGTGGTTACCGTATAGCTTGTTACAATGGGCGTACTGCCATTGTTTATAGTTGTATTGTCAGGATTAGAAACTGAGGCATCGCTCAATCCTGTGGAAGGGCTCCACGAATAAGTATTCCCGCCTGTGGCTGCAGCACCTATCCCGCCTGCTGTTCCCGAGCATAGTATTAAATCAGTGCCGGCATTTGAAACCGGAAGAGGGTTCACTACAGCTGTTACAGGTTTTATATCGGTACACCCTCCTGCAGCTGTTACTTTAATATAACTTGTTTCGCCTGCTGTAACAGCACTTGGCGAAGATAAAACATTCACTGCGCCGGCATCAGTCCAATACGTTAATACACCTCCTCCGGTACTTCCTGCTGTTACTGCGGCTGCTGTTAAATCTATTGCATTAGGGAAACACACCGCAGCTGGATTGGTAATTGTCAATACAGGCTGAGGGTTTACCGTTATTACTGCATTGTCAGATGCATGACAGCCCGTTGCTGTAATTGCAACTGTTACTGTATAGCTTGTTACAATGGGCGTGCTGCCATTGTTTATAGTTGTATTGTCAGGATTAGAAACTGAAGCATCGCTTAATCCTGTACTTGGATTCCATAAATAAGTATTCCCGGCTTCCGCTGCAGCGCCTATGCCGCCAGCTGTTCCCGAGCATAGTGTTAAATCAGTGCCGGCATCTGAAACCGGAAGAGGGTTCACCACAAGAGTTACAGGCTGTATATCGCTGCAGCCTCCTGCAGCTGTTACCATAATATAATTTGTTCCGCTGGCTGCTACAGCATTCGGTGACGATAAAACATTCACAGCCCCTGCATCTGTCCAATAACTAAAGCCTCCCCCGCCTGTGCTGCCTGTAGTAACTGCTGCTGCTGTTAAATCAATTGTATTTGGGAAACACACCGCAGCCGGATTTGTAATTACCAGCACAGGCTGAGGATTTACTGTTATTACTGCATTATCGGATGTATGACAGCCGGTTGCTGTTACAGCAGTTGTTACCGTATAGCTTGTAACAATAGGAAGACTGCCGTTGTTTACAGTCGTGTTCATAGGATCGGAAACTGCTGCATCGCTTAATCCGGTAGCGGGATTCCATGAATAGGTATTGCCGGCTGTTGCTGCAGCGCCTATACCGCCAGATGTTCCGGAACATAGAATTAAATCAAGCCCCGCATTAGAAACAGGAAGAGGGTTTACTGTTACGGTAACTGTTTGAGAAGGCCCTGTGCAGCTGCCAGCCGAAAACGTGGGGATTACCGTATAAATTACCGCTTCCGAAGAAGCTGTTGGGTTTGTTATTGTATTGTTCAAAGTATTTGTCGTTTGCAGTAGAGTACTTTCCCCTGTGGTATTTAAATTGTCGGCAGCTATCCAGGTATAGCTTGAGTAAACGTCGCTTGTTAAAGCAATATTTACAGTTTCCCCGCTGCATATTGAAGCGGCTGCGGCACTGCTCATAACTGGTTTAGGGTTAACTAATACTGCTATGGTTTGAGGAGTTCCGGAGCAATTGCCAAGTAAAGAAGCCGGTGTTACAGTATAGGTTACAGCTTTAGGAACTGGCAGCGTATTAATCAAAGTATTATTTAAAGTGTTTGCTGTCTGCGTTGTAAGGCTTTCCCCGGTTATGGCAATGCTGTCGGCAGCTATCCAGGTATAGGCCGCTGCGATGCTGCTTGTCAGCGGAATGTTTACAGCGGTCCCGCTGCAAATTGCTGCCGAATTTGTATTCGTCATTGTTACCGTAGGCATTACAGTCAAGGTTATAGTCTGCGCAGCCCCGACACAGCTTGCATCGGTTGAGGTTGGAATTACAGTGTATGTTACCGTTTGAGCCGCCGCCGAATGATTTGTCACAGTATTGCTTAATGTAGATGCGGCCTGGCTGGTAAGGCTTTCCCCGGTTGTATTTGAATTGTCAGCCGCTATCCACGAATAAGCGGAGACAACATTACTTGTTAATGGAATATTTACAGTGCTTCCATTGCATATTAATGCAGTGTTCGCATTGGTCATAACAGGGCTTGGGTTTACAGTTGCCGCGACATCATAGTGCGATGGGTTGGTGCAGCCGTTTGCTGTTACGCTGTATGAATAGGTAACGTTTATCGCGGAAGAAGTTGTATCAATAAGTACTTCATTCGGGTTGCCGCTTCCGCTGTTAAGCGTATTGCTGATGCCGGTTACAGCAGCTCTTGTCCATGCAAATGATGCACCAGGGCTTGCACTCGTAGGCAGATACATAAAAGTGGTACCGCTGCAGATTGGCGGAGGTGATAATGGACTTGTTAATACCGGCGAGGACTTTATTGTAACAGCCACATCAAAGGAATTAGGATTAATGCAGTTGCTGTCAGATACCCTGTAAGAATAAGTAACATTTACTGAAGAAGAAGAAAGATCTATCAATGTTTCATTCGGGTCGTTTGTTCCGCTTGCTGCGGGATTGCTTACGGCTGCTGCAGTTCCTCTTGTCCATGCAAATGTTGAAGCTGGTGTAGTGCTTTGCGGTGTATAATTAAAAACAGTGCCGCTGCATACCGCCGGAGGCGATAATGTACTGCTCAATGCCGGAACAATATTTACAGTTGCCGTAACATTAAAAGCAGCAGGGTTTATACAGCCGTTTGCAGATACTGTATAAACATAAATAACGTCGTGAGGACTTGAAGTTGAATTGGTAAGCGTTTCGTTAGGAGCCCCCGTACCGCTGGCTGCGGTATTGCTGATACCCGGAGCAGCGCTTCTTGTCCAGCTGAAGGAAGCGCCTGTAGTTGAACTTAAAGGCAGATATCCGAAAAGCTGGCCGCTGCAGGCTTTTACGTTTGTATTGCTGCTTAAAACCGGAGCATTTAATGATGTTAATGAGGCGTGAACAGCGCCGTTCGCGTCGCCGTTTATTACAGCAGTTCCCCCGTTTCTTATAACACCGCTTGCGCTGATTGCAGAGGTTATTCCTCTCACATAAATACCGCTCATGGTAATCGCATTAAGCTCAGCGGTTCCCCCGACAGCAAATGTTAAAGTTATAGTAGATGCATTTGTGAGGGCCGTAGAAACACCGCTTATCTCAGTACCCGTTGCAGATGCGCTGCCGGAGGTGGTAAACTCAAAATGAGCAGGTGCAGTCAGTATCATAGTTCCGGATCCTGAAATATCCCCGGCTGCACTTTCAGTAATAACAATGTTCCCCAGGCCGTACGGAATTGTCGGGAATCCGGGGCAGGCTGTAACTGTTACTGACGGTACTGTTATTGTTACCTGTGCAGATACACCGGCCGCTGTAAATAGAATAACTGCCGGAAGAAGTATTTTAAAAACATTGAATAGTTTTTTCAGGCTGTAACTGTGGGGATAATTGTTTTTCATTTTTATTTTGTTTGGGGCAAAAATAAAGATAAAAAACTTCCTGTGTTTTTTTACTGCGGAATAATAAAAGTTTTAAGCATATGGCCTGCAGCTATTTCAATCCGTATTTCTTTTTATATTTTTCGTAAAGCGCCTTTTGATCATTATTCAAATCAATGCTGATGCCTTTTAAGTAGGCCTTTTCAACATTACTGGTGCGCATATCAAGCACGTCGCCGGTTGAAATAAAAAGGTTGGCATCTTTGCCTGCCTCAATACTTCCGGTTGTTTTATCAATGCCTAAAATTTTGGCAGTGCTTAAAGTAATTGCTTTTAAAGCCTGCTCTTTAGTTAAGCCGTATGCAGCAGCAGTACCCGCCATAAAAGGCAGGTTGCGTGTTTCCATTGCCTCCATATTGCCGTCGCTGCTGATGCAGAATAAAACACCCGCTTTTTGCAGTAAATACGGCAGTTTGAAAGGCTGGTCCACATCATCTTCGGGATGGTCGGGCAGATCATGTACCCGCGACACAACAACTGCAATATTATTTTCGCGAAGCAGATCAGTTACCATCCAGCTGTCCTTTCCGCCGACGATAACAGCCCTTTTCAACCCGTTTTGTTTTACAAAATTTACGGCCTCAATAATTTCTTTTACATTATCGGCATGAATAAATAAATTCTGGCTTCCGTTGAAAAGCCCCTTCATTGCTTCGAAGCGAAGGTTTTTCTCTTTTTTAGCATCTCCTTCATTATAGGCTTTTGCATCTGCAAAAAGTTTTTTTAAATCGTTTGTCTGCTTTAAATAATCTTTGTTTTTTTCATACGGACCGTAGTAGAGATTGTCCTCATCTAAAAACTTATGCGTCTGCATCAGCGGCCAGTTAAGGTGAATGGCATCATCTATTTTGTATGCGGCGTCTTCCCAGTTCCAGCCGTCGAGCATCATCACGCTTGAAGTACCCGCCACCATACCGCCCCGGGGTGTTACCTGCACCATTAAAACCCCGTTGGTACGAACAGTTGGAATAATTTTCGAATCGGTATTATATGCAATTAATGACCGTACGTTCGGCAGAATGGCTCCCACTTCTTTAAAGTCGTTTGTTGCGCGCACAGCTTCCATTTCTGATAAACCCAGAGTAGAATATGGCGCAATAATCCCTGGATATAAATGCTTTCCGGTTACATCAATTGTTTCATCATAAGATGATTTGTCAATCTTTGCAATAGCTGCATCCGCAGCAAGAATAATTTTTCCGTTTTTTATTCCGATAACAGAATTCTTTATGATGCTGTCGTTGCCGATATGTGCGATGCCGTTTAGCAGCAGAATGCTTTTGGTCTGTGCATTTGCTGTGATGGCGGTAAAAAGGAGGAGAGATAAAACACCTCTCCCCAGCCCTCTCCTCAAGAGAGGGAGTCGAGGCTTGCAAAATAGTTTAATCATTTTTTTCATTTTGTACGTTTTTAAGTTCCATTCCCTTCCTCAGAGAAGGAGTCAAGGGGTCTGCTTTTTTAAGTTTCGCCCCCTCTCCTGTGGAGAGGGGATTAAGGGGAGAGGTATTATTCCTCGCTCATATAATTAAATTCCATTGTCTCGCACCCATCCAGTTTCGGTTTTTTCAGAACAGGTTTCTGTATCGCCGCACCGCCTTTTTTCTCGTCTATCATTTTCTGAATTATGCGGGCACGTTCTTTCTGCATCTCCACGCGCTGTTTTACGTCCTCATCAATATCGTAATAAATCTGTCCGTCAATAATTGTTTTTTCAGCTTTTGCATAAATAGATAAAGGATTATCCGACCACAGCACAAGATCAGCCTCTTTACCCACTTTTATGCTCCCCACTTTATTATCAATATGCAGCAGTTTCGCAGGATTAAGTGTTACCATTTTTAAAGCATCTTCTTCACTCATCCCTCCGTACTTAACGGATTTGGCGGCTTCCTGATTTAATCTGCGTCCCATTTCTGCATCATCCGAATTAATTGCAGTAGTTATTCCCATTTGAGTCAGCAATGAAGCATTATAAGGTATCGCATCTTTCACCTCCGCTTTATAAGCCCACCAGTCACTGAAAGTAGAAGCGCCGGCACCATGAGCTTTCATTTTATCAGCTACCTTGTATCCTTCTAAAATATGGGTAAACGTGTTTACTTTAAATCCCATAGAATCGGCAACATGCATGAGCATATTAATTTCCGACTGCACATAAGAGTGGCAGGTAATAAAACGTTTCTGATTTAATATTTCAGCCAGTGCCTCTAATTCCAAATCCCTCCGGAAAGGTGTCGCAGCAGCCTTTTCCTTATCGGATAAGGTTTTATATGCTTTTTGCCTTGCATCATATTCTTTTGCACGGGTAAAATAATCGTAATAGACCTGCTCAACACCCATGCGCGACTGAGGGAAACGAATAACATTAAAATCGCCCCAGTTGCTTTGCTTTACATTTTCTCCTAATGCAAATTTTATGAAGCCGTCGGCCTTTGCAAATTTCATTTCCTCCGGTGATTTACCCCAGCGCAGTTTTATTATTGCAGACTGCCCTCCGATAGGGTTTGCGGAACCGTGAAGCAGCTGTGCTGATGTTACTCCTCCTGCGAGCTGGCGGTATATATTTATATCCTCGCAGTTGATTACATCGCCTATCCTCACCTCAGCGCTGGATACATGGGTGCCTTCATTAACGCCGTTTGCAATTGCAATGTGAGAATGTTCATCAATAATGCCCGGCGTAAGGTGTTTGCCTGTGCCGTCAATTACTTTTGCGAATTCAAGCTTTGTTGCATTTATGTCATCAGCAATACGTTCAATACGGCCGTTCGCAATATATACATCCTTGTTTTTCAAAATGCCGTCGGCCTCATTGGTCCACACCGTTACATGTTTAATTAAAATAACAGCATCGCGCATTTTAAAATCACCGATAATTTTTTCGACTCCCGGGAGGGCGTCTTGTTTTTTCCCGTACGCACAGAAAGGGTATGTTATCTGGCCTATCAGGGGCATTTCTTTTTTTGCCGAATCTTTTTTGGTTTCAACAGCTGCAGCTAATTTGAAAGAAGCTTTCCAGTCAACCCAGCCGCCGTCCGGGGTTTGGCCTGTTCCGCTCATTTTCATTGTTTCATTATTTATATTTCCGCTTAAGCGGACGGTGCCCGAAGCATCTTTCGGGTTAAAAGTTATTGTAATTGAATTGCCGGCAACAGCTATATTCACAAGTGTTTTAGCTGTATCAACAGTAATAGTTCCTTTTAATTTATCAGGCTCACCTTCAATTTTTAACAGACCGGACTTTTTGCCGGCATATTCAAAATCGTATATACCTTTCAGATCAATGGTGTTGTAATCATTGATTTTATAGGGATTTCCCTGAACCCAGTTCTCATAAATAATTGTTTTTTCGTTAAACAAATTCCCTGATGTGATTATAAAATTGGCAATCATGCCGCTTTTTAATTTCCCGATTTTATCACTCACATTCAAAAATTCAGCAGGAGTAACCGTAAGCGATTTCAAAGCCTGTTTTTCTGATAAGCCGTATGCGATTGCCTTACGGAGGTTTTTCCAGAAATCTTTTTTGTCTTTTAAATCGGCGGCAGTAATTGCAAATGGTATAGAATATTTTTCCATTGCAGAAGGGTTAACCGGCGCCATCTCCCAATGTTTTAATTCGGTCATTGAAATATTTACAGCATCATAAGCATCATCAACATCATAAGCCACAGGGAAATTAAGCGGGATAATAAATCTGCACTTAGATGCTTTTATATCATCTATGCGCTGGTATTCATTTCCCGAACCCTTGATAATATAATTTACTTTAAACTCCTCCCCTATTTTTGCTGCGCGTAATGCACTGAACTTATCAACGGTTTCAAATATCTGCGGAAGAGCCTGCAGGCCGTTAAATGCATTAAGGGTAATGTTGTAATCTTTTTTTGTTTTATTATTTTTATACCATTCGGCATCTAAATATGTCTGCCGGAGTAAAGCAATTGCTCCCATTAAAGAAGAAGGATAATCCTGCGTTGATGTACCCTTATCAAATGAATACATTGCTGCAGCCTCGCTGCTTATCATCACTTCATTGGCCCTCCCCTCCCCTAACGATACAACTGCTGCAGACCCGCGTACAATGCCATCTTTATGGAATGTAAGTACGGCGCCAAAACCCATTCTGCGCATATCTTCCGCCGATTTATTATCGCTTATGAAAATTTTCTCTGCTTCTGTTTCGGCTTTTACAGCCTGGTTCCAGCCATAAGCCCCTTTTGTATTACTTTCTAACTGCGGAAATAAACCATGGGCGGCAGCCTTAGGTTCGGGCATTCCGTAATTGGTATATGCATCTATCAAAGAGGGATAAATTGATTTTCCTTTTAAATCAAATACCACTGTTCCCTGCGGAATAGCCGTCTTTTCGCCGGTGCTGACAACCAATCCATCTTTTATTAACAATGTTCCTTTCTCGATTATTAAATCATTATCCACAAAAATTTTTGCATTTGTAAATGCATAATAGTTGTGATTAATGTTTGATGTGCCGTTAACCGGAAACGTTTCCTGCGCAGTAGAAAAATTGCACACAGAAATCGTAAGAATAAATAAAAATATTTTTTTCATAGGATTGTATTAAACCTTTCGGCTTCATTGCGTCTTCAAAAACAATACTGCAGACAACAGAGGGAGCATTTAGAGATTAGTATCATTCGGAGCCTCTCGCGGGCGCAAACAAAAATAACATTTTTATTGTGATTTTAAATAACGCAGCAAATGAGGGTAAGACAAATTTTCCTTTTTTTAGAAAAACATATTCATTATTGCCATTGGATGAATTGGTTTGCAAAATTAAATTTATGAAACCGTGCGCGGGGCTTGAACAAACGCGATGCTGTGTTGCCTGTGTGGAGCAATCGTTTGTTCTTGAATTTTTGTTTCTTTTTTTTCAAGAAAAAAGAAAATACACAGTTTTGAAAAGTGAAATTTTCCCGGTCAGAAGAGTGTTATTTTTATAAAAAGGGAAATTTGTCGTGCACCCAGCAAGAGAGGTATAAAAAACAAGAGGCGAGGAAACGTATTTTGATAACCGGAATCACACGTTAGCCCTATGAATGATATGAAAGAGAAGAAATAATTTTCCCTGCACAGGCTTTCCGTGCAGGGAAATAGGAATTAAATAGGATAACGTTTTACTCTTAAGGAAAGAGTGTAATCTCAAGATTACAATTTTGCAGCTGCAATTAATTTATAAATAAGAAGACTGTTTAAACCAAAGCCTCCGCTTTTACCGGCGGCCATTGTGTTTTCATTCTAGCCAGCTTTTTTTCAATAATGCTTGCAGAGTTCTTTTTTACGTAGTGAACTATGGTTTCTACCCTTATACGAACGCTTCCAGAAGGTTTTGTTGAGTCAAGGTCGCCAAATTTAAAAAACAAAGTGCCGGAGTTTTCTACAATTTTTTGAGTAGGTGTAAATGTAGGCTGATCCATACCGCATTCGTAACTCGATAAGCGGATAACACAGGTAATCCAAGGGAATCTTGCAGCAATTTTTGCTGCCCACAAAATTTCATTGGTATTGCTGCTGTAAGAAGACGGCCACACATCTGAAATATCAAACGGACTTTTAATCTGTTTCTCTTTAATATCCTCTTCAAAAAGCCAGTTCATTAAGGTAGGATCAGTAGGGAAATACTGCATCCATACAATAGGGTAGCCATGCGCCTGCAAATCAGTTTCAATTTCATGCCCGATACCTGTATCCATGTGATAAGGACGCGCAATAACCAGCACACAGGGTTTATTAGTTTTGGCACATTGTTCGAGGATATCCATGCTCTGCTTCTGCATTTTTTTATTGAAGGTATCAAGGGCATTAAAACCTATTTCCACAGCTTTTTTTGTTTCTTCATAAGTAAGATCAAATATGTCTTTTAATCCGTCAAACAATTGCTGCGGGACAATAATACGGTCGTCAAGCGTGCAGTAAGGCGAAGCGTATTTGATCTGATTTTCTACAAACACATCCTTCTCTTTCATGTAACCCGACTTTATGTTTTCTGCGCCTGCCATAACCCTTGTACAGGTGTTGTTGGCTACCACGTGCCCTTGCAGAGAGGATGGCATAGAGTAAATTAAAGGACTCAGAAGGACATTGATTTTTTTCTTCTGTCCGAAAATAAGCTCGCCGTAATGGCCGCTCATGGCTTTAACAGGATAGCAGCAATCTACTGTGCCCCTGCCCTTGCCGAATTCGCGGGATTGCTCTTCAGACGTGTTTGAACTGAAAACAATATTTGTATATTTTATTCCAATACCTTCCAGGAACCCTATCCAAAACTGGTGGGTGTTCCAGATATTAAGAACTTTTGGTATTCCTACACGAACGGTTGATCTGTCCTTAGACAATAACTCTTTCGAAGGCTTCCGAGCGAACGGAGTCAGCAATGTTTGGATATTCATTTTTAATTCTTTCTATTTCTGTTTTTACTACTTTAACTTCACTTGCATCTTCTATCAGCCCTTTCGGACAGGAGTTATTTACAATCACACGCTCCCAGCCTTCTGGCGCGGGCACTTTGCTCCACGTCCTCCCCTTGGCACCGGGAAGTTCAACATCTATAAAGGTGCGCTGGCAGTTTACCGGACACCATTTACAAACTGTATCAGGCGATGTGCTGGTTTTGTAAGTAAGTTTTTCAATTATGTCAAAGCCTTTGAATTCTGTTTTTCCTCCTTCTTCTTCATACCAGTCAGCTGCGATGAATGCTGCGCCGATTGCACCAGCTTCGCCCGAATAAGGATGAACAACAATTTCAGCATCCGGAACCTTTGATTTGATAAAATCAACCTGAGCTTTTACTACTGCCAGATTTTTATGAGTACCGCCCTGCAGAATATATTTTCTGCCTGCTGACCCCAGATTATTCAACCCTCCGGCATAAATCCAAACATTCAAAGGAAGTATGGCACATAAGGATGCAAGTATTTCTGCTCCCTGCCAGCCTTTGCGCTGCTGGTTTACAATATCGCTCTGCAAAAACACGCCGCATCCCATAGAGAGAATTGGCATTGCACCTGCCTTAAATGCTTCTTCTGCCATGGTTTCAAGAGGTATGTTGAAACGCTCAGCAACCCCCTGCAAAAACGCACCGTTGCCTGAAGAGCACTGAGAATTCAAACGGAAGTCAGATACTGTTCCGTTTTTAAGAATCATGATTTTAACATCCACTCCTCCTACATCGCAGATACAGTCAGCATCAGGGAAGAAATGGAGGCCGGCTGTTGCATGTGCAATGGTTTCTACCACAGCGCAGTCGGCGCCGACAATATTTTTTAATAAATCTTTTCCGTAGCCCGTAACTCCAACACCGAGTATTTTACCGCCGTTAAGCGCCTGCTTCACCTCTCTGAAAAGCGCACGCGCATCCTCAATAGGATTGCCTTTGCTAAGGGCATAACAGGAAAATACAATCTCTTTTGTTTCAGGCGAAATGCAAACAGCTTTTGCAGTGGTAGAGCCAAAATCGCAGCCGATAATTACCCTGTCCAATTTATTGCCAGTCTGAGCGGCAGTAACAGCGGGCAGCATAGCAGGAGTTGTTTCCAAGCCATGCAGTTCCCCTTTTTCATCAACTGTTGCAGTACCGATTTTTGCAGCAAGTTCATTGTTTACGATTTCAAATTCTTGAACAGCGCTGCAACTCTCACCGCTGGCTTGCTCTTCTAATTGTTTAGGAGCATTTTCAGGTGAATATTCGTTCATAAAGTTTTGAAGCTCTTCTACTGTGCTCCATAAACCCTGTTTTCCAGTTTTCTTTTTTTCCTCGTGCTGTCCTTCCTCTATCCACCATTTTAGTTTAGCGGAACCCTCGTAAACAGCAACTTTTGCGACCTCCCCTTTTCCTATTTCAATACACCCCATTGCACCGTAATAAACGGCTTCAGCAGGCACCAAAATTAAATCCTCAACTGGCACACCTTCCGGCAGAACAACACCGCGTTCTTTCCAGATTTTCATCAAATGAATTCTCCAGGCTTCCTGCAGCCCTTTGAAATATAAATTTGGTCCGCCTAATAATAAAATTTGAGGATAAGGAGTGTTACCGCCTGTAAGACTGGCAAGGTTCTGATAAACCACCGCTTCAAAAAGCGAAGCAATTATTTCTTCCACAGGAACACCTGCTTTTAAAAGGGTGTTAGCATCCGCTTCCGCGAATATGCCGCACTTGCTGCTGACCTTGTGAAGGGTATAGCCTTCATACCCCATCTTACCTAAAGCCTCAGGAGTAATTTGTAATTTTTTTGCAGTCTTTTCCACAAACGTTCCAGTACCGCCCGAGCAGGCAGCCTGCATCAATACTTGTTTGTTTTTTGTTTCGCCTTCTCCGCTAAAAAAAATAGTCTTCATGTCTTCTCCGCCAATCTCGCTTACAAAGCGGACTTTGGGGTGCATTTTTTCAACTGCAGCTGCCACGGCAACCACTTCCTGAATTATCTTTCCGCCCACTAAAGGCGCAATGAATCCGGAACCTGTACCGGTAAAAAATATTTTATCGCGCTGCGGCGAAAACCCAAATTCTCTTTCCAGACGGCCCAAGAAATCCAAAACCTTTTCGGCCTGTTTGGTGTTGTGCCTTTCGTAGAACTGAGATATAATTTCTCCGTCCAAAGTAGAGAGCACATATTTACAGGTGGTGCTTCCCACGTCCATTCCGCATATCAGCGGCCTGGAGTCGATTTGTGTTTCGTTATGCATAGGTTAATTCCGGCTCTTGAACGGTTACTGTTTCAGTTGCTGCAACTTCAGTCAAAACAGTTTCAGCTGCAATTGGTTTAGGAGTTACTGTTGCAGTTTTCTTCAATGTTTTAGTCAACTTGCCTTTGTATTGAGAAAGCATAGTAATATAATTCGCACCGGTACCCGCATATCCGTTATGAGGCACTTTAAAAGATGCCTCTTTGTATTCAGGGGCATTCAGTGCTATCCATTCTAATTTTTCAGGAGTCATATTGCATTTCTTCATCACCTCATCGTATTCTTTCAGGGCGCGTTTTTTTGCCTCCGTTAAAATCATCTGACAGCGGGAGAGTGCATGTATTTCAGCATCGCCTTTTATTTCGATGGGAGCATAAAGCAATTCAGGATATTTTCCGCGGACATTTGCCATTGCACCAACCGACATGGTGTTCGGCATACATGAATAAGGTGTTAATTCGCAGGTCATGTGAGCTTTGTTATTCAGGTAAGCATACAGCGCTTTTCCAATAAGCATGTGGCCTTCGCCGCCATCGAGACGGAAATTAAAATAGGGCGCAGCTAGTTCAGCAAGTGTTTTTTGAGAAGGCATTTCGTAAGGCATTTCATTCAATGATTTACGCATGCGGTTGTATGTCCAGTGATACATTTTTATCATCCCTTTCAGCATGAGTATTTTCTTTTTTGTGCCTTTGTCAACGTTTTTGCGTTCATTCAATGCATGCAGCGGAAACTGCATCAAGTAATCAAGCCAGACTGCAACCGGCGGCGGAATTACTTCAGCACCCTCTTTTTCCAGCCAATCTTTAATATTATAATTGCCGTCTCCCTCATGCGTCTGCAGCCAAAATTCACCGGTAATTTTTACCATTGGCTTTGCCTGAGCTTTGTTTACTTCAATGGTTTTCCATTTCGCGATAACCTCTTTAAGAGCATCGGTAAAATAATTTGATACCACATGCCAGCCGAGAGTCAGCCATTTATTGCCTTTGATTTTATCTATAGGTCTGTTCTTGAATGCCTGATACATAATTTCAATACACTCTTTCAAAACTATATTAGTCTGGCCGGGAACAACTTCATAAGGGCGGGTTTGAAATTCAAGATCCGTTAATAAATCGCCTATGAGTATGGCCCAAACGATGCCGGTAGTCAGAGGCATGTTCACTTCCAGCCCTCCGCCTTCCTGATCACCCTGGTTTAATTCAGTCTGAGACAGAAAAAACATTCTGAAATCACGCAGGCCTATTCCGTCCAATGCCATTGAATAAGATTCTCTGTACTGCCCGAAACGGCAGGGACCGCAGGCACCCATAGTAAAATAAGCATAGTCATTAACAGCTGCCTCTTTTCCTTCTTCTTCTTTTTTCTTCTTCAGATAGTTCACCAGATTGCCGGTTGTAAAAATGGTTGGGCAGCAAGCTCCCACATCAATCAATTCTTTTCCTGTGTCCAGATCGGCACGTGTAATATTAGGCAGGGGCTCCGCTTTGTAATTAAGATTGTGAAACGCCCCTTGAATCAGTCTTTCATGTTTCCAGGTTAATCCGCCGAAAAGAAGGGTGGTGTCTTTTCTTTGCTCTTTAGTAAATGGTTTCGGCTTGTAAGCCTTGTAATGAGGGGTTGGTTCCATGTTTTTTTGTTTGGTTAGAAATCAAAAATTAAGTTTTAAAATACAATAACTATACTGACACGTCAGTATAGTTATTCTGCAAAAGCCTTGTCTATATTATATTTTTAGTGATGAACAATAAATTTATCTTGTGAATAATTAACTAAGGAAATGAACTGACATGTCAGTTCATTAGGCAAACATATAAAAAAAAAGATAAAAACAAAAATTTATTTCGCGAGCAGGATTCCGTTCATTCCATATTGAATTACTTCATTGGAAATTTCCTGGATAGAAGGGGGATTTTTATGGGTGATCAAATAACCGGCTACCTCTTTTACAGTGCCAAGTATAATTACCGAAGAAATTATTGTATTGCATTTCCGAACTATACCCAGCTCAATGCCTGTTTTGAGAGCATTTTCAATCATTTCCAAAATGCCGTTGTAAAAAGATGATGCTGTAACGGCTGACCGGTCATCTAGACCTGTTGAAAGGTGAAGCAGAATTTTTGCCACTTCGGGCTGGGTGCTGATTAAGGTTAGCACATTGGTAATATTATCTTTTAATTGCTGAAGGGGATCTGGCGCGCCATCATGAATTTCGACTGGTTTAATAATATGATCGAGCTGATTTAGAAATTCTGTAAGCAAGTGATCGAATACATCGCGTTTGTGCTTGAAATACAAATAAAATGTTCCTCTGGCAATACCTGCATGATCTATTATATCGGTAATACTTGCTTCGTGGTATCCTTTTTTAGCAAATACGCGGCTGGCGGATAACAAAATTTGCGATTTCCGATCTGGTACTGCTTTTTTGATTGATTTTGCCATTTATATAAGATGACGAATTTAAAAAATTTAATCCGGTTCGGTTAAATATAAGTTCAAAGATATGAAATTTGGGTTTTTAATTATTTAACAAGGCACGGAAAGAATATTCGAGAAACTAAAAATTGGAGGGTTAAGCACAAAATATTTAACCAGGATTTTTATAACATTTTAGCAGAACAGTGGAAATCGTGCATATAAAATTCCCGTGTTATTACGTTCAGCTGTTCCCGCTAAGGTTTATATCTGTTATTATTAACCACTTAAACAGCACTGACGGCGGGCTGTTTAACATAACAGCCGCGCCGTTGATCTGCCGCGTTGATTGATCGTCGGTTTTATGGAAGTATTTTAATTACTTTTGCACGGAACCAAAAATCTAAAAAAAATGATAAAAGGAATTCTCCACACACATTTAGCTTCTGTAATTTTATTTTTATTTATTTACATTATTAAAACATTTTTGCTGCTAGCGAACAATAATGAAGGCTTAGCCAAATTCACCAAAGCCGTTAAAGTACCAGAAATGATAATATCCGCTTTATTTTTAGGAACAGGTATTTACCTGCTTACGCAGATTCCAGAAATAAACTCATTACTGATTATTAAAATCTTTGCTGTATTTGTTTCAATTCCATTAGCAATTATAGGTTTTAAAAAGAAAAACAAAGTCTTGGCTTCATTGTCATTACTACTGATAATAGGGGCATACGGCATGGCTGAGATGAGCAAGAAACAAAAACCAAAAGCTATGCAGGGTATTTCAGAATCAAATTTAAACGGCAGTGAATTATATAACGCTGCCTGCATTTCATGCCATGGAGCTGACGGTAAATTAGGAACAATGGGTGCTGGAAATCTGGCTGCATCAACTATGGATATCTCTTCGAGAATTGAAATTATAAAAAAAGGAAAAGGGCTGATGAAGCCATTTGATGGAATATTGACTGCTGATCAAATAAAAGCCGCTGCAGAATACACACTAACGCTAAAAAAGTAACAGTTAAAAAGTTTTAAGTTGGAAATTTTAAAGTTCTGGATGCTTTAATAGTAAAATACTTTAAGCAAAACCTTACTCATCAAAACATCATTAAACTTTCCAACTTTGAACTTTAAACTAAAATAAAATGCACGATACTTCAAAAAAACAGGAAACAGCAATACTTGTAGGATTAATCAACAGAGCTCAGAAAGAAGAAACCGCTTCTGAATATCTTGATGAGCTCGAGTTTTTGGCTGATACAGCCGGTGCAAAAGTATTAAAGCGCTACACACAGCGGCTTGAACACCCTGATTCCAGAACATTCATTGGTGCAGGAAAATTAATTACTATAGCTGGTTTTGTGAAAGAAAACAAAGTAGATATTGTAATTTTTGATGATGAGCTTTCACCTGCACAGCAGCGCAATTTGGAGAAAGAGCTGAATGAAGAAAAAGAAATCAAAGTTAAAGTAGTTGACCGCACACGTTTAATCCTCGATATTTTTGCTTCCCGTGCCAGAACCGCACATGCCAAGACCCAGGTAGAGCTTGCTCAATCCATTTATCTGCTCCCGCGCTTAACAAAAATGTGGGATCACTTAGACCGTATCAAAGGCGGTATCGGTATGAAGGGTGCCGGTGAAACAGAAATTGAAACCGACAGGCGTATTGTCCGGGACCGCATTGCTTTATTGAAAGAACGGCTTGCAACCATCGACAGGCAGATGGAAACACAGCGTAAAAACCGCGGAGAGATGATACGTGTTGCATTGGTGGGTTATACCAATGTAGGTAAATCTACCATTATGAACATGCTCAGCAAAAGCGATGTGTTTGCTGAAAATAAATTGTTTGCAACATTGGATACCACCGTCCGCAAAGTGGTTATTGAAAATATTCCTTTCCTGCTTTCCGATACTGTCGGATTCATCCGGAAACTGCCTACCACTCTTGTAGAATCATTCAAATCAACTTTGGATGAAGTGCGTGAAGCTGATATATTAATGCATGTTGTAGATATCTCACATCCAGGTTTCGAAGATCAGATAAATGTTGTAAACCAAACGCTGAGCGACATCGGCGCAGGTGATAAGCCGGCAATTATGGTGTTCAATAAAATAGACGCCTTTACTTTTGATCAGAAAGATATTGATGATTTATCGCCCATTACAAAACACAACATAAGTTTAGAACAGTTAAAAAAAACATGGATGAGCAATCTGAATGCTCAGTGCCTTTTTATTTCTGCCGTAAACAAAGAAAATATTGATGAGTTCAAAAGCGTGCTTTATGAGAAAGTAAAAGAACTGCAGTTAAAGCGCTATCCTTACAATAAACTGTTGTATTAGTTAATAACAAATCTCTTAGCTGTATTTAAGCCATCTTTTAAAATAATATTGTAAACACCCTTTCTTAATTTTGAAACCCCCGTTTCTTAATTATGTTCTCCTTCATTTTGAGATTAATTCAGCAGCTCAGCAGCCAAATTGAATCTATCAATGCACCTGCCGTACTCCAATGAGCTGCTGTTGGAGGAGTTTTTATACTCAGTGTTTGGCTGTACGCTAGGCCTACTGTTCCGCTGGCTATAGATGTGGCGCTGTCGGGGTAGATGCCGTAATCGGTTGAGGAGGCACAAGCTGCATTTGGTGTATACTGTGCATAAGAGTTAATAATGCCTGAAGCAATAATTAACAGAGCCGCTGAAAGTAGTTTTTTTATCATAGTAATGAGTTTTTCATTATTATTTTTTTATACCTATTGGTAACAGGTATAGTTAGCTGCAAATTTCAATTAGAATATAAGGAGATTCAAAATGGCAGCCGTCCTAATTTAATAGGACGAAAAGAGTAATTTCAATAGGAAAGCAAATTGGGAGAAAATTGGATATTGATAAGGCCTTTATTTTGATTTTGGTTTTATTTGATTAATTGTTTGTTTTTTGATCAGGAACATTGTTTTTAGGTCAAGAACAGTTGTTTTTGCTTCAGGAATAATTATTTCTATTACAGAAATAACTGTTTCTGACACAGGAATAGTTGTTTTTGTAATAGAAGTAGTTATTTCTGTTATGGGAATAATTGTTTTTGTGTTGGGAATAACTATTTCTGACACGGGAATAGTTATTCCAGAAGCAGGAATAGTTATTTCCGTTATAGAAACAATTGTTTCTGATACAGGAATAATTGTTTTTGTGTTGGGAATAACTATTTCTGACACGGGAATAGTTATTCCTGAAGCAGAAACAATTGTTTTTGCCAATAAACCCACATTACCCTTTAAAAAGCAGTTATTAAACCTGCCGAAGATGTTTAAGGCAGTATTTATTGATTTTACATTTGGGATGAAGCTCCCTAAGGTTTCTTTTTGAAAAAGGTTAATGATTAATTTTTACTCAACCAAACCATTATCAATGGCGCATCGCACAAGCTCAACAACATTATGCAGGTCAAGTTTTTTCATGATATTCTCGCGATGAACTTTTACGGTTTTGGAGCTGATAAATAGTTTTTCTCCTGCTTCGGCATTGGATAGCATACTCCGCTCCCGCTTTCCAGAAGGCGGATGAACGGCAAACCTTAAATTGTTTTTAATGCAGTACAGAAGCGCAATTCACTTTATAAGCAGCTATAAATTGGAATTTTTCTTAAAATCAACTTATCCTATTTCATCCCCTTCCGCTCTCTCCATATCTGATTAAACGATTTTGGCGCTGCAAGCGGAAGTTCCCTTCTCTCGCCCCAGGATTTTTTGAAGAATTGTTTCAGCATAAAGTTTTTCAGCTTAGCGCCGCCTTTATCCATTGTAGAACGCTTCATCATTGCCCTTTTCCAAAAATGCCAAATCCAGTTTTCTGTCTTTGTTGAAAGCCCTTTCTGAACACTGTCTCTTCTGTTCGACAATAAAAGTTTATGAATATCAATTTTTACCGGGCATGTTTCAGTGCATTTACCGCATAAAGTGGAAGCAAAACTTAAATGTTTATAATCCTCCATACCCTGCAGATGTGTAGTTATAATGGCTCCTATCGGTCCGCTGTATGTTGTGCCGTATGCATGCCCTCCGATAGTTTGATAAACAGGACATACGTTTGAGCATGCGCCGCAGCCGATGCAGGACAGCGCTTGTCTTTGTTCAGTTTTATCGAGCAGTGAGCTGCGTCCGTTATCTAATAAAATTACATACATTTCCTCCGGACCGTCTGTTTCATCTGCCTGCTTTGGTCCTGTATAAATGGTATTATAAACTGTTAATTGCTGCCCGGTGCCGTGAGCAGCAAGAAGCGGCCAGAATAAATCCAGGTCAGCAATAGAAGGTATCATTTTTTCAATCCCTGCAATTGCTATATGTACCTTCGGAAATGCCAATGACATTATTCCGTTCCCTTCGTTTTCAGTTATTGCAATTGCACCGGCATCAGCAATTAAAAAATTGGCGCCGCTCACCCCTACTTCTGCTTTCGGATACTTTCCCCTTAATTCCTGACGGACAAATTCTGTTATCTGCTCCGGGCTCCAGTCAAGCGGAGTACCCTTTTTTTCATTAAATGTTTTTGCTACGTCTTCCTTCGAAAGGTGCATAGCAGGTGTTACAGAGTGGCTGGGCGCCTCTTTGCGAAGCTGTAAAATGTATTCGCCTAAATCAGTTTCAATGCCTTCTATTCCATTTTTTTCAAGTGCCTCTTTCAGATGTATCTCCTCCGAAACCATCGATTTCGTTTTTACAATGGTTTTAGCTCCTGCCTTTTTCATAATCTGAAGCGCCTCCTTTACGGCATCTTCAGCATCTTTTGCCCAGATTACTTTACCACCCCGTTTCACAAAAGCGGCCTCAAATTCTACCAGGTATTTTTCAAGATTCTCAATTGCTTTATGCTTTATCGCGGCTGCTCGGATTTTAGCCAGTTCTAAATCGGCAAACTGCTCTTTTCCTTCAATTGCTTTTTTTTCGTATTGCGCAATGTTATGAGTGATTTTTTTGCGGTGATCGGGATCAGCTATTTTTACTTCCGATGCTTCTAAAAATGCTTCTAATGCGTTTGACATAGTTTTATTATTTCTTATTTGAATCCACTTTTATCCGCTCGTTTCTATTTGCAAGTTCCCAGGCAGTAAAAAAAACAAGGCGTGTGATTTTTTCCATCTTATTGAAGTTTATTTTTTCAACTTCATCGGTTTCTTTATGATAATCGGCATGTACGCCGTTAAAATAAAATATTACCGGGATCCCATTTTTTGCAAAATTGTAATGATCCGAACGGTAATAAAAGCGATTCCTGTCCTTCTCGTCATTATAAGTATAATCCAGTTCTAAATTACTGTACGTTTTATTTGCAGTTTCGCTGATATTATGCAATTGAGAGCTTAATTTATCCGAACCTATTAAATAGATGTAATCAGGATTATTCTCATGTCTGGGATCTACACGGCCAATCATATCAATATTCAAATCGCAGACCGTATTTTTAAGCGGATATACAGGATTTTGAACATAATAAGACGATCCCAGCAGTCCTTTTTCTTCCCCGGCAACGGTCATGAATAACATGCTTCTCCTCGGGCCGTGACCTTCTTTTTTCGCCTTTTCAAACGTTTTTGCAAGTTCAATTACAGCAACTGTCCCCGAGCCGTCATCGTCTGCTCCGTTAAATACTTTGTCCCCCTCCATCCCAAGATGATCATAGTGAGCAGTAACAACCACAAGCTGATCTTTTAAATCACTTCCTTCAACATAAGCCAGCACATTTTCTGAACCAACCTTCTCCACTTCATTTTTTATTTTAATGGTAATCTTGGTTTTTACCAATATATTCAATGGTTTCCGGATGGCTGAAATTTTCTGTTTAATTGATTCAATAGTTTCTTTTTGAAGAATATCCTCTGCCATTTGTTTTGAAATATAAACAATAACCATGTTATCATCGGCTTCTTCAAGCTTCATTGAAGGAGATTCAATACGGCGTTTATTATTCAGCATTTCTTTTTCAATATCTTCAGAGGCTATCAGCAAAACCTTCACTTTATTCTCTCTTGCCTTTTCCAGCTTTACTTTATAGTAGGACGACCACATGGATTTTATTTTCTTTCCTGTTACCAGCGACAGCGAATCAGATGCGACAGGTTCTCCCGAAAGTATCATAACCACTTTATCTTTCACATCAACACCTTTGTAATCATCATAATTTTCATCCTGAATGCCGTATCCCAGAAACTGCACATTTTCTGCATCAATTCTTTGTTCAATCTGGCCGGGTAAATTGAAATAATCTTTATTGCCATCGTACTTCTTTCCATCAATTAAAATTTCAGCCGGTTTTGGTAAAATTATATTCAGCATAAATTGCTGAAAGTAGGTGGTATCTTTATAAGGCGGGATACCGGCGGCTTTAAACAGCTTTGCTATATATACCGCGGCCATTTTCTGCCCTCTTTTACCTGTTTCCCTTCCCTCATAAGCATCTGACGCTATTACATGTAAATTTTCACTCATTACACCTGCAGTGATGTTTTTTGAATAGCGCATGGCAGTGGTATCTTTTTGCTGCGCGTTAATTAAAAAGGGTAATTGAAAGAGGCAGAGCAGCATTATTCCAAGAAAGGAATAATGTCCTGTAATTTTTATATTCGGATTATTATTGATGATATTGGGAGATATTTTTAATTAAACTAAGCTGTAAAGTTTGAAATTTTACTCACTCTTTCGGTATGTCTTCCACCTTCAAACGCTATGGTAATAAATGCATCCACACATTTTTCTGCTTCTTCCGGGCTGATGCACCGGGCCGGCAATGTTAAAATATTTGCATCATTATGCTGCCTTGCTAATACTGCAATTTCAGCCTTCCAGCAGAGTGCCGCTCGTATTCCTTTGTGTTTATTGGCAGCCATATTAATGCCATTACCTGTGCCGCACATTAATATACCAAAATCCACTTCCTTCGACTCAACGCTCTTTGCAACAGGGTGGGCAAAATCAGGATAATCTGCACGTTCTTCTGAATAAGCGCCAAAATCTTTTACCTCAATTCCTTTTTGCTTTAAATAAATTATTAATTTTTCTTTTAATTCAAAACCTGCGTGATCAGAACCAATTGCTATCTTCATTTAAAATATTTATTAATTGATAAAATAAAATACTATCTTATTCATTTGCAGTATAAAATCAGGGTAATCAACAGCTTTTTTGGATTATTAACAATCATGTAAAGTTGAAAAATAAAAGCTTGATAATTAACACTCTAATTTTATTTTTATCAACATCAAATTTGTTGATAAAAGACCTTTTTAATTAAAACCTTTTAAAGATTTTTCTTGGATTGTTAAATTACAGTATCCCATGTATTAATTTTTGGATAATAGAATAAAATCTTATCAGAAATTTACATTACAAGTGAACAATTTGATAACATAAAAAAGCTTATTTTTGTCTGATATTTATTAGATCAATAGTTTATTAACAGCATGTTTATAATGCACTATATTATTACTATTCAGCATTATAATAAATGAGAACTTTTTGATTACCCTTGCTGTTTTGTTAAGATTTAAATAATCAATGGTTTTAATTAAAAATTTTGAACCATATTAACAGACCAACAACAACAACAATTTTATTTTAAATTTAAATATAAAAAATATATTATTGATATGGGTGATGATTTTTTGTCCAAAGGATTTTTAGATGTTCCGATTGATTTATCCTTAGATTTGTTCCAGGAAATAAACAAACTGAAAAAAGAGAAAAATGCAGTCATACTTGCCCATTACTACCAGGAAGCAGATATTCAGGATATCGCCGATTTTATCGGCGACAGCCTTGCCCTTTCACAGCAAGCAGCTAAAACAAATGCTGACATTATTGTTTTTGCCGGCGTTCATTTCATGGCGGAAACAGCAAAAATTTTATGCCCTGATAAAAAGGTTTTACTGCCAGATTTAAATGCCGGATGTTCATTAGCTGATTCATGTCCAGCTGATAAATTTGCAGAATTTAAATCAAAACATCCTGATCATTTGGTTATTTCTTACATCAATTGCTCAGCCGAAATAAAAGCATTAACTGATATTATCTGCACTTCTTCAAACGCTGAAAAAATTGTTGAAAGTCTGCCGAAAGATCAAAAAATTATATTTGCTCCGGATAAAAACTTGGGTGCCTATATCAGAAAAAAGACAAGAAGAGATATGGTTTTATGGGATGGCAGCTGTATGGTTCATGAAATATTTTCACTCGAAAAAATTATTAAACTAAAGAACCAGCACCCCGATGCAAAAGTTATTGCACACCCTGAATGTGAAGCTGCTGTGCTTGAAGTTGCAGATTATATAGGAAGTACGAGCGGTTTGCTGACGTATGCATCAAAATCAGGAGCGAAAAAATTTATTGTTGCAACTGAAACCGGCATATTACATCAAATGCAGAAAAATTGCCCCGATAAGCTTTTTATACCCGCTCCGCCGAATAATTCCTGTGCTTGCAATGATTGCCCTCACATGAAATTAAATACGCTGGAAAAGCTTTATAATTGCTTAAAATTTGAGCAGCCAGAGATTAACTTATCAGATGATTTAATTTTGAGAGCTAAAAAACCTATAATCAAAATGTTAGTACTTTCAGCCCAGTTCGGATTATAGAAATTGGAGTCTTAAAATTATTAATTGAAACTAAAGCCAAATAAAGAAATAAGTTAATGAAAACAAAACTCAAACTAAAAATCCTTATATCAGGATTGTTTGTGATTGTTTACTTTGCTGGATTCGGTCAGTATTCAACAATAAAAATCGGCTCCCAAACGTGGATGACTGAAAACTTAAATGTAAATAAATTTAGAAACGGAGATAGAATTAAAGAGGCTAAAACGAATAGAAAATGGAGAAGATTAGGACGAAAAGGAAAACCAGCCTGGTGTTTTTATGAAAATAAAACTTTAAATGGAACAAGATATGGAAAATTATATAACTGGTATGCAGTAAATGATCCAAGGGGATTAGTGCCCTGCGGCTGGCATGTTCCAAGTGATGTTGAATGGACAGAATTAACTGAATTCTTAGGTGGGGAAGATATTGCCGGTGAAAAAATGAAGTCGGTAAAAGGCTGGAAAGAGTATATAAATAACTTTAGTAACGGAACCAACTCAAGCGGTTTTAAAGGCCTGCCCGGAGGTTATCGGTTTAGTAACGGAATATTCTTTTATATTTCTTCTTTCGGATATTGGTGGAGTTCAACTGAGGATAATGAAAATAATGCATTTTACCGCGATCAGAGTTATAATAAAAGTAATGTAGGGAAAGATACGAATGATAAAATGGACGGACTATCAGTGAGATGCATAAAAGATTAATTATTTATTAAATAATTAATAATCAATTAGTTAAACTATTATTTTAATAATTTAATAGTTACTGTGGCTTTTTAATATAAATATAAAGAATGTTTGAGGAATATGATGTTATAGTTGTTGGTGCAGGACACGCAGGCTGTGAGGCTGCTGCAGCTGCTGCAAATATTGGTTCGCATACGTTGCTTATCACAATGAACATGCAGACCATCGCTCAGATGAGCTGTAACCCGGCGATGGGCGGAATTGCAAAAGGACAGATAGTTAGGGAGATTGATGCCCTTGGCGGTTATTCAGGAATTGTTACTGATAAAACAGCGGTGCAATTCAGAATGTTAAATCGTTCGAAAGGCCCTGCAATGTGGAGCCCTAGAGCACAAAGCGACCGGTGGAAATTTGCTGAAGAATGGCGTTTGATGCTTGAAGCTACACCTAATCTTGACTTTTGGCAGGATATGGTAAAAGGTTTAATTATTGAAAATGGAAAAGTTTGCGGTGTCATCACCGGAATGGATATTGAAATCAGGGCAAAATCAGTCGTGCTTACAAACGGTACTTTCCTAAATGGATTAATTCACTTAGGTGAAAAACAATACGGAGGCGGTCGTGCAGGTGAAAAATCTTCAACCGGAATTACAGAGCAGTTAATTAAATTGGGTTTTGAAGCTGGCAGAATGAAAACTGGGACCCCCCCCCGCGTGGATGGACGGTCATTGGATTATTCCAAAATGGAAGTGCAGCACGGTGATGAAAAGCCTAATAAATTTTCATACTTAAATGTTGATCAATTTGGATTTAAAATTGAGAGAAAAGATTCTTTTTCGAATGGACCTGAGGGGCAATTACCATGTTTTGTTACTTACACAAACGATGAAGTTCATGAAATTTTAAGGACAGGTTTCGAAAAATCGCCTATGTTCTCCGGCCGGATTCAAGGTTTAGGTCCGAGATATTGTCCAAGCATAGAAGATAAAATCACACGTTTTGCAGAGCGTGACCGTCATCAGATTTTTGTAGAACCAGAAGGCTGGAATACTATTGAAATATATGTAAATGGTTTTTCTACTTCTTTACCTGAAGATGTTCAATACAAAGCTTTGAAAAAAATTCCAGGTTTTGAGAATGTGAAAATGTTCCGGCCCGGGTATGCTATCGAATATGATTACTTCCCGCCACAGCAGTTAAATTTAACTTTGGAAACAAAGTTAATTGAGAATCTTTATTTTGCGGGACAGATAAATGGTACCACCGGGTATGAAGAAGCCGCCTGTCAGGGATTAATGGCTGGTATAAATGCCCATTTAAAAATTGATGGAAGAGAGCCTTTTGTTCTTCAGCGTTCTGAGGCTTACATTGGGGTTTTAATAGATGATTTGGTTACCAAAGGTACTAATGAACCTTATAGGATGTTCACCTCGCGGGCGGAGTATAGAATTCTTTTAAGGCAAGATAATGCAGATATTCGTTTAACACCAAAATCGTTTGAATTAGGGTTGGCTAAAAAAGAAAGATTGGATAGGGTTCAATTTAAGCAGGCGCAAACAAATGAAATAATAAAATATTTCAAAACAGAAAGCATTGATCCTTCAGAAATAAATCCTTTGTTGGAAGAAATAGGCTCTGCTCCCATTATCCAAAAGGTTAAAATGTTTGGTGTTTTGGCACGCCCGATAATAAGTCTTTTAGACTTTACCATCTATTCACCCAAGGTAAGAGAATTTATTTCGAAATTTGATTCTGAAAGTATTGAGCAAGCTGAAATACTAATGAAGTATGAAGGTTATATTTCAAAAGAGCATGAACTTGCAGATAAGCAAACCCGTCTGGAAGAATTAGTTCTTCATGATGATTTTGATTATGAAAGATTGACTTCATTATCTGCCGAAGCTCGGGAGAAATTAACTAAAGTTCGTCCAAGAACCATTGGTCAGGCATCCCGTATTTCCGGAATTACACCATCTGATATTTCGATCTTAATGGTGTATTTAGGGCGATAATCATTCATGTTCCACGTGGAGCATAAGAAACTTGGGAGGTATTTATTAATCTTTTTTGAGTTTTAATTTATTTCTTTAATTGATAATAGCCTCTAATAAATATAAAATGCAGATTATGATTTTATGGAGAAATTAAATTATTGTCCAATATGTAAATCAAGCCAAATAAAGTTGTTTTTGGTCTGTAAAGATAATACTGTTTCACGTGAAACATTTGATATTGTTGAATGTATTTCTTGTGGGTTTAAATTTACTAATCCTCGTCCAGACGAAGATAAATTAGGCGCCTATTATAAGTCAGATGAATATGTTTCCCACTCAAATTCTAGTAAGGGGTTTGTACATTCTATTTATCAAATCGTAAGAAAATATACTCTCTTAAAAAAACTTCAGCTGATTTCAAAGTATTATAAAACTGGAAATATATTAGACATTGGATGCGGAACCGGCGAGTTTTTGAAAACTTTTAAAGATGCGAAATGGAAAACATTTGGCATTGAACCTAGTTTAGATGTGAGGGAAATTGCAATTAAAAATTACGGCTTAGATATAAGAGGGGAGGCTGAAATTAAAAAATTAGAAACTGAAGGTTTCGATGTTATAACCATGTGGCATGTATTAGAACATGTTCCTGAATTAAATGACCGAATTGATGATTTAAAACGATTAATTAAACCCGAAGGTATAATCGTTATTGCTGTTCCCAATTGCACTTCTTTTGATGCAGATGTGTATAAAGAAAATTGGGCTGCTTATGATGTTCCCAGACATTTATATCACTTTGTTCCAAATGATATTGAAACAGTTTTCAATAATCATGGGTTAAAAGTATTCAAAGTATTACCGATGCTTTTCGATTCTTTTTATGTTTCCTTGTTAAGTGAAAAATACCGCACTGAAAAATCAAATATTTTTCGTGCACTATGGATTGGCCTTAGATCAAATATTTCGGCTTTAAAATCTGGTAAAAAATATTCCAGTCAGATTTATTTGATAAGGAAATAGTTTACATTAAAAAATCCCACCTTAAATTTCTACTTTTATTCACACTAAAGTATCAGATTATTTTTTATTTATTAAGAAGTATTTCCTCAGTTTCCAGAAGTATTTTGTTAAATATTACATTATCATTTAGCTTCGCATATACCGAATACGTTAGCCGAATTCTCATTTATTTTTTAAATACTAAATAATACATCATTGAGGCTATTTAGTAGAATATGCGAGCCTGAAACCTGTTTGAAGTGTATTTGTATTTAAATTTCAAGAAATAGCATTAAACTTCATTTTTCTGAAGCGGGCCTGGAGGGTATTGATTCTGCTGGTATTTCGTTAACATCATTAATAGTTTTCTTTTGAGAATTCTTATTAAAATAGTTATTTCACAATAATTATGCTGATATTTCTTGAAATTTCCCTGCTTGCTTTTCTGCGATTTTATTAAATAAACTCCGTATTAAAAAAAATTTAATTTTTGGATTAAACCAATCGACTTCGCAGAATCACTATTTTTGATCTAAATTTATAATTTTTTAAAAAATTTATAAATCAATTTTTTAATTCTTTTTTCGATTTATCGGAACCGTTGCTATGGACAAAGACTAATAAAATTTTCAGCTTTTCATCTTCGACCTTTTGTAAATGAAGAGTAGGGGAGAAATAAATTGGGGTGTTTTTTGGCGCTTTATTTCACTTTGGGGTTCCTTAGAGTGTGTGTTGTATGCTAGCTTCCAGTAAACGCCTTAGGGCTCGTTTTTCGACCTGTTTATGGGTGCAAAGCCCGTGATAATTGATATCATTTTCTTTGATTAAAATTTTCAAATTTTCTGTTTCTGGGAAAGCAAATCCTAGATATTTATCCAATGTTCTTTATTTCTTTTAATGCTATGGCTTTAGCAAAATTAATTCTGTTTAAGGTGCTGAAGCAGACTTTTATTTGGTTTCAAAAGTTTTCCTTCCAGGAAAATTTAGGTCGCAAATAAAAAAAATTGAAAAGTTTTGCTATCATTCGCATTTTAAAGGGACCGATGAAATTTAGACTTATGTTGAATCTAAGAACAGTGTCTCATTTCAGATCAGATAAAAAAAATGGGAGGGGTGAGAGGGGAGTATTAAAAAGAAATTTTTTAATTATTGAATCGAGAAATTTTCCAACTATAAATTGTTTGTCTAATTACATTTTTTTAAAAATAAATAAAGATGATTGTAGAGATTTGAAATCAGTTTAAAAGTAAAAAAAAATAATAAACTTATTTTCGAAAGAAAAAGACAAAAACAAATTATAAATTTAGTTGGAACTGATCACTAATTTTTTTGTACTCACAGCTTTGCCATCCACAAGAAAAGTATAAAAATATATTCCTTCATTTAATTCTGCTGCATCTATCTTTGAAAGACCCTGTTTATCTGTTAAAACAACTTCTTTTACCTTTTTTCCCAACATATCATAAAATAAAATTACACCTTTTTGGGCGTTTTCATTTAAGCTGTATTTGAATGAAATAAATCCGTTTGAAGGATTAGGAAAAGCATTGGTAATTGTACCTGCAATCTTTTCAATTTCAGGTATGCCTGTTGCAAGTTTATAATGCATTGTAAAGCATGCTGTATCGGAATAATCGGAAAGATTATAAACTTTATAATGAATATAAGTTTCTGTTAAAGGAGAGCCTTCATCAAAGTGAGCAGTGATACCCCTTGTTCCGATTAAATTGGAGTCGGCGCCAATTGTTATTCCTGTTCCCGGCTGGGTGTAGCTGGCTGCGGAGTTTGGAGGAAAACATGAAGTGCCGGTGCAAAAATAAACCGCGCAGCCAGCACCAAGCGGGGCGTTAACAATCATCCTTGTTACCTTGAAGGTAATTATGTTTGAGGAAGTATTATGAATATCAATTTCATTTACGCTCGCTAAACCATCTGTAACGCCAACTTCAATAGTTGTGTTTGTTATATCAGCAGTTCCAACAAATAAACGCATACTCTGACCGTAAGTAAAGAGAGCGAGTGATGCCAGACAAATTGAAGTAAATATTTTCTTCATAAAATTATTTTTGGTTTAAATGCTTCGGGCTTATACCATCAAATGTAAAATTAGTTACACCCATTTTCAAAGTAAATTGAATATATTTTTTTTACCGTAGAAAATTTCCCCCTTATAAAACATGATACAAAACATAGATTAAGAGATACTTGTGGAATAAATTCGTTATGAACATAATAATTGTTTGTAATTAACCACTAATCTATAATCTGACAAAAATGAAAAAAATCTTACGAATTACAACTGTGTTTACCCTGCTATTTTCAGCTGTCCAGAGCAAGGCGCAAATTACAAACGGTAATCTTTCTTCCGACTGGACTCTTACTGATATTAACGGTGTAAGCCAGCATTTATACGCTTATTTAAATGCGGGAAAAACAGTATTTATTGATATCTCGGCAACATGGTGCGGACCTTGCTGGGGGTATCATAACTCAGGTGCTCTTGACTCTATCTGGACATACCATGGCCCATCCGGCGCCCCAGGTGTAAGTTCTACAACTACTAACGATTGTGTTGTGATTTTTATTGAAGGGGACGGAACCACTAACAGTGCAGATTTGCATGGTACAGGTTCAAATACTCAAGGCGACTGGGTAACGGGTACAAACTATCCGATTATTGATCCTACAACTTCAACAACACCAACGGTTGATGCATTTAATGCACTTTACAGTTTAACTTATTTTCCTACATGTATTATGATCTGTCCTGACCGCTCAATGACAGAAGTTGATCAATATTATGCCACTATGCTCTGGGCTGCAAAAGCGTCCTGCACTGCGGCAACACAATCTGTGGATGCGGAAATGTTAACTTCTTCTAATACTTCGCTTGCATCCTGCGATAGTGTAACTCCAACTTTCGTAATGGGAAATGTTGGTACCAGCCCGCTGACATCAGCAACTGTTACACTTAAAGTTGACGGTATTTCACAAAAAGTTTTTAACTGGACAGGCAGTCTTGCTACATACGCAAATACTACTATCACTGGAATAAAAGTCGGTTCGGCATCTTCAGGAACACATACAATTACAGCGGTAGTTTCAAATCCTAATGGCGGGGCTGATCCTACAGCTTCTAACAATTCAACAACAGCGCATTTTGTTGTATATCCATCAGTAGGCGGTGCTTATATTTCTCAGTCATTTGAAAGTGCCGGTATTCCAAGTAACTGGATTGTTACCGCTGGCGGAACCAGGACCTGGGATAATGCAACAAACGGTTTTAATTCCGCATCAAGCGCAACATTAAATTGGTTTCGCATCCCATCCGGACAGGTTGATTATTTGACTTTGACGCCGATGTCGTTTGCCTCGGCCACTGTGGCTTCATTACAATTTGATGTTGCTTATTCACAGTACAGTTCATCATCGCCTGAAACTGATAAATTAGAAGTTCAGGTTTCTACTAATTGCGGCACAACATGGACTAACAAATATACCAAAGCCGGAAACTTGTTAAAAACGGTTCCGCCTGATACTGCAAGCTTCGTGCCTGCCGGGCCTTCGGAATGGAGACATGAAATTGTAAATTTAACTTCACTTGCCGGACAGTCGAATGTTTTAGTACGTTTTAAAGGAACATCAAATTACGGCAACAATGTTTATATTGATAATGTTAATTTTTCTGCAACTACCGGTATTCAGGAAAATGAAACAACAATAAACAGCGTTAATGTTTATCCAAACCCATTGACAAATAATGCAAGAGTAGATTTCAGTTTAACTGAAGCGGGCAATGTATCACTTACGCTTGTAAATGAGCTTGGACAGCTCGTTTTGAATAAAGATTTAGGCAGGATGAATGCAGGTATGCAAAATTATTCATTAGATGCTGCATCTTTAAGCAATGGTTTATATTTCTTGAATATTAAGATGGGAAATAATACAATTACAAAGAAGGTTGCAGTAAATAAATAAAATTATGTTCTTAATAAATAAATCAGCAGTTTTGGGTTTTGAATCTAGGCTGCTGATTTGTTTTTTTAACCCTTTAATCTATTAATTGTATGAAAAAAATAATTTCAGGTGTTCTTGCTGTATGTTTGTCCGCTTCTGTTTCAATAGCTCAGAATGCAGAAGGGAGAGCTATTCCTGCAGCTGATGTTAAAACAACGGATGGGAAAACAATCAACACTGCGAAATTTTCGAATGATGGAAAGCCCACGATCATTGATTTTTGGGCAACATGGTGCAAACCCTGCAAAAAAGAACTGGATGCCATTTCAGAAGTTTATTCTGATTGGAAAAAAGAAACCGGTGTGAAGCTGATTGCCATTTCAATTGATGATTCAAGGAGTTCAGGTAAAGTGAGCATCGATGTTAAAACACATGGATGGGATTATGAAGTTTACCTGGACGAAAATCAGGATTTTAAACGGGCAATGAATGTAGGTGATATTCCGCAGATATTTGTGATTAACGGGAAAGGTGAAATTGTATGGCAGCATGTGGGTTATGTTGACGGCAGTGAAGAACACCTGTATGATATTGTTAAAAAAGTTTTGAAAGGCGAGAAGATTACTGAATAGAATAATTAGCTGATGTGAAAATGTGCTGATGTACCAATGTCTTTTAGGAATTAACAAAAACAATTTATCAATTGACAGATTATAAAATAACAAACTATAAAATAACTGCATTTCTTCTTGCCGTATTTTTTATTTCTACAGCTTCAGCGCAGATTAATTTAAATACTTCCAACAACTCAAATTTAGGGGAAGTGCATGGCAATTTTCAGGCAAATGCACAGTATTACATTCCTGATTCGGCTATCGGTGCTGCAGCGGCACCTGAAAAAATGTTAATGAATGGTTTTGCAAATATCATTTATACGAAAGGAAAATTTACTGCCGGCATCCGCTACGAAAGTTATTTGAATGAACTGCAAGGCTTCCCTGCGGGCTACAAAGGAACCGGTATTCCATATCGTTTTGCAACTTATAAATCAGATGAATTAGAAGTTACCGTTGGCAGTTTTTATGAGCAGTTTGGCAGCGGTTTAACATTAAGAAGCTATGAAGAACGCAACCTTGGCTTAGATAATGCCCTTGACGGAGTTCGTTTAAAATATGAACCCTTTAAAGGTGTTTATCTGAAAGGTTTAACCGGCAAGCAGCGTTCTTATTTTACAACCGGCCCGGGCTTGGTGCGAGGCTTCGACGGCGAAATTCAGCTCAACGAAGCATTCAAAAAACTTGCAGATAAAAAAACGATTGTTACTATCGGCGGAAGCTTTGTAAGCAAGTTTCAGACTGATCAGGATCCTAACCTTGTACTGCCCCAGAATGTGGGTAATTCAGCCGGGCGCTTTGCTGTATCACGAAACAATTTTAAAATAAACGGCGAATACGCTTATAAAATCAACGACCCTTCATCAGATAATAATTTTAATTATAAATACGGCGATGCTGTTTTATTACAAAGCAGTTATGCTGTGAAAGGATTTGCTGTATCATTAAGCGGATCACGCATTGATAACATGAGTTACCGCTCCGACAGAACAGCACAGCTCACCAATTTATTGGTTAACTATATTCCGGCATTGCCACTGCAGCATACATACAGCCTGCTTGCATTTTATCCCTATGCCTCACAGGCAAAGGGTGAAATGGAATTTGCCGGCGAAATAAAATATAAAATAAAAAAAGAAACAGCACTCGGCGGTAAATACGGAACCGAAATTACCTTGAATTATTCCGGTGCAAACAGCATAGATACACTGCAGATAAAGGGCGAAGATCCAAAGCATCTCGGCTATACATCAAACTATCTGGGTATTGGTAAAGAAGTTTATTTCCGCGATTTATATTTAGAGATAAACAGGAAAATTAACAAAACATGGAAGGGAACTTTAATATATTCTTACCAGGTTTATAATAAAAGCATCATTCAAAAGCCCGGTTCTCCTACAATCTTTTCTCATGTTGCAGTTGCCGACATCACTTATAAACTCAAACAGGAAAGCGCGCTGCGTTTAGAGCTTCAGAATTTGGCAACCAAACAGGATCATCAGGATTGGGCTTACGCCTTGCTGGAATATACTATTAACGGAAGCTGGTTTGTTGCGGCAGGCGATCAGTATAATTACGGCAATGAAATTACAGGTGAGCGTTTTCATTATTACATGGGCAATATAGGATTTACAAAAAACACAAACCGTATTGTTTTGAGTTATGGAAAACAGCGTGCGGGAATATTCTGCGTAGGCGGAGTCTGCCGGAATGTTCCGGCATCAAACGGTATAACACTGAGTGTAACCAGCAGTTTTTAAGAAAGGATTATTGCCACGAATTTCACGAATTACAGGCAGTGTTTTTTAATATTTAAGTAAAACAATTTTTATTTTAATTCGTGAAATTAGTGTCAATACTTTTTTTATCATTTGAAATTTTATCATGAAAAATAGTTTAATCAAGCTCCTTACACTGATTTTAATTCTCGGAATTACTTCCTGTGATTTTGTGACTCTTCCTGAAAAGGCCGGAGGAAGCCATCCCGGCGGGACAACGGTACAGCGCAAAGTTTTGTTAGAAGATTATACCGGCCATAAATGCACCGCCTGTCCGGCTGCAGCGGTTATTGCGAATAATTTACTTCAGACCTATGGTGAAAAATTAATAGTGATAGGTGTGCATGCTGGTTTTTTTGCCACGCCGGCTTCTTCAGGAACACAGTATTTAACTGATTTCAGAACAGCAGCCGGAGATACGTATGACGATCCCGCCTTTTTCGGCGTTTCTTCGGTATCAAA
This sequence comes from uncultured Bacteroidota bacterium, assembly GCA_903847205.1. GTDB lineage: Bacteria > Bacteroidota > Bacteroidia > 2-12-FULL-35-15 > 2-12-FULL-35-15 > 2-12-FULL-35-15. The sequence continues at coordinate 63,560 of CAINDA010000022.1, forward strand.
TCCTAACGGACTAATAAACCGTAAGGATTATACTCCGACAACCACAGATCACGTAAAAGCACCCGGGATATGGGCAACAGAAGTTGCTGCTGAACTTGCAAAACCCGCCAATGCAAAAATTACAATTACTAATACATACAATGCTGTTAACAGAAGCTTAAGCTGTGCTGTTCAATCAACCTTTTTATTTGATACTTTAACAGGAGGCCCTTATAAATTGATTGCCGTAATTACGCAAGACAGCATCACTGCCGATCAGCTGGATGGCGGAGTTTATGTTCCAGCCTACATACACCGCCATGTATTAAGAGATAATATTAACGGTACCTGGGGAGAGGCTTTAGTTACAGGAACAATTACGGCAAATGCTGCAATTAATAAAACTTATAATTACACTTTCCCGGCTGCTTATCCTGCTGCAGGCGGAGCAAGCTCAACTTTGTGTAATGTAAACAATTGCCACGTTACTGCATTTATTTATAATGATGCCACAAAGGAAGTAATACAGGTGGAGGAAGCTAAGGTTATTCCTTAATTTGGGGTGAATTTGGAAGGAATAGGAGTGATTCCGCGCAGGAAAAGAGTAAGCTGGACGGAACAACAGTAATTCCGAAGGGAATAGGTGCGAATCCGAATGGGATAGGAGTGATTGCAAATGGAATTGGGGTGAATCTAAACGGAATAATAGTAATTCTGAACGGAATAGGAGTTATTCCATTTGGAACAGGAGTAATTCCATTTGGAACAGGAGTAATTCCAATTGGAATAGAGGTTAATCCAAACGGAATAGGAGCGAATCCGAACGGAATAGGATTAAATCCAAATGAAATAAGAGTTATTCCAAACTGAATAGGAGCAATTCCAAACGGAATAAGAGTTAATCCATTTGGAATAGGAGTAATTCAAATCGGAATAGGAACAATTCCGTTTTTAAAAAGTAGTAATAAAATAGATGCAATGAAAAAACGCCATCCTTTTTTAAGGATGGCGTTTTTCATAATTTATTGAACGCTTTAGAAATAACAGCTGTATATTTTGCTATTAGTTAAGTTTGCTTTTGTGCGGCAGTTCTACCTGCTGATAACCACTTTGCAAACCGCTCTGCTGTCAGCATTTTCCGATACAAGTGTATAAATACCATTGGCCAATATACTTGTGTTTATAATTACTTCAGCATTTTTTGTAATGCTTATAGCCGAAGCATCTAAAACCAATTTACCAAATACATCATACAGTTTAATAACTGATTTGCTGTTTATCCCCCCTATAATTATGCTGTTAGCTGCAGGATTAGGATAAACCGATAATGAATTAATACGTAATTGTTTTACACCCGTTGTTACATTAACATTCGGGTAAATTGTGCTGTCGCTGACAAAATAATTTTCGTTAATATCATCGGCATTTACCGAACTGACTATAGCGGTTCGTGTTGAATCTAATCCATAACCCGGTATGCTTGCCAGAATAATAAATGTACCCAAGGGAACGTGGCTGAATTGATAGGTGCCGTTTGCTGCAGTATGCGTAGTTGCAATAATCCCCCCGGGAGTTTGTTTTAAGCTTACATCAACATTCGGAATAGGATCGCCCAAGCTTCTTGGTTCACCATTATTGTTTGCTGCGCCTAAACCAACGTAGTTTGCATCAGCTAAAATAACACCGCTGATAAGGGCTGAACTTGTCTGAGCCAAAGGCGCCAGATAAACTGCGGTTATATTAGCTGTATTATTAGTGCCGCAGCTTACAGTTATTACACTAGCCGAATCCCACAAGAATGCACCTGCAAAATAAGTTTTCATTATTGTTGTATGATAAACAGATGTATCAGGAACAATCTGAATCTTATAATTTCCATTATGTACATTGGTAAAAGTGTAATTTCCAGATAAATCAATTGCGGAAGTCTGAACTGCCGGAATAGCCCCGCTGCTGTCGGCATTAAATAATAATGCACTGCCGTGGGCTACAATACCCTGCGAGTAAATTACATTTCCGGTAATGGAAGAAAGAGGATTAACTGTTACAATAACTGCATCCGTTGCAGAACATCCGTTTAATGTTCCGGTAACAGTATAGGTATTATTACCAGTTGGGATAAATGATACAGCATTGATTACACTATTATCCCAGCTGTAATTTGATGCTGTTCCGCTTGCAGTAAGCGTAACACTTTGTCCGGCGCAGATTGTAACATCGGCCCCGGCGTTTACCGTTGGTGTAGTGTTTACTGTTGCAATTACCGCTGACCTGGAACCGGTGGTACAGCTGTTGGCAGAAGCATCTACATAATAAGTTGTGGTGGATGAAATACTTGGTGTTGTGTATGAAATCCCTGTGCCTAATGAAGTACCGCCTGTTGGTGCTGCATACCAATTTAACGTACCTGTGCTGGCCGAAGCAATTAAAGTTACTGTACCGGCGTCGCATCGGGCAGCAGGCGTGGTGCCTGTTACCGTTGGTGTAGTATTAATTGTTGCAGTCACAGTTGTTCTGGATGAGCTTGTGCAGCCATTATTTGATGCATCTACATAATATGGTGTGGTGTTGGAAATACTTGGAGTTGTAAACGATATTCCTGTTCCCAATGACGGTCCTCCGGTTGAAGCAGCATACCAGTTTAGTGTTCCTGCGCTGGCAGTGCCGCCCAATATTGCAGTGCCGGCATCGCAGCGGGCGGCAGGTGTGGTACCTGTTACGGTAGGTGTAATATTAATAGTTGCAGCCACAGTTATTCTGGATGAGCTTGTACAGCCGTTATTTGTTGCATCTACATAATATGGTGTGGTGTTGGAAATACTTGGAGTAGTAAACGATGTTCCTGTGCCCAATGAAGGCCCTCCGGTTGGTGCTGCATACCAGTTTAAAGTTCCGGTGCTTGAGGCGCCCAAGTTAACAGTGCCGGCATCGCAGCGGGCAGCAGGGGTCGTATTAGTTACTGTTGGAGTTGTATTAACAGTTGCTGTTACTGATGTTCTGGATGCGGTAGTGCAGCCGCTGTTTGTTGCATCCACATAATATGGAGTAGTTGATGAAATGCTTGGTGTAGTGAATGAAACCCCAGTTCCTAATGAAGGGCCGCCTGTAGCCGCAGAGTACCAATTTAATATTCCAGCACTTGCTGCTGCGCCTAAAGTTATCGTTCCTGCATCACAGCGTGCTGCTGGTGTAGTTCCTGTTACTGTTGGAATAGTAGTATTAATTGTTGCAATTACCGCCGTTCTGGATGCGCTTGTGCAATTGCCATTCGAAGCATCAACGTAATAAGTTGTAGTGGTTGAAATACTAGGAGTAGTAAACGATACTCCCGTTCCAAGCGATGGACCGCCTGTTGATGCAGCATACCAGTTAATTGTTCCTGCACTGGCTGCAGCACCTAATGTTACAGTGCCTGTTCCGCAATGACCAGCAGGTGTAGTACCAGTTATTGTTGGTGTAGTATTTACGGCAGCAATTACTGCTGTTCTTGATGCCGAAGTACAACCGCTATTTACTGCATCTACATAATAGGTGGTGGTAGTTGAAATGCTCGGCGTAGTAAACGCTGTTCCTGTGCCTAAAGAAACTCCTCCAGTACTTAATGCGTACCAGTTTAATGTACCTGCGCTGGCTGCAGCTCCTAATATTACAGTTCCTGCATCGCAGCGGGCTGCAGGAGTGGTGCCTGTTACCGATGGTGTAGTATTTACAGTTGCTGTTACTGCTGTTCTTGATGGGCTGATACAACCGCTGTTTGATGCATCAACATAGTATGGTGTAGTGGATGATATGCTTGGTGAGGTAAATGATATTCCTGTTCCTAAAGACGGGCCGCCAGTTGAAGCAGCATACCAATTTAAAATTCCTGCGCTGGCAGCGGCGCCTAATGTAACAGTGCCGGCATCGCAGCGCGCTGCCGGTGTGCTGCCAGTTACTGTTGGTGTAGTATTAACCGTTGCAGTTACTGCCGTTCTGGATGCGGTAGTACATCCGCTGTTTGCTGCATCCACGTAATAAGGTGTAGTTGATGAAATGCTTGGTGTAGTGAATGAAATTCCTGTTCCTAATGAAGGCCCGCCGGTTGAAGCGGCATACCAGTTTAATATACCTGCACTGGCAGCAGCACCCAATGTAACGGTTCCTGCATCGCAACGCGCTGCTGGTGTGCTGCCAGTTACTGTTGGTGTTGTATTAACAGTTGCAGTTACCGCCGTTCTGGATGCGGTTGTACATCCGCTGTTTGTCGCATCCACATAATATATTGTAGTTGATGAAATACTTGGGGTAGTGAAGGAAACCCCAGTGCCTAATGAAGGGCCGCCTGAAGCTGCTGCATACCAGTTTAAAGTTCCTGCGCTGGCTGCTGCACCCAATGTAACAGTGCCTGCATCGCAGCGCGCTGCTGGGGTATTTCCTGTTACTGTTGGAATAGTAGTATTTATAGTTGCTATTACCGCCGTTCTGGATGCGCTTATGCAATTGCCATTCGAAGCATCCACATAATAGGTTGTGGTGGATGAAATACTTGGAGTGGTAAACGATACTCCAGTTCCAAGCGATGGCCCGCCGGTTAATGCAGCATACCAGTTTATTGTTCCGGCACTTGCAGCGGCGCCTAATGTAACTGTGCCTGTTCCGCAATTACCAGCAGGTGTAGTGCCGGTTATAGTTGGGGTAGTGTTTACAGTAAGAATGGTGGTTACTGTGCTGTCGCAGCCTGAATAGGTAGTTAAAGTATCTTTGTATGTGCCTTGTGTGGTATAAGTATGAGTTCCGACAGTAACGCTCTGTCCTGTGCAAATAGTAGGCGATTGACTTAATGTAACAGGTGTGCAAAGCATATTATACTTAAAAACTGTGCCAACATAATTAGTTCCGCCAGCTGTGCACATCCCATAGAGAAAAGTGCCATCAGAAATAAAAGTTCCTGAAGGATTTCCGCCGTCTGTTGTGGCTCCTGAAAAATCATGGAGTTTGGTAAACCCTGTACCATTAGGTTTTATTTTAAAGACTACTCCACTACTGTGTGTGCCACCACCAGAAGCCATTGCATAGAAGAAAGTTCCATCATAAAAAAGAGAACCCCCGGGATAAGTTCCATTCGCAGCACCAGAGAAATTGATTAAGTCGGTATATCCTGTTCCATCTGGATTTACTTTAAAAAGTACTCCGTCACTAAAATTGCCTCCATAACCGGTCATTCCATATAAAAAGGTTCCGTCATAGAAAAGTTTGCTTTTAGGCCAATTTCCCCCGCTTGAAGCACTGAAATCAAGCAGATCAGTAAAGCCACTTCCATCAGGCATTATTTTAAAGATGTTCCCCATACTATGCGTACCGCCTTGCTGCGTCATTCCATAAAGAACGTTTCCGACAAAAATAAGAGAGCCAAAAGGCAGGTTTCCGTCAGCACCAGAAAAATCATGCATTTGGGAATACCCCGTTCCATTAGTTCTCACTTTAAAGATGGTTCCCATATTACTTCCGCCGCCCAAATTCGTCATTCCGTAAAGAAAGTTTCCGTCAGAAACAAGCGAGCTGGTAGGATTAGTTCCAGTTACAGAGAAGAAGCCGAAGTTAAGCAAAACGCTATCCCCGGTTCCATCAGGCCTTACTTTATATATTACCCCGCAGCCATTGGTACAAGGACCAGTGCCGCCTTTATTTGCCATTCCATATAAAAAGGTTCCATCATAAAAAAGAGAGCCGGATGGATTTCTTCCGTTCGTTCCTGTGAAATTGAGCACATTAGTATACCCTGTTCCATCAGGCTTTATCTTAAAGAGGCACCCAAGATTGCTTGAGCCTCCTAATTGAGTAACTCCATAGAGAAAAGTTCCTATTGAAATAAGTGACTCCTGAGGGCCGTTGCCGTCTGTAGGACTGCTTCCAAAACTACGAAGCTGAGTGTATTGCGCAGAGCTGTTAAAAGTTAAAAGCCCAAAGCCGAACAGGAGCAATGCAGCAATAAGTAATTTTGTTTTTTTCATGTTTTGTTTTTTTAAGTTTTTAAATCTGTGTGAGAAATGGCCAAAAAAAAGTCCTGCAATGCAGCGGCACAGCAAGATTAAAATTAAATGAAAAACAATAAAATGTTTTTTTACTTAACAAACTTAATCAAATTAATATTAGCAATAACATGATTTGAATCATAAAACATTAAATGTTTTAACATTTAATGTTAAAATGGAGGTAAACAATTTGCGCTCTTTGCATATACTTCTTTTGTTAATTGTTATATTTTTTCAATGAATGCTTTCTAAATCCAGGAGGATGCTTCCCGACTTTTAATGAATGGAATCATTTTTTTAATGAATGCTCCGTAACATTTAGTGAATGTGAAGATTTTTTTAATGAATGCTTCGTAACATTTAGTGAATTGAATCATTTTTTTTATGAATGCTTCCATCCGTTAAAAAAATGCTTCCCTTCAGTTACAGAGCAGCAGCTTCAGTCTTAAACAGGTTGTGCAGGTTGCTGCCAGTTCTTTCTCTGCTGTGCAGGGGTTGCAATCGGGCAGTGTTGATGTAAGTTCTCCGTCTGGCGGAGCGGCTTATATCTGGGAATACACAGCAGACCCGATTGTGGAAAACAATTGGCTTATTGCTGCAACCACTACGCAGTCGGGTTTTACCATAAATGGTTTAACTCCGGGATTAAAGTACTGGTTCAGGGTGGCCTTGGTTACCTCTGCCGGCCAGCAGCCGTTTTGCAATCCGGTAATGGTACATGTGGTGTAAGAACCGAAAAATTAAATGAATAATAAGCTCCCTGCAAGGCTATTATTGCAGGGAGTTTTTTTGTTTTTAGATAATTGAGAAACTTCCAAAGCCCCCAATGTTTAAATTCAATTTTTTAATGAAGACAAAATCCGTAAAAAAGAATTTAATTGTACTTTCGACAGATGAAAAAATTTCTGCTTCCGGCAGCTTTATACCTCGGGTTTTTAACGTTCAGCTGTTTTTCTCAAAACAGAAAAATTGACTCCTTGCTTACTCTTCTCAAAACTGATAAAGCCGATACTAATAAAGTCATTCACGCAAACAATCTATCTATAGAATTTTTACACACTGGGCTTTATGATACGGCCTTATGCTATGGAAATGTAGCGTTGCAGATCGCCCAACGGCTGAATTTCAAAAAAGGGTCCGCTTCTTCTTTGGACCTAATCGGACTTGTGTATTGGAATAAAGCAGATTATCCCAAAGCAATCGACTATTATTTCAAGGCATTGAAATTAAATGAAGAAACAGGGAATAAAAATTTACAGACAGAGAATCTAATCCATATTGGAACTTTTTTTTCTAAAGTTGGCGATTACCCCAAGGCCTTGAATTACTATTTCAAAGCCTTGAAAATTGCAGAACAGCTCAAAAATAAAAACATAGTCGTTCGACTTTTCGGTAATCTAGGCGTTGTATGCAGAAAGCAAGGCGACTATGTCAAGGCTCTCGCCTATTATTTAAAAGCATTAAAGTTGGCTGAAGAACTTGAGAATAAAAATAATATTGCTACAATTTTCCTTAACATAGGAAACATCTATATTGATCAAAGTGATTATGTCAAAGCCTTGGATTTTTATTTCAAATCATTGAAAATTGATGAAGAACTTGGGAATAAAAATGAAATTTCGATATTGTTTAGTAACATTGGTTCGCTATATACAAAAACAGGGAAGTTTAAGGAAGCTGAGCTATACCTGAAAAGAGCTATCACTATGTATAAAAGTGTTGGATCCTTAGATTGTTTAGAAGAGGTGGAAACAGAACTTTCTAAACTATACGATACAATTGGACAGCCCAAGCTCGCTCTCATCCATTACAAAAAAGCAATGGCATTAAAAGATACTATTTTCAGTCAGGAAAACAAAAAACAGCTTGTACGTAAAGAAATGAATTATGAATTTGATAAAAAAGAAGCTGTTACTAAAGCTGAGAATGATAAACAACAGGCTGTTGCCGAAGAAAAAAACAGACAGCAAAAAATCGTAATCTGGTCGGTTGCTTTCGGATTGTTATTAGTGCTTGTATTTGCTGGTTTTATATTCCGCTCCCTCCGTGCTGTACGCAGACAAAAAAATATAATTGAAGCACAAAAAAACGAGGTCACAAAACAAAAAGACATAGCCGACAGCCAGCGTATCATAGCGGTTGAACTTCGTGAAATTTCGGAAAAACAAAAACACATTGTTGAAGAAAAACAGAAGGAGATATTAGATTCTATTACTTATGCGAGGCGTATTCAAACTGCATTGCTTACCAGTGATGAGTATATTAAAAACAACCTGCAGGCGGAGTATTTCATTTTATTTAAACCTAAAGATATTGTCAGCGGTGATTTTTATTGGGCACTACGCAATCCGCCTCCTTCAGGCGAAACAGGCCGAGGACTTTTTTATATTGCCACAGCCGACTGCACCGGGCATGGTGTTCCGGGAGCTTTTATGAGCATGTTAAACATTTCTTATCTGAACGAGAACGTGATAGAGCGGGGCATACGATTACCGCATGATATACTCAATGCGCAGCGAACTGAAATAATAAAAGCCCTTAATCCGCCAGGAAGCACCGAGGTTTCGAAAGACGGCATGGACTGCATACTCTGCGCCTATGATTTTGATAAAATGCTTTTACACTTCGCAGCAGCCAATAATCCGCTGTGGTTAGTGCGCAACAGTGAACTGATAGAATACAAAGCCGATAAAATGCCGGTAGGTAAATACATGGAAGATATGCTTCCTTTTACACCGCATACAATAGAACTCCGAAAAGGCGATATTATTTATACTTCAACCGACGGCTTTGCTGACCAGTTTGGGGCGAATGGTAAAAAAATGATGAAGAAAACATTTAAGGAAGAACTGCTTAAAATTCAATACCAGCCGATGGCTGAACAAAAAGAATACCTCAACAAATTTTTTGAAAACTGGAAGGGAAAAGCAGAGCAAGTGGATGATGTATGTGTAATCGGGGTAAGAGTATAAATTATTTTAATTTTATGAAAAAAATCATTTTCCTTTTATTCCTTAATGCCTCTTTCGTAATTCTCAGCTCTTTTTGTTTTGCCCAAAACAAACACATTGATACTCTTATAGCCACTATCAAAACGTTTAAGCCAGATACTAACAAAGTAAAATACCTCAATCAATTAAGTTTATCTTATGAATATATCGGAGATTTTGAAAAAGGATTGAAATGCGGTACAGAAGCATTAGAGCTTGCATGTAAATTGAATTTTAAAAGAGGGGTTGCACAGGCAAGTAACAATATCGGCAATATTTATTATAATTATGGCAGTTATCCCAAAGCATTAGAATATTTTTTTATGTCACTAAAGATAAATGAAGAATTAAAGAGAAAAAATGGAATAATAGCACTTCTCGCTAACATTGGAAATATCTATAAGAATCAAGCCGATTACTCCAAAGCCGGTGATTATTATATTATGGCTTTGAAAATGGCGGAAGAGCAAAAGAATAAACACTCAATTGCTGGTTTGTTGGGCAATATCGGCGGCATTTATGAGGGGCAGAAAAACTACCCACTGGCCCTTGACTACTATTTAAAAGCGCTGAAAATTGCGGAAGAAATTGAAGATAAAAACGAAATTACAATACTTCACAGCAACATTGGGGGCATCTATCAAAATCAAGGAAATTTTTCAAAAGCCAATGATTATTATTTCAAAGCATTAAAAATGGCAGAAATGGCAGGAGATAAAAACGCAATAGCCCAGGATTTAGGAAGTATAGGAATGCTTTATACCGCAACGGGGAAATTTAAAGAAGCGGAAGAATATCTTAAAAAGGCAGTCAGCTTGGATGACAGTATCGGAGCTTTAAATGAATTAATGCTGATTGAAGAATCTCTCTCAAAGCTTTATGATACTATCGGGCTGCATAAACAGGCACTCAAATATTATAAAAAAGCCACAGCAGTGAAGGATAGCCTTTACAGCCAGGAAAATAAAAAACAGCTCGTACGAAAAGAAATGAACTATGAGTTTGATAAAAAAGAAGCAGAAACTAAATCCGCGAATGATAAACAACAGGCTGTTGCCGAAGAAAAAAACAGGCAGCAAAAAATCGTAATATGGTCAGTTGTTTTTGGTTTGTTTTTAGTTGTTGTGTTTGCAGCTTTTGTTTTCCGCTCGCTGCGCGTTACGCGCAAACAAAAAAACATAATTGAATTACAAAAAAATGAAGTAACAAAACAAAAAGATATAGCCGACAGCCAGCGGATCATAGCGGTTGAACTCCGTGAAATTTCAGAAAAACAAAAAGAGATTGTTGAAGAAAAACAGAAAGAGATATTAGATTCTATTACTTATGCCAGGCGCATACAAAGGGCATTGCTTACCAGCGATGAGTATATTAAAAACAATCTCCCGGCAGAGCATTTTATTTTATTTAAACCCAAAGATATTGTCAGCGGAGATTTTTAC
>CAINDA010000023.1 GCA_903847205.1 uncultured Bacteroidota bacterium
GTTAATGAAACATGCTGAGTGGTTAATGAAACGTGCTGAGTGGTTAATGAAACGTGCTGAGTGGTTAATGAAACGTGCTGAGTGGTTAATGAAACGTGCTGAGTGGTTAATGAAACGTGCTGAGTGGTTAATGAAACGTGCTGAGTGGTTAATGAAACGTGCCGGCTGCATAGTTTCAGCATTAATGCGGGAAAATTTTTATTATTTCTTCCTCTCCAGCCCCGACATCCCCAATAAAACCCAGCCTGCAATAAAAAACAAACCGCCGATAGGAGTAATCGGCCCCAGCCAGTGAATACTTGTTAAACCCAATAAACCGCCTAAGGATAGAAAGTATAATGAACCCGAAAAGCAAACAATGCCCGCCATAAAACAATAGCCGGCTTTTGATAATAATTTGGTTTTATACTTGTCGGAAAGCAGGCACACTGCAAGTATTGCAATGGAATGATACATTTGATAACGCACTGCAGTTTCAAAAGTAAGCAGATTGGTTTCTGTAAATGAAATGCCGTCTAATTTAGATTTCAGGAAATGCGCGCCCATTGCTCCGAAAGCAACCGCTATTGCTCCAGAAAATCCGCTGAATACTAAAAATTGTTTTTGCATAAATTCCGTTTTAAAAATTATTTTTGTTGAACAAACAGCTTCGGGTCAATAACAAATATCCTTTTTTATATCTAAACCTCTCCCCTCTCCCCTCGCCCCTCGCCCCTCGCCTTGAAAAAGGAGAGGGGTTCTAATCCTATACCTATTCAATATTCTTTGAATGATGGCTCCCCTCTCCTTTTTCAAGGAGAGAGGCTGGGGCTGAGGTCTCCCTATTTCTGAGGTACAGGCAGTATTCTGCTGTGCCAGCTGTTTTTTAATTTAACTTCCCATTCGCTGTCGAAAGCTTTTTTGGTATTAACCATGTTGTTAAAAACAATTACATCGCCTGATGCATCTTTGCTTTTGTCATCTGAATAAATACCCGCCAGTGTTAACTCTTCGAGCAGCTTATTTAAATTACATGATTTAATTTCGTTTCCGCTGCGGTAGGCGGTCTGCATACGGTCAAATAAATCCAGATTAAATTGTTTTTCAATTTCTTTGATAAACCGTGTTGATGCATCAATACTGCATCCGCCTGCACTTGCCTGATTCTCATCTACAGCAATAACAATAAAACGATTATAGATTACATCAAAACTAGCTTTAAGGCTTGCTCCATGGGCTGTCCAGCCTGTAATAAAATACTGGCCTGCTCTTTCAATTTCACTCACCTGAATATCTGATAGAGCTTTATTACTTTGATACACCCATACACGGGCATCTGAAGGCATTTGTTTAATAGAGTACATATTATTTTTGTTGGTTGTTTGTTGTTTGTTGTTTGTTGTTTGTTGCTCATTGCTTGTTGCTCATTGCTTATTGCTTGTTGTTTGTTGTTTGTTGTTTATTGCTTGTTGCTTATTGCTTATTGCTTGTTGCTCATTGCTTATTGCTCATTGCTTATTGCTCATTGCTTATTGCTTGTTGCTCATTGCTTATTGTTAACTTTTATAATAGCATATTTTAATTCCAAAAGGAATATATAAACTTGCGTGATCACCTTCTGTAAATGAATATTTATAAGGAGCCCGGGCTTCCTTTGGCGCGCCGTGATGTGTTTCAACAATATCAACAAAGCCGGCACCAAGATACATTTCAAGATTCAAATACGAATTTAACTGCAGGATTCTTCCAATCTTATAATTAAAACCGCTGCAATACTGCGTGATTTTAAAATCATAAGGAGTCGGTATATAAACTGAATTAACATGTGAGAAAGAGTCGGTCGGAAAAGAAAATTCTTTTGTATAATATAAAAAGCCGATAGAATTAAACCGGGTTAAATTATGTTTCTGTTTAGTTTTCAGCCAGCGGTAATCCAACGAAAATTTAAAATCAGTTAATCTGCTTGAACCTATCGGGAAGAACAAATCATTAAATGCCGCACTTTGAAGTATAGAAGGCAGTTTGCCATATCCTACACCTATTTCCAAACTTTTCCTGTCCTTCAGTCTGAATTCAACTGCGCCTTCAATTACCGGGCAGACAAAACTTACACAGCTGGTTGGAATAAATTTAACAGCAATTAAAGGGGCTTTAGGAATAAAATCCATACCAAGCACCTGAAGGGGTGCATCCATTTTGTTCTCCTGCGAAAGACAATTGGTTATCGAAAAAAATGAAAGTATAACAACAGTGATTTTAAAAAAGGAAGAAAATTTCAATTTCATTATCTCTTTGAATCAAAATTTTATTTGCAGCGCTGTCCTGATTTATTATTTACAAACCCTTTGCCTGTGCAATTAATTCGGCAACATCCAGCACCTTAACAGTCTGTTCTTTATTGAAATGCTTCACACCATCAGTTATCATTGTGTTACAAAACGGACAGCCTACAGCAATAACGTCAGGATTCAGCGCCAGCGCTTCTTCTACACGTTCCACATTTATTTCTTTATTTCCTTTTTCAGCTTCTTTAAACATTTGCGCTCCCCCTGCACCGCAGCATAATCCCTTAGCTTTACTGCGTTTCATTTCTTCCAGCTCTGCTTCTAAATTCAGCATAACTTCACGCGGGGCTTCATACACATCGTTGCCGCGGCCCAAATAGCAGGGATCATGAAAAGTTATTTTTTTACCTTTAAAACTTCCGCCTTCAATTTTTATTCTTCCGGTATTTAATAAATCCTGTAAAAGCTGTGTATGATGCATCACCTCGTAATTACCGCCAAGTGATGGATATTCATTCTTTAAAGTATTAAAGCAATGCGGACATCCCGTTACAATTTTTTTAACTTCATAACCATTCAATACTGCAATATTGCTCATTGCCTGCATTTGAAACAAAAACTCATTGCCTGCACGCTTTGCGGGATCACCGGTACAGCTTTCTTCTGTTCCGAGAACGGCAAACTTTACATTAGCATGATTTAGAATTTTAACGAGCGCTCTGGTAACTTTCTTTGCCCTGTCGTCAAAACTTCCGGCGCATCCTACCCAAAATAAAATTTCAGGAGTTTCGCCCTTGGCTGCATACTCCGCCATTGTAGGCACATTTAATACTTCCATATTTGTATCTCTCTTTTATATTCTTAAAATCCTAATTCCTAAATCCTCATTAATTATTCCTTACTCCAATTTAACCTGTCTGCCTGCCCAAACTGCCAAGGTGCGCCGTTATTCTCTATGTTAGAAAACATTCCGTTTAAAGCAGCTGGCGCAGCACTTTCTTCCATCACTAAAAATCTCCGCATGTCAGTGATAATACTCAGAGGGTCAATATTAACAGGGCATTCCTGTACACAGGCATTACAGGAAGTGCAGGCCCATAACTCTTCAGCAGTAATATAATTTCCAAGTAACGCTTTGCCGTCATCTTTAAATTCTCCGTTCAAATCAATGTTCTTTCCTACCTCTGTCAAACGGTCGCGGGTGCTCATCATAATTTTTCGCGGCGATAATAGTTTACCAGTAATGTTTGCAGGGCATGATGAAGTACAGCGCCCGCACTCAGTGCAGGTATATGCATCAAGCAGCTGTTTCCAGCTTAAATCTTTTACATCCTTAGCGCCAAAACGCATCGGCTTATCAGGATCAGCCGGCGGCGGGGTAAACGAAGGATCAAGCATCGCTTTTACTTCATTTGATACGGATTCTAAATTGGTAAACTGCCCGGGCTTATTTAGATTTGAATAATACACATTCGGGAAGGCCAATAAAATATGGAAATGTTTTGAATAAGGCAGGTAGTTAAGGAATCCTATGATTCCCACAATGTGAAACCACCATGAAAAGCGCTCGATAAAAATTAATGAACCTTCATTCATACCGGCAAACAATGGCATTATAAACTGCGAAACTGGGTTAGCAAATGAAACGGTGTAGTGATGACTTCCCATTTTGAATAATGAAGCATCGGCAGCATTCATTACAAAGAAAGCACTCATTATTAAAATTTCAGAAATTAAAATAGCATTTGCATCGGTCCGCGGCCAGCCATTCAAATCATTGCTGGTAAAGCGTTTCAACCTGAGAATGTTTCTTCGTATTAAAAAAGCGGCACATCCGAATGTTACTAAAAAACCTAATATTTCAAAGGATGCAATCAAAAAACTGTATAAACCGCCGGTGAATGAAAGAAAGCGGTGAGTGCCGAAGATGCCGTCAACAAACATGTCTATCACTTCAATATTGATAATTACAAAACCGACATAAACAAAAATATGAAGAATTGCAGCTGCAGGGCGGCTTACCATTTTCGACTGTCCTAAAGCCACACGTGCCATTGTTTTCCAACGTACCTGAGCCTGATCTTTACGATCTAAATCTTTACCTAGATTGATATTACGGCTCACTTTTTTTACATTAATGGTAAACATTACCACTCCTGCACTTACTAATAAAATAAAAATAATGCCTGCGATCATTTTGCTGAATTTTTATGTCTTTACTGACGTTTAAATGTTTTGTGTTACGAAGTAAAATTAGATAAAAATAATTAATCCGGGACTTTTGCAAACAAATGTTTTTACTGCATTTCTGAATTGAGAATTATTCTTAAATAAACCTGTTTTTTCGCAAGCGAATTAATGTTTTTTTTAGAAAAATCAAAAACCAAACCATTCCCTTTAAAAAGCCTATGACTTCTAAAAGCAAGTGTCATAATCTGCATTAATAAATTCTTTAAACCTTTGCTTCAAAAACTATAATTTTATGAATTGTTAATAAATTGGTAAAAATAAATTTTGCCCACCTTAATTTTTTGTTTCTATTTGGCCTATAAATCACTTAATAATTTAACTTAAAACAAAAAAACATGGAAGAAATTAACGTAACGGCTGCTGAGCCGGCAAAAAGACCAACATTTTTAACCGTATTATGCATCCTTTCATTTGTGGGAATTGCCATTAGTTTAATTGGCGGTATAATGAGTTATTTCACTTATTCTGCATTAGCAAATACGGGTAATTTACTAGGAAATATGGCATCTAATGCAGGCGGTCAGCAAATGGGCGATGCAATGAATAAAGCAATGGATGCTTTTGGAATGGATCCCAGTAAAATGGCGATGAACTCATTAGTTGTTGCATTATTAAATATCCCCCTTCTAATTGGTGTATTAATGATGTGGAAACAAAAGAAAACCGGTTTTTTTATTTATGCCGCTATTGAATTAATTCAGGCTATTATGCCGCTTATTATTGTAGGCGGTTTAATGGGAGGACTTTCCGTTATTTTGTATATTATTGTTGCAATTGTATTCATAGTACTTTACGGAGTGAATTTAAAATCTATGGCATAATTTAATTTTACAAAACAAAAAAAATCCCATCGGTCAACCGATGGGATTTTTTTTGTTTTGTATTTTTCAGAATTATTTTGGTGCGCTAAAGTCCTGCCAATCCTTTTTTCTGGTCATTTTCAAATCTTTCAGCATAGATGATTTCACATTTATATCCAATGAAAAACTTTGACGGAACCCAAAAGGAACCCACATAAATTTCATTTCCCAGCAATGCAGATCGCGGTGGATATTGATGGATGTAAGAGTAATCTGTCTGTTAGTCAAATCATATCCTGAAGATAAACTAAGTCTCCATTTTTTTGTAAGACTTACATCTCCGCTGAAAGTAGCAGTCTGCGTGAATACTGGTGCCGCGGTGGGTGTTCTGGCAACATAATTATAATTGCAATAAACATTTAAGTTCCAGGGGATATTAAAATCAATAAATTCATTTGGATGAGAATTATAATAATCTACTTCATCCTTCAATTCCGGGCTGCCAACTTTTTTTTTCGTATTATCAGGCTTAGCGGTTTTACTATGCAAGTTTGTGCTAATTGAACCCGATGCTGATGCAAATCGTCCGATGCGATTATTTTCCAATTCAAAATGCTGGTTATCATTTCCAGCGGCATCTAATTGATAGGGATCAAGTATCATATTGGCTCTTAAATCAATTAATTTAAATAACTTGGTATTGCCATTCAAATTAATCTGTGACCAATTGTGAGTTTTTACTGCAGCATTGTAATTAAACGAAACACCGAAATTATCAATTAATGATACTTTTTTTGTAATCGAACCTGTATCTGTCTGCTGTTTTGTTTTCGCTTCAAGCGTATTCGTCAAACTAAAGGTAACTGCGCCGTAGCGCCCTGGCGGCGGTGTTCCGTAAATCCCGTTTTGAAAAATTGAATATTGCTGATATTTTCCGGTTGAATCGGCCTTCACGTTATGGTAATAACCAAACTGGCTTTCACTGAAATCGGGCCGGTAAGTATAGCCTATTGTTGGAGTAGCGACATGACGTATCTGCTTTAAATGTTTAGTCTTAAAAAAATAATCACCGTAGAAGTGTGAGCTGAAATTTGCCTGAAAGCTTATATCATTAGCCATTTGTAATCCATTCACTATTGCGGTATCTAACTTTTTTTTGCTGTCATTATACTTCTCACGGGTTGTTTGATAATAAATCATGCTTTCCGTTGTAATTGACGGGCTGAATGATAAGAATTTTAAAAAAGTGAAAGATGCACTAATCGGGGCGGTAAAATGGGCTCCGTTCTGCATTTGCTTAACAGCTTTATTAGTAAAAAGAACAGAGTCGAAAGTATTAATTTCGTTTCGGGCATTTGCAGTTGCACTTATTCCTATTTTATCATACCATTTACTACCAATTGCTGTATTACTTTTAAAAGGGTAAAGCCTGTTCATTGTTAATGCCAATTCAGGAAGGCTTATATCTATTGCTTTAGTGAGTGTATTCTGGCTGTGACGCGCATTAGCTGAAAAATTAAAAGGGGTGCCGGTAAATGTTTTTGAATAGGCAATATTTGACGTCATAGTATTGGTCAGATAATTGCCGGTTACACTGCTGTTATATTTATTATATGAACTGCTCCCTGCATTTACATTTGCTGAAAAACGGCTGCTCGGATTTGACTTCGCATCTTGTATATGGCTCCATGTAATTAAAAAATCATTGCTTTTTGTTGAATTTGGGAGTGCCTGATCACCATTAACCATTTGTGAAAAACTCAGATTAAAAGCACCTGAATAGCTGTAGCGTTTTCGGTACATGCTGTTGGCTTTTAACCCGTAACTGCCGTTTGCATATAAATCCCCGCGAAGAGCCAGGTCTACATTGTCATTCCCGCCAAAATAAAAACCTCCGTCTTTTAAGAAAAAACCCCAGTTTGCTGACTCTCCATAAGTAGGCATTAGAATACCTGAAGCCCTTCCCTTTTTGTTCGGAAAATATCCGAAAGGAAGCACAAGCGGAGTAGGTACATCCAAAAGATATAACTGAGCCGGCCCGGTAATAATTTTGTCATTGGGTATAACTTTAATTTTTTTAGCCCCGATATAAAAATGCGGATGATCTAATTCGCAGGTGGTATATTTTCCATTACCTACAAAATACACGTTATTACTGTCTTTTTTAATATCACGTCCATGAATATAGCCGTCTCCCTGCTGGGTAATAACATCTTTTATTTTTCCTTTTTTTGTTTTAAAGTTATAGGAGATCTCACCTGCATGAAATTTCTCCCCGCCCTGTTCCGAAATTGGCTTCTGTATTGTGTTTCCAAGACTGTCTTTTATACCATGAGAGTACAAAACATTTTTATCAAAATCAAGTTCAATATAGCCGGCTTCAAGTTTCATATCTTCATAAATAACAACAGCGTTGTTATACAGGTATGCTTTTTGATTAATCATATCAATCTTCAATGAGTCGGAAGCAGTATAATTTATTTTACTTTTTAAAAAAGAGTTTTCTTTAATCGGTTTATGAATGCTGTCTGTTACAGGCAGGGTATCTTTTAAGGCACTGTTTACAGGCTTTTTAACAACAGTATCAGCAGGAGAAAATTTATGAAATACGGAAGCGTAGTCTGTTACACTTATTAACAAACAAAAAAGAATAAAAAATACTTTTACCGGGATTCTATACAAAATAATAAAACTATTTTTGTGTTATATGTATTTAAGGGCTCAAAACTAACTAAAAAAAAATAGCTGGCAATTTGTAAACAGTTAATAAAGGCTAAATTAATTCATTTATAATCTGCCTTTATTCAATTACAAAAAAACATCCTGAACCAGCTTCATTTAATGAATATGCCTACTCCATCAATAATCAGAATCAGCCGAATAAACAGGGTTAAAAAATCTGTTTATATTTCACTTTTTTTATTGAGTTGTTTTACCGCGGTCTCGTTCACTTCAAAATTCAAGCCAGTATTTGGGGTCAAAACAATTGTTATTGATCCTGGCCACGGCGGCAAAGATCCAGGATGCCACGGCAGCAAATACAAGGAAAAGGATATAGCCCTTGCCGTATCTCTTAAATTGGGAAAATACATTGAGGATAACATGAAGGACGTAAAAGTAATTTACACCCGCAAAACCGATGTGTTTGTTGAACTTCAGGAACGGGCAGAAATTGCCAACAAAGCGAAAGCCGATTTATTTATATGCATCCACTGCAATTCGGCCTGTGTGAGGGATAAAAAATTAAAGCGTGATGTCTGCAGAGATCAGGTACACGGCGCTGAAACCTATGTTATGGGGATTAAAAATGAAAAGGGCAAATTGGATGTTGCCAAACGAGAGAATTCTGCAATTTTGCTTGAAGATAATTATGTTCAGAAATATAACGGCTTTGATCCTAATTCGGACGAGTCTTACATAATTATGAGTATGTTCACTGATACTTATCTTGATCAAAGTTTAAATTTTGCGGCAAAAACCCAGAAGCAGTACAGCAGTCAGGCTGGAAGGAGTGATAAAGGCGTGAAACGCGCAAGTTTATGGGTTCTTTGGCGCACCTATATGCCGAGTGTATTAACAGAAATCGGATATCTTACTAATCTTGAAGAGGAACAATTTTTAGGTTCGGCAAAGGGACAGGATTATATTGCTTCAGGGCTTTTCAGATCGCTCAGCGCGTATAAAAATGAATTAGAAGGCACATCCAAAAAATACAGCGACGCTATTGAAAAACAAGAACCCTATAAAGCTGGGAAAGAGGATACTTTAGAGCAGGTAAAAAACAAAGACCTCAATTTACCTCCTAAGATTGATTCCGCCGGCACTCTGAAAAACATAGGAAAAGATGCGGTGAATGAAACAAAAAAGGATGATAAAAAGAAAACGACTGATAATAAGAAAACTCCTGATATTGAAAAAATAAAAGCGAATGAACCTGTAAAATCTGATGTGGTTTATAAGGTACAGCTTATTTCATCCGATAAAAAAATACCGCTGAATTCGGATAAATTAAAAAATGTTGAAAAACCAGGTGAGTATATAGAGAATGGTGTCTTTAAATACACTGCCGGTGAATTTACTAATCCGAAGGACGCAAAGATGCTTCAATCTCAGCTTCGCAAAAGCGGTTTTAAAGATGCATTTGTGATCACTATGCAAAACGGTAAAAGAATTACTACTAAATAATTCTAATAATTTATTAAATTTGCCGGCATTCAAAATTTTTTAACGAAAGTGAAAATATCAAAAGAAGCTAAAGTAGGAATTATTACAGTCATTGCCATTGGTCTTTTTATTTATGGTTTCAACCTTCTGAAAGGAAAAAATATTTTTTCTAATCAAAGAAAATTTTATGCGGTTTACCATGATATAGACGGCTTGGTGGATGCAAATCCTCTTTTACTCAGGGGGTTCAAAATTGGGCTTGTCGGTGACATAAAATTATCAAAGGATACTTCAAGTATTGTTATTGTTACATTGCTCTTAGACAATGACGTAAATATTCCAAAAAATTCTATTGCAAGAGTTATCAGTTCGGATATATTAGGTTCGAAAGCTGTTCAATTGATTTTGGGAAATGGAACCACTTACGCTAAAAGCGGAGATACACTTCAATCTGCACAGGAAGATAACTTAAAACAATCGGTAAATAAAACTATTGCCCCTCTTCAGAAAAAAGCTGAAGGCTTGATAGCTTCAATTGATTCAGTAATGACTGTTGTGCAGGAAGTTTTTAATCAAAGTGCAAGGCAGAACCTCGCTAAAAGTTTTGAAAGTATTAAGCTTACAATTACTTCATTAGAAACAACTTCTTACCGCATGGATACAATGGTTTCCAGCGAAAAACAAATTATAGCAAATATTCTGTTTAAAGTCAATATTATTTCTTCTACCCTTGCAAACAACAGTGATAAGCTGGCAAACGTTATTAATAATTTTTCGAATATAAGCGATTCTTTAGCCAAATCTAAACTCACCTCAACAATAAATAATGCCGACATCGCTTTAACTCAGACTTCTTCAATTTTGAATAAAATTAACAGAGGAGAAGGAACAATTGGCAAACTAGTCAATAGCGACAGCCTTTACCGAAAGTTGGATAAGTCTTCCGCTGATTTAGATAAACTGCTAATTGATTTAAGGATCAATCCTGAACGCTATATTCATGTTTCTGTTTTTGGGAAAAAAGACAAACATAAACCTAAGGAATAATATAGTTTATTTCCCTGCAGGATAAAATAACTTCTAATCGAAAGAATTTCATTTCTGGTTCTTCTGAATTAATCACTTATAGTTTTTTTAAATAAAAAATGCGCTAGCTGCATCATTAATGATTATTGAAGTAGAAAAAAAGGCAGCACTTAAAGGACATGGAAGCAGTATTTATGCTTTAGCAGCAGGAATATCAGAACAGACTATCTTTTCGGGCAGCAGTGATAAGTTTATTGCCCTGTGGAATTTAGAAACGTTTGAAGCTGAAAAATTTGCGGCCTCTTTCCCTGATCCTGTTTATTCCATCTGTCACATCTTTGAGAAAAAAATACTTCTGGCAGGAACCCTGACTGGAAAAATTCATGTACTTGATTTAGAAAAAAAAGCAGAAATAAAAACTCTTCAGCTCCATACTGCACCCATTTTTGATATTAAATATTCGGCTTCAGCCAACTGCTTTTTCAGTGCTGGAGGCGATGGCAATATGTCCGTCTGTTCCCTTGAAACATTATCACTTGTTAAATTAATTAAACTCAACGATAAGAAAGTACGCAGTATTAATTTTAATTATATTTCTTCCGAAATAGCTGCTGCTTCAGGTGACGGCATCATTCATGTTTTTGATTTACATTCATTAGAAAAGAAAAAAAATTTTACAGCTCATCAGCTTTCAGCAAATGCAGTGTGTTACAGCCCTGATGGAAAATTTCTTTTATCAGGAGGAAAAGATGCATTTTTGAATATCTGGGATACCAGTAATTATGATCTGATAAAAACGATTCCTGCTCATAACTGGGCAATTTACGATATTGTATTTCATCCCGACGCCTCATTATTTGCAACCGCAAGCCGCGACAAAACAATAAAAATATGGGATGCAGAAACATTTGATTTACTAAAGCGCATCAATAAAGAAAATTTTGATTCCCATACACACTCCGTTAACAAATTACTTTGGAGTACATACAATAATTATTTAGTTTCCGCTGGTGATGACAGGATAATTATGGTATGGAAAATTAACAAAGCTGAATAATCTCCAATCTATAAAACTCTTCCACTTTCCTTATTTACAATACTAACCGGGATATTAAACCGAAAAAAAGTCATTGAGTTCAGACAATAAAAAAAAGTTATATGAAACGGGTTCATATAACTTTTTTTTAATTGCTTTTTTAAAATTAGTTTTTCTTCAGCAGCTCACGACTAAAAGAGATATTACTGAAAATGCACTTTCTACTGGATTGAGAATTTACCGCCTCCTATAATTTCATTTTTATTTGTAAGCTTATAGAAATACATTCCGCATGGCATATCATCTCTTTCAATTTTAATCTCGAGGCCATTTTGAATACTTACCTGCTGGTTAGGTGCAAACTGAATGTTTTTAACCTTTCTGCCAAGCAAATCAAAAATTTCAATACCCACAACATCACTATTTCCAATATTTCCTTTTATTTCTATAATTGCAGATGTAGTAAAAGGATTTGGGCGAATGGTTACTGTGTTAGTTGTATTGTCAGCCAATTTACTTATACCGATTGTCACAATTGGGAACGGTGCGGAAAGCTCAGAACAAACACCATTAGTGGTTCCTACAGTATAATTTCCATTTTGTACTGCTGTCCAATTCTGAGAATTAGCACCCGGTATTAATACTCCGTCCAGATACCATTGATAATTAGGGGCAGTGCTTGAAGTAAGCAAAAATCCAACCTGGGTAATTGTCGGCGTCGGTGTAGGTACAACTGTTACAGTTATTACCTGAGTTCCATCGCATCCATTGGTCGTTCCGGTGACAGTGTAAGTCGTTGTTGTTGTCGGGTTAGCAGTAACAGCTGCCCCTGTTGTAGTATTCAACCCTACTGCAGATGACCATGAATAAGAGGATGCACCGCTTGCAGTAAGCGTTGTTGAACTGCCCGCACAAATGCTCGCAGCAGAAGGATTTACTGTAGTGTTTGGAGCAATACAAGGCGTAGTCACACAAATACTGAAAATAGTAGTTGAAGGCAGACTGCTTCCATGGTTATATACCCTCACAAAATAAGTGCTTCCGATAGTAAGATTCGAAGCATTTAATACTTCCGCTACTCCTCCGAATGAAGCATCTGAGCAATTTATATTCGCACCTGGGCAAACACCTGAACGCAAATCAATAACCGCATCAAAACCTGCAGAACCTGCAACAGTAATTGTATGAGTAGTTGCAGTTGCAACAAAACTGTACCATACATCATTACTCATTGAGCTTGTAGAATTATTACAAAGTATTGCCGGAAGTGACTGTGTTGCCCCTGCAACGTCACCTGTAACTGTTCCGCCGCAAACAGCACCATAAACAGTTAAAGAAACAGCGCCTGAACATTCGTCATTTGCCGGAGCTGCAGGAGGAGGACCTGGGGTTGTTATACAAATTGTAAATGTAGTAGTTGACGGTACAGTGCTGCCATAATCATATACCCGCACAAAATAAGTGCTGCCTATTGTCAGCCCTGAAGCATTTATTACTTCTGTTCCTCCCATAGCAGTTGCATCGGCACAATTTATATTTGTTCCTGTACATGCACCTGAGCGCAAATCAATAACCGGATTAAAGCCTGCAGATCCTACAACTGTTATATCATGAGCTGCTGCTGTCGCAACAAAGCTATACCAAACATCGTCATCAGCTGTTCCCGTTGTTCCATTGCAGGAAATTGCCGGAAGCGATTGTGTTGCGCCGGTAACGTTTCCGGTAACAGCACCTCCGCAGGTAACACCATAAACAGTCAGCGCTGTTGCACCTGAACAATTATCATTTGCAGGAGCTGGTGCTGAAGGAGTAGTTATGCAAATTGTAAATGTAGTTGTTGAAGGAACTGTGCTTCCAAAATTATAAACACGTACAAAATAAGTTGTACCGATTGTAAGTCCTGCAGCGTTGATTACTTCTGTTCCACCAGCGGTTGTAATATTTCCGCAGTCAATATTTGTTCCTGTCGGACAGATACCAGAACGTAAATCTACAACGGCATCAAAACCAGAAGAACCAACTACTGTAATATTGTGAGACACTGCAGTTGCTGTAAAGCTGTACCATACATCATTGGCAATTGTACCGGTTAAACCATTACAAGTAATAGGCGCAGCGGACTGGGTAGCACCAGAAATATCTCCTGTTACAGCACCGCCGCATGATGCGCCGTATACAGTTAATGAAACTGCAGCAGAGCAATCATCATTTGGAGGTACAGCTGATGAAGGAGTTGTTACACAAATTGTAAATACAGTGGTTAAAGGAATAGTGCTTCCAAAATCATAAACCCTCACAAAGTAAGTGCTTCCAATAGTTAAACCAACAGCGTGAATAACTTCAGTTCCGCCAGCCAATGTTGCATCGGCACATCCAATGTTTACACCTGGACAAGCACCTGAACGTAAATCAACAACCGCATTAAAGTTTGTAGAACCAACTACTGTAATATCATGTGAAGCCGCAGTAGCAACAAAGCTATACCAAACATCATCATCAGCAGTACCAGTCAAACCATTGCAGGTTATTGCAGGTAACGACTGAGTTGCACTTGCAGTGTTACCGGTAACAGTACCACCGCATGTTGCGCCGTAAACAGTCAGAGATATTGCTCCAGAGCAATCATCATTAGCAGGGACAGGGGGAGTTGGAGTTGTAACACAAATAGTAAATGTTGTAGTTGCAGGAACACTGCTGCCATTGTTATATACCCTAACCAGGTAAGTATTTCCAATTGTAAGCCCAGATGCAGTTAAAACTTCAGTTCCTCCGGCAAGAGCCGCATCAGAGCAATTGACATTTGTTCCAGGACAAGCGCCGGAACGTAAATCTATCACAGCATTAAAGCTTGTTGAGCCCACTACCGTAACAATATGTGTAGCTGATGTTGCAACAAAACTGTACCAAACATCATTTGCAGATGTGCTTGTCGAACTGTTGCAAAGTATTGCAGGAAGTGATTGGGTTGCTCCCGCAACATCACCGGTAACAGCAGCTCCGCAGGCAACTCCATAAACAGTTAATGAAACCGCGCCGGAGCAATTATCATTGGCTGGGGCAGAAGTCGTAGGAGTTGTAACACAAATAGTAAATGCAGTTGTTGATGGAACAGTATTTCCAAAATCATAAACCCTTACATAATAAGTTGAACCAACTGTAAGACCGACAGCATGAATAACTTCAGTGCCTCCTGCTAATGTAGCATCGGCACAACCTATGTTTGTTCCGCTGCATGCACCGCTGCGTAAATCAACCACCGGATTAAAATTAACTGAGCCCACAACTGTAATATCATGTGTTGCTGCAGTTGCAGTGAATTTATACCATACATCATCATCAGCTGTACCTGTTAAACCGTTGCAGGTAATTGCTGGTATTGACTGTGTTGCACTGGCAGTATTGCCTGTAACAGCACCACCGCAGGATGCTCCGTAAACCGTTAAAGAAATTGCGCCTGCACAGTCATCATTAGCCGGCACCGGCGGAGCAGGTGTTGTAACGCAAATAGTAAACGTCGTTGTTGCAGGCACTGTGCTTCCGTATGAATAAACCCTTACAAAATATGTAGTACCGACAGTAAGTCCTGTGGCACGTATAATTTCTGTTCCGCCGTTTCCAGTTGAATCAGCACAATTAACATTTGTTCCATTACAAGAACCTGTGCGTAAATCAACAACAGCATCAAAACTTGCTGAACCGACAACAGTAATATTATGTTTGGCCGATGTTGCAACAAAACTATACCATATATCATCATCTGCAGTTCCTGTAAAGCCATTGCAAGTTAATGAAGACAGTGATTGAGTTGCACCTGTAACATCACCTGTTACTGCTCCGCCGCATGTTGTTCCGTAAACTGTTAAAGGAGCTGCTCCAGTACAATTATCATTTGCAGGAGGAGGCGCAGTAGGAGTAGTTACGCAAATTGTAAATGTAGTTGTTGAAGGAATTGTACTGCCATAAGAATAAACCCTTACATAATAAGTACTGCCTATTGTAAGGCCTGTTGCATTCAAAACTTCAGTACCGCCCATTCCGGTTGAATCGGCACAGTTAATATTTGTTCCATTGCAGGCACCTGAACGTAAATCCACAACAGCATCGAAATTTGCAGAACCAACAACAGTTATGTTGTGAGTAGCAGCAGTTGCTGTAAATTGATACCAAACATCATCGTCTGCAGTACCAGTTAAACCATTACAAAGTAAAGCAGGAATAGATTGTGTTGCACTGGCAGTATTTCCTGTAACAGTTCCACCGCACGAAACACCATAAACTGTTAAAGAAACTGCGCCAGAACAGTCATCATTGGCAGGCGTTGGAGGTGCTGGAGTAGTAACACAAATTGTAAATGTAGTGGTTGCGGGAACTGTGCTGTAGTAATCATACACTCTTACATAATAGGTAGTGCCGGCAGTTAATCCCGTGGCAGTGATAACTTCCGTTCCTCCATAACCATTTGCATCAGCACACATTAAATTTGTGCCGTTGCAAGAGCCTGTCCGTAAATCAACAACAGCATCAAAACTTGCTGAACCAGCAACTGTAATAATGTGTGATGAACCAGTAGCAACAAAACTGTACCATACATCGTCATCGGCAGTTCCGGTACATGGTGTAACAGCAACTCCAGAAGAAGTTGCTCCGATAACATTTCCTGTAACAGCTCCGCCGCAAGAAACACCATAAACAGTTAAAGGAACTGCGCCGGAACAATTATCATTAGCGGGAGGAGGAGTAGTTATACAAATTGTAAATGTAGTGGTAGCAGGAACTGTGCTGCCGAAACTGTAAACTCTAACATAATATGTATTTCCTATCGTAAGGGTTGTAGAATTGATTACTTCAGTCCCGCCATTTGTAGTAGCATCGGCACAGTCGATATTAGTGCCGCTGCAAGAACCGCTGCGAAGATCAACCACTGCATCAAGACTCGCTGATCCAACAACAGTTATTGTATGGGAAGTTGAAGTTGCAACAAAACTATACCAAACATCATTAGCTGCTGCACTTGAAAAACTACTGCAGGTAATTGCTGGTATGGACTGTGTTGCACTGGCAACATCGCCGGTTACAGCTCCACCGCAGGCAGCACCGTAAACTGTTAAAACTCCTGCCCCTGCACACTCATCGTTTGCTGGTGTTGGAGGAACAGGCGTTGTAACACAAATTGTAAAAGTTGTTGTAGCCGGGACTGTGCTGCCCCATGAATATACACGGACATAATATGTAGTACCAATTGTAAGACCTGCGGCATGAATAACTTCTGTGCCGCCGCTTGCAGTTGCATCAGCACACATCATGTTTGTACCATTGCAGGTGCCTGATCGTAAATCAACAACTGCATCGAAACTTGCTGACCCAACAACAGTAATATCATGAGCAATAGCAGTTGCAGTAAAGCTATACCAAACATCATCATCAGCTGTACCTGCGCAAGTTGCAGCGAGTGACTGTGTTGCACTTGCAACATTACCGCTTGTTGCACCGCCGCAAGTGGCTCCATAAACAGTTAAAGAGGTTGCCCCGGAACAATTATCATTAACAGGAGCTGGTGTTGTAATACAAATTGTAAACGTTGGAGTTGCAGGGGCAGTGCTTCCATAGCTGTAAATCCTGACAAAATAAGTTGTCCCGGCTGTCAGACCTGTTGCATTTATTACTTCTGTGCCACCTGCAGTAGTTGCATCCGCACAGCTTACATTTGTACCTGAACAAGAACCTGATCTTAAATCAACAACTGCATCAAAACTTGCTGCTCCCACAACAGTAATGTTGTGAGAAGATGAAGTTGCTATAAAGCTGTACCAAATATCATTAGCGGCAGTGCTGGTAAAATTACCACAGCTGATTGCAGCGACTGACTGTGTTGCACCTGTAACATTACCAGTAACTGCGGCTCCGCATGCAGCGCCATAAACAGTTAATGGAACTGCTCCAGCGCATTCGTCATTAGCCGGAGCAGACGGAACCGGGGTTGTTACACAAATTGAAAAAGTTGTAGTTGCTGGAATAGAACTTCCAAAAGAATATACCCTTACATAATAAGTTGTTCCAATTGTAAGTCCTGTTGCATTTATTACTTCTGTTCCGCCGTTTGCTGCTGCATTGGCACACATCATATTTGTGCCGTTGCATGAGCCAGAGCGAAGATCAACTACTGCATCAAAACTTGCAGAACCAATAACAGTAATATCATGTGCTGCTGCTGTTGCAGTAAATTTATACCAAACATCATCATCGGCAGTACCGGCACATGTTGCGGCTAAAGATTGTGTTGCTCCGGCAGTATTGCCAGTTACAGCACCTCCGCAGGATGCGCCATAAACAGTTAATAAAGAAGCACCGGAACAATTATCATTTATAGGTGCTGGAGTGGTAACGCATATAGTAAATGTTGTAGTTGCTGGAACAGAACTGCCCCAAGAATAAACTCTTACATAATATGTTGTTCCTGCAGTAAGGCCGGTGGCATTTAATACCTCAGTACCACCGCTTCCTGTGACATCAGAACAAGTTATATTTGTTCCGTTGCAAGCTCCTGAACGAAGATCTACAACTGCATCAAAACTGGCAGATCCAACAACAGTTATATTTTGAGCTGCTGCAGCTGCAACAAAACTATACCAAACATCATCATCTGCTGTTCCTGCACAGGTTGCAGCTAATGACTGTGTTGCGCCTGCAGTATTTCCGGTAATAGTACCTCCGCAGGATGATCCGTAAACAGTTAAAGGTACCGCCCCGGCACAATCATCATTAACTGGACCAGGAGTAGTAACGCAAATTGTAAAAGTAGTAGTAGCAGGGATTGTACTTCCCCATGAATATACTCTTACATAATATGTACTGCCTACTGTAAGGCCGGTTGCTGTAATAACTTCGGTACCACCGTTTGCAGTTGCATCAGCACACATCATATTTGTACCGCTGCAAGCTCCTGAACGCAGATCTACTACTGCATCAAAACTTGCTGAACCAGCAACAGTAATAATATGTGAAGCTGCGGTGGCAGTGAATTTATACCAGACATCATCATCAGCTGTGCCGGCACATGTTGCTGCCAAAGATAATGTTGCTCCGGCTGTATTACCTGTTACAGCAGCGCCGCATGAAGGGCCGTAAACAGTTAAAGAAACTGCGCCTGAACAATTATCATTTGCAGGAGCAGGAGTAGTAACGCATATAGTGAATGTTGTTGTTGAAGGCATTGTACCCCAATAATGATATACTCTGACAAAATAAGTACTTCCGACAGTTAGTCCAGTCTCATTAATAACTTCAGTCCCGCCAGGTCCGGTAGCATCAGCACAGATTATATTTGTTCCATTGCATGAACCTGAACGTAAATCAACAACTGCATCAAAATTAGCCGAACCAACAACAGTAATAGTTTGAGCTGCTGCTGTTGCTACAAAGCTGTACCAAACATCGGCGCTTGCTGTACCTGTACAAGGCGCTGCAACAATGGACTGGGTGGCACCAGCAACGTTTCCGGTAACGGCTCCACCGCATGTATTTCCATAAACAATAAGAGCAGCTGCCCCCGAACAATTATCGTTGGCGGGAGCAGGTGTAGTAACGCAGATAGTAAATGTAGTTGTTGCCGGAACTGTACTTCCCCAGGCATATACCCTTACATAATAAGTTGTACCCACTGTAAGACCAACAGCCGTTATTACTTCTGTTCCTCCGCTTGTAGTTGCATCGGCACAATCTATATTAGTACCGCAGGCGCCATTTTGCAATTCAACAACCGCATCAAAACTTGCCGACCCAACAACAGTAATAATCTGTGAAGCCGCCACTGCGGTAAACTTGTACCACACATCTTTAGCAGTGCTGCTTGTAGTGCTGTTACAAATTAATGGGGCGACAGACTGTGTTGCACCAGCAACATCACCAGTAACTGCAGTACCGCAGGAAGCACCATTAACCGTTAAACCTAATGCATTACCGCAATAATCGTTTGCCGGCTGTGCAAAAACAGAACCAGCACTTGCAAGAAGTATTGCAAGAATAAAAAGAAAATTTTTCGTTGAGGGTAATTTTTTTTTCATGATAAAAATTTTAATGTTTGTTTGAATTAGATGGCAGCGATTTTATTGAAATGAAATTAGCAGCAAAAAAATCAGCATCCGTATTTAAAAACAGATGCTGAGGTTTTAAAAATGAAACAATGGGAAAACCAAAAGATAAAGAAATGTAAAGGCTGAAAGGTATTGTTGTAAAATTGTGCATTAGTGTTCTTCAATTAAATAGCTTATAAACTATTGTATTTAAAACTAGGGTTCTTAATGTAACAACAATATGTTAATAACATTTTTAATAAAAAAGCAACGTTTGATGCTGCAATATTAAGAAAAAATTGTACAAGTCGGCGATTCCGGGGAAATTAAATTAATTTGACAGCTGTTTCCTCAATTACAACCCAATGAATATAGGCCTTTCAGGAAATAAAAAAACTTTATGGTCATCTATATTTTTAAATTTCAAAACAGCATTTTAGGAGGTACGAGATTTTTTGAAGATAAATCTCTTATTTTGTTTCGTAAGATTCTATAATTTTTTTCACCAGTTTATGCCGGATAACATCGCTTCCGTCGAGCTGGATAACGCCGATTCCGTCAACATTGTTTAAAAGTTTCATAGCCTGTATTAAGCCTGAGGGCTGGTGTTTTGGTAAATCTACCTGGGTAATATCGCCGGTAATTAAAAACTTAGCCGCAGCCCCCATCCGAGTTAAAAACATTTTCAGCTGTCCTTCAGTAGCATTCTGCCCTTCATCTAAAATTACAAAAGCACTATCCAGTGTCCTTCCGCGCATAAAGGCTAGAGGTGCAATTTGTATTATTCTGTTTTCGAGATAATAGGCCAGTTTTTCAGGAGCTATCATGTCGTCAAGTGCATCATACAAAGGCTGCATGTAGGGATCCAGTTTTTCTTTAAGATCACCGGGTAAAAAGCCAAGGTTTTCACCTGCTTCAACAGCCGGCCGGGTAAGAATAATTTTTTTTACTTCCCTGTTTTTTAAAGCACGGACAGCTAACGCCACTGCAGTGTATGTTTTACCGGTTCCGGCAGGGCCGATTGCAAAAACCATATCATTTTTTGATATGCTTTCAACAATTCTCCGCTGATTTTCAGTGCGGGCCTTTATAATCAAGCCATTATTTCCAAATACTAAAACATTTTCAGCATCTGTTGTTTCACTTTTATTATTTCGGTTGGTGCTGCCTCCCAAAATCTGTTCTATTGCATTTTCAGTAAGGTTCCCATAGCGGTTAAAATATGCGGTGAGGATATTGAGCACCATTTCGAACTGGTTCAAATCTTCATCATCTCCTGATGCTTTGATAACCTCGCCGCGGGCAACAATTTTCAACTTAGAAAAACGCCTTTTTATAAGTTCAAGCTTAAAATCGTTTATACCATATAAATCAAGAGGGGTAATATCTTCAAGGGTTATTTTTCTTTCGCTCATAATAAACTTTACATTATTTTTATTCTAAGAGCACGAAAATAATATATTTTTGTCTATTGAAACAGTAAAGTAATTAACCAATTTGATAATGTATTGATTTGAATTTTATAATTTAATTTTCAAATTTAAAATTATCATATTCTCAATTTTTAGATATGGCAATAATAACGCTTACAACTGACTTTGGATTAAGAGACCATTATGTCGGTTCTGTTAAAGGCGCCATCCTAAATCAGCTGCCAGGTGCGGTTATTATTGATATTTCACATCAGATAGAAAAATTTAATATTCAGGATGCTGCATTTATTTTAAAAGAAGCATACAAAGATTTCCCAAAACATACTGTTCATATTATCGGGCTGCTTACAGAATACTCAAGTTCCGGAGGGTATTTGGCGGCAGCGCACAACGACCATTTTTTTATTGCTGCTGATAATGGTATTTTTTCTCTATTGTTTGATGAAACACCAAAAAAAATTATTGAGATTGCAGCAGATACAGCTTCAAATTTAAGTTTTCCAGTGCGTGATATTTTTGTAAAGGCTGCCTGCAAGCTGGCCGGCGGAATTGATATTGAAACTTTAGGCAGACCAAAAGAAAATTTATTGCAGCGCCTTGCTTTCCGTGCTACTTCAATGGGCAATATTATAAGGGGTTCTATTGTATTTGTTGACTCATACGGCAATGTGATTACTAATATTGATCAAGCATTGTTTAGTAAAATAGGCGCCGGACAGCCTTTTATAATTGAACTTGCCAGAAACAATCAGATTGAAAGAATAAGCAAAGATTATATTGAAGTACCGGAGGGTGAAATACTCGCTCTCTTCAATTCATCTAAAGTCCTTGAAATTGCCATGCGCAATGGGAAGGTGAGCAGTATGCTTAATTTAAAACTGAATGATTCTATAACTATCCGCTTTCAATGATAATACGTATCGTAAAAATGACCTTTGCTCCTGAAAAGGCGTCTGAATTTTTAGAAATATTTAATGCATCCAAACTGCTGATCCGAAATATGGAAGGCTGTACTCATCTCGAGTTATTGAATGATATTAAATCTCCCAATGTATTTTTCACATTCAGCCATTGGCAAACCGAAAATGATTTGAATAATTACCGCGATTCTGAATTATTTGAAATTGTGTGGCCTAAAACTAAAAAATTATTTGCTGCTAAGGCAGAGGCGTGGAGTGTTAATAAGGTTGAAAATTGATTGTTTGAAAATGTACTTGTTTAATTTTCAAATTTATTCTCTTATGGTTTATAGGTTATAAATTGAAATGCATTTTGAATCGGAGTAGCTGCGCCATTATAAATTGTAACTATCAAATGCCCTGAAGGGGAATCATCACTGGTGTCAAATTTAACAAAACCATCATTTATCCCACCGCTTCTTATAGGTGTTATCAAAGTAATATAACCACTAGAAGAATAAGATTCACCCGTTATTGTAATCACATACTTCCCACTGCTATAAGTTGAGCTCACATTATTAGTATGTGCATTCAGAGCAAAGGTTCCATCCGCATTTATACTTGCATAGGCAATCGGCACCAAATTAGCGGTACCGGTTTGCGTTCGGTTTAATTCATTTGAATTATTGCCATTAATATTAATAGTGCCGTTTACATCAAGTTTTGAAATGGGAGCAACTGTTGTACCAATACCGACATTGCCATTAGCGGCTACTCTCATTTTTTCTGCGGCATTTGTTGCAATCACTAAATCCTGTGTATCTGTTGTCCCAATATAATTGGATGTTGGATTAGTACCAAGATTGCCAGTGAGTGACCAGGCATTTAAAGCGCCGTCGGCACCCGTTGAACCGGTTACTCCGGTGGCACCTGTTGCACCGGTGGCACCTGTTACCCCGGTAACGCCTGCTGCGCCAGTTGCACCGGTGGCACCATTAATTCCATTTGAAAGTCCTCCAGCAGTTTTCGCATACAGTGCATAGGGAACACTCATCATTTGTGTTGTTCCAATTGAAACATAATTGCTTCCGCCCACAGTATCAATTTTCACCTCTAAAAATTTATCACCAACTGACCAATTAATCTGTGAGAAAGGGAGACTTCCAGAGATGATCGTTCCCATTCCTATTTTCAATGTAAATAAACCATACCTATTGGTTGAATCAGTATGCTGCTCTTTAAAAATAACAGGACCGTTTACTGTTGAATCTCTGATAAAAAACTGCACCTTTAAATGAACTTTAGCCAGTATTTTGCCTGCAGATGTCCGTGCAACGGCCTGATAGTTTATTCCTTCAGGAGGGGCCTGGGCAAAACAGGGAATATTGATAAGAAAATATGATGATATACTTATTATAAAAAAAAGCTTTTTCATAGTTTTGCTCTCAGGTCTCTGATAGAATGTGCTGTAAATTGCGATTAAATTACAATAATTTATTTCAATTCTTAAAAATTTTCGCTGAAGCTGTTTAAACTATTGTATATTCTTAAGATTAAACGTGTTAAAAAACCTGTGCTATAATTGAACTTGAAACAAAGTAAGCTGTTGGTGTTCCTCCAGAAGTTACCTTGTATTTAGCGGTAAAGGTTGTATTTCCTAGAACATTTACTAAATAGGAGGCGCTGATTGAGAGAGGCTGTCCCGAAGAATTATCACATAACCCGCCTACTGAATAAGAATCACTTGCGAACTGTGTCAACCCTCCTATTTCATCAAAGCTCATATAAGCGCCTTTCGAAGGGGAAGTATAAACAGAAATTGTGAGGGTGATTAGAACTTTGTGTGCTCCAATTGCGGAGATAGCTAACGTTGCGGCACTTCCTGTTGCAGGCGAAGCATAAACCGCTGATGTTGTTGTAAGAGTTGCTGAACTTGAACCACTTGATATTACATCACCTGCCGGCTGCCAGGATAAATTACCTGAGCCGTCGGTTTGAAGAGAAGAACCGCTTGTACCATCTGCAGCTGGCAGAACATAAGCAACATTTGCAGAGTTTGCTGCTGCCTGAAAACTTGTAAAAAAACCGCTGGACGCATTATAAAATTTCAACATCCCTGTTGCTGCAGAAGGTGTGCCCAATTGCGCCGCTCCGGCAACATGAAGTAATGAGCCGGGACTCATTGTTCCAATACCGACATTACCGCCAGTGGGCTGTAAACCCATATCACCATTACTATAAACCGACATTCTCGGCACCAAAAAACCGCCGCGAAAAACTGTTATATCAAGCATACTTTCATTGTTGGTAGTTGCACTTATATTAAAAGCCGTTCCCTCGTGTGTGCCGGTATTAAGGTATAATGCTCTTGTAACGGCATTAGTGCCTGTGAGAATATCCAATTTACAACTGGGTGTCTGAGTACCAATGCCGACATTGCCATTTGGAAAAAAAGCACTAGCCGCATCCCATGCCCAGCCTAAAACCTGGTTAGGAGCCGAAATAGTATTAGCATATAACCCCGCGGCATTTCCTGCATCGTTGCCGAAAATGGCAAAGTGGCTGTGTAAGCTGTTTTTAGTTAAATCAATACCCACATGATCTGTTGCGGCATTTGCATTTGCAATGTTAATATTAGCAATATCGGTATTGGAAGTTTGGATATCAAGCATAGAGGCAGGAGTTATTGTTCCGATACCAACCATGCCGTTTTGGTCAATACGCATTCTTTCTGAACCATTTTGAAATGTATTAGGAGTTGTCATGAATTTTAAATAGGATCCATTAGCAGTGCCGGTGAACGTTTCGGATGCAGCCGCCACAATTTCTGTCTGATCATTTGTATTAAAACCTGTGCCATATCCTCTGAATTTGAGACTTCCGATTTCATCACCCGCATGAATAGCTGCTGGTGCGCTTTCTGTTCCCCTTGCTTTTCTCAGCCAAATATGTGAATCTGCAAATGGATTATTATTATATTCCGTTCCTGCAATTCCTGACAAAAGAATTACAGATGTGTCAACTACTTCAAATATTGAATGAGGGGCAGCTGTTCCAATACCGACATTACCGCCTGCCTGCACTCTCATTTTTTCCATCCCGCTGGTTTTAAAAACCAAATCCTGAGGATCTGTTGTTCCAATAAAATTTGTTGATAAATTTGTACCTGCATTGCCTAAGAGCGACCATGCATTTAAAGCACCATCGGCACCTGTTGCACCTGTAAGACCTGTTGTTCCAGCTGCACCAGTTATTCCTGAAGCCCCGGTTACACCCGTTACTCCGGTTACACCGGTTGCTCCTGTAACACCTGCCGCTCCTATCAGCGCAACACCGGAGGTTTTTGCATATAATGCATAAGGCACACTCATCATTTGTGAAGTTCCTATAGAAATATAATTACTCCCTCCTGCAGTATCTATTTTTACTTCTAAAAATTTATCCCCGAATGCCCATTGAATATTGGCGAAGGAGCTCGTCTGATTAATACCCATGCCAATTTTAAGAGTAAACAAACCGTATATATTGGTGGTGTCAAGATGCTCCTCTTGAAAAAGAGAAATGCCGCCAGAATTTTTTATATTAAGCTGCACTTTTATGCGCTTGTTCGCAAGTACCTGGCCGGAATTATTCCTGGCAACAGCCTGATAATTGATGCCTTCGGGAGGTGCGAACTGGGCAAAGGAAAGTAAATTGAACAGCATCAGTGTTAAAGTACTTATTAGAAAATATAGTTTTTTCATCATTTTGAGGTCAACATTATTAAACCTGAATAGGCAGTAATAATAGCTTTATAAACGTGCTCAATAAAAGCCAGAATAATTTACTGCGTTTCTATTATTTGGTAATTATATTTATAGGTAAACGTGCTTATGGCAGTGCTAAACCAAACAGTAAAAGTGCTGACTGTACTCGATACATATACATTTGTTATATTGTTAGCAGCAAGCAAATTTGCAGGTGTAAGAACTACTATTGGCGGAACGAAGTAACTTTTATTAAAAGTAATTACAACATTGCCGGCAACACCTGTGGCAGTTGGTGTTATAGTAATATTTCCGGCCACATCAGTAGCATTTGATAAAGTGTAAGTAGAATTTGCAGCGACAGCGACAGGCGGCGTCGTCTGCTGGCTTTGCAGATGTCCGTCTTTAATAGCAAGTCTCGCGTCTGCAGCTGGTGATGTTGTGCCGATGCCAATATTACCAATATGGTCAATAGTCATGCGTGTGACAGCGCCAACTGTATTGAAATTATTAGTAGTAGCAAAATACATTTTAGTTCCATAATTTCCAGATCCTTGTACATATATTCCAGCCTGAACAGTAGTGCGGTAACTTGATAGGAAGTGATCAGGGGTGCCAAAACTTATCCCCATCATATTCCCATCAACGTTAGTGTTCGGGACGAGATGAATTGATCCGTAGGCAGCTAAACCCGGGGTAACAGAATCCGCAGCAGCATTATAGTTCAATTGTAATCTGCTTAAAGGATTTGCAGTTCCAATCCCAAAATATCCAGAAGTTTGTTTCATTCTCATTCGTTCAATATTATTTGTGCCGAAAACCAGATCTTTCGAATCAGTGGTACCCATCCAGTTTTCTAAAGCACCAATTATTTGGCTGCCGTAAAATGTTGGGGGAACCGGACCGGTAATCCCTGCATTACCAGTCAATGTCCAGTGAGTTCCTAAATCGGCGCCGGTTGCACCTGTAAATCCAAACGAACCTGTTGCGCCGGTTATTCCAATATTTCCAGTACTTCCTGTTGAACCTGTTGCCCCTGTAAAGCCCATGGAACCAGTGAAGCCCGTAAATCCAGTTGATCCTATTGCACCAGCTGCACCAGTAGATCCGGTAAATCCAATTGATCCTGTAGAACCTGTTTCCCCCATTACACCAGCAGCGCCTGAAGAACCCATTGCGCCCGTTGTACCTGTTGTACCAATATTTCCGGCCAGACCGGTACTTCCTGTTACTCCTAAAAGCCCTGTTATTCCAATGGAACCAGCAGCTCCTGTGCTGCCCGTTGAACCATTGCTTCCGGCAGCTCCTGTTACGCCAGTTGTACCTGTTGCTCCTGTTGTCCCTATTAAGCCGGTGCTGCCAGGAGAACCTGTCAATGACGTACCCGCTGTTTTTGCATATAAGGCATACGGCACACTCATCATTTGGGTTGTACCAATAATTATATAAGTACTGCCATTGCCTGTATCAATTGCAACTTCCAGATATTTATTGCCGGCTCCCCAGGGGATTGCTAAGAATGGAATACCAGTCTGGCTTGAACCCATGCCGATTTTCAGGGTAAATAAGCCGTATTTATTGGTAGTATCTGTATGTTGTTCCTGGAAAATTACCGGCCCATTTATCAGCGAATCTCTTATGCTGAAGCGGACCATTATATGCCTTCCCGCAAGCGCCTGCCCCGCATTGTTTCTAGCAACAGCCTGATAATTTATGCCTTCGGGAGGCGCCTGTGCAAAGGATGATGCAATGATCAGGAATAATGAAAATATATTTAATGAAAAAAATATTTTTTTCATGATTCTTATCTAGATGTTGTAAAAAATTGATGCCCCTTATCTGAGAGCTGCTTATTCACAGCCAATTCAGCCGTTAAAGTACGAAATAAATTTAAACAATTTTTTGGGTCACCTGAATTTCAGAGGAAATGTATAAATTCACGAATATATTTAATCGCTAAAACCCAACAAACAAGAGTGGCCTGGAAGTCTGATATTATTTTTTATTCAGTTCCTCTAATTTCTTCATCAGCAAATCTATTTGTTTTTGCTGCACCGCATTCTCGGCTTTCAATTTTTCAATATCATTTTTTGTGCTTTCTGCATTTGAAGAAGAAGAGGATGCATCCATTTTTGTTTTTAAGTCTTTGATTATTTCACGCTGTTTTTGGTTCTGCTCATTCAATTCTTTAATAGAATTAATTAAAATATAAGTAATAGCATTGGGATCAAATTCCAATATATTTTCAGTTGACAGGCTGTCTTTGGGATCCATCCGCATTTTCACTTCTTTAATTGTGTAAGGCAGCACCTTTTGTATTTGCTGTGCAACTATGCCTACATAAGTTTCTTTGCTATTGATTCCAGCCTTGCCGTTGTACTGAAAAGTAACAGGATTAATCTGCAGTAATTTTGCAAGGCCGTCGTTAAACGGTATTATATTTTGTTTTAATCTTTCATCTGAAAACACGGCCCAAGTACCTCCACCCAATTTATCTGCGGTACCGTTTACGCTCAATACAGCAGTTGGAATTGCTGTGCCGATACCCACCTTACCGGCGGTGGTTACTCTAACTTTTTCAGTATTATAAGTCCGGATTGTAATATCGTGGTTTGATTGGGTGCCTACAAATGGCAGACCTGCAGTACTCCCGAAAAGGTAGGTGGCAATACCATCTCTTACTACCAAATATGCATCTCCGGTTTTTGCTAATTGCAATAGTTCATTCGCATTAAATTGGGTTGAAGGATTAGGCCCAATGGTTAAAAGGTTTTGAGGAGAATTTGTTCCAATACCCACAAAGCCTCCTGAACCCACCCGCATCCGTTCAAGATTATTAGAAGCGAGAACAAAATCTTTAGTATCAGTTGTACCAATAAAGTTATTATTGGCAGTAACTCCGATTGCACTTGTTGATGGTGCAGTTCCTCC
This sequence comes from uncultured Bacteroidota bacterium, assembly GCA_903847205.1. Lineage (GTDB taxonomy): Bacteria > Bacteroidota > Bacteroidia > 2-12-FULL-35-15 > 2-12-FULL-35-15 > 2-12-FULL-35-15. The sequence goes on from CAINDA010000023.1 coordinate 28,619, forward strand.
ATTACCAATCAGAAGCCAGCCGTTTGTTGCTCCTGTTGCTCCCGTTGCCCCTGTTGTACCAATTGCTCCTGTAGAACCGGTATCACCAGTTGAGCCGGTGCTGCCAGTTATACCGGATGCTCCAATTGTACCTGTTGAACCCGTAGTTCCTGTTATTCCTTGTGAACCTGTTGAGCCGGTTATACCTGCTGCTCCTGTTGCGCCAATTGCACCTGTTGACCCTGTTGACCCTGTTGCGCCTGTTGATCCTGTTATTCCAATTGAACCTGTTGAGCCGGTTGTTCCTGTTGAGCCGGTTGTTCCTGTTGTTCCGACTGAACCGGTAGAACCTGAGGAGCCGGTTGATCCGGTTAATCCTGAAGGCCCGGTTGTTCCAATACTGCCTGTATTTCCCGTATCTCCTGTGCTGCCGGTTATTCCTGGAGAGCCGGTATCTCCTGTGCTGCCAGTAAAACCATTGCTTCCGGCAGCTCCTATCTGGCCGGTGATCCCTATCGTGCCTGCAGCCCCGGTTGCTCCTGTTAAACCTGTGCTTCCCGGAAGCCCTGTTAATGCCGTACCCGATGTTTTTGCATAGAGGGCATAAGGCACACTCATCATTTGACTTGTACCGAGTATAACATAATTATTGCCGCTGCCTGTATCAATTGCAACTTCTAAATATTTATTGCCGGATCCCCAGGGGATGGCAGAGAAAGGAATTCCTGTCTGGTTTGATCCCATGCCTATTTTTAGTGTAAATAAGCCGTATTTGTTGGTGGTATCTGTATGCTGCTCCTGAAAAATTACCGGCCCATTTATCAGCGAATCTCTTATGCTGAAGCGAACCATTATATGTCTGCCTGCAATTACCTGCCCTGCATTGCTTCTGGCGATAGCCTGATAGTTTATACCCTCGGGAGGAGCCTGCGCATAGGATGATGCAATGATCAGGAATAATGAAAATATATTTAATGAAAAAAATATTTTTTTCATGTTTCTTATTTAAGTGTTGTAAAAAAATTGATGCGTATTCTCTGAGAGCTGCTTATTCACAGCCAATTCAGCTGTTAAAGTACGGAATAAATACAAACATTTTTTTTTCGGGTCATTTAATTTTAGAGGAAATGTATGAATTCAGGAATATTTCTAACCGCTAAAATCCTTTTAAATAAATGTCGAAGAAAAAATCTTTAAATCCTTTTTTTTGCCGGAATGCTATTTAAGTTTTTGAATGATAACCTGCACATACCGTTCAGGTTCACCTGAACTCACCGAGAAACCTAAATCGAACAATCGGCAAAGGGGTTCCCATAAAGAAATACAAATTAAAAAGTGAAACCTTTTTTATGGTTTTATCTCATCATTATTTGCTAATCAAATACCAATTTGAAGTGTAAAAATTGGTAACGATGATAGAAGGGCTTCAAGCAAATTTACTGTAATTTATGAAGTTTTTAATTCCGGGTAAATATATTTTTATGAACATTAGGTACCTCAATTGTCCATATTTTATTTCTAATTCCCCATTTCATAATACACTCAGATAATAGGAAATAGAAAACTTTTGATTGGGAGAGTGGAAGTTATTTCACGAAGTGTTTATACTGTTCCCGCCCCTGTTGGTGTTTCAGGAGCGCAGCCGTTGCAGGTGTTATTTCACCTGCAATCCCACAGCCATTTACATCACATCCAGCAATGGCCAAAGGGCGAAAAAATAACACATGCAATGGCAATTCCTCTGCTAATTCATTAACACCAACAAGGGCGAAAAGGGCGAAACCATAACTTACAAATGTAGATAATATGCCTACGCTTTTGCAGGTGAAATAACACCTGCAAAGGCAACTGCTGTGCTGACATTAACACCAACAAAGCGAAAAACATAGAATTGGTTTTGCAATCAATAGCATCTCCATTGTTAATAATTAACACCAACAAGGGCGAACACTACAGTTTAGCTATTGATTTTGGTTATTCGTTTTAAATATTTTTCTTTACTCCAAACATTTTTCCAACGGGGGGCGCTAGACAATTTTTATTTTTAATTTTTCTACTAAATCACCAATTTTTTTTTCTCCTTCAACTTCTATTTGAATTATCTCATCGATAAATATTGTTCCAATTATACCAGCAGGTCTGGCGGCATCCGGTTCATATGGAAACCCTTGTCTAAACCTTGTTAAATACTCTGAATTACAATGAGGGCAATTGAAATAAATAAATGTTAAAATAGGTATTGAAAAAATATCAGCATCAATTATTGAAAAGGACTTGCTCGTTAAGAACTTATAAGGGCTTTTGCTAGTCTGATATACTTTTGTTTTTGGAAACAATACCTCCAATATATACAGAAATTTCTCATCAAATATTCTGCTAAAAACAGATCCCGTTCTAGTGAAGTTCTGATATTTATTTTCACCAAATCCTACATTTTTCGAACACTTCTTGCAATTAAATGAAGCAAACCAGCTGCAATTATATTTGAATTCTAAAGGAAGCGTTTGGTTGGAGAATGAACCATTGTTTTGTTTTTCAACAATTGTTTTTATAATTGGTTCTCCTAGTAAAGTAAAGGTAATCGAATTGATTTCACCTGTTTTCTTTATCATTTGATTAGTTATTTAACTGGTATAATTACTTATCCTTTGGTTTATTCTTGATTGTTTTTATTATTTATTGTCTCTGATTTTTATATCGATTCTGCCATTTTATTTAATTCTTCTGTACTATGACTGTCTAAAAACTCAATGACCTTCATACACTTTTCATACATAAAATATCCTTGAAATTTTGTCTCCACTTCATTCTTGTAATAATCTCTTAACTCATAGTATTTTGGATTGCGGTTCAGTTTTGCGGTTATTAAACCTTTTATAATACGCCACCCTAAATCATCACAATAAACGACTTTCTCTGTTGGATGTTCATTCAGTAATTTATCAATCGAATCAATTGTGTTGTATTTTACAAAAAATGCAGTGAGGTGATCATTATAGAACTTTTTAAAAATCATAAACCAATCTCTAATATCTATTTCAGTTTGAATTTTATACTGATAATTTATATCATTAAAATATATTCTCGTTGAAGTAGAAATAGTCCCACCTCCGCCAATAGATTTTATATAATCCATTTCTAAAATGTAGCATAAAACTTTATCAATTGCATCTACGCCAACATAAGCGTAAATGCCTGTATAAAAAACAGGTTCATATTTGGCAATTCCAAACCCAATTTTTCTATAACCTATTGACTCTGATACAAAAAAATCGCATCCTTGATTACCATATTTGCTTTTATACCCCAACGGCTTTAAAAAGCTTTCAAACTCCCTTTTTAGTTCTTTTTTTACTTCACTATAATTCATTGATTATTTGATTCTTGGTCTTGTTATATATCGCGAAAAATCAGTAGTGGAACTATTTACCCAATATTATACAACTGGCAATGATTTAATCATTCGTAATTTTATTTAATTCTTCTAAACTATGATTATCTAAAAACTCAATTACCTTCATACACTTGGCATACATAAAATAACCCTGGAATTTGGTTTCTACTTCGTTTTTATAATAATCTCGTAGTTCATCGTACTTCAGATTATCGTTTAGTTTAGCAACTACTAAGCCTTTGATTATTCTTGAACCTAAATCATCAAGGTAAATTACTTTCTCTGTTGGGTTATCATTTAGTAATTTATCAATTGCATCTACTGAATTATACTTTTCAAAAAATGGAACCGCATATTCTTCATAAAATTTTCTTATGATTTTGCCCCATTCTTTAATGTCATATTTGGTTTTAATTTTGTAACGATAGTTTAATTCGTTGAAGTAATTTGATGTTCCGGAGCCAATAGCAAAACCAACATCTTCATGTAAAATATGTTTTTGAATTTTTTCAATAGGTATTATATTGATTCCAATAACACAACCCGTATTGAATTCATCAATATAGTCAGCAACTCCATAGCTTATACTTAATAATTGAGATTCATTTTCTTTGGAAAACGAACAACCCTGTGGGTCACTTTTTGACTTGTAACCTAACGATTTTAAAAAGCTTTCAAACTCTTTTTTTAATTCCTTTTTTGCTTCTGAATAGTTCATTGTTTAATGAATTCGTGGTCTTACTAAATATTGTGTAAAATCTGTTGTTGAACTGTTAACCCAAAATTCTACACCACTTTCTAATTGGATTTCTATTTTAGGAGCATTGTTTGCAAATGGTCCAAATGCACTTGTAGCCTGTCCACCCCTCATTTCCACTTTTGTAATATTCATATTCCCGCCCTTGTTGGTGTTCCTGCAGCGCCGCCATTGCAGGTGTTATTTCACCTGCAATCCCAAAACCATTTACATCACATCTATATAATGCACTAAAAAATCAAAATTATGATTTTCTAATTTATAAAATTGTGCGCTTGAATATAAATAGTCTTCCGCACAAGATGCCAATAGCCACTTTTCATGCAACGGATTATTATGTATGTAATTCAGTTTCTGCAAAAGTGTTTTCGTATTGTCAAGTTCAAACCAGTGAGGATTTCTTTCCCATAATTGATATCTCCGGTCTTTTGCATTTACAACAATATCATCAAGCAGTACGGAATCTTTTTTTATTAAATTGAATTTTATCTGCTGTGCAGTATATTTTAAAAAATCTCTTTGAACATCTGCATTTTTATGAGGTGCCAATACTTGCCAAATTAAATGAATATGATTTGGCATAATTACAAAAGCCAATACTTTTACCCGCTTATTAGCACTCAAAAACTGAAGACTATTTATAATAATATTTTTGTGTTCGTCATCCTCCAATAGCTTTATCCATTTAAGATTGGTGGCTGTGAAAAAATAAACATCAGAAGTTTTTCTTATTGAAACCATAGCTTACAAATGTTGATATTATGCCTACGCTTTTGCAGGTGAAATAACACCTGCAATGGCAACTCTTCAGCTGATCATTAACACCAACAAAGGCAAAATAGCATCTCCATTGTTAATCATTAACACCAACAAGGGCGAAAATAAAAATCCTGAATCCAATTTTCTTCGGATTCAGGATTCGGATATCAATCAATTATAATAACGAAGGCGCAGATTGTGGGTATTATGCCTACGCATTTGCAGGTGAAATAACACCTGCAAGGGCAAAATGAATGTGATGTTGTCAGCTGCTTCAATGAATTTTAAACGTGTGATGAACCTTTGGAAACAAGGACTCAAATTTTTTATTGAAAATATATGTTTGTTATTAGCTTGCTATTTTAGAAGTTTATTTACCAAAAAGTTTA